>CADACW010000066.1 GCA_902786565.1 uncultured Prevotellaceae bacterium | reverse complement strand
GCTGGCTACCGCTGTCAGGCCCCTACGGGGCATTGGCTGCGCGTGGTTTCCTTAGCGTCATTCAGTTTAATTGCCGTGAATAATTCAGGCTAGAGAATTCATGAGTTTGGACGGTTCTTTCTCCAACTAAGGCCGGCAGCCTTGTCAAGTTTGGACGGCTCTTTCTCCCCCCGCCCTCCGTTCTTTTGTTAATCTGTCTTCTTACTCTGTCCTCCTTTCTTTTGTTAATCTGTCTTCTTACTCTGTCCTTCGTTCTTTTGTTAATCTGTCTTCTTACTCTGTCCTCCGTTCTTTTGTTAATCTGTCTTCTTACTCTGTCCTCCGTTCTTTTGTTATTCTGTCTTCTTACTCTGTCCTCCGTTCTTTTGTTAATCTGTCTTCTTACTCTGTCCTCCGTTCTTTTGTTATTCTGTCTTCTTACTCTGCCCTCCGTTTTTTTTGTTATTCTGTCTTTAAAAAAATCCCGTTCTTCTGTCTTTCGGAGCGGCAGATTACAACATCTGAACAAAAGGCTGCAACAACCGAGAAAGTGTTTTTGCACGAAAAGCGCTACTTTTGCAGGGACATTTGTCTCAATTTACACAACTGATCGATTTTTATGATACACTCACGCATCCATTACATCGCCCTGACGGCAGCTGTGCTGATGCTGCTGCCAGGCACCACGGCAGCACAGAAGCGACAGGCTGCCAAGAAGAAAGTGGCCGCCACGGAGGCCAAGGCCGCACAGCCCGACCCTAACTTCTACATCTTCCTCTGCTTCGGCCAGTCGAACATGGAGGGCGCCGCCAAGCCGGAGGCCCAGGACCTGAAGAGCCCCGGCCCGCGGTTTCTGCTGATGCCCGCCGTCGACTTCCCCGACAAGGGTCGCAAGATGGGCGAGTGGTGCGAGGCCACGCCGCCGCTCTGCCGCCCCAACACGGGCCTGACCCCTGCCGACTGGTTTGGCAGGACGATGGTGGCCTCGACGCCCGACAACATCAAAATAGGCGTCATCCACGTGGCCATCGGCGGCATCGACATCAAGGGCTTCCTGCCCGACAGCATCCAGAGCTATGCCGAGAAGAAGGCACCCGGCTGGATGAAGGGCATGCTGGCCGCCTACGACAACAACCCCTACGAGCGGCTGGTGACGCTGGCCAAGAAGGCCCAGCAGGACGGCGTGATAAAGGGCATACTGATGCACCAGGGCGAGACCAACACCGGCGACCCGAAATGGGCCGGCATGGTGCAGCGCGTCTACGACAACCTGTGCGGCGACCTGCAGCTGAAGCCCGAAGAGGTGAACCTCTACGTGGGCAACATTGTGCAGGCCGGCGGACGGGGTGTGTGCATAGGCTGCAAGAAGCAGATTGACGAGCTGCCGCAGACCATCCACACCTGCCAGGTGATATCGAGCGACGACTGCAGCAACGGCCCCGACCGCCTGCACTTCGACGCTGCCGGCTATCGCGAGCTGGGCTGCCGCTACGGCGAGGCCGTGGCCCGCCACCTGGGGTTCCAGCCCAAGCGGCCCTATATCGACAAGCCCAAGCAGATTGAGGTGCCCGCCGATGCCGTGATAGCCGAGACCACCGTGCCCGGCAACGACTTCCCGAAGGTGGACAAGGAGCGCCGCGCCTACTTCCGCATACAGGCCCCGGAGGCCAGGAAGGTCATCGTCGACGTGTGCAACAAGAAGTACGACATGCAGCCCGACGGCAAGGGCGGCTTCATGGCCGTCACCGACCCGCTGCCCGTGGGCTTCCACTATTATTTTATGAACATCGACGGTGTGAACTTTGTAGACCCCGCCTCGGAGACCTTCTTCGGCTGCAACCGCGAGGCCGGCGGCATCGAGATACCCGAAGGCCCCGAGGGCGACTACTACCGTCCGCAGAAGGGCGTGGCCCACGGCCAGGTGCGCAGCATCTACTACCACAGCCCCAACTCGAAGTTTGGCGAGTGGCGCCACGCCCTGGTCTACACCCCCGCGGAGTACGAGCTGGCCAAGAACGCCAAGAAGCGCTACCCCGTGCTCTACCTGCAGCACGGCATGGGCGAGGGCGAGACCAGCTGGGCCATCCAGGGCAAGATGCAGCACATCATGGACAACGCCATTGCCAAGGGCGAGGCCGTGCCCATGCTCGTGGTGATGGAGAGTGGCGACATCAAGGGTCCCTTCCGCGGCGGCAGCAACCAGGCCGGGCGGTCGGAGTATGGCGCCTCATTCTATCCAGTGCTGCTGAACGACCTCATACCCTACATCGACCAGACCTTCCGCACCAAGGCCGACCGTGAGCACCGCGCCATGGCCGGACTTTCGTGGGGCGGCCACCAGACCTTCGACGTGGTGCTGCAGAACCTGGACAAGTTTGCCTGGATGGGCACCTTCAGCGGCGCCATCTTCGGCCTCGACGTGAAGACGGCCTACAATGGCGTCTTTGCCGATGCCGACGCCTTCAACAAGAAGATTCACTACTTCTATATGAACTGGGGCAGCGACGACTTCATCAAGAGCGGACCCATCGTGGAGCAGCTGCGTGCCCTGGGCATCAAGGTGGATGCCAGCGAGTCGAAGGGCACCGCCCACGAGTTCCTCACCTGGCGCCGCGGCCTGCACGAGTTCATCCCGCATCTGTTTAGAGTTAAGAATTAAGAATTTAGAATTTAGAGTTATTCTCGCTTCGCTGCGATTAAGAGTTAAGAATTTAGAATTATGCTGTGCAGAGAAATTCTTAACTCTTAATTCTTAATCGCCGCAGGCGACAACTCTTAATTCTAAACTCTAAATTCTAAATTCTTATTTTTCTTGCGTGTTTCGCAGAAAAACACTACCTTTGCAGCCCGATAGGATATAAGTACAGATTATGGCAGCAAAGAAAGACGGCAAGGAAATGACGCCGATGATGAAGCAGTTCTTCGACCTGAAGGCGAAGCACCCCGACGCGGTGCTGCTGTTCCGTTGCGGCGACTTCTACGAGACCTACTGCGACGATGCCGTCATCGCCTCGCAGATACTGGGCATCACGCTGACCAAGCGCAACAACGGCTACAACAAGGGCGACGAGATGGCCGGATTTCCCCATCACGCGCTGGACACCTACCTGCCCAAGCTCATCCGTGCCGGCAAGCGCGTGGCCATCTGCGACCAGCTGGAAGACCCGAAGCTGACTAAGAAACTGGTCAAGCGCGGCATCACCGAACTGGTCACCCCCGGCGTGGCCCTCTCGGACAATGTGCTGAACTACAAAGAGAACAACTTCCTGGCCGCCGTTCACTTCGGAAAGTCGGCCTGCGGCATCGCCCTGCTCGACATATCGACCGGCGAATACCTGGTGGGCGAGGGCACCTACGACTATGTGGAGAAGCTGCTGGGCAACTTCCAGCCCAAGGAGGTGCTCTACGACCGCGACCGCCGTCAGGACTTCGAGCGATACTTCGGCACCCGCTACGTCACCTTCCAGATGGACGACTGGGTCTTCACCGAGCAGGCCGCCATGCAGAAACTGCTGAAGCACTTCCAGGTGAAGAGCCTGAAGGGCTTCGGCGTAGAGCATCTGCACAGCGGCGTGATTGCCGCCGGCGTCATACTTTACTATCTGGAGCTGACCCAGCACACGCAGATAGGCCACATCACCCATCTGCAGCGCATAGAGGAGGAGAAGTACGTCAGGCTCGACAAGTTCACCATCCGCAGCCTGGAGCTGGTGCAGCCCATGCAGGACGACGGGCGCAGCCTGCTCGACGTGATAGACCGCACGGTGTCGCCCATGGGCGGCCGCCTGCTGCGCCGCTGGCTGGTGTTCCCCCTGAAGGATCAGAAACCCATCGAAGACCGCCTCGACGTGGTTGACTATTTCTTCCGCGAACCCGACTTCCGCCAGTGCGTCGACGACCAGCTGCACCGCGTGGGCGACCTGGAGCGCATCATCTCGAAGGTGGCCGTGGGGCGCGTCTCGCCCCGCGAGGTCAACCAGCTGAAGCAGGCCCTGATGGCCGTGCAGCCCATCAAGACGGCCTGCCTCAGTGCCGGCAACGACGTGCTGAAGGGCCTGGGCGAGCGCCTCTCACTCTGCGAGAGCATACGCGACCGCATAGCCCGCGAGATAGTGAACGACCCGCCACAGCTGGTGCAGAAGGGCGGCGTGATGGCCGACGGCGTGAACGCCGAACTGGACGAGCTGCGCCGCATAGCCTACAGCGGCAAGGACTATCTGCTGCAGATACAGGAGCGCGAAGCCGCCGCCACAGGCATACAGTCGCTGAAGATAGGCTACAACAACGTGTTCGGCTACTACCTGGAGGTGCGCAACACGTATAAGGACAAGGTGCCCGCCGAGTGGGTGCGCAAGCAGACACTGGCCCAGGCCGAGCGCTACATCACCCAGGAGCTAAAGGAGTATGAGGAGAAAATACTCGGAGCCGAAGACAAGATACTCTCGCTCGAGGCCCGCCTCTTCGGCGAGCTGGTGGCCGCCATCCAGGAGTTCATCCCCCAGATACAAATCAACGCCACGCTGCTGGCACGCCTCGACTGCTTGCTGGGCTTTGCCAAGACCGCCGAGGAGCACCGCTACATACGCCCCGTCGTCGACGGCAGCGACGTGATAGACATCTGCCAGGGCCGCCACCCCGTCATCGAGACCCAGCTGCCCATCGACGAGCAATATGTGCCCAACGACATTGTGCTGGACCAGGAGCGCCAGCAAATCGTCATCATCACAGGCCCCAACATGGCCGGCAAGTCGGCCTTGCTCCGACAGACGGCCCTCATTGTGCTGCTGGCACAGGTGGGCTGCTTCGTGCCCGCCGAGAGGGCCCGCATCGGACTGGTAGACAAGATATTCACCCGTGTGGGCGCCAGCGACAACATCTCATTGGGCGAGTCGACATTTATGGTCGAGATGACCGAGGCGTCGAACATACTGAACAACGTGACGCCGCGCTCGCTGGTGCTCTTCGACGAGCTGGGCCGCGGCACCTCCACCTACGACGGCATCTCAATAGCCTGGGCCATCGTGGAGTATCTGCACGAGCAGCCCAAGGCCCGCGCCCGAACCCTCTTCGCCACCCACTACCACGAGCTGAACGAGATGGAGAAGAACTTCCAGCGCATCAAGAACTACAACGTCTCGGTGCGCGAGGTCGACGGCAAGGTGATCTTCCTGCGCAAGCTGGAGCGCGGCGGCTCGGAGCACAGCTTCGGCATACACGTGGCAGAGATTGCAGGCATGCCCCGCTCCATCGTGAAGCGGGCCAACGTCATACTGAAGCAGTTGGAGTCGGAAAATGCACAAGTGGGCGGCGCCGGAAAGCCTACCGCCGAGATTGCCGCCTCACGCGAGGGCATGCAGCTCTCGTTCTTCCAGCTCGACGACCCCGTGCTCTGCCAGATACGCGACGAGATACTGGGCCTGGACGTGAACAACCTGACGCCCGTCGAGGCGCTGAACAAACTGAACGACATCAAGAAGATAGTGGCGGGCAAGTAGGAAACTGCCTATCTCTCACAATATTATCGTAGCGCTGCAATAATTCGCCGAAATTAGAGTTAATATATAATATAAAGTTGATACAAATTTTACTGAAATGAAAAAATATCTTCTCGTTCTCGCATTGATTTGGCTCTCCGGCCAGACAGGCCTGGCACAGTCAGGCATGACCGATCAACAGCTCATCGAATTTATCATTGAAGAGAAAGACAAAGGCTCTTCGCAGAGCGACATCGTGACCAAGCTGATGCAGCGTGGTGTTGACATACAGCAGATACAGCGCGTCAAGCGGCAATACGACAAACAAATCAAGCAGGCAGGCATGAGCGACCCTGCCGACAAGGCGATGTCGGTGGCCGAAAAGCGCATGCGCAAGAACAACGGCCAGATGCGCAGTGACGACGTCAACCAGCAGGTGGCCAGCATCAGCGCCCTCAACTCCAAGAGTGACTACGAGATGATGCAGAGCGCACTGGGCGACATGCTGCCCGTCGACTCTATTGCCATGCTCAATAGGCTGCTGGACGAGCAGCGCAACGACAAGAACAAGATTTACGGCCACGACCTGTTCAACAACAAGATTCTCAGCTTCGAGCCGAATATGAACATCGCCACGCCCAAGGATTACGTGCTGGGGCCTGGCGATGCCGTCATTATCGACATCTACGGCGCTTCGCAGGAGACGATGACCGCCACCATCGCCCCCGACGGCTTTGTCACCATCGAGGGGGTGGGGCCGGTGATGCTCAGCGGACTCACCGAGGAGAAGGCCAATGCCCGCCTGCGCTCACTGCTGGGCGCACGCTACAGCAGCAGCCAGATACGCCTGACGGTGGGACAGACGCGCACCATCAGCGTCAACATTGCCGGCGAGGTGGTCACCCCCGGCACCTACACGCTCTCGGCCTTCGCCACCGTGTTCAACGCCCTCTATATGGCTGGAGGTATCACCAAGCTGGGAACGGTGCGTAACATCAAGGTGTATCGCAACAACCGCCACATCTCCACCGTCGATGTCTACGACTACATCGTCAACGGCAAGGCAACGGGCAATATCCGACTGACCGACAACGATATGATCATCGTCGAGGCCTACGAGAGCCTGGTCAACATCACAGGACGGGTGAAGCGCCCCATGTACTACGAAATGAAGAAGGACGAGAGCCTCCAGTCGCTGCTCAAGTATGCCGGAGGCTTTACCGGCGATGCCTATCGCAACTCCGTGAGGGTGATCCGGCAGAAAGGTGCCCTCCACTCTGTGCATACGGTCAACGAGTTTGACATGGGCACATTCCATCTGGCCGACGGCGACTCGGTGTCGGTCGACAAGAACATCAAGCGATTCTCCAACAAAGTGGAGGTGAAGGGCGCCGTGTTCCGCCCCGGCTCATACGAGATTGGCGGCAACCTGACCACCGTGCGCGCCCTGCTTGAGGCAGCACAGGGCCTGAAGGAAGACGCCATCGCCCAGCACGCCGTGCTGCACCGCATGAAGCCCGACCGCACGCTTGAGGTGCTCTCGGTCGACGTGGCAGGCATCATGGAGGGCCGCGTGAGCGACGTGCCCCTGCAGAACGAGGATGCCCTCTACGTGGCCAGCAAGGAGCCCATCCAGGAGGCACAGACCATCACCATCCACGGTGAGGTGCAATATCCCGGCATCTACAAGTATGCCGACAATGAGACCATCGAGGACTTCATCCTTCAGGCCGGCGGACTGACCGATGCCGCTTCGACCGTCAAGGTCGACGTGGCGCGCCGTCTGGTCAATCCCGACGCCACCACCGAACAGGACTCCATCTCCCAGATGTTCACCCTGTCGGTGAAGGACGGATTTGTGGTCGAGGCCGACAAGCGGGCCTTCCATCTGCAGCCTTACGACGAGGTGTTCGTGCGCCGCAGTCCGGGCTTCAGCGAGCAGTCGATGATTCAGATTGACGGCGAGGTGCTCTTCCCCGGCGTCTACTCCCTGTCGAGGAAGAACGAGCGCCTAAGCGAGGTCATCGCCCGTTGCGGAGGCCTGAAGAAGTCGGCCTACACACCCGGTGCACGACTCATCCGCGAGCTCACCTCTGAGGAGAAGGCTCGCCAGATGTCGCTGATTGAAGCCGCACGCCGCTCGTCCAACGGCAGAGACTCCATCGACATCAAGACGCTGAGCCTCTCGCCCAACTATCCTGTGGGCATAGAGCTGGAAAAGGCCATCGAGAAGCCCGGCTCCGATGCCGACATCGTGCTGCGCCCCGGCGACCGCATCGTGGTGCCAGAATATACCAACACGGTGAAAATCAACGGCGAGGTGATGTATCCCAACACCGTCGGCTACAAGGAGGGCAAGGGCATTGACTACTACATCAATCTGGCCGGCGGCTGGAGCGACAACGCCAAGAAGAGCAAGACCTATATCATCTATATGAACGGCACTGTGGCCAAGGCCAAGAAGAGCAAGCCGCAGCCGGGCTGTGAGATTGTGGTGCCCACCAAGCAGCGCAAGAACAGGCTCACCACGGGCGAAATGCTGGCTATCGGCACATCGACCGCAAGTATAGCCACCATGATTGCCACCATCGTCAACGTTCTGAAGTAAAGGCCGGCCGCGATGACGGAAGAAAAGAAAGCCAAGTCGGAGGTGATAGACCTGAGCGTCTACGCCAAGAAGCTGTGGGCGGGAAAGAAGACCTACTTCAAGACCCTCTCGCTCACCTTCGTACTGGCCTGCGTCTATATACTCGGCATACCGCGCACCTATACGTCCGACACCAGTCTGGCGCCCGAACTGGGCAACTCCATGTCGGGCTCGTCCACGCTGGGCTCCATCGCCTCCGCCTTTGGCTTCGACCTGAACAACATCCAGACCAACGATGCCATCACGCCGCTGCTCTATCCCGACCTGATGAAGGACAACGGCTTCGTCACCAGCCTGTTCGACGTCAGGGTGACCACTCTCGACGGCGAACTGCAGACCACCTACTACGACTATCTGCGGACCCACCAGAAAATCAGCATCTGGAGTCTGCCCATGGTCTGGCTGAAGAACCTGCTAAAGCGCATCGGCAGCAGCCAGGACGGCGGGCCTGCCGGTGAGGGCGGACCGCAGGAGCCCTACCATCTGAGCAGGATAGACAACGATGTGGCCGAGGCCGTGAGGGCCAACATCAGCTTCAGCATCGACAAGAAGACCGGCGTCATCACCATCAGCACCATGGCCCAGGACCCCCTGGTATGCAAGACCATGGCCGACTCGGTCAAGGAGCGGCTGCAACGCTTCATCACCGACTATCGCACCAGCAAGGCACGCATAGACTACGACTACTACAAACAACTGACCGACGAGGCCCTGAAGGACTACCAGAAGGTGCGCCAGACCTACGGGCGCATGTCCGACGCCAACACCAACCTGGTGCTGCGCAGCAGGGGCCTGGAACTGGAAGACCTGGAGAACGACATGCAGCAGAAGTACACGGCCTACACCACCTTCAACACCCAGCTGCAGGCCGCCAAGGCCCGTATACAGGAGCGCACACCGGCCTTCACCGTGCTGCAGGGGGCCAGCGTGCCGCTGAAGGCCGCCAAGCCCAAGCGCATGATTTTCGTGGCCTTTATGGTTGTGCTCGCCTTCTTTGCCACCACCGCCTGGCTGCTGCGCCACGACATTGCCGGCGCCCTGCACCAGGGCGTACAAGCATAACCCCGCCGTCATGCTTCGCAGTTTGTGCATCCTCAACAAGGAGCGGCTCACCACCACACTGCTCTACACCGGTACGCTGATTGCCTTCCTGGGGTCGCTCAATCCGTGGTTCATGTGGAAGATAGGCCAGCTCTATCATCTGCCGGCAGCCTTTTGCTTAGTGGCGGCCTACATCGTCTCCGCCACGCAGCCCAAGCCAATCTTCACCCGCAACGATTTCCTGCTGCCCATTCTGCTGCTTGCCGCCTTTCTCGTCTACGAGCGCATCTCCACGGGGAGCAACTTCAACGGCTACGTCATGCTGCTCTTCCGCCTGGCCTTCTTCTTTGCCATCTTCAGGCTCAGTCTGCCGCAGCTCTCACGCTTGGCCACCTTTCTCTGCAAGGCGATGGGCGTGCTGCTCATCCCCTCGCTGGCTGCCCATTGCCTCTATCTGGTGGGCTTCCCGCTGCCCTACAGAGAGGCCCGCTTCGACGAGTTTTACGACTTTCTCAACTATTATTTCTTTCTGGTCCGCACCAACGACATCTTCAGTCTCTTCCCCCGTTTCAACGGCTATTTTCTGGAGCCCAGCCACATTGGTGCCGCCTGCGCTTTCCTGCTGTTCACCCAGCATGGGCAGTGGCGACGGTGGTACAACGTGGTGCTGCTGGCCGCCGTCTTCTTCACCTTCTCCGTGGCATCATACGTCTATTTGGTGGCCATCATCATCTTCAACGCCTGGACGGCGGGCAAGCGCATTGTGCGGAAGATGGCCGTCGCCCTGTCGGTGCTGGCCGTGGCCACGGTGGTCACCTTCACCTACAACGATGGCAACAACCTGGTGCACGACCTCATCATGCTCCGCCTGGAGATTGACGACGGTGAGATGGCTGGCGACAACCGCGTGACTGGCGGTTTCCAGGCCGATTTCGACAACTACATCGAGTCGTCCGACATCTTTTTCGGCCGCAAGTTTGAAGTTGTGGAGTTCGGCAATGCCGGCTATCGCGTCTTCTTCTACGACCATGGCCTTGTGGGCATCCTGCTGCTCTTCGCCTTCTATTTCGCGTCGATGATGCACACGCCCAACAAGCGTGCCCTCATTGCCGTGCTGGCCGTGGCCGCCCTCTTCTTCTGGGCCTCTGCCTTCATGCTGTGGGAGTGTGTCTATCTGCCATTCTTCATGGCGGCTTATCTGGCCGACGCTGCCCCGCCGGCACCCCCGCTGGCTGTTGCAGCCCCCGATGCGTAGTGCTGATTATCAACTTTTCACTCCCATACGCTTTGCCGGTTAAGAATTTTATTGTACCTTTGCACCCCACTATAACGCTTGACCTATGAAAGAATTCCTGCGAGTGCTGAGGCGCTTCGTGCCTCCCTACAAGAAATATCTCATCCTCTCGGTGGTGTTCAACATCCTGTCGGCACTGCTCAACATCTTCTCGTTTGCCGCCCTCATCCCCATCCTGCAGATACTCTTCCAGACGGGCGATGCCGAGGCCGCAACGGCCGTGATGGAGTGGGACTGGAGCAACGCCCAGGGCGTGCTGATGAACAATCTGAACTACTTCGTCAACGGGCTCATTGCCGACTATGGCCCCACCACCACACTGCTCTTCATCGGGCTCTTTCTGGCCGGCACCACACTGCTCAAGACGGGTGCCTACTTCCTCACGTCGGCCTGCATTGTGCCCATCCGTACCGGCGTGGTGCGCGACATCCGCAACCAGCTCTACCACAAAATCACGTCGCTGCCGCTGGGCTTCTTCACCGAAGAGCGCAAGGGCGACATCATTGCCCGCATGAGCGGCGATGTGCAGGAGGTGGAAAACTCGATCATGTCGTCGCTGGAGATGCTCTTCAAGAACCCCGTCCTCGTGGTGGCCTATTTTGCCACGCTCATCTTCATCTCCTGGCAGCTCACCGCCTTCACCCTTGTCATCGTGCCCGTGCTGGGCTGGTTTATGGGGCTGGTGGGCCGGCGGCTGAAGCAGGACTCGGTGAAGGCCCAGGCGCTCTGGAGCGACACCATGAGCCAGGTGGAGGAGACGCTCGGCGGCCTGCGCATCATCAAGGCATTTTGTGCCGAAGGGAAGATGAACCGCCGCTTTGACGAGGTGAACAGCGCCTACCGCACCGACCTGATGCGAGTGAACATCCGCCAGTCGTCGGCCCACCCTATGTCTGAGTTTCTCGGCACCGTCATGATTGTCATCGTGCTCTGGTTCGGCGGCATGCTCGTGCTCAACAACCAGGCCATCACCGGCCCCACCTTTATATATTATATGGTCATCCTCTACTCCATCATCAACCCCCTGAAGGAGTTTTCCAAGGCCGGCTACAACATTCCCAAGGGTCTGGCCTCGATGGAGCGCATAGACAAGATACTGCTGGCCGAGAACGACATCAAGGAGCCGCAGCAGCCCCGCCACATCGCCTCGTTTGAGCATCAGATAGAGTTCCGCCACGTCTGGTTCGGCTATAGCAATGCCCAGCAAAAGGAGCCCACGTGGGTGCTGAAGGACATCAACCTGGTCATTCCAAAGGGCAAGACCATCGCCATCGTAGGACAGAGCGGCAGTGGCAAATCGACGCTCGTAGACCTCATTCCGCGCTACTACGACGTGCAGCGGGGCGAGGTGCTCATCGACGGCATCAATGTGAAAGACCTGGGCCTGCACGACCTGCGCCAGCTCATCGGCAATGTCAACCAGGAGGCCATCCTCTTCAACGACTCGTTCCGCAACAACATCGCCTTTGGCGTGGCCGAGGCTACCGACGAGCAGATTGCCGACGCCGCCCGCATTGCCAATGCCTACGACTTCATCACGGCTTCGGAGCAGGGCTTCGACACCAACATCGGCGACAGGGGCGGAAGGCTCTCCGGCGGACAGCGGCAGCGCGTCAGCATAGCCCGGGCCATACTGAAAAATCCGCCCATCCTGATACTCGACGAGGCCACATCGGCACTCGACACCGAGAGCGAGCGGCTGGTGCAGGACGCACTGGAGCGCCTGATGAAGACGCGCACCACCGTGGCCATTGCCCACCGTCTCTCCACCATCCACAACGCCGACGAGATATGCGTGCTCCACGAGGGAAGCATCGTGGAGCGCGGCTCGCACGACGAACTGCTGGCCAAGGACGGCTACTACAAGCATCTGCACGATATGCAGCAAGTGTAACTATGACAAGCGAATACCAGATAAGAGTGATGCCGCAGGTGGCTGCCGATGCCGACGCCCTGCGACGCTACGTGGCCCAAGAGAAAGGACTGGCACTGAGCGCCCTGAAGGCCGTGCGCGTGTTGCGCCGCAGCATCGACGCACGCCAGCGCAACATCGTCGTAAACCTGAAAGTGCGCGTCTACGTGAACGAGGAACCGCAAGACGACGGGTTCCTGCCCATCGACTACCCCAATGTGGAGGGACGGCCCCAAGTGATTGTAGTGGGTGCCGGGCCGGGAGGCCTCTTCGCTGCCCTGAAACTCATCGAACTGGGTCTGAGGCCCATCGTGCTGGAGCGGGGCAAGGATGTGCACGAGCGCAAGCGCGACCTGGCCGCCATTGCCCGCACGCAGACCGTCGACGGCGAGAGCAACTACTGCTTTGGCGAAGGCGGCGCCGGTGCCTACAGCGACGGCAAGCTCTTCACCCGCAGCAAGAAGCGCGGCGATGTGGAGAAGATTCTGCGGGTGTTCTGTCAGCACGGCGCCTCCACCAACATCCTGGCCGACGCCCATCCGCACATAGGCACCGACCGCCTGCCGGCTGTCATTGAGGCCATGCGCAACACCATCATCCGCTGTGGTGGCGAAGTGCACTTCCAGACGAAGATGACCAGGCTGATACTTAGTAGAGGTGAGAGGTGGGAGGTGAGAAGTGAGAGGTGGGAGGTGAGAGGTGAGAAGGGTGAGGTGAGAAGTGAGAGAATAGCTCCTGCGCGTGGAGATAAGGTCATCGGCGTAGAGGCAGAAGTCTATTCTCTCACCTCTCACCCCTCACCTCTCACCTCTCAAAACACTCCTCTCACCTCTCACCCCTCACCCCTCACCTCTCAAAACACTCCTCTCACCTCTCACCCCTCACCTCTCACCTCTCAAAAAACCTTCCTCGGCCCCGTCATCCTGGCCACCGGCCATTCCGCCCGCGATGTCTACCGCTATCTGGCAGCCGAAGGCATCGAGATAGAGGCCAAGGGCATAGCCGTGGGCGTGCGACTGGAGCACCCGTCGGCACTCATCGACCAGATACAGTATCACCGTCGTGAAGGCCGCGGCCAGTGGCTGCCTGCCGCCGAATATTCATTTGTGACGCAGGTGGAGGGCCGTGGCGTCTACTCCTTCTGCATGTGTCCCGGCGGTTTCGTCATACCCGCCGCCACAGGGCCGAAGCAGATAGTGGTCAACGGCATGAGCCCCGCCAGTCGAGCCTCGCGGTGGAGCAACAGCGGCATGGTGGTGGAAATAAGGCCCGAAGACTTGGATGACGACCAGACGCCCTCATCCCTCACCTCTCACCCCTCACCTCTCACCTCTCACCCCTCACCCCTCACCTCTCACCCCTCACCCCTTCGAGTGATGCAATATCAGGAACAGCTGGAGCAGCTCTGCTGGCAGCAGGGAAACCGCCGACAGACGGCACCGGCACAGCGCATGGCCGACTTCGTCAATGGCCGACTGAGTAGCGACCTGCCGCGCAGCAGTTATGCACCGGGGCTGGTGGCATCGCCCCTGCACTTCTGGCTGCCCAAGCCCATCGCCCGCCGGCTGCAGGAGGGATTTAAGACTTTCGGCCGGCAGGCACACGGATTTCTGACCAACGAGGCCGTGCTCATCGGCGTGGAGACGCGCACATCGTCGCCCATACGCATCCTGCGCCGCGACGACACCCTGCAGCACGTAGGCCTCGACGGCCTCTTCCCCTGCGGCGAGGGGGCCGGCTATGCGGGCGGCATCGTCTCGGCAGCCATCGACGGCGAGCGCTGTGCACAGATGTGTGCGCTTTATTGTCAGCAATAAGAATGATAGTCCATGCCCTTGTTGCTTGGACCTTCATTCTTTGTCAATTTTTTTAAAAACGCCCAAAATACCCCCCTAAAAGATAAGTGCCTTTTATCTCGGAGATAAAAGGCACTTATCTCCGAGATAAAAGGCACTTATCTCTGAGTCCGCTTTACCCTACCTTTGAAGATGTAAAAACTTTTTCAGTCATTGCCTTGCTTGCCCCCAGCCTGTCTATAAATTCCTAATTCCAAAACTTATTGCTGCTGCTCCACGATGTAAGGCAGTTTGGACCACTGCTTGTCGTTGGTGTAGTTCACCTTGGCACCCTTTGGCACTACGATGCGCAGGGCGGCCAGCGTGGTGCCCTTGAAGGTGCTGTGGGCGATGCTTGGAGGCAGGGGGGCGGCGCAATACAGTTCGCGCAGCGACACGCACTTGGCAAAGGCATTGCCGCCCAGCTTGCGGATGGCGGCGGGCAGCTCTACACGCTGCAAGGCGCTGCACTCGCGGAAGGCCGAACTGCCTATGGAGGTGCAGGCGGCCGGCACCACGATGGAGACAAGCGATGTGCACTGCTCAAAGGCGTCGTCGCCAATGCTCGACAACGAGATGGGCAGTTCGAGGGTCTTCAGCGAGGCACATTCAGCAAAGGCATTGTCGCCTATCGTCTTCACCGACACGGGCAGAATCACCTTGCGCAGCGAATGGCACGAGCGGAACACGTCGCTCTCCAACTTCTCGACGAACCCTTGTATGTAGACGCTGTCCAACGATGTGCAGTTCTCAAACGTGTCGCTGCCCATCTGCTTCACCAGCTGGGGTATGTAGATGTACTTCAGGCTGGTGCACTCCTCGAAGGCGTGGTCGTAGATGCGTGTCAGCGATGCTGGCAGGTCGATGGTGGCCATCGACTTGCAGCCCAGGAAGGCCCGTGTGCCAATGGTCTTCACCGACTTGGGCAGGGTGACGCTCTCCAGGTTGGTGCATTCCTTGAAGGTCTCGGTGCCGATGGCCTGCAGATTGCCGTCGATGGTCACGGCAGACAGGGCCGAGCAGCCCTCGAAGGCGCTGTTGCCTATGCGGCTGGAGCTCTCCATCTCGACGGCTGACAGGCTGTTGCAGTCTCTGAAGGCTTCGCTGCCGATGGTGGCGGCGCGGCTCAGGTCGATGGTCTGCAGCGAGGTGCAACCCTCGAAGGCACTGTTGCCTATCTCGCCCACGGGCTCGCTGGACTCCACGCGCTGCAGGGCGATGCACTTCTTGAAGGCGTCGCTGCCGATGGCCTTCACCGTGGCGGGCAGCACAATCTCCTCCAGTCGCTCGCAATTGGCAAAGAGACTGCTGGAAATGTAGGGCACCCTGCCGTTGAACGTCACGCGCTCCAGCTGCTTGCAGTTGTTGAAGGCCGAGGCCTCAATATTGCCCACCGTCTCCGGAATCTCTATCTGATGCAGGGCGGTGCAGTCGCTGAAGGCCCCCTTGCCTATCTCGGTCAGCCGCTGGGGCAGCTTCAGCTCCTCCAGGCCGGTGCAGTTGGCAAAGGCATTGTCGTCAATCAGGATGACGCTCTCAGGGATGGTCACCTCCTTCAGGCTGCTGCAGCCCGAGAAGCAGCTGCGGCTCACGGCTGCCGACACTTCGGGCAGCACCACGCGCTGCAGCGACTTGCAGCCTGAGAAGAATGCTCCCGGCAGACGGTCGCTCTTGGTCACCGTGACGCCCTTGCCCTCTACGATGGTGATTTCGGAGAGGTCGATGGCGGTCAGCACCACCTCGCCGGCCTTCTTCGCCTTGTTCCGGTTGGCTATCTGCTGCACAATCTTCAGGTCGGCCCCGTTCAGCGGGCCGCACACTTTCAGCTCCTCCATCGTGTAGCGGATGCTGTCGGGCAGCTGTGCCGCCAACTGTCCCACCGAGTCCACGTTGACCGTGAGCTGCTGGGCCAGTGCGGAGCAGCAGAACAGTGGGCAAAATACGAATAACAAGTAAAGCGAATAAAACTTTTTCATATTCTCAAACAAAATAAAAATATTATCCAAATATGTGATGAGGGTCGTATTGCGGCGTAATGCTAAAGTCATCGCCGACTGTCAAGACAAAGTCGGCCATTGGCCAAGATTTCCTCGACTTTTCAGTCAGATGCTGCCCATATTGAAAGCCAATCCCATAGAAGGTTCTTCCGAAATGGCGGTTTTCTGCCAGTAAGGCGATGTCTTGGTCGTATGCATCAGTATGGCGTAAGCGTTCTACTTTTTCGAAATCACTATACGTGTATCGTGACTTGTTCTCAAAGAAGACAAGTGTAGAATCCTTGTGGGCAATAATATCGGGAATAATGCTTCCCTCAGTCTTAGACGTTGAAAAGGCTGGGTGCAGAACACGTCCTGTGCCACTCTGAGGATAGTCAAACGATAGGATTTCCCATCCAGCAGCCTCAAGCCACCGAATGATGGCTTTTGTTACCTGTTCTTCTGTCATGCGTCTCTCCATAGTGCTCCGTCTTTAAACAGGATGGCATCAGCAAAATAGGAAAACACCCTGATATGCTTAATCTTTGAAAACATAGAGCCATAGCGCACCTGCATATAGTAGCGCGGCACTTCGCCGGCTCTTAGTTCATCGTAGTTCTTCACCAGGAGGTTCTTGTCGTTGCATGCTTTGACCTCTGAAACAAAATCGTTGACAGAACAGTTGTCACTCTCAATAACAATAGTCTGGTGGTCATCATCAACGGTCAACTTTCCCCAGCACATTACCAGATTGTACCGTCGTTCCTCAAAAGTTTTGCCCTCCCGGCATTTCAGATAGTCGATAGCCGCCAAGATACCGGCATAAGGATCTCCCCTAAAGGCGGCGTTCACCTGATAGATGACGGTCTGAGGCCTGCTTCGCAAAAGTTCCCCAATGTGGTAAGTACGTTCCTCGTACCGTCTGAGGTGGTTGATGAGATATGAGGTGGATACTGTCGTTGTCGCCGTGAGTGGTGACATGGCTTCGTTTCCACCTTTAGTCACAAATTCTCCTTCCATCCAAGCACGCTGGTCTTGAATGTTGCGCAGCCCCATCAGTTTCTCTCTGGCCATGATGACACCATACCTCTCTACAGTCGAAACAATGTCGTTGATGATGGCAAACATCCGCTGCATTTGAGCGTCAGAACTGTCAGGGCAGTCTCTGTAGTTAGCATCGGAATCATAACGGATTCCCTTACGTCTGATAAGGCTTGAATGAATTGCATTTGGCACATCACGGAAGTCTGTGGGATAATAGAACATGAGGGCTGGTATGCCATAAATGTTCATGATTGATGACAGTCCACGAAATACTAATGGATTGATTTTGTCCCACCTTACTGTTTGTTCAGTATCGTTGTTGCGACTTATAATGACTGCCTCGGGATAAAGGTACAAGGCCGGAACATTGTTTTCAACCGAAGCGGCCAAGCGTGCAAATCGTTGAAAGACATTATGCCCAGTACCCGCCTCCTTCGACTCCTCTATGCTAAAGATGGGTTCCGTATCATACTCAACAATGATGTCGGGAGCGTCTAAATAGAGTATCTGCTTGATATGGTCGGGCATAGTGTGGAAATGGTGAGGCTTGTTTGCGTCGCTTTCATAAAGCATCGCCTTCACAACCTCTCTGCTCTGTAGGCAAGTGTGAGCTATGATGTAATCAGCAAATCCTTCGCTGCTGTGCCAAACTCTATACATTATTTCTTTAAGTAGATAATCAAAATTAAGCAGCATGTTTTACATAATTGATACGCAGTCCATTTCCAATGTCCGCCAATGCTCTGTTGGTGGCATAGAAGAGCAT
>CADACW010000065.1 GCA_902786565.1 uncultured Prevotellaceae bacterium | reverse complement strand
CGGCATCCAGGATGTCAAGGTTGCTGGCAGCAAGAGCGCAGTCTACAACCTGAGCGGCCAGCGTGTGAATGGTCAGGCCAAGGGTCTGCTCATCCAGGACGGCAAGAAGATGATTGTGAAGTAAGACACAACTATCTTATAAATATTGACAAGACACGGGTGCCCCGCAGGCATCCGTGTCTTGTGTCTGTATAGTCATACTATTATTAAGATACGTATGCGGAAAGAATTGTTACCTGTGTGAAAAGATATTTCGGGATATTTTTTGTACCTTTGCAGCGTAAAAACTAATATAAGTATTACAAAGAAACAAGTATGAGACATTTCTTCCGCAAACTCGCTGTGGCGCTGTTGATGCTCGGTGCCACCCTTTCGTCATCGGCTCAGGAGCGCCGACCCATTGACTCTCAGCACCCGTTGTGGCTTGTCCATATCGACGTGTGGAACTCTGCCGACCCACAGAAAATCATCGACCTTATTCCCGACGATGTCAAGCCCTATGTCTGTATGAATCTCTCGCTTTCGTGTGGCTATGACACCGAAACCAATATGTACCGCATGCCCCGCTGTGCCGTGCGCACCTACAAGTCGTGGGCATCGGTCTGCCAGGCCAACAATATGTGGTTCACCTGTCAGCCTGCCAGCGGTGGCCACACCCATATCCAAGACGACGATATGGAGACCTTTGAGTATTTCTTCAAGACCTATCCCAATTTCCTGGGCTGGAACTACGCCGAGCAGTTCTGGGGCTTCGACGAGGCTGGCGATGAGAGCTCGAGCACGCAGGCATCGCGCATTGCCCTGTTTGCCAAGCTTGTGCCTATGCACCACCAGTATGGCGGATTCCTCACCATCTCGTTCTGTGGCAACATCTGGAGCCATGCCTTGAACCCTATGGGCATGATGAAGCGCAACACCAAGTTGCTACAGGCCTGTAAGGACTATCCCGAAGCCTGCGTTTGGCTGTACAAGTACACCACCAGCAGTTGCTGGTATGCCAACGAGAGTGTGACGTGGGGCCCCTTCGTCAGCGGACTGGCCAAGAACTATGGCGTGCGCTACGACAACTGCGGCTGGAACGGAGCCCTTGAGGCTGTCCTTGGCAAAGACAATGGCAAGAAATATCCCGGTGCTGCCGGCATCGGTACCGTGATGGAGCAGAGCTGCGTCAATGGCGGTGCCGTGTGGGACGGGCCGGAACTCATCTGGACTGAAGACTTCCAGAACCTGAACAATTCTACCGTCGACGGCTACACCCGCCGCAACTGGGGCACTTTCCCCAACTTCCGCGGCGTGTGGCTGGACATGTTCCGCCAAATCATCAACGGCCATCTCTACATCCCCACCCGCGAAGAGGTGGTGGGCAACATCAAGATTGCCGTTCAGAACGATGTGAGCAGCGGCAACGACGAGAACAAGTATGCTGCATGGGGCAGCCTCTACGACGGCCTATACAAGCAGACCGACCCCTTCAACAAAGGCAATGGCCAGTGGATGGACAACCTGTGCTACTTCAAGAAGTCGGGCCGCTACGGCACCATTCCCCTCGTCATCGGCTTCTACGACGATGTGGCAAAGGGCATTGCCGTGAAGAAGAAGAAATCATCATACGCCAGCGTCTCGCAGACTTCAAAAGTCAACGAGTTCAACAAGCAGTATCCCGAAGTGTCGAAGGGCGACCTCTTCGTAAACCGCTACCGCAACCACCTCGTCACCTATACCCCCTATACCTATCTGAACAGCAAGAAGCAAGCCAAGGCCGAAATCCCTCTGCTCTACAATACTTGCGATACCCTGAAACTGACCTATGCCAAGCTGTCCAGCGGACACATACGTGAATATGCCGACCGCATCGAGTTCTATCTGAACAACTTCCGTAGCGACTCTACCACCCTGCAGACCGACACTATCACCATCGTTGGCGTCAAGAGCCTGCCCACAACCAAACTTTCGAAGCACGGTATAGGCAGCGCATCCATTATCAAGAAATACGACGAGGCCAATGGCATTTACATCGTCAATGTGAAGCACTGGGGACCGCTTGACCTGACCATCCAGTGTGAAGGCGATGCCACCGACCGCCTGACCGACACGCTGCCCTATGAGGCCCTGCCTCTGCCCAAGCAGCCAGAGCCACTGGTATGCCTCATTATCATCGAGGCTGAGAATATGGACTACAAGAATGTGAAGAGCGTGGCTCTGACCCATTCTGGCTGGTGGGCACAGGACTACTCCGACTTCTCCGCCATGGGCTATGTGGAGATGGGCACCAATACCGCAGCTGCACTGCGCCATCAGCTGACCCTGCAGCAGGGTGGCGACTATGACATCTACGTGCGCTACTGCAACACATCGAAGGCTGGCGACCTGTCTTTGACGGTCAACGGTACAGAAAACAGGGTCTCCTGCAAGAAGGTGGCCAAGAACGACTGGCAGAAGGCGAAAGTCTCAGCCCGGCTCAACCAAGGCACCAACAACTTGGTCATCACCAATACCGGCGGCACAGGGCTCACCATCGACCAAATCATCTATATGCCTGCCGGAATGCCTGCCGAGAAGTTCCTCATCACCGTGCGCAGCGACAAGAACGGCACCTTGACCCCCAATGTCAGCGAAGCTGCCGAGGGCGACACCGTGACGCTCAAGATCAATGCCGAGCGCGGATTCCAGTTGTCCGAACTGAAAGTGGTGAACAGCGTTTTCTATACGCAGGGCAAGACCATCAGTCTCTCGACCCTCGACGCCAAGAACTCCACCCTGACCTTCATTATGCCCGACGACAATGTCACGCTGGTGCCCGTCTTTGTGGAGACCGGTGTTTTGGCCAAGCTCGACTTCCAGAACGTCATCGGCGGTGCCATCCCCACTGGCTGGCGTTGCACGCAGGGCAGCAACGAGGTGCACGAATATCCCAACACCTATAGTTCAGGTGCCCGCACCATGGTTGGCTTCAACGGCTATCAGGGCAAGGGCCTCTACTGGCGCGAGCAGTCGTGCGAGTATGGCCGTCAGTCTGCCTATCCGCTCACGCTGGAGAAGGGCGACTATATCTTGTCATACGCCATGGCCGCCTGGAAGGGCACGCCCAAGTACAAGTTGAGCATCCTCAATGCCTCTACTGGCGCTTCCATTGCCACCACTACCACACTGACTGCTGCCCCCAACGCCAATGGCAGCACTTCGGCCAGCGTCGCTTCGGCCACGCTCCGCAAATTGGAGTTCTCCGTTCCTGCCGACGGCAAGTATGTCATCAGTTTCACCTGTCCCTCTGGCGGTTTCGAGGAGTTCTTGCTCCTGGAGTGCAGTCTCAAGCAGGTTGAACCGCTCTTGCCTTGTGATGTGAATGGCGACGGTGCTGTCGACGTGGCCGACATCTCGGCTATTATTTCCTATATGACCGGCAATTCCACTTACACTCTCGATGCCGTCGACACAAATGATGACGGCAGGGCTGATGTGGCCGACATCGCAACCGTCATTTCCGCTATGGCTGAAGCTTCCAGGAGGCTTGACCAATAAAACTTATGAATCGCAGACATCTTTTTTTCTTCATAGTCCTGCTGGCCTGTGTCCTCGCCCCGTGGCGGGCACAGGCCCAGCAGCCCGTTTTCAGTCGGCAGCATGGCTTCTGCGAGCAGCCTTTCCAGCTGGTCATCACTTCGCCTGCCGGTCAGGCCATCCACTATACGCTCGACGCCAGTGAGCCGACTGCCGCCAGCACTCTCTACACCGCTCCCCTCAACGTCAGCTCTACCACCATCGTCAGGGCTGCCGCTTTCGAGGGCACCACTTGTGTCTCGCCAGTGACCACGGCCACCTATCTCTTTGTGGTCGATATCCTGAAGCAGAGCAACACGCCGGCCGGCTATCCCACCAAGTGGGGAAGCTACACCACCATCAGCGGCACGGCTCAGGCCGACTACGAGATGGATCCCGAGATGACGGGCGATGCAACCTTGCGGCCCAAGATCATCGAGGGTCTGAAGTCGCTCCCCGTGGTGAGCATCGTCACCGACCGCAACAATCTGTTCAGCCATGAGAACGACTCTGTGCGTGGCGGCATCTACATCTTCACCGGTCCGCCGGTGGGCGATGCCACAGGCCATGGATGGACACGCCCTGCCAGCGTGGAGATGTTTGAGGGCACGGAAACGCCTGCCATCGATTTCTCCACCACCTGCGGCCTGCGCCTGCATGGCGGCCACGGGCGTCTGGCCGAAAAGAATCCCAAGCACTCCTTCCGTCTGGTGTTCAAAGAGCAGTATGGGGCCAAGTCGCTCAAGTACCCGCTCTTCAGCAACAACGAGTCGGAGAAGTTCGACCAGTTGGTGCTGCGCTGCCACTTCGGCAATGCCTGGCAGCACTGGGACGAGGGCAACCGCAAGAAAGCCCAGTACACCCGCGACGTGTGGGCCCGCCGTATGCAGCGGCGCATGGGCCGCACCAGCGTGAACGCCCTCTACGTCAACCTGTTCATCAACGGCATGTACTGGGGCCTGTACAATTTGGCCGAGCGCGTCGACGACCAGTTTGGCAAAGACCGTCTGGGTGGCAAGAAGAGCGATATCGACGTCATCAAGATCGAGGAAGACGGCGGCAATCACCTCGAGGCTACCGAGGGCACCATCGACGCCTGGAACCAGATGACCCGTCTGGCCGCCATCGTCGGAGGAGCCAGCGGCAGCGTCACGCCTGCCGATGCCTATCAGCAGTTGCAGGACTCGCTCCTCGACATCGACAATTTCATCGACTATATGCTCATCAACCAGTATGGCGGCAACACCGACTGGGACCACCACAACTGGTACGCCCTGCGCCGTCGTGGTGCTGACAGCCAGGGCTTCCGCTTCCTCTGCTGGGACTCGGAGATAATCCAGGAGAATGTGAATGAAAACGTGCTGTCGAAGAACAACGGCTCGTCGTTCCCCACAGGCATTTTCCAGAATCTGCTTCACAACGATGACTTTGCCCGCCGCTATCTGCGCCGGGCCAAGGTGGTCTTTGCCGAAGACGGCCCCCTGGGCCAGACCAGCGTGGTCGAGGTGTGGGACAGCCTCTACAACGTCATCTCCAAAGCCCTCTACGCCGAGGCCGCCCGCTGGGGCGACTATCGCCGCGACGTGCACAAGTACACCTCACAGGGCCAACTCTACACCGTAGACAACCAGTATATGACCGAGCGCAAGCGGCTGCTCAACCAGTATTTCCCCTATCGTTCAGACAATGTGCTCAGCCAGATTGTGGGCTATGTAGACATTGACGACTTTGAGGCGCCCGACAACTGGGAGCGCCTGACTGCGCAGATGTTCCACCTGTGGGACGGCAACGCCAAAGACTCGCAGCCGCTCAACAACAACGTCAATGTAGACTGGAACATGGGCTACAATGCCAGCGGCGGAACGGCAATTGCCGGCTTCGGCAATGTGGAGTGGAACAGATACGCCGACCTCACGGCCTATGAGAGTCTGGTGCTCCGGGGCAGTGGCGGCGGTGTGCGCATACTGGCCAACCGTCTGACCGACCACGGGCCCTACAAGCAGATTGTGGTCTCCTTCAACGAGTGGGACAACTATTGGGATGCCGACCTTGGCGCCATTGTGCTGCCGCTGGAAGACCTGTGCCTTGCTGCCACCAACGAGGGCAAGACCCGCGTGGACGACTTTGTCCATTTGCATGTGCTGAAGGTCGACTGGAGCGAAAGAGCCAGTGTGCGTGCCGCCTATCTCGTGCCGAAGGCAGGCCCAGCCACGATGGCTTGCGACGTGAACGTCGACGGCCAGGTGGATGTGGCTGACATTGCGGCCATCATCTCCTATATGTCGGGCACCTCAGTCCTTACGCTCGATGCCGTCGACGCCAATGCCGACGGGCGTGCCGATGTGGCCGACATTGCGGCCGTTATCTCAGCAATGGCAGCGGCCTCCCGCGAGGAAGGCCGCCCATAGTTAAGAGTGAGAGAGAGTTGGCAAGCGCTACTTCTTGCTGTCCTTCTCTCGGATTTCTACACGGCGGATTTTTCCGCTGATAGTCTTAGGCAGCTCTTCTACAAATTCGATGATTCGGGGATATTTGTAGGGAGCTGTCACTCGTTTCACGTGTTGCTGCAGCTCCTTCACCAGTTCGTCGCCGGCTTTGTCTTTCCACTCCTTGCCCAGCACGATGGTGGCCTTGACCACCATGCCGCGTATGTCGTCGGGCACGCCGGTGATGGCACATTCCACCACGGCGGGGTGGGTCATCAGGGCGCTCTCCACCTCAAACGGGCCTATGCGGTAGCCGCTCGACTTGATGACGTCGTCTATGCGGCCCTCAAACCAGTAGTAGCCGTCCTCGTCGCGCCAGGCCATGTCGCCCGTGTGGTACAGGCCGTCGTGCCAGGCCTCGCGGGTCTTCTCGTCGTCGCGGTAGTAGCCCTTGAAGAGGCCGATGGGCTTGTTCTGAACTCTGATCACGATTTCTCCCTTCTCACCGTCCTCGCATGGTGTGCCGTCGGCGCGTATCAGGTCAATGTCGTACTGGGCGTTGGGTATGCCCATCGAGCCGGGCTTCGGCGTCATCCAGGGGAAGGTGCCCAGCGTCATCGTGGTCTCCGTCTGTCCGAAGCCCTCCATCATCTGTATGCCGGTCTTCTCCTTGAACTTTTCAAAGACGGCGGGGTTCAGGGCCTCGCCTGCCGTGCAGCAGTATTCCAGGGCCGAGAGGTCGTACTTTGACAAGTCTTCGCGAATCATGAAGCGGTAGATGGTGGGCGGTGCGCAGAAACTCGTCACGCGGTACTTCTCCATCTGCCTGAGCAGTGTGTCGGCGTTGAACTTCTCGTGGTCGAAGACAAACACTGTGGCTCCGGCGAACCACTGGCCGTAGAACTTGCCCCAGACGGCCTTGCCCCATCCCGTGTCGGCCACGGTCAGGTGGAGCGAGCCCTCGTGCAGATTGTGCCAGAAGACGCCGGTGGTCAGATGGCCCAAGGCGTAGAGATAGTCGTGGGCCACCATCTTCGGCTCGCCCGAGGTGCCGCTGGTGAAGTACATCAGCATCGTGTCGTCGTTGGTGTTGACGAAGGCGGGCCTGACAAACGGTGGCGCCTTCTGCCACTCCGACTGCCAGTCGTGGAAACCCTCGGGAATGGGCTTGCCGTGGTCGGCTATGGCTATATACTGCTTCACCGTGGGGCTGTCAGGCATGGCGGCCTGTATCTGGCTCACCACGTAGGGGTCGTCCACGCAGATGATGGCCTTGACGCTGGCCCTTGTGTTGCGGTACACGATGTCGTGCTTTGTTAGCATGTGCGTGGCCGGTATCACTATTGCCCCAATCTTGCAGAGGGCCAGCATCACCACCCACCACTCGTAGCGGCGCTTCAGTATGAGCATCACGGGGTCGTCCTTCCCTATGCCCAGTGTGGTCAGGTAGCTGGCTGCCTGGTCGGTCTGCGCTTTCAGCTGGCTGAAGGTGGTGCGTATCTCTTCGCCCTGGTCGTTGGTCCACAGAATGGCCAGCCCCTCGGGTTTCTCCTCGGCCCACGCGTCCATCACGTCGTAGGCGAAGTTGAAGTTTTCTGGAATGATGAACTCCAGGTTCTTGTTGTAATCCTCGACAGACGTAAACTTCGTCTGCTTTAAAAATCTTTCTACCATACGTCCAGTTTAGTATATATATAATAATGGTGTCGTCAGAATATGATGGCGAGGAATCGCACTTGCTTTCCGTTCAGCGTGCGCATGCCGTGTGGTTGCGTGGCGTCGAAGTAGATGCTGTCGCCCTCTTTCAGGGTGAGTGTTTTCTCGCCGATGGTCAGTTCCATCTCTCCTTCGAGCACCATGTTGAACTCCTGTCCGGCGTGCGAGTTCATCTCCTTGGGAGCGTCGGCCGGCTTAGGCTCCACGGTGACGATGAAGGGGTCGGCCTTTCGCCCGCGGAAGCCGCTGGCCAGACTCTCGTAGTTGTAGGCTTTGCGCCGCTCCACATGCAGGCCCTGCCCCTTCCGGGTGAGGAAGTAGTGGCGCATGTGCGGCTCTTCGCCAAACATCAGCACGTCGAGCGACACGCCGTATTCCTTGGCTATCTTCTGCAGGTTGGCCACTGAGAGCTCGCCGTCGCCGCTCTCCATCTTTTCATACTGTTCCTCGCTGATGCCGCACAGGCGGGCTATGTCGGCCACGGGGATGTCGAGCACGTCGCGCAGACCGCGCAGACGCTCGCCAATTTGTTTCAGTTGTTCATCCATAGTTTATCTGTTCGTGTTGTCTTAAAGGTTTCCTGACATGATGGAAATCGCCGTGGCAATGTCGGCCACATCCACCCCGCTGTCGCCGTTCACGTCGGCATTGGGGTACACGCTTTTCATGGCCTCGTTGGCCATGACCGATATGATGGCGGCGATGTCGGCCACGTCAACCACATTGTCGCCATTGACGTCGCCCTTCTTCACTTGTGGCTCAACGCTGGGGTTGGCCTTTGCGAAGGCTTCCCATATCTCTTCGTCGGTCATCTCGCTGCCCATGTAGAAGCCCACGTTGGTAGGCTGGTTGTAGCCCACCTGCTCGTGTATGCACTGCATGAAGTAGGTGTGGTCGAGCATGAGCCAGGGGATGCGGTGTTCCGTGGGATACCAGGTGGAAAAGACTTTCAGGCTATTCAGCTTCGTGGCGTCGGGCACGATGACCTCTTCGCGCCAGTCGCCCACCATGTCGCCATACCAGCCGGGGTTCGACTTGGTCGAGTTGATGAATGCAATGTCGTAGCGGTAGATGGTGAACGTGCGGCCATGGCTGAAGCTGTTGATGATGCCCTCGTTGATCATCTGGCGGTTCAGGTAGCCGTCGAACCAGATGCCGGCATTGGCCGACGTCTCCTTCTTGCGCGTGCCGTCGTCGTTCTTCAGTTCCTTGCCGTTCTGGGTGTACAGCTCGTTGCCGTATTTCCAGAATTCGCAACCCGGCGATGTGGGGTCTACGTCGGCCACCATACAGCGGCCTTGGTCGTTGTCGGCGGCGGCCACGATGCTCCAGATGGTCTTGCCCGTCTTGCCGTGGTGCAGGGCCACCTCGGTCTTGCCGTTCTCCAGACAGTGGTACACCTGCAGGCCCTCGTAGCCCTGCTGGAACACGCCCACGTGGTTGGCGTCGCCATGGCCCAGGCCGGTGGTCCAGAGGCCGGTGCCGTCGTTGTCCCAGGCACACGAGCCGTACATCACCTCGTCCAGTCCGTCGCCGTCCAGGTCGGCCACGTTGAAGGCATGGTTGCCCTGCCCTGCATAGTCCGCGTAGGGCTTGCCGTCCTTGTTCGCGTCCTTGCCCCCGGCGGCGTCGGTGTCAATCTTCCACAGGCGGGTCAGCGTGCCGGCAAACTCCTTGGTCTCGGGCGACTTGATGGTGGGGTGCACATAGAAGTCGCTGGTGGGCTTGGGGTCATACTGCCAGCCCTCTACGATGGTGCGCCCGTAGACGCCGCGGCCCAGAAACACCTGCATGCCCCGTCCCTGCTGGAACTTGGCCACGCCCAGGCGGAGCGAGTTGGCCAGTTTCCACTGGTATTTCTTCGTGCGGGGGTCCCACTTCCAGTCGTTGGCCTCCCAGTTCTTGGCCAGTTCGGTGGGCGTCTCGCCCTCCTTGCCGCGGCAGATGAAGTTGGCGCGGGCCAGCTCGCGGCCCGTCTTGCCGTCGATCACGCTGAAGAACTCCGGCCCTCCGTAGCCCTTCGGGCCGTCGCCGGTGTAGTGGCCGGCGGGCCACACGTCGCGGTAGTCCACCTTGCCGTCGCCGTCGGTGTCGGGAATCTCGTAGCCATCGCCGAAGACGGTGCCCTCGCCCGTCTTGGTCACCACCTCGGCGCAGCCGTCGCCGTCCAGGTCGGCCACGGCAAAGTTGATGCTGTTGCCCGCAATGATGTTGGGGCCTGACTTGACGCGCCAGAGGAAAGTGCCGTCCAGCTTGTAGGCGTCGAAGACGGCAATGTGGCGGGCGCGCTTGTCGCTGTCGCCGGCGCCCTCGCTGGTGCCCTTGACGGTGCCGTCAGCGTTATAGTAGGTCAGCAGTCGCTTCACCACGATTTCCATCTGCCCGTCGCCGTCCAGGTCGCCCACGGAGCAGTCGTTGGCCTGATACTTGAACTCGCTGGGATAGTCTGAGCAGTCGTCGGTCGGCTGCAGGGGAATTTCGATGTAGGGCAGCTTGGGCTTGATTTGGTTCTCATACGACATGGTGAACTCGCCGATGTAGTCGTCGCAGGTCATGTCGGCCCCCTTCTTCGTGGGGTCGGCCAGGGTCAGCCGGAACATCTGGTCCTTCTTAGCCGTGCCGGGGGCCAGGGCATAGTTGGTGGCGCGTATGCCCTTTCTGCCCGTCTTGAGGGCGTCGTTCACGCACGACCAGCTGGTGCCGCCGTTGGTGCTGCGCCACAGGTTGAAGGCGGTGGTGTCGGTATCGCCCGGCAGCATGCGCCACGTCATCAAAATCTTGTTGTTGGCGTTTTTGTAGTCGCCCAGCGAGATGGCGCCGCTTGATGGGTCGGTGGCAATGGACCCCCACAGGCCGCGGTCCTTGGCAATGGCTGTTGGCAGCTGGGCCATAGTGAGTGTGGCCTGGCTCATGAGCAGTGAAATGGCAAGTAGTAGCTTCTTCATTGTAGTTATGGTTTAGTAGTTCTCTTGATGGCTTCGCCCACGGCTTTGGCCATTTTGGCGGCTCCCTTGTCGTTGGGGTGAATCATGTCGCTGGTCATGTCGGCGGCATCGGTCACCACGGGGTGCAGGTCTATGAAGTGCAGGCCGTTCTTCTGGGCCACGCGCTGGATGGCGGGAATCACCTCGTTGACGATGACCGAGTCGGTGATGCCCCACTTGTCGCGGAAGGGCTTGATGGGCGAGCAGAGGAATATTTTGGGGGTGAGGGGTGAGGGGTGAGAGGTGAGAGCCTTCTTCCGAGACTTGTGGCGACCTCTCACCTCTCCCCTAAGCGTGTCGATCATGGCCTGCATGTCGGCCTCGAAGTCCTGCTTGTGGGCATTCCAGTTGTAGTCTTTCGAGTCGTTGGTGCCCAGTTTGATGACCACGATGTCGGGGCGGAACTGCTGGGCGTCGCGCCAGGCCTGCTCTATCATGTAGGGGTGGTCGCCCTTCTGCAGCATGGTCCTGCCGCCCACGCCGAAGTTGCGCACATAGTAGTCGCTGCCCAGCAGGCGCTGCAACTGGGCGGGATATCCGTTCTGCTCCTGCATGTCTATGCCCGAGCCGTGGGTGATGCTGTTGCCGATGCAGGCCACGCGCAGGGCGTCCTGGCGCGGGGCTTTCAGCGTCTTGAGCCATGTCTGCAGGTCGGTGAGCATCTGGTCGTGGTAGGTCCACGTGTCGCGGAATCCGAATCCGTGGCCCCCCGTGGGGTAGACGTAGAGCGAGCAGAAGTTGCCGGCGCGGCGCATGGCCGTGTAGTAGGGTATGGCGTTGGTCACCACGGGCACGGTGCGGTCGTCGCTGGCCGTCAGTATGATGGCGGGCGGCGTCAGGTGGCTGCGCACGGCGTGGTGGCTGCCCCATTCCTTGACCAGTCGCTCGTCCTTCACGCCCTGCTCGCCCAGGAAGTTCACCGCCGACCCCTTGTGGCCCTCGCGCTGGTCCATGGAGATGACGGGGTAGAAGAGGATGGAGAAGTTGGGGCGGCAGTCCAGGTCGCTATGGGTGGAGACGGCCGATGCCAGATGGCCGCCGGCCGAAAAGCCCATAATGCCCACGTCGAAGGGGTTGATGCCCCATACGGCGGCCGAGTCGCGCACGGTGCGCAGTGCCTGCTGGGCGTCGCCGATGGGGATGGTGCGGTCGCCCTTCGGCATGCGGTAGGTCAGCACGAAGAAGGCAATGCCCTGGCGGTTGAACCAGGGGGCCCAGTCGTGGCCTTCGTGCTGGGTGGCCAGGTGCTGGTAGCCGCCGCCCGGACAGTCTACGATGGCCCGGCCCGTGGGCTTCTCCGGCAGATAGGCCACCATGTTGGCCTTGCCGTCGGGGGTGATGTTCACAGTGAATTTACGTGCGGTTTGTGCCGTGGCGTTCAGGGCCGCCATCAGCACTACAAGCGTGGTCAGTCGTTTCATCATCTTCATTATTTCTTCAATTTTGGATGCAAAGGTAATAAAATGGTGCGAACTGACCAAAAAATATGCTTGGAAATATTGCAATTGCCCCTCAGCCGGGCCCGCAAAAATGTAAGCGGAAATGACACGTCCGAACCACCCCCGCCAACAGGCCCCTTTACCCCCCCCTCAGAGATAAGTGCCACTTATCTCCGAGATAAAAGGCACTTATCCCCGAGATAAGTGGCACTTATCTCTGAGACCCCTTTTGGGCGACTTCCGGACAGCCCCCGGATTTGTAAAGATTTAAGAGGCTGAAAAGGGGCTTCATTTATTAATTAATCAAAAAATGAGACAAATGTGTTGGAGATTCAAATTCTTTTCGTATCTTTGCGGTCAGTTTTCCTAACCAACTAACTAAAAACCAATACACGTATGAAAGACCTTCAGATGTACATCAACGGCCAGTTCTGCAATAGCTCGAATGGCAAGTGGATTAATGTGTTGAACCCCTCGACCGAGGAAGTAATAAGCCGTCAGCCCGAAGGCACCATAGAGGACGTGAACCGCGCCCTCGACGCCGCACGCACCGCCCAGAAGGCTTGGGCCAAGACGCCCGCCATAGAGCGCGCCCAATATCTGCTGAAGATTGCCGACGGCATCAAGAAGCGCGAGAAGGAATTCACCGAAATCATCATGCGCGAGCAGGGAAAGACCCGCGGATGGGCCGCCATCGAGGTGGGCGCCACCATCAGCTACTTTGAGTATATGGCCAGCTTCGCCCGCCACATCGAGGGCGAAATCATACCCAGCGACCGCCCCAACGAGACCATCCTGCTGACGAAGAAGCCCATTGGCGTCGTGGCCGGCATACTGCCTTGGAACTTCCCCTTCTTCCTCATTGCCCGCAAGGCTGGTGCTGCCCTCATTGCCGGGTGCACCATCGTCATCAAGCCCTCGCAGCTCACACCGGAGAACTGCACCGAGTTTGCCCGTGTGGTCGACGAGGTGGGTCTGCCTGCCGGCGTCATCAACATCGTCACGGGCAAGGGCAGCGTCATCGGCAACGAGATGGCCGGCTCGCCAAAAATTGACATTGTCAGCGTCACAGGCTCGGTAAGCGCCGGCGAGAGCATCATGGCCGCCGCCTCGAAAAACATCACCAAGGTCAGCCTGGAACTGGGCGGAAAGGCACCGGCCATCGTCATGAAGGATGCCGACCTGGAGCGTGCCGCACAGTGGATAGTAGACAGCCGCATAGGCAACAACGGCCAGATATGCAACAACGCCGAGCGCGTCTACGTGCAGAAGGAGGTGAAGAAGGCATTCACCGACATACTGGTCAAGAAGATGAGCGCCGTCAAGGTGGGCGACCCCTGCAAGGACGACTCCGTAGACATGGGACCGCTGGTGGAGCAGCGCGCTCTGGAGAGCGTCACCGAGAAGGTGGAGCGCGCCATCAAGCAGGGCGCCAAGCTGCTGTGCGGCGGGCACAGGGTGGGGGAGAAAGGCTACTTCTACGCCGCCACCGTGCTCGACGACTGCCGCCAGGACATGGACATCATACACGAGGAGACCTTCGGGCCCGTCATCCCGCTCGTAGAGTTTGGCACCCTCGACCAGGTCATCCAGATGGCCAACGACTGCGAGTACGGCCTGGCCAGCTCAATCTTCACCAAAGACCTGAACGTGGCCGTCAAGGCCTGCCGCGAACTGGAGTTTGGCGAGACCTACATCAACCGCGAACACTTCGAGGCCATACAGGGCTTCCATGCCGGCGTGAAGAAGAGCGGCATAGGCGGCGCCGACGGCAAGCACGGCGTAGACGAGTACCTCGTCACCCACGTCACCTACCTCGACACCTGGGAGGACATGTAATCCCCCCACCGTATGCCCCCTGCACAAACTCTGCCAAGTCAGCGGCCACAGCCGCCGACTTGGCAGAGTTTATCTTAGTTAGCGCATTGCAAATGCTTATATCCCGTTGCGTCAGATTCTTGGACAAGCCAAGCGTCACCCTTCGGGATGCCGAGCGGCAAATCCGACGCAACGGGGGCAACGGGACGCAACGGGAGAGGTGGTTTATACCACAACAGCTTCTTCGATTATTTCTTCCAGCGTTTCTTTGATGTAGGCGTTGAGCGTGAGACCTGCCTGGCGGGCGAGCATGGCAATCTGACGGTGGACAGTTGGCGTCAGCCTGACGTTCAACACCCCTGTATAACTTTTGTCTGGCTCTATGCCCTCGTCCTTGCAATAGGCCAGATAGTCGTCCACAGCCTCATGGAAGGCGGCAGTCAGTTCTTGCACACTTTCACCTTCAAAGTTCACCAGTCCGTTGATGCCCTCTATCTTGCCGAAAAACACATTGTCCTTCTCGCTAAATGCAACCGAGCCCAGATAGCCCTTATAAGTCATTGTATTCATAATTTGTTTCCTCCTTTGTTTCCTATTTAATAAAACCTGCCTCTTTCAAATCGTCGTAAATCTGTTTCATTGCATATCCTTTCACGATGTTTCCAGGATGTGGCTTATGCAACATAATGGGGCGCTTATCACCATTCTTGAAGATCACGCGAGAGCCTGAAGTCCGCCTCTCGTATCCGTAGCCTTCAAGGAGCGCAAGCATCTCGTCAAACGTAAAGTCTGTCGGCATTTTCTTGAATCGCTCCCTCAGTTTTTCCTTTCTTCCCATAAGTATTGTATTTCTGTGTGCAAAGGTAACTAACATTTAGTTACACTCCAAATCTTTTTTCACTTTTTTGCATACAGCTAAAGGAAATCTGCCAAATCTCCGGCGAGGGACGGAGACTTGGCAGATTGTCCTTTGGTTTGTCGCATTACAAATGCTCATATTCTGTTTCGTCGGATTGCAAATCCGACGCAACGGGGAATTGGCAGATTTACGTATTCTATTGTATTTTCTTTGCTTAGCGTCGAACTGTTCTTGCCCTTACCACCATCTCGTTGATTACAGAGGCGATGTCGGCAACGTCTACCTTGCCGTCGCCGTTTACATCGGCGGCACTTGCTGGCCAGGACTCCGAGCCAGCCATTACACTAATGATAGTGGAGATATCTGCAACGTCAACTATTTCGTCGCAGTTTACGTCGCCTTTAACGGGTACAGACTCTTCCATCTCAACAATATTCTCGAAACGGCTCCAGCCTGCAGCGTCCCAGTACTTCCGCTTTGTTCCCTTGGGCACATAGAGCGTGGCGTTGTTGTAGATATCGTACTGTTTGTTACTGTTTGAAAGTAGGAACACACTTTCGTCAATATCTATTGTCTCTGTCATATTACAAGTGATGGTGGTTAGGCTTGGACAATCGTAGTATCTATAACTAATTATCTATCAGCACTTTCGTTGTTAAACGGTAGAAAAGTGAGGACGCAGATTCTGTGAGCGATAAAAACGTCGAAGATTTAACACTTTTAACTTTACTAAACCACAAAAAACACTAAAATGTGCAGAATTTGAGTTGTTATTATGACTTAAAGTGGATGTTTTCTTCGATGGAGATTTTAAACTGCGACGGTCTGTCGCAGTTTTACTTTGGACAACCTACTAGCTTTGATAAGTAAGTTCAGAGACGATGATTAGACCATATTATATTACGCGCGTATGAATACGTCAATAGGGGTATCGCGAACTTCTACCAATTCTGTCGTGTTGCTGATGTGCAAGAGGTAAAATGAGCTATCGGATAACAACTTCGGAGCACAAACAGGTGTCAATTTGCTATCTCAACATCTATTTTGTAGTTAAATATATATAAATACGTATCGTAATTACGAAAATTAGAGATAGATATACTGCCTTTATAAAATATTATTTGTATTTTTGTAGCAAAATTACGATAATAGATAAAATATTGCGATATGATACGAGATTTTTGGGTAAAGAACTATCTTTCCATTCGTGACAAGCAGGAATTAAGCTTTGTGGCCAAGGGACCATCTTCGGAACTTGTCACCGAAGTTGCAGATGGTGTGTTCTTGTATAAGTTGGGCATCCTATATGGTTCAAACGCTTCGGGTAAGTCGAATATGCTGATTGCCATGAACGAGGTGTTCCGTCTTTTAGTCATGCCAAAGTCGGATGCAACCGTAGGAATAGGCGGCTGCATTCCATTTGTGCTCACTAAAGATGAGCCAACAGAAATGCACGTATCATTCTATGCCGATGGCACCCGATATGATTACGATGTCAAGTTCAACGGCAAGCACATCCTGAGTGAAGCCTTGTACTATTACCCCAATAAATCCAAATCGCTGTTCTATGAGCGTAGTTTTGTGGGCGAGAATGTACAGGCCGACATCAAATTTGGTGCGAGCCTCAAGCTGCAAGTAAAGACGCAGGAGAGCATCCGCGAAAACACCTTGAACAACCACAGTGTTTTGTCTGTTTGCCGAAAGGCGGCCTTGAAAGAAGACATAGCTCCATTCAACACGCTTCATGCTTGGATTATGGCCAATTATCACGATGTGGACGGCGATGTAGAAAAGGGACTTGTTGAGATCTTGAAAGAAGCCTACAGTAATCCTAAGAAGCGCAAGTTCTATAACACGATGCTCCAGAAGGCCGACTTGAACATTCTAGAATATCGTCCTGTTGTTGAAGACCGCATTGTGCCCAATGATTTCCGCGAGCGCATCCAGAAAGAGAACATCCCAGAGGAAATGAAAGACGTACTGTTGAAGCCAACGACTGATTCCATCACCTTCTTGAACCATTCCGACTATGGTGACTTTGATATTCCCCTCAGATGGCAGTCAAAGGGTACTCAGAAGTATATCCGTATATTAGATGCCTTGTACGACTTGATAACAAGTCCTCACGTGTACTATCTTGATGAACTGGGCGAGGACCTGCACAACGACTTGTTGTACTACTATCTCAATGTCTTCATCTTCAACTCCGACAAGTCGCAGCTGGTTATCACGAGTCAGGAAACTACCCTCTTGTCGCAAGACATGATTAATGAGAACAGAGGCGTGGTGTGGTTTGTTGAGAAGAACAAAGAGACAGCTTCGTCCGAATATGCTCGTGGCGACTCTTTTGGCTTGCACAAGAACCTCTCGCTTTACAATTCATACCGCATAGGCCGATTGGGTGCCAAACCAGAACTGGGAAGTATCTTTATAAATCTGGAGGACTGATATGGGAAAGCTACGACAAACAGCACTCATCCTGGGCGAGGGGCCAACGGAATTCTTCTACTTCAAGTCCCTATGCGACGTGTTCAAGCGTCTGACCATTAAACCAGATTATCCGAAGCATACCAACATCAAGGAACTGGATGCCAAGATAGCAGAGGGTGTGGCAATGGGTTACAACCATATCTTCTGTATCATCGATATGGACACGAAGGACAAGGAGCCTGAGCGTTCACAATACCAGAAGTTAAAGGCAAAGTATGCCAAGCCCATCAACAAACCAAAGAAAGGCATCTACTGCGAGGTTGAGTTCTTTGAAACTCATCGATGCACAGAATTATTCTTCCTCTATTATTTCCGTTACACCTCTCGTCCATACGAGACACAAGAGCCATTGCTCAAAGACCTCAACCAATGTGTGGAGTATCGGAAGACGATAGAGTTTTTCATCAAGACCAAAGGACTACACAATTACTTTGAGCACAATGGCGGTAGTCTTGAAAAAGCTATGGCCAATGCCAATCGTTCAATGGATGAAAAACAGAAGGATGGTAGAGATTATACTTACTCTGAACTAGGAAGGTTAATGGAAGAACTGAAAGAGTTGGAATGATAACATATTAGAAGTTCTATTGAAGAAAAGTTGTAAAGAAGGCAAATAAGAATAGGACATGAGAGCTATAATAAAAACATTTGAATCAGGTGCAGGCAACTGCATCTTTCTCGTAATGAAAGACGAGATGGATAACAGTTGTTTTCATATTATGATGGACTGCAATGTACTGACAGATGAGATAAAAGCTTATATACGTGATGAACTTTACAAACGTATAGATGTACTCATAGTTACTCATATTGACAGTGATCATGCTAATGGAATAACCAAACTAATGCGTAATCCTGATTTTGCAGATATGCAAATTGGGATGATTCTGTTCAATGGATTCCAGCCACAAACGGAACAACCTCAGACTTTGCCCCAAAAAACTGTAGAAAAACTGCAGACCGTGGCTGAACTGTTGCCGCCGACGGTAGATGAAGCATTTCAAAAAACGAATGGGATGGATGCGGCATGTTTAATCACAGAGTTGAATAAGCATCCGCAATGGAAAGCTGTATGGAGACAAACTCCGATATTGGCAGGAGAAACGATGCCACTTGGTAATAATGAAAAATGGGGCAGACTGAGAGTGCTATCTCCAACACAAGATGCGATGGACAATTTGCTACACGATGTAAAATTGGAATATGCCAAAAGATTAAGTTCTGCGCCTCCAAATGAGGATTTCTTGGACCAGGATAAATACTACGAATTGATGTTACGACTACTGCGAACAACTTATTCTTGGAGTTGAAGCAGAAAGAAAAGAGCTTGCAAAACAGGAAAAGGTTCGTCGTCATCAGCTTCATCCATTCTCATTGACATGGGAATTTAGAATCGATACTGTAGAGAAGAAAATATATACCAAGTATATCGTCAAAGGACTTCAACGTCTTCCGCAAGTATTCTTGGAAGAACAAGGAATTGACGATATTGGATTCTTTTCAGTTCAAGTAAGAAAGAATGGTCAGGCTGTTGACACTTTCGATTATGCTAATAATTTCTGTCGCTACCCAGTATTTAGCAAACATCCATGTGAGAACGGAGATTTTATCTCTCTCTTCCTCCACAATCAAGAATATGCTCATATAGGAGATGATCTTGATATAAGTGTACCTCATCTACTGTATAGGAATAAGGATGGTAAGTATGAATTAGGGAACCAGTTAGGAAGACAGGAGTCTATTATTCTTATTCCTGATGGTTGGAATCTTCAGACAGAAACCAATCTTGACATATATGAGTATAGTTGGGGAATGACAAAGTTGCAAGGACTTCACATTCCTTCCGACTACACGGATAATATCGTACTGAAAGGCGAAGATGGATGTATCACATTGGGTATGAATGCTCCTCTATATTGGACAGAATTGCAATCTTCACCACTTTATGTACCAGATGTGATAGAATCACTATATGACGCGAACAAATGCGCTTTTACACTTTGCTATGATACAGAAGATGGAACAGAGTCAAAACGTCACAACGTTCAGTATCGTAACAAATGGCAGAATGTTTGGACAGTGACTTATACTGATTTCACTAGACACTTTTTCTCTTCATTATCGGAAACAGTAGACAGTAGTTTTGTAGTCGTACTGAATCGGTAGACACAAGCGAAAG
>CADACW010000064.1 GCA_902786565.1 uncultured Prevotellaceae bacterium | reverse complement strand
TGAGATATAGCTCTTCTTTGTCCCAATCTTGGCGGCCAACTGCTCTTGGGTGAGGCCAGCCAACCGACGCTGTTCCCGCAGACATTCGGCCAAACAAAAGGTCTCGGCCTCGGCCTCAAAATCTTCGCGCTCTGCGGTGCCCCGCTCTCCATACTCCGCGTTGAGTAGGTCATCGAATGTCTCACAAGCCATAATGGCTTCTTTCTTCTTTGTTCCCATTATTCAGGCAAGTCAACTACTCCAGCAGTCCGTTTTCAGCAAGAATCTCTACCATTTCGGCAGGTGTCACCACTATGGGCTTCTGCGGAAAATGTTTCGTGTTGCCAGTCACCAAGTAGGCATCTTCCTTTGAGAGGGCCACTTCGTAGAAGACGATGTCTTTGGGGTCGGGGAAATGCTCGGAACTGTGCAACCGTTCTGCCTGCAGCCCTAACTTCTTAATGGCATTGACATATTTATTGACAGTGCGTTTGGAGAAACCGAATTTTGGGCGCTTCAACACCTCTGAATATTCACTTAAGATTTCCTCGTTGTACAAAGGCGTGATTATCTGTTTCAGTAAAGCCTGGACAATCTTTGCCGTTGAGGCGTCAATGTTGTGAGTCAATAAGGCAGAAACCAACACATTGGTGTCCACAACTGCATAAATCATGCTCCCAGTCTCCTTTCTTCTCTGTAATGTCGTATCTCTTCGTTGATTTCGTCCAAAGTCATATCTTGGAGACCATTTTTCTCCGCTTGCTCCCTCAGGGCATTAAAGGCCTCCAATCCCTTCATCGTGCGGTAGACGACGACGGCTCTGGCGAAGACGTTTATGGCGGTGTTGGCGCTCATGCCAAATTCACGGCAGAGGGCATCGAACGATTGTTTCAACTGGGAGTCCATGCGGACGGTCATAGATACTTGTGGCATAGTCGTAAGCATTTAAATTTGCCGCAAAGGTAATCATTTTATTTCATTCTGCCATCATTTTGACGTAAAAATGTTTGCAGAACGAAACGGAGCAGGGGGAATCTTACAGGAAGAGCTCGCTGCCGAGTTGCTTGGCCAGTGTGTCTCTGATTTCCTTGACGTCCTTGTATTCCTTCATCAGCTCGAGAGTCTGGCTGATGTCGGCGGATGAGGCGCGCATCTGGGTCTGAATCTCCTTGAGGCGGGCCTCGACGATGGCGAGGCGATAGTCCATCATCAGATGGAGCACGCGCTTGCGCAGGCTGTCCTCGCGGGGCTGCATCTGGAACCGGCCCCCCAGTTGGTGGCGGTCGAAGAGCATGGCGGTGGCAGCATGGCTGATGTTGGGGTCAGGGTGCGACGAGAAGTATTTATGGGCCACGAACCCCGGTTCCTGCTGGTGCTGTACGGCCTCTTCCAGTATCTGCTGGTAGAGGGGGTTGGCCAGCTTCAGCCCGTCTTGCGAGAGGTCGAAGTGCACATACTGCGCCACCGAGAGCGAGATGGTGCCGCCGTCGTCGGTCTCCACGCCCTCGAAAATGATTTCTTCGCCGTGGCGCACCACCTCACGTATGAGGAGCTGCTCGATGAGTCTCCCTCTGGCCCCCTCCAAAGGGGCGGGGGAAAAGCCTCCCCCGGTTCCCCCCATAGGGGAAAAGCCTCCCCCTGCCCCCTCCAAAGGGGAGGGGGAATGTGTGACAGGGGGCTCCTCTGGTTCCTCCTGGGAGGGGGGGGATTGGGGAGGGGCGTTGTTGCGCTCCGCCTCGCGCTGGCGCTCCTTTTCCTTCTCCTCCAGGTTGGCGCGGATATACTTGTTCATCTCGGCAATGAGCGTCTGCTCCTTGATGCCGACGCGCTGGGCAAAGTCGGAGATGTAAGTGGAGCGCAGTATCTGGTCGGGTATGACGCTGATGCTCCTGACGATGCCGCCTATGCCCTCGCTGCGCTTCACGGGGTCGGCCACATCCTGCACGGTGAGGCGCGCCTTGAAGGTGATGAAGTCGGTCTGGTTGGCCTCGATATATTTCTTCAGTTCCTCCGTGCTGTGCTTCCGTGCGAAGGAGTCGGGGTCGTCGCCGTCAGGCAGCAGCAGCACCTTGACGTTCATCCCCTCGGCCAGCAGCATATCGGTGCCGCGCAGGGCGGCGTGGATGCCGGCCTCATCGCCGTCGTAGAGCAGGGTGATGTTCGACGTGAAGCGGTGCAGCATGCGTATCTGGTAGATGCTGAGCGCCGTGCCGCTGTTGGCCACCACATTCTCGATGCCCGCCTGGTGCATGGCGATGACGTCGGTATAGCCTTCGACCATAAAGACGCGGTCTTCCTTGACAATGGCCTTCTTGGCCTGGTAGATGCCGTATAGCTCACGCTCCTTGTGGTAGATGTCGGAGTCGGGCGAGTTGACATACTTCTGTGCCACGCCCTTGGTGCGGGAGTCGAGCACGCGGCCTCCGAAGGCCACCACCTTGCCCGACACATTGAGCCATGGGAAGATGGCACGGCCGGAATAGCGGTCGTAGATGCCGCGGTCGTTTTCTATGCACAGCCCCGTCTTCAGCAGGAAGTCCTTCTGGTAGCCCTTGGCTGTGGCTGCCTGTGCCAGAGCGTCGCGCCGCTGCGGGGCATAGCCCAGCTGGAAGCGCTCGATGATGTCGTCGCGTATGCCACGGCTGCGGAAGTACTGCAGACCTATGGCCCTTCCGTCGGTGTCGTTCTTCAGGGTGGAGTGGAACCAGTCGCGGGCCCACTCATTGACGACGAAGAGCGACTCGCGCTCGTTTTGCGCGGCTCGCTCCTCGTCGGTCAGTTCCTTCTCGACCACCTCAATGTTGTACTTCTTGGCCAGCCACCGCAATGCTTCGGGGTAGGTCATCTGCTCGTGCTCCATGAGGAATCCGGCAGGCGAACCACCTTTTCCGCACACGAAGCAGTGGCAGATGTTCTTGGCCGGCGAGACCATGAACGATGGGTTGCGGTCGTCGTGGAAGGGGCACAGGCCCTTGTAGTTCACGCCCGCCTTGCGCAGGGTGACGAACTCGCCCACGACGTCAACGATCCGTGCGGCGTCGAGTATTTTGTCTACCGTAGCCCTGTCGATCACTTCTCGCTGTCGCTGATGGCTTGCATGATTTGTGCCTCAATCTCTTCGCACAGTTCGGGATTGTCGCGCAGCAGCAGCTTGGTGGCATCGCGGCCCTGGGCCAGCTTGGCGTCTTTGTAGCTGAACCACGAGCCGCTCTTCTTGATGATGTCGTACTGCACGCCCAGGTCTACCAGCTCGCCCGTCTTCGAGATGCCTTCGCCGAAGGTGATTTCGAACTCGGCCTTGCGGAAGGGCGGTGCCACCTTGTTCTTCACCACCTTGACGCGCACCTGGTTGCCAATCACGTTGTCGCCATCCTTGATGCTGGTCACGCGGCGTATGTCCAGTCGCACCGATGCGTAGAACTTGAGGGCGTTGCCGCCGGTGGTGGTTTCGGGATTGCCGAACATGACGCCAATCTTCTCGCGGAGCTGGTTGATGAAGATGCAGGTGGTGTTGGTCTTGGCGATGGTGGCCGTCACCTTGCGCAGCGCCTGGCTCATCAGCCGGGCATGCAGACCCACGGCCGAGTCGCCCATGTCGCCCTCAATCTCCTTCTTTGGCGTGAGCGCAGCCACCGAGTCGATGACGATGATGTCGATGGCGGCCGAGCGGATGAGCTGGTCGGCAATCTCGAGTGCCTGCTCGCCGTTGTCGGGCTGAGAGATGTAGAGATTGTCCACGTCGACGCCCAGTTTCTGGGCATAGAAGCGGTCGAAGGCATGCTCGGCATCGATGAATGCGGCTATGCCCCCTGCCTTCTGCGCCTCGGCAATGGCGTGTATGGCGAGTGTGGTCTTGCCCGACGACTCCGGCCCGAAGATTTCTATGATGCGTCCCTTGGGGTAGCCTCCCACGCCGAGGGCGGCGTTCAGGCTGATGCTGCCCGTGGGTATGACGTCGACGTTTTCGGTCTGCTCGTCGCCCATGCGCATGATAGAGCCTTTGCCGAAGTCTTTCTCAATCTTCGACATGGCGGCCTGCAGGGCTTTCAGTTTTTGCTCTTGGGGGTTGAGCTGCTCGGTGGTTTCTTCTTTTTTTGCCATAGTTGTCTGTTGTTTTTTGGGGTTCAGCTTACAGGTTGTCTACGACGGCGCAGATGTCGGCGAAGATGCGGTCGAGGTCGCCCAGCCCGTCGATGTGGTGGTGCAGTCCCTCCTGCCTGTACCAGTCGATGAGGGGCTGTGTCTGCTGGTGGTAGACCACGAGTCGCTTCCTGATGGTCTCCTCGTTGTCGTCGGCGCGTCCGCTCTGCTGTCCGCGCAGGATGAGGCGCTTCATCAGCTCGTCTTCCGGCACCTCCAATTCAATCATGGCGGCCACCCGGTCGCCTCTCTCTGCCAGCATTTTCTTGAGGGCCTCGGCCTGGGGTATGGTGCGTGGGAATCCGTCGAAGATGACGCCCTTGTGGCCGCGGCCGAAAGCGTCATAGACCGATGCCAGGATGCTGACCATCAGTTCGTCGGGGATGAGCTGTCCCTGGTCAATATAGCCCTGGGCGGTGCGCCCCAGCTGTGTGCCGCGCTTGATTTCAGCGCGCAGCACGTCGCCGGTAGAGATATGTTCCAACCCGTATTTCTCGATGAGTTTGTCGCTCTGCGTTCCCTTGCCTGAGCCAGGAGCGCCGAAAATCACAATGTTCTTCATATTGATACGTTGTTCTATCTGGTTTTGTTCTACATCATATTCCTTCCCTTTGTACCATACATCGGGAATCAAGTCGCCGGGCTGTGCTTTGGTCTCGCCAGGCACTCGTGGCAGCTTTATCACTCGCATAGTGTATAGATGTCGCGCAAGTTACGTCCCTGCTGGCAGTAGTCCAGGCCGTAGCCCACGATGAAGTCGTTGGGAATCTCCATGGCCGCATACTTGATGTCGAGCTCCACCTCCAGCTTGTCGGGCTTGACCAGCATGGGACAGATGTTGACCGAGGCTGGCTTGCGGGTGCCCAGAGCCTCCACCATACGTTTCATCGTGAGGCCGGTGTCAACGATGTCCTCCAGGATGATGACGTGGCGTCCGGTCAGGTCTTCGTTGATGCCAATCACTTCGCGTATCTTGCCTGTCGAGGTGGTGCCCTGGTAGGATGCCAGCTTGACAAACGAGATTTCGCAGGGGATGGTGATGTAGCGCATCAGGTCTGCTGCAAACATGAATGCGCCGTTGAGCACTGCGAGGAAGAGCGGTGTCTTGCCCTCATAGTCGGCATTGATACGCTCTGCAACGGCCTTGACGTGCTGCAGGATTACTGCTTCGGGGATGGATGTCTGAAAAGTTTTGTCGAGGATGGTAACTTTGCTCATAGGTATAAGGTTGTTATCTTGATGTTTGGTTTGCAAAGGTACGAAAAATAATCATCAATGCTATATTTTTTTATTTTATTTAATTTTTCTATAGCCTTACCCCAAGGGCTGCATTGATGTACCAGTCGTTCAGGCGGCTGGAAAAATTGCTGGTCTTGAAGTGGAAATTACAAAACTGGCCGTAGGCGTTGAAGAAGAACCTGTTGTTCCACTCGTAGGTGACCGACAGGCGGGTGTCTACGTTCAGGCTCACCCTTGAGTTTTGGCTCATCACGGCGTTTTCTTTGGCCGGCCAGATTTCGTATTCTTCCTCGCCCATCTCGTCCAAATAGCCCAAGCCATTCTCGCTGATATAGTTTTTCAGCCTGGAGTCGTAGCGCCACACCTTGTAGCGGTTGAAGAACGTGACCATGGGTATGGCCATGGCGCTGACGAGCAGTCCGCGCACGGGCACCCAGTTGTAGATATAGCCCAGGCCGGCGCTGGCCTGCCAGTTCTTGATTTTCCCCACGTCGTCCATAAACAGGATGAGGTCGGCATTGGCATTGGTGTCGTAGGCGGTGGTTAAGTGGAAATACATGGCGCCGGCCACCAGCGAGCCTGCCGAGCGTTTCTGCCTGACGCTCTGGTCGTAGGCGGCGGCATACGAGCACTTCTTGCCGTTGAGCAGATAGTAGCCGTCCAGGAACAGGGCGCGGGTCTTGATGGGGCTGCCCAGATCGATTGACTCAAAGAGGGTGAAGGGCTGGTAGACGGGCTCCCAGTCGTCGGTATAGTCGGTCAGGGCATTGCCTGCAAATGTCACCTGCGGCTCGTCGTTGTCAAACCAGTGTATGCGCAGGTTCACCCCATAGCTGCCGCCGGTGGCGCCGATGGTGAAGATGCGTCCTTTGTCGCCGCCCAGATTCCACGAGTAGCCCAGGCCGTAGCCACGGTAGCCGGCCCACACGCCAGCATAGGTCGAAGGGTCGGTCTTCACGCGGGGCTCCCATTTCACTTCGCCGGCCATAAACTCGAATATGTTCTCGGCTTTGGGTATGACCGCCTTCAGCTTCAGGTCCGACTGGTTCACATTTCCCCGCACCATCACCTGCCAGGGCTCGCGGGTGCCCTCAATATAGCGGCGGTCTACACCGCTGACCGACATTGAGTCGATAAACGTCCCCAACTTCTTGACCAGCCCTATCACGCCTCCCCCTGCCCCCGCCGAGGGGAGGGGAATCAGCACCAGGGCTGCCAGACAAATCCTAAACAATGCTTTCATAAACTGTGCTGGCGTCATCAGCTACTTTATAATATAAAAGGTGCCGAAGTGCTCTCCCTTTTGACTTGGATAGCGCTGCGACACCTTTTCTGTCCTCTCTATCCGGCCAGTCCCCTCGCGTGGTGTGGAGGAGGGGGCTGGGAGGTGGGGGGAGGTTGCTCGATTATCTCTTTGAGGTCACGTCTTTCTCGTACTGCTGGATGCAGGCTATGAACTCCTCGCCCACGGGCACGTTGTTCTTCAGGTTGAAGTAGTCGTAGACGGCGCCGAAGGGCATCGACTTGGCCTCTTCCATCAGGGCGAGGCGCTCGAAGTACTGGCCGTTGTCCTCATACTCGCGCAGCTTGGCCTTCGGTTCGAGCAGTGCCTGCAGGATGCACTTCTGCGTGGCGCGGCTGCCGATGATGTAGGCACCGATGCGGTTGATGCTGGCGTCGAAGTAGTCCAGACCCACGTGGGCGCGGTCCAGGGCGTCGGCACGCACCAGCTCCTTGAAGAGGTCGAGCGTCTGGTCGTTCATGATGGTCACGTGGTCGCTGTCCCAGCGCACGGGGCGGCTGACGTGCAGCATCAGTTCGGGCACGTACATCAGCAGAGTGCTCACAAAGTCGCTCACGTTCTCAGTGGGCTCGTAGTGGCCGGTGTCCAGGGTGTACATCTGCTTGCGGGTGGCGCAATAGGCGGTGTAGAAGTCGTGGCTGCCCACGGTGTAGCTCTCCAGGCCGATGCCAAACAGCTTGGCCTCGAAGCAGTTCTTCACGCCGTCGAGCTTCTCCTCCATAATCTCGTCGAGCGAGGCAGTCAGGATTTCACGATACTTCTTCCTCTGCACGGGGATATCCTTCATACCGTCGTGCACCCAGATGTTCATGATGCAGGGGTCGTTCTGTGCCTTACCCATGGCGTCGGCAATGTGGCGGCAGCGCTTGGTGTGCTCAATCCAGAAGTCGCGGATGCCCTTGTCGGGGTTCGACAGGGTCAGGTCGCCGCTCTTCGGATGGGAGAAGCTGGTAGAGTTGAAGTCCAGCTTCATATTGTTCTCCTTGGCCCAGTCAATCCAGCTCTGGAAGTGCTTCACCTCCACCTGGTCGCGGTCAACGAACTGGCCGCCGAAGTCGCCGTAGATCTCATGCAGGTTCAGACGGTGGTTGCCGCCCAGCAGGGTCTTCACGAACTCAATGTCCTGGCGCACCTCGTCGATGGTGCGTGCACGGCCGGGATAGTTGCCGGTGGTCTGGATGCCGCCGCTAAGGGCCTCGTTGCGCTCAAAGCCCACCACGTCGTCGGTCTGCCAGCAGTGCAGAGACAGCTGCTGCTTCTGGAGGAGGTCAAGTACTGCGTCGGTGTCGACACCAATGGCTGCATAGCGCTCTTTTGCAACAGCGTATGCTTGTTCAATCAGGTTTGCTTTCATTTGGTTTGTTTTAGTTTATTGGTTAAAAGTTTGCATTTGCTATTGTGCAAAGGTATGAAATTAATCTGAAATACAATGCAATCTGTCGCATTTTTAATTTCTTTTAATATCACCATTTGCACGTCTCGCCTATTTGTTGTACCTTTGCAGGCCCAATAATAGACTGCCCACAATGGAACAACTCTACCAGCCATATCTCAGACTCACGGCCGGACAGCGCAAGCTGCTCTGCTTTCTGGCCTATACCGACAAGAGGACCGAAAGACGTATCCTCTCGGTCTATACAAAGGTGGAAGACCTGACCGCCGAACAGACAAGGAAAATCATAAAGAGCGTGGCCAACGGCTATCTGCGCATAATCAATTATTACGGTGATGAGTACGACCTGGACCGGCCCCACGTGGCGCCGCTCTTGGTCTATATGCTGAAGGAGATGCCCCAGTGGCTCAGCCATTTCGACAAGTTCTACCGCCAACATCAGGACCCCGAGCGGCGCCTCTTCATTGCCCGCCTCCGACTGTGCGTAGAGGGCAGGCAGCAGGCCGTGAGCAACACCATCGGCTCGGCAGTCACGCCCTTGCTGCTGCCACTGACGGCAGAGCCCGCCTTCCTGCCGCTGATGCTCGACATTCCCAGCTACCAGATACCCGACTTCGTCAGCAAGGCTGCTGTCTTTCAGCTGGAGAACGACATGGCCGACCCGCATAATGTATTGGGAAAGATAGCCGAACTCGGCTACAGCCAAATGACAGCGGCGGTCAAGTCGAACATCTGTTCCATGTTGGCCCTCTACGACTACATCAAGCAGGGGCACTACGACCAGCAGGCTGCCGCCTACAACAACATGTACAGCAAGCTGCTGGCGGGCCTGCACGCACTCTATCAGGCCGACTACGACACGGCTTTCGCCCTGTTTGTAGCCTCCATACGCGAGCGCAACAAGGACATACTGCCGGTACCGAAGGGATTCTACGACTCCACGCTGCTGAACTACGCCCTGGTGCTGGCCTACCACCTCCGCCAGGCCGACGAGCACAAGAAGCTGGCCGCGTTATTCAAGAAGGAGGCCTTTGCCACACACCATGCACCCTATTGGCTGGCACGCTACCTGCTCACCGGCGTACTGCCCCCCAAGAGAGATGTGAACTACGACATGTCGGCAAGTCCGCTCAAGCAGTGGATGGCGCTGCTGATGGTGCATTTCTTCCACCTTGACATCGATGTGTCCAAGACCTTGCCCGCACAGCCGCACATACAGCTGCTGCGCCACGAGCTTTCGCCCTGGCTGCCCTTGGCTGACGAGGAGAAGGAGCGGCTGGCCGACACCTTTGGAGGCAGGCCCCTGCTCAGCCGGCTGCGCTTCAAGCCCAGGTGGGAACTACTGCTCGAAGAGCTCACGCCCAAGCAGCAAGGCGCTAATGCCGACGGCGACGGGAAGGAGGCACAGGTGCGGGTGGCCTATGTAATCAACTACGACCGGGTGGAAATGCGCGAGCAGAACCGGCTGAAGTCGGGACTGTGGGGCACAGGCAAGCGCATGAGCATCGAGACCTTCAAGCGCGGCACCAACTTTATGAACGAGACCGACCGGAAGATTGCCGACTCCATCAGCAGCTGGTATTCCTACGACATCGCCGTAGACAAGGTGCTGCCACACCTGATAGGCTCCAACCGCATCTACACCGGGCACTACGCACCCCTCGAGCCGGTCACCATCGACGAAGAGAAACCCTATCTCGTCATAGAGCGCTCGGCCACGGCATTCACCGTCAAGTCGAACATTGGCGACGCCAAGATGGAGGGCAAAGTGGTATACCGCAAGCACAACGACACCCACTACACCGTCATCACCATGACCGAGCGCCAGCAGCTCTACTACAAGAAGCTGCTGGCCGTGGGCGCATTTCCATTAGACGCCGAACCGCTGCTGAGAGAGTTTCTGCCAAAGGTGAGCGACATCATCGAGGTGCACAGCCCCCTGGTGGAGGGTGGCACCACACTGGAGCACCGCGAAGGCACAAGCCTGCTGTGCCTGCAGGTCATGCCCACGGCCGGCTCGCGCAATCTGTTCAGCGTCTACTGCGCGGCCCGGCCGCTGGCCGACGGCAAGACACTCTTCGAGCCCGGCAAGGGCCTGAACCCCTGCGTGGCCGAGGCCAATGGCGTGCGCTATCAGGTGACACGCGACATGAAGGGCGAGAGGGCCAACCTCACACTGCTGCGCAACTTTATAGAAGACACCGAAATCATGGCCAACGACCTCGACGAGCCATTCGCCGACCGCAAGCCAGCAACGGCATCGGCCGAGGGACTGCTGCAGCTCATGGAGTTTGTGCGCGAGCAGCAGGACCACTTCTATATGGAGTGGCCAGAGGGCGGCCAGATACACCTGAAGACGGCCAACACTGCCGCCTGGAACATCATGCTGAAGTCGCGCAACGGATGGTTCGAGATTGAGGGCGAAATACCCATCGACGACGATACCGTGCTCTCCGTGGGCCAGCTGCTGCAGCTCGTGGCCGAAAGCCCCAAGGCGGGGTTCATACGCCTGGACGACAGCCAGTTTCTGGCCATCAGCGACAGGCTGCGCAAGCAGCTGGCACGACTGGAGAGCCTCACCGTCAGCAACCGGGGCCATCTGCAAATCTCCGAACTGCACGCCTCGCTACTGGGCAGCGCCCTCAACGGCGAAGTGGAGGTGAAACACGACGAGCGCATAGACCAGCTGCAGCAGCGCATCAAGCAGAACATGGGCCTCCAGCCTGACACACCAAAACGCCTGAAGGCCGACCTGCGCGACTATCAGACCGACGGCTACCAGTGGATGGTGCGCATGACGGGATGGGGCGCCGGACTCTGTCTGGCCGACGACATGGGCCTGGGAAAGACCGTGCAGACCATCGCCTTCATGCTGCACGTGGCCGAAGAGGGACCGGCCCTGGTGGCCGCTCCGGCATCGGTGGTGCCCAACTGGAGGCGAGAGCTGGAGCGGTTTGCACCGTCGCTCCACGTCGTGGTGCTCAACGCCGCACCCGACCGCAACGAGGCCATACGCCAGGCAGCGGCGGCCGACGTGGTGCTGACCACCTACGGACTATTTGTCACCGAGGCCGAACAGCTCATCGAGAAACAGTGGAACACCATTTGCCTGGACGAGGCCCACGTCATCAAGAACCGGGAGACAAAGACGTCGGCAACCGTCATGAAACTGCAGGCCAACAACCGCATCATACTGACCGGCACACCCGTGCAGAACCATCTGGGCGAGCTGTGGAACCTCTACCAGTTCATCAACCCCGGACTGCTGGGCAGCTACGAGCAGTTCCAGAAGAAGTACATCGTGCCCATCGAACTGCAGGACAACAAAGAGCGCTCACGGCAGCTGAAGCGCATCGTGGCACCATTCATACTCAGGCGCACCAAGCAGGAGGTCATAGAGGAACTGCCCGACAAGACCGAAATCATCATGCCCGTCGAACTGACAGACAGCGAGCTGGCCGTCTACGAGGTCATACGCCGCCGAGCCAAGCAGCTGCTGGAAGACGAGCAGGGCGGCGCACCCAGCGTGAACACACTGGCCGAAATCACACGCCTGAGGCAGGCAGCATGCTCGGCCGAACTGGCCGAGAAGTCGTGGAAGGGCGAGTGTTCAAAAATCAACACACTCACCACACTGCTCGAAGAGATAGTGGGCGGAGGCAACTCCGTGCTCGTCTTCAGCCAGTTCACCTCGTTCCTCGCACTCGTCCGCAAGGCCCTCGACCACAACAACATGGACTATGCCTACCTGGACGGGGCAGTGACCATGAAGAAGCGCGAACAGCTGGTGCACGACTTCCAGCACGGCCGCTACCCCATCTTCCTCATATCGCTCAAGGCCGGCGGACTGGGGCTGAACCTCACCGGTGCCAACTACGTCATACACATGGACCCCTGGTGGAACCCAGCCATCGAGCAGCAAGCCACCGACCGAGCCTACCGCATAGGCCAGCGCCAGAACGTCACCGTCTACCACCTCATAGCCCAGCACACCATCGAAGAGAAAATACTACGCCTCCACGAGACCAAGCGCAACCTGGCCGACGCCATGCTCGAGGGCACCAGCGAGAGCCACAAACTGACCAGCAAAGAGCTGCTCGAAATGATAGGCACATAAAAGAATTTCAACTCTTTTCAAGCATAGATGCCACGCACAGCCAAAGGCTCCGCAGGCGCCAGACAGCGGTAGCCTGCCGTTTCAACGGCTGGGAAAGGGGAAACGGGGTGATGCGTGCCTTAGGTACGCAACCCACACTATGGCATCGGCAATGCAAAGAAAGGACCGTCCAAACTTGACAAGCCTCCCAGCCTCCGCTAGAGATAAGTGCCACTTATCTCGCAAATTCTCGAGAGAATTTAAGAGTTTGGACGGTTCTTTCTCAGCGTCTGCTCCGAGGTGATGTCAAGTTTGCACGGCCCTTACTCACACCTCAAACTAAATAAACTTAATTAGTCCAAAAAAATTTGGCCGAAATCCCTAACTGCACTACCTTTGCCGCCAATGAAGACACGGCGCACACTACTCCTACTCACAGCCATCGCCTGCTGCACCGCGGCCCAAGCACAGCACAGCCGCGTGGTGGTCGACGTAGAGACACTCATGCCCATAGCTGGCGTCAACGTCGTCGGCTCAGGAGCACCCACCACCACCGACTCGCTGGGCCACTACACCATGGCCGACTCCTGCCGCACCCTGCTCTTCTCACACGTCAACTACGAGAGCCGGCTGGTCAACACCGACGAGATTGCCGACACCGTCTTCCTCATCTCAAAGCTGCTCAACGTCAAAGAGGTCGTCGTCTTCGGAAAGCCCAAGCCCCGCGAAGACCTCAAAGCCCTCAAGAAGCGCCTCAGAATGGAGAAGACCGAAGCCCAGCTGGCTGCAGCCAACCCCAACGCCGGCTTCAACATCCTCCCCCTCCTCTCCCGCCTCATCCCCAAGAAATGGCAGAAGAACACCAAAAAGGCCCGCCGCGAAAAACTAAAGAAAACCCTTGAGGAGTACTGACCCCCCAAGAACACCCGAACCATTTGTGGCACAAAGAACCACTATGGCCTACTGCCTGAACTGTGTGGCCCGGACACTGTTCACACGGTAGCCTACGGCGATGATGGCATCAAGGCCGTAGAACTGCGTCAAGTAGTTCTTTCCGTCAGAAGCAGTTGCCGAGATTTTCTCGGTAACTGACTCTTTCACTAGCTCTCCTGATGCAAAGATGTTCTTTAGATGGACGCCAATATTATCTGTTGAGCAGTCAAACAGAGCTGCCATCGCCTTCTGCGTACACCAAACGTTTTCGTCCTTGTAGTACACCTCAACGCCCTGCTCCTTTCCCTCCGCTTGGAATATCAGGAACTCCGCCGTACTGTTTCTAATCTCGCGTTTCTTTGCCATAAATCATTTCTCTATAGTCTATCCGAAAAGTTTCTGCAAAATTACACTTTTTTTCTATAATGTAGCGGTTTCTCAGAAATAATTGTGTTTTTTGCTCATTATTCTTTGCCCATTCACGAAAAATGCTTATCTTTGCAGACGCAATAATTCATTTAGTGTTGAACCATCAAAAAATTAAGAAAAGAACCAGACAGAATCAGACGAACATTAGGAAGAACAAAAGGTCGGCACAAGGTGCCGCGCTTCCAAAAGGGGCTAAACGACAAACAAATTTATTAACCAGAAACGAAATGTGCGTCGTGTAAATCCCGTTCGACTCTTTTTAGATACTTGAGCTTTCTGCTCTTGTCTCTCTCAGCTTCAGAATACCGGCAAAATATTCAATGCGAGAGCAAGCAGTTCAGAAGGTTCACGCCTCAAAGGCGTGAACTGTTCTTGCTTGTTTGCATTGTAGGTCACTTGCCGGTAACCGAGAAGCTGAGAATAAGCATCGGATAGTTACACGCCTTTTTTCGTTTCATAAAAGAAAACGCAAAAATGAAAAAGATTAAACGATTCTTAATCGCTTTTATAGTGTCTATTTTACCTTTACAAATACTTGCAGAAGAACTATGGGTGGGGCAAACCTACCAGTGTTTCATCGAAGACTATGCAAACAGTTATTACGATTGGATAAACATTTCTTGGGATGTTGATTACGGCCTTTACTCTAACTTTTCTGGAACTTACGTAAGAACGGTAAGTTTCAATGAGTACAAAAGTGGAACTTATAACGTTAAAGCAAATTGGACAGAAACAAAAATGTCTGACCCATACGATCCATTTAGGCATAAGTCACACACTTGGTATTTCACATGTAAGGACAACCCTCTTGTACTAGGAGAGTCGTCGATGAATTTGACCATTGGACAATCCCAACAACTTTCCTGTAGTTTTACATATAACAACTCTTATACGAAAGATATCACTTATTCAAGTAGCAACACAAGTGTTGCAACCGTAAATAGTTATGGATTAGTTACCGCAAAGGGCGAGGGCACCACCTATATCACGGTAAGTTCAGCTAGTTCGAGAGACGAAAAGGAATGTTTAGTTACCGTTGGGCCCAATGTAGTTAAAGTTACTAGTATAGCTCTAAACGATAAGTCAGCAATTCTGAAAACAGGTGATACCTATCAGCTTACAGCTACCGTCTTTCCTAACAATGCCACAGACAAGACCGTCAGCTGGAAGTCAAGCAGTACCAGCGTGGCAAGAGTTAGTAGCAATGGACTTGTCACTGCCATAGCTGAGGGTACTGCTATCATTACCTGCACAGCCAATGATGGCAGCGGTGTATCGGCAAGTTGCAATATCACAGTCAATCCTGATATTGTCAAGGTATCAAGTATCACCTTAAATGAAAAGTCTGCCATTATGAATGTAAGCGAAACAAAACAGCTTACAGCTACCGTTCTTCCTAACAATGCCACAGATAAGACCGTCAATTGGAAGTCAAGCAATATCAGCGTAGCCACGGTTAGCAGCAATGGATTTGTCACAGCCATAGCTGAGGGTGCTGCTACCATTACTTGTACAGCCAACGATGGTAGTGGTGTGTCGGCCTCATGCACCATTACGGTAACAGAGCAAACCGCCGATGTATCTTTTGTATCCGTTATATGCGATAATACCGACCGTGACAATCTGACACAAAATGACAAGTTGCTTTTCCACGCCACGTTTGAAAACAGAGGGGCGACGGATGAGATTTATTCGATGGTTGCATTGATAGATACAAAATTGAAAACAATTATTGCTCACGGAGATTTTGACATACGCAGTTTCAAAGGAGGTGAACAGACTACTATAGAATATGTATATCCCCTTGACACCATAGCTCCAGGAAAAAATGAAGCAACAGTTTTATACTATGACTTTAACTTTGACGATGACGGTGGAAGTTGGGTATACGGTGGAGATGATTATTTATGGGATATAACTGTAAAAGAATCGCCAACACATAAAGGTGATGTCAACGGCGATAATGAGGTGAATGGAACTGACCTCGTCGCCCTGGCTAACATGATTTTGGGCAGGAACGCTGAGACAGCCAATGGAGACGTTAACGGAGATGGATATGTGAATGGCACTGACTATGTAGTTCTTACAAACATTATTCTCAAAAGGAGTAATGCACGCAGAAAGGCGGCAATCCAAATCCCCAAGGAACTGCAAAATATTTTATACAAGAATATAATAAACAAGAAACGGTAAAACTATGAGTACGAAATCGATTGGTTATAGACTTTTTTGTCTTTTTCTATTCATTCTTTTCACAGGATTCTGCAAGGCGACAACAGCCACTCTCTCCTTCGAGGATTTTGACATCAAGGGCAATGAAGAGAAAGAGTTGGTGATTGACTTGACAAATCCTTCCGATGAGATTACACTTGTGCAGTTCGACTTAAGACTACCAAGTGGCTTGTCACTGAAACAGACTGGGAATGAATATGACATTGACATGCTTGAACGCACCTCATGGCGCAAACATTCTCTTGATGCTAATGCTACAGACGGCATTATTCGTTTCTTGCTAGCCTCAAGCAGCAACACACTAATTAGCGGCACAAGCGGAGCTATCATAAGGATGACGATAGTAGCCGATGATAGTTTCACAAAGGGTGTTATCCGTTTAGAGAATATTCTGCTGGTGAATCGGGATGAAAAAGAAATAAAACCTACTGATGTGGAATACTCTATAGGCGATAATACACCTAACGAAGAGACTCCAGAGCCTCAACAAAGCTCTGCCTACCTCAGAATCGAACCATTCTCAATTGCCACAGGAGAGACAACGGAAATGACGGTCGACCTAATTAACCCTATGGATGAACTGACACTGGTGCAGTTTGACCTGCGGCTGCCAACTGGACTATCATTAAAACAATCTGGCAGTGATTACGACATTAATATGTGCGACCGCACCACTTGGCGCAAGCACTCGCTTGATGCCAATGCGACAAACGGTATTATCCGCTTTCTGCTGGCTTCCAGTAGCAACACCGTGATTAGTGGCACTGAAGGGGCCATTATCAAGATGGTACTCATAGCCGACAAAAATTTCAATGGTGGGAAAATATCGCTTGAAAACGTCCTTTTAGTCAGTCCAGACCAAAAGGAAATCAAGCCTACCGACTATGTGTATTCTTTGGCTTCAAAGCCAACGATTGAAACAGCTTACTACTTTACAGGCTCAATAAACGGATGGAATAATAGCGATACGTCCTACAAGCTGACCAATGATTACAGCAATCCTTACGATAATCCTATCTACACTTGTAGGATTCCTGCTGACAATGGGAACAGAATAGAGTTTAAAATGACTCCAGAGTCTGGTCTTGGCGGTGATTGGACGGGATGTCTTTCCGCCACAATAAATGATGAGGAAGGGCGGTTTGCCTATAACAATGAAGGGGGTAACCTGGTTATCAATCCTATTACAGACGCTATGTTCTACGATTTGACCTTCAATATGCTGGAACAGACATGGGGTTATGAGGCTGTATATGCACCCATCTCTAAACTTTCCATTGAGAATTTTGCTATAGTTGCTAGTGAAACAAAGGAAATGTTTATTGACCTCACAAACCCAGAGGATGAGCTGACGCTGGTGCAATTCGATATGCATCTGCCAACAGGGTTGAACATCAAGCAGACTGGTGACGAACTTGTTCTTGACATGTGCGACCGTACCACATGGCGCAAGCATACACTCGATGCCAACAAAATAGGCGACGGGTGCTATAGGTTCCTTCTCTATTCCAGCAGTAATGAACTTATTAGTGGTACTGAGGGAGCATTAATCAAGATGGCACTTATCGCCGATAACGACTTCGACTATCGGGGTAAGAAGATTATCATAGACAATATCTTACTTGTCAGCCCTGAACAAGATGAGATAAAGCCCAATACCTATGAATATGCCTTACCCAATCCGTCGGATATCAATGCTGTCTTTAAGGAAGTAAGTGCAAGAACTCACATATACTCCCTCTCTGGCCAACGGCTTGACACGCCACGCAAGGGTATCAATATCGTTAATGGCAAGAAAGTAATAGTGAAATAATTGAACCTAAGATAATGCCAGTTCACAGCTTGTGAGCTGGCATTATCTTATACTGTTTGCTGCAGTTACTTCATCGGAGTGAGGCCTTTCTTGATGATAGCGAAGGCTGTGTCGAAATCAACTTCAAGCAAGGTTGTGCCAGGTGGTTTTCAGTTTGCTGATGGTCTCTGAGCGGTCGAGCATTAGCGGGGGCTTTAGGTATTGTGGGGGCAAAGATACTGAAAAAAGCCGAAAGGGCAAAACTTTCGGCTTGAAATAATCAATAGGGCTCGGGGGCTACTTCTTGTTGACGATGCTCAGGTAGCGGTCGTAGGCGGCATCCCACTTGGCCTTGTCGGCCGGCTCGTAGCGGACCAGCTCGATGCTGTCGGCAATGATCTTGCGCATCTCCCAGATGTCGCCGACCACGCGGGCTGCCTTGGCCTGCATCATGATGTTGCCGATGGCGGTGCCCTCCTGCGGTCCTGCCAAGACGGTGGCGCCGGTGGAGTTGGCCGTGAACTGGTTGAGGTACTTGTTGAGCGAGCCGCCGCCGATGATGTGGAGCACCTCCAGCTTGAACGGTGCGAACTCCTGCATCCACTGGAACACCTGACGGTAGCGCAGGGCCAGCGAGTCGAAGATGCAACGGCAGATTTCGGCCGGTGTCTCCGGCACGTACTGGTTGGTGTCGCGGCAGTATTTCTGTATGGCCTGAATCATCGAGGCGGGTGCTGCGAAGGCCTGGTCGTCGGGGTTGATGATGGAGCGGAAGGGCTCTACGGTCATGGCCTGTCCCTGCAGTTCGGGGTGGCTGAGACGGCGCACCTCCTCGGGCCATTCCTGTCGGCAGCGCTCGTAGAGCCACATGCCGCAGATGTTCTTCAGGAAGCGGGTGGTGCCCTCGATGCCGCCCTCGTTGGTGAAGTTGCGCTGATAGGAGAGGTCGCTGATGATGGCGTCCTTGGTCTCGATGCCCATCAGGCTCCAGGTGCCGCTGGAGAGGTAGGCGAACTTCTCGTCCTTGGCAGGCACGGCGGCTACTGCCGAGCCTGTGTCGTGGCCTGCCACTGCGATGACGGGCACGGGGCCGAGGCCCGTAAGGCGCTGCACCTCGTCGGTGAGCACGCCGATGCAGGTGCCGGGGTTCACCATCCTTCCGAACTTTGAGCGTGTCAGGCCCAGCGAGGCGAGCAGACGCTCGTCGAGCTGCTTGGTGCGAGGATCGAGGAGCTGCGAGGTGGAGGCGATGGTGTACTCGCACACCTCGTTGCCGGTGAGCATCCACGAGAGGGCGTCGGGCACGAACAGTATCTTGCTGGCCTGGCGGAAGGCGGCGTTGCCCTCGCGCTTCATGGCGTAGAGCTGGAAGATGGAGTTGAAGTTGAGGAACTGTATGCCGGTGACATCGTAGACCTCCTTGCGGGTAATGACGTGCTCCAGATAGTCGTCCATGGCATCGAAGGTGACGGGGTCGCGATAGGCCCGCGGGTTGCGCAGTATGGCACCATCGTCGCCTATGAAGACGAAGTCGACGCCCCAGGTGTCGATACCGATGGATGTGATTTCCAATCCGCGCTTGGCCACCTCGCGCAGGCCGCGGATGATTTCAAAGTAGAGGGCATAGATGTCCCAGTAGTAGTGGCCTCCCTGCTCAATCAGGTTGTTGGGGAATCGTGTCACCTCTTCGAGAGCGAACTTGCCGTTGTCGATGTTTCCGATGATAGTGCGGCCGCTGGTGGCACCCAGGTCTACCGCAAAGAAATACTTCTTGTTTTCCATACTGAGGGTTAGTTTTATTAGTAGTCGTTCAGGGTTTATGAGTGCAAAGTTACGAAATAATTCTTTTCCGCCAATATGTTTTGGTAAAAAATTTGGCTTTTCGCCCGACTTTTCGTAACTTTGTAAGAATTCTCAGCTTTTCTTTGTATAAAGGCAGTCTGGGGGATTGAGGAAAAATAGGGTTACGATTTGGCAACCGTTCTCAATTCCACATTCTGCTATGAAATGCATCAAAGAACACCCGATGATGTGCCACCAGCCGTACTATGGCTCATCATCGGGTGCAAAGGTAACTATTTCTTTCGAAAGAACAAAATCTATTCACATCTTTTTCTTTCGAGCTTGCTCAACGCTCTTAAACTGATTGCGGCATCTATTGTGGCACCTGCCAGAAAAGTGCGTATTAGGCTACGTCCCTCTACCGTAATGACATGTCGATTATCTCACTCTATTACTATCCAACTACCGTGACCTGTAGATCCGTCACGGTCAATGAATCTCAATGATTTAAGTTTATTGATATGCTTTTGGACTGCTGTTACAGATATTCCGATTCTATTCGCAATATCACTTCTTGTGATA
>CADACW010000063.1 GCA_902786565.1 uncultured Prevotellaceae bacterium | reverse complement strand
AATGGGCATGCATAGCCTATTTTGATAATTTTCTATCCAATTTTCTTATAATTTTGAGGCCACAGGCCGACCAAACAATAGAGGTGCTGAGTAGATACCGGTCCCTTCTCAGCGTATGGCCGGAGGTGATGTCAAGTTTGGGCGGCCCTTACTCAGCGTCAGAAGACAGAAGACCAGGGGAAAAGTAAAATTTTTTCTAATATTTAATGAGTTTTTTCAAACTTTATGCTTAACTTTGCACGCAACTTGCAATCGCAGGTTGACTCTCTCTATATTGCGATGAAGAATGAACATGAAGGAAAAACATCTTGCAATGGCTGTATGGCTGGTGGCGCTGGTGGCGATAGCCGCGGCGCTGCTGGTGTTTGAGGCCGACCAGCTCTGGAAGATTCAGCAGAAGAACCTCTTCCTCTGTACGCCGATGTTCCTCAAGGAGCAGTTGGTGGTGCCCGGCGGACTGCTCACCTATGTAGGCACGTGGTTCACCCAGTTTCTCTATTACCCCTGGCTGGGGGTGGGGCTGCTCTGCGGGTGGTGGCTGCTGCTGATGGCTGTGCTGAAGCGGGCCTTCCGCATTGCCGACCGCTGGGCGCTGCTGATGCTCGTGCCCGTGGCCCTGCTGCTGCTCACCAATATGGATATGGGCTACTGGATTTATCTGCTGAAGCTGCGGGGCCATTTCTTCGTCTCCACCATCGGGGCCACAGCCGTGGCGGCGCTGTTGTGGGCCTTCAGGAGCCTGCCCGGCCGATATTTCCTGCGCCCCCTCTGCATCTTCGCCACCTGTGCCCTGGGCTATCCGCTCATGGGCATCTATGGTCTGGCGGCAGCCCTGCTGATGGGCATCTGGGCGTGGCGCCTCTCTGCCCGCAGCACCGAGGCCGTGGCCTGCAGCGTGGTGGCCGTGCTCAGTGTCGTGGCCGTGCCCCTGTTTTGCTACCGCTACGTCTACTGGCAGACCAATCTGGCCAATATCTACTGGGCCGAACTGCCGCTCTTCTATCTTACCGAAGAGTGTCATGCCTATTACATCCCTTACTATCTGCTGGCCCTTTTCTTTGTGGTCCTGGCCGTGACCAGCGGGGCCCACCGCCAGCCCAAGCCGGTGGCCAGGCAGAAGGGCCGGAAGTCGCGGCTGCTGCCCATTGTGTGTCAGGCACTGGTGGTTGCCGGCCTGGCGGCCGGTGTCTATACGTTCTGGATGAAGGATGAGAACTTCCACCGCGAGCTGGCCATGCAGCACCGCATTGCCCACCAGGACTGGAAGGGCGTGCTTGAGGAGGCCGCCGCCCAGCGCGACGAGCCCACCCGCGCCATCGTGATGATGCGCAACCTCGCCCTCACGCGCCTGGGCCGTCAGGGCGACGAGATGTTCCTCTACAAGAACGGCTCCAAGGCATACGCCGCTCCTTTCGGCATGCGCCTGATGCTGGTTGTAGGGCCGCTCATCTACTATCAGTACGGCATGCTGAACTATTGCAACCGGCTGTGTATGGAGATGGGTGTGGAGTTCGGCTTCCGCACCGAGGACTATCAGCTGCTGGCCGACTGTGCTCTGCTGGAGGGCGATGAGCCGCTGGCCCGCAAGTATATAGGCATACTGAAGCAGACCCTGTTCTACCGCCACTGGGCCGAAGAGGCCGAAGCGCTCATAGGCCACCCCGAGCGCATAGCCAAGGACCGCGGGCGCGAGCCCATCACCCACATGCTCCACTACGACGACCTGCTCGGCGCCGACCAGGGCTATACCGAGCGATTCCTGATGCGACAGCTGGCGCGGAGCACCTATACCGGCGACCCCATCTTCCAGGAACAGGCCCTGCTGGCCACCCTCTGGACCAGAGACATCGGCCAGTTCTGGCGCCGCTTCGGCGACTATGTCAAGCTGCATCCGCATGGACACATGCCCCGCTATTACCAGGAGGCCGCCTACCTCTACGGCCAACTGGAGGAGCGGCCGGGGCTGGACAGCATGCCTTTCGACCAGAGCGTCAAGGACACCTTCAACCGCTTCATGTCCGTTGCCATGAAATACGACAATCAGGAGGTGCAGGTGGTGCGCAGGGGCCTCTATCCACTCTTCGGAAAGACCTACTATTACGACTACTACACAATGAGCGCTTTACCTGAATATTAATGAAAGACACCGCTGTTATGAAGAAGATGATGAGATTTGCCACCATCGGCGTATGGCTGGCTGTGGCGGGCTGCTCCGGGCCGTTAGTGCCCGATGTGTTCACCGAGACCGCTGCGCTGCCCAAGATTTACCCCGACTATACCGATGTCACAGTGCCCGTCAACATGGCCCCGCTCACCTTTGAACTCGACGAGGAGGCCGACGGGATGATTGCCCGCTTTGCCGCTGCCGACGCGGAGATTGTGTGCAGCGGGAAGGCCCAGCCGGAGATGGAAGACTGGCGCTCGCTGGCCGAGCGGGCCAAGGGCGGGGCCATCACCGTGGACGTCTACGCCCGGAAGGACGGCCAGTGGACCCGCTACAAGCCTTTCAGCATACACGTCTCGCCCGACAGCATCGACAGCTATCTGAGCTACCGGCTCATCTACCCCTCGTTTGTCAGCTACGAAGACCTGACCATCAGCCAGCGCTGCCTGGAGGACTACGACGAGCGTGTGGTCTACGACAATATGCTCTGCAGCTTTGAGGCCAAGGGCCAGTGCATCAACTGCCACAGCTATCAGCAGTACAACCCTGAGCGCATGCAGTTCCACGCCCGGCAGAACCAGGGCGGCACCGTCATCGCCTACGACGGCACCGTCAAGCGGGTCAACATGCAGACCGACTCCACGCTGGCTGCCGGCGTCTATCCCGCCTGGCACCCCTGGCTGAAGCTGATAGTCTATTCGACCAATAAGACCAACCAGAGCTTCCACACCGTGCACCATAACAAGATTGAGGTGTACGACACGCAGAGCGACCTCATTGCCTACGACGTGGAGAAGGGGGAGATTACCAACCTTGAGCGCGACACCACCGAACTGGAGGTCTTTCCTGCCTGGGCGCCCGACGGCAAGACGCTCTACTACTGCAGCGCCCACTACGTGAAGCAGGACTCCACGCTGTCAAGAAACGCCGAGATAGTGAAGCGTGCGAAAGAGCTGAAATACAATATCTACAAGAAAAGCTTCGACCCCGAAACAATGGTTTTCGGGCCCCGCGAGCTTGTGTTTGCCGCCGACAGCCTGAACCGCAGCGCCACGCTGCCGCGCATCTCGCCTGATGGGCGTTTCCTCATGTTCACCCTGGCCGAATATGGTGTCTTCCACATCTGGCACCACGATGCCGACCTCTGGCTCATCGACCTGCAGACGGGCGAGGCACGGCCTGCCGAGGAAATCAATTCGGCCGACACGGAGAGCTATCACAGCTGGTCGAGCAATGGCCGGTGGGTGGTGTTCAGCAGTCGCCGCGACGACGGCACCTATACACGTCCTTACTTTACCCACATCGGCCCGGACGGCCGTGGGACCAAGCCTTTCCAGTTGCCCTCAGCCGCCCCCGATTTCCACCGTCACTTCATGCGGTGCTACAACATTCCTGAGTTTATGCGCGGGCCCGTCACCATCACTCCCCAGACCTTTGCCGAGGTGCTCAAAGGCGATGCCATTCCCGTCAGATATGTCCAGCACCTGACCAAGTGACTTGTAGGGAAGGGCCCATCCACCGCCCCCCCCCGGTACCTGTAAGGGGAGGGGATGGGAGAGGGGTGATGTTCAGTCGCTTGCAGTTTTCTGCCCATAATAATCGTCCAGCAGCTCCTGGGCAGCGACGAAGCTGGTCTTGTGGCCTTGCAGCACCATCTGCTCGGCCAGGCCGAGACTTGCCTTGATGTAGGCGTTGTTGTAGAAGTTGAGGCGCAGCTGCTCGTTGATGGTCTCGTACATCCAGAATTTGGCCTGCTCCTGCCGGCGGTGGTCAAAGTAGCCGTTGGCCTTGACGAAGTCGAAGTACTGGTAAATCATATCCCATACCTCTTTGACACCCGTTCCGTAGAATCCGCTGTAGCAGAGCACCTTTGGCAGCCATCCGCTCTCCGGCATCGGGAAGAAGTGGAGGGCGTTGCGGAAGTTGGTGGCCGCCATCTGGCAGCGGTCCACGTTGTCGCCGTCGCACTTGTTGATGACGATGCCGTCGCTGATTTCCATGATGCCTCGCTTGATGCCTTGCAGCTCGTCGCCCGTGCCTGCCACCTGTATGAGCAGGAAGAAGTCGACCATGGAGTGGCAGGCCGTCTCGCTCTGTCCCACGCCCACCGTCTCCACAAATATCTTGTCGAATCCGGCGGCCTCGCAGAGGATGATGGTCTCGCGAGTCTTGCGTGCCACGCCTCCCAATGAGCCTGCCGATGGGCTGGGGCGTATGAACGAGTCGGGGTGGACCGACAGTTTCTCCATGCGTGTCTTGTCGCCCAGGATGCTGCCCTTGGTGCGCTCGCTGCTGGGGTCGATGGCCAGCACTGCCAGCCGGCCGCCTTTCTCCTTCAGCAGGTGTATGCCAAACTCGTCGATGCTGGTCGACTTGCCAGCGCCCGGCACGCCGCTGATGCCTATGCGCACACTGTTGCCGCTGTGTGGCAGACAGCGCTCTATGACCTCCTGCGCCTTGGCGTAGTGGTCGGGGTTCACGCTCTCAATCAGGGTGACGGCCTGCGACAGCACCGTGACATCGCCCTTGAGTATGCCCTCCACCATATCGGCCACCGACAGTTCCTGGCGGCGGAAGCGGCTGCGCTTCAGGTAGGGGTTGATGATAGATGGTTGCTGCACGCCGCTGTTCACTTGCAGTCCGGCGTATTCACTGCTGTTCTCTGGATGTTCCATAATGCTATTTTTCGAGTTCACTCCTACAGTCAATCCACTTTGATGGTGATGACCACCTTGGGGCGGTCGGGAGAGTTGGTAATCATGAGTACGCGGGGTCTGGAGCGTGCGTTGAGCAGCTTGTGGCGGTCTATTCTCACTTTCAGCTTTGTCGACTCCTGCGGTTGCAGTTCGCGCTTGCCGAGCGTCACCTTCAGTCCGGCGGTAAACATCTGTAGCGACGAAATCTTCAGCGCCGACTGGCCGGTGTTGGTGATGGTGATGGAGTTTGACTTGTGGCGGGCGTCGAAGCGGAGCGTGTCGGCCGATAGCAGCATCGTGGGCGCATTGGCATCGGTGGCCACCAGCTTGGGCAGCAGCACCACGGAGACGGGTATTTCGTTGGCGCTGCTCACTTTCTCGCCCAGCTGTCTGGCCAGGTAGATGGATGTCTGCGTGAGGCCGTAGTCGTGCAGCTTGTCGGTGTTGAGCATCAGCGTCACCTTGCCCTTCTTGCCTGGCAGCAGTTTTTCGGGCGTGGCCAGTGCGGTCAGGTAGGGCGGCAGGTGCAGCACGTTGGGCGTCATCACCTCCTCGCCGTTGTTCACCACGTGGATGACGGCTTCGGGGTGGTCGCCGGCGTTCACATCGTCAAACTCGATGTCGTTCACATCGGCCAGCATCAGCCCGAAGGCGTAGGGGTAGGAGTGGGAGAAGTCCTCCCAGTCGCTCACCACCATTCCTTTCATCGTCAGCATGACGGGTTCCTTCGAGCCGTTGCTGTAGACCAGTGCTTGCTTGGCAAAGTGGCCCAGCATGCGTGCGTCGTAGGTCATGCTGATGGTGAATCTCTCGCCCGCGCTGATGCCTTTCTTCGGAAAGTCTACGAGCGTGCATCCGCAGCTGGTCTTCACGCTGCTGATGTTGAGGTGGCGCAGGCCTTTGTTGCGCAGCTCGAACTTGGCGGTGACGGGTGTGCAGAAGTTGGTCTTGCCCACGTCGACGGTGGTGCTCTCTACAGCCAGTCTCTGGGCCGATGCAGACAGCGGGCAGCCCGTCGTCAGGACTGCGTGGAGTGCTATGATGAGTAGTGTTCTGGTCATTGTTGTCGTATTAGGGCTGCCCCATATTGCTTGGGACAGCCCGTAACGTTGTCTGTTTTGTTGATTGTTTGGGAATGTGTGGTGCAGTGTTACTCTGTAACCTTACGCTCCACCTTTTCCATCACCGTCTTCTCCACCTCTACGTCCTTGTAGGTGGTCACCTCGCGGGTGCCCTCACCGTCTACGATGACGCAGCGGTTCTTGTCGTTCTCGGCGAAAGGCTGCACGGTGTCGCCCTTCGAGTCGATGATGATGTTGGCGGCGTTGCAGCCGTAGTTCTTCACGAGGTCAGCCTTGAACTGCTCTGCGCGGCGCTTGGCGTACATCACGTTCAGCTTGGCGTTGCCAGTGCCCTTGTCGGCATAGCCCACCACCTTGATTTTCGAGTCGGGGTTGTCCTTCATAAACTGTGCCACCTCCTTCAGCGTAGCGGTGTGGTTGTCGTTGTCGCTCAAACGGATGGCGTAGAACACCTCCTTGTGCAGGTTCACCTTCTCCTTGCTCACCACGGGGCGGCGCTCCATCACCTTCTTCACCACGGGCACCTCCTCCATCACGGCAGTAGCTGTGGCGGGAGCGGGCACTTCCTTCTTCATGGTGACGACAGCGGGTGTGAAGTCCTTCTTGGCGGCCTTGTGGCCGAAGCGGTAGCTCAGACCCAGCATGGCCGTGAACATCCAGTCGTCCTGGTCGTTGGTCTTCGAGTTGAAGCGGTCGTCGAGCGAGTTGGCGTTGACTTCCAGCGAGACTCCCAGGGGCTTCTGCATGTTGGTTTCCAGTCTCAGTCCGGCGCGCAGGTTGTGGCTCAGTCGGTTTTTGTCCCAAGCCAGCGGAGCCTTGTATGCGGGCAGGTTGAGGGCTTTCAGCTCGTCGTTGTCCCAAGCGTAGTTCAGACCCACACCTCCCAGCAGGATGACGTTCAGCAGGCGGTCATAGTTCTTGTTGAAGAGATTCGACAGGTTGAGCATCAGGTCCAGGTCGGGCGTGATGTAGTTCCACTTATAATATTGGTCGGGGTTCTTGATGCCGCTTTTGGCCTTCCATCCGTTCACGTGCAGGCGTGCTCCCACGACGGGCGTGAAGTAGTGGCCCACCGAGAAGGCTGCCGTGGGGGTGATCAGCTTTCCGAAATTCATTTGTGTAGCGGTGACCTGCAGGCCTCCCTGTGCCTCCACATAGGTGTACGACTTCCAGTCATCCGTCTGTGCCTGCGCTGCTGTGGCCATCATAAGGGCAGCAGTAGCCAAAGATAAAAGTCTTTTGTTCATTTGCTTTAAGGTTTTTATTAATTATCAAGTTATTTGTGTGCAAAGATACGCATTTTTTCCGAAATGACAAGAAAATTTGCAAAAAATCGTTTAAAAATGTCGTTATATTACCGAAAAGCCTTACCTTTGTAGAGCAATTATAGTTATAAAGTGCAATAAGTATGGCATTAGAAATAACACGAGTGACTGACAAGCGGGGTCTGGATCGATTCATACAATTTCATTACGACTTGTATCGTGGCAGCGCTTTCGATGCTCCAAATCTATATGCTGACGAAGTCCATACACTCAGTCCTTTCGTCAAGAAGCAGAACCCTGCCTTTGAGTTTTGCGAGGCAGCCTACTTCCTGGCCGAGCGCGACGGCAAGGTGGTTGGCCGTGTGGCCGCCATCATCAACCGGCACTACAACGAGCAATGGCAGCGTCCGGTGGTGCGCTTCGGCTGGATTGACTTCATCGACGACGTGGAGGTGAGCCGGGCCTTGCTGCGTGCCGTCGAAGACTGGGGCCGCGAGCGCGGCATGAAAGAGGTGATAGGGCCGCTGGGCTTCACCGATATGGACCCTGAGGGCATGCTCACATTCGGCTTCGACCAGCTTGGCACCATGGCCACCATATATAATTATGACTACTATCCGCGCCACATGGAGCAGATGGAGGGCTACGAGAAGGACAACGACTATGTGGAGTACAAGCTCTTCGTGCCCAAAGAAGGAATGCCCGAAAAGTTCCTGAAGATAGCCCAGCTGGTGGAGAAACGCTACAATCTGCACTGCCCCCAGCTGAAGCGCAGCCAGATAATCGGGCCGGAGCAGTACGGACAGAAGGTGCTCAACGTGGTGAACCGCACCTTCAGCCATCTCTACGGCTACTCGCAGATGACGCAGAGCCAGATAAACGAGTACGTGCAGATGTACTTCAAGTTCCTGTCGCTGGACATGATTTGCGTCATTGAAGACTGGAATACGCCCGACCACGATGTCATTGGCGTGGGCATCACCATCCCTTCGCTGTCACGCGCCCTGCAGAAGTGCAAGAACGGGCGGCTGCTGCCCTTCGGCTGGTGGCATCTGCTGAAGGCGTTGAAGTTCAAGCAGACCGACATCGTCGACCTGCTGCTTGTGGGCATCTTGCCGGAATACCGGGCCAAGGGTGCCAATGCCCTGCTCTTCTATCATCTCATACCCATCTACCAGAAGTACGGCTTCCTGTGGGGCGAGACCCACGTGGAGATGGAGACCAACGGACAGGTGCAGAGCCAGTGGCAATATCTGGAGCACGAGCTGCACAAGCGCCGCCGCTGCTACAAGAAGCAACTGTGAACTCCCTAAGTAAGAAACAAAAACAATATTTATAATTGATATGAACAAAATCCATCCATTGGCAATAGTCGACCCCGAAGCCATCCTTGGCGACAACAACGAGATTGGGCCCTTTTGCGTGATAGACAAAAACGTGGTCATCGGCGACAACAACAAGTTGCTCAACAGCGTGACCATACATTTCGGCGCCCGTATCGGCTCCAACAACGAGTTCTTCCCCGGAGCCTCCATCTCCACCAAGCCGCAGGACCTGAAGTTCCAGGGCGAGGAGACCACCTGCGAGATTGGCGACAACAACAGCGTCCGCGAGAACGTGACCATCAGCCGCGGCACCGCCTCGAAGGGCAAGACCGTGGTGGGCAACAACAACCTGCTGATGGAGAACATGCACATAGCCCACGACTGCGTGATAGGCAACGGCTGCATCATCGGCAACTCGACCAAGTTTGCAGGCGAGGTGGTGGTCGACGACTTCGCCATTATCTCCGCCGAGGTGCTCTTCCACCAGTTCATCCATATTGGCAGCTTCGTCATGATTCAGGGCGGCAGCCGCACCAGCCAGGACATTCCGCCCTACATCATTGCGGGCAAGGAGCCTATCCGCTTTGCCGGCGTCAACCTGATCGGGCTGCGCCGCCGCGGCTTCAGCAACGAGACCATCGAGACCATCCACGACACCTATCGCACCATCTATGCCCGTGGCATACTGAAGGACGGCATCGCCGAGGCGAGGGCCAAATACCCTGACTCGAAAGAGGTGGAGTATATCTGCTCGTTCATAGAGAGCTCCAAACGGGGCATCATCAGGTGAAGACGCTCATTGTTGTCACCGGGCCCACCGCCGTAGGCAAGACCGAGCTGTGTCTGGACCTTGCCGAGAGGCTTGGAGTGCCCATCATCAATGCCGACTCCCGCCAGCTGTACCGCGACTTGAAGATTGGTACTGCCGCACCCACCGAGGCACAGCTTCGGCGCGTGCGGCATTACTTTGTGGGCACGCTCTCGCTCGACGAATACTATAGCGCCTCTATGTACGAGCAGCAGGTCATGGACTTGCTGCCCAGGCTTTTCGCCACCAGCGACTATGCGCTGCTGACGGGCGGCTCAATGATGTATATCGACGCCGTGTGCAACGGCATCGACGACATTCCCACCGTCGACGATGACACCCGCAACCGGCTGAAGCAGCGGCTGGCCGACGAGGGCCTGGAGGCACTCTGCGAAGAGCTGCACCGTCTGGACCCCGAACATTGGGCGGTGGTAGACCGCAAGAACCCCCGGCGGGTGGTCCACGCCCTGGAAATCTGCCTGATGACGGGCCGCACCTACACCTCGTTCCGCAAGAAGGAAACGGGCGGCGGGGCCACCTCGCGCCCATTCCGGGTGGTGAAGATCGGGCTGACGCGCCCCCGCGACGAAATCTACGAGCGCATCAACCGCCGCGTAGACCAGATGATGGACCAAGGCCTGCTCGACGAGGCCCGCAGCCTCTATCATCTGCGCCATCTCAACGCCCTCAACACTGTGGGCTACAAAGAGATGTTTGCCTGTCTCGACGGTACCTGGACACTCCCGGAGGCCGTGGAGCGACTGAAGGGTAACACCCGTCGCTATGCCCGCAAGCAGCTCACCTGGTTCAAGCGCGACCCCGCCGTGACGTGGCTCTCGCCTGACAGCCCGGAGGCCATTCTTGAGAGTTTAGAGTTAAGAATTTAGAGTTAAGAATTTAGAATTTAGAATTTAGAGTTGTCGCCTTCGGCGAGTATGAATTAAGAATTATTGCTTTCGGCGAGTAGGAATTAAGAATTATTGCCTTCGGCGAGTAGAAATTAAGAATTTCACTGCGTACCCAATTGGGGCTGATTCGGGTAAAAAAATGTTTTTTCTTTTGCTATCTCCGCAAAAAGTCGTAACTTTGCCACCGATTTGGACTGATTTTTACTAACGTATATAGCTAACAGAAAATACTAACTTTAAGCATATTTGTATATGGAAAGAAATGGAAACGGCAAAGGGCTGAGGCCCTTGGTTCTTTGGATGGCGCTCATGCTTCTGCCAATGGCTGCGGTTCAGGCCGCAGAGACGTGGATAGACGTGACCGACTACATTACTAACCCCAGTTTCGATGACAATAACAGCACGGGCTGGACATGGGAGTCCAGCACCGGTACTGCCGATGCCAATTCGAACCACAATATGCGCTTCTACAGCGGCTCGTTCGACTTCCACCAGACCCTCAGCGGCCTGCCCAAGGGCAAATACCGCCTGAGCGTGCAGTCGTTCTATCGCGACGGAGCCCAGGACGCATCCTACGATGCCTATCTGAATGACAGCGAGAGCCTTGACGGCGAGCTCTATGCCGGCAATTCGTCGATAGCCCTGGTAAGCGTCTATTCCGAATCGCTCGACTACAATGCCGGCGGGCGCAGCTGGAGCCGCGACAATCAGAACTATTACCCCGACGGGCGCAATGCCGCCGAGATAGCCTTCGACAGCGGCATGTATTGGAACGTCCTGGAGTTTACGGCCGAGGGCGATGTGACCATCGGCGTCAGGTGCCCTGTGAATACGAGTGGCAACTACTGCGTCATCGACAATTTCATACTGGAATATCAGGAGGGCTCCAACGACGGCTGGACCGACGTGACCCATTACCTGGTCAACAACCCTGGCTTCACCGACAACAGCAACGACGGCTGGACCTGGGAGGCCGCCGCCTCGTCAGAAAAGTGCGACTGGGACTGTATGGAGTTCTGGAACGGCACCTTCAACATCTGGCAGGACCTCGCAGGGCTGCCAAGCGGCAAGTTCCGTCTCTCGGTGCAGGCCTACTACCGCATAGGCCCCAACACCTCGTCGTACACTGCACATACCAATGGACGTGAGACCATCACCGCCAAGCTGTATGCCGGCAGCAACGAGCAGACGCTGAAGAGCGTCTACGACGAGGAGTTCGACGAGAACCTGAACTGGGACTGCTGGAGCCCCAACAACAGCAACTGGTGGGAGACACAGCCGCCCTACTTCCCCAACGGCATGTCATCAGGCAGTGCCGCCTTTGCCAGCGGTGCCTACTGGAACGCAGTGGAGTTCACCCACGGTGGAGGCGATTTGCGCATCGGACTGAAAAACCAGACCAACAAGAGCGAGAACTGGTGCCTCTTCGACAACTTCAAGCTGGAGTATTATGGCCAGGTGGTCAAGGCCACCTCGATCAAGGCCACCATTGCCAGCACTCAGATACTCATAGGCGAGCAGACGCAGGCCACGGCCACCATCCTGCCCAGCAATGTGCTGAGCAAGAAGGTGCAGTGGACATCGGCCGACGAGGCAGTGGCCACCGTCGATGCCAATGGCTTGGTGACAGGCGTAGGCCCCGGCACTACCACCATCAAGGCCACCACCGTCGACGGCACCAAGCTTTCGGCTACCGTCAGCGTGAAGGTGATGAAAAATCCGCCCACCTCGGCCTCACTCGTCATCAACGAGATTATGGCCTGCAATGTCGACGAGTTCATCAGCCCCGCCTGGAACTTCGACGGATGGGTGGAGTTCTATAACCCCACCAACCAGGCCGTCAGCCTTGCCGACTGCTATCTGAGCGACAATGCGCTGGAGCCTCTGCAGTGGCGCATGCCTGCCAATGCCGGCACCGTGCCTGCCCACGGCTTCTGCGTGGTGTGGTTCGACAGTCATGTCATTGCTCCGCAGAATGCCCCCTTCAAACTCGATGTAGATGGCGGCACCATCTTTGTCAGCGACGACAACGGCAAGCTCATTGCCCAGCAGGCCTATCCCTCAGGCATGGAGCGCGTCAGCTATGCACGCACCACCGACGGCGGCGACACCTGGGGATTTGCCGCACAGGCCACGCCAGGTGCCTCAAACGTCACTGCCACCTTTGCACAGCAACAGCTGGAGGCCCCCGTCGTAGACCAGCCCTCGCAGCTCTTCGAGGGCAGTATGTCCATCAATGTGACCATTCCCACGGGCTGCACGCTCTACTATACTACCGACGGCACACTGCCCACCAAGGAGAGCACACGCAGCTATACCGGCCATTTCGGCATCAGCGCCACCATGTGCTACCGCTTCCGCCTCTACGCCGACGGCCAGCTGCCCTCCAGGGTGACCACACGCTCTTATATCCTGCGCGACAAGAACTATTATCTGCCAGTGGTCTCGGTGGTCTCCGACCCCGACTTCCTCTACAGCACGGAATATGGCGTGATGGCCAAAGGACCTAACGGACGACCCGGCAACGGCAGCGACGAAAACTGCAACTGGAACATGGACTGGGAGCGCCCCGTCAACTTCTCCTATCTGGATGCCAACGGGGCCATGGTGCTCAATCAGGACGTCGACCTGGAGATGTGCGGCGGATGGAGCCGCGGATGGACTCCCCACTCATTCAAGCTGAAGGGCACCAAGGAGATGGGGGGCAACAAGTTCCTCGACTACTCGTTCTTCGGCCAGAAGCCCCACATCCACACACGCACCCTGCAGATACGCAATGGCGGCAATGACACCAGCTGCCGCTTCAAGGACGCTGCCCTGCAGACCATCGTCGAGACGTCGGGACTGGATATAGACTGCCAGAGCTACCAGCCCGTCCACGAGTTTATCAACGGCAACTATATCGGCGTGCTCAACGTGCGTGAGACCAACAACAAACACTTCATTGAGACCAACTACGGATGGAGCGACGACGAGATTGACCAGTTTGAGATGTCGCCCGACTCCGCCTATGTGCAGAAGTGCGGCACACCCGACGCCTACAACCGACTGGTGGACACCCTCTCGCCCAACGCCAACGGCAGTGCCTGGGCGGGCATCGAGGGGCTGCTCGACATCGATGAGTACACCAACTATATGGCTGTGGAGATGTATTTGGGCAGTACGGACTGGCCCCAGAACAACGTCAAGGGCTTCAGGCTGCGCAACGGCGGCAAGTTCCGCTTCGTGCTCTTCGACGTCGACTTTGCCTTCAACACCACCGATGCGTTTGGCAACTTCCTGGGCAAGGAGTACTACACCTTTGACAAGCTGCGCCCCGCCTCGCTGGGCCAGTACGTCAACGAGCACATCCGCTTCGTCACCCTCTTCAAGAACCTGCTGAAGAACGACAGCTTCCGCAAGCGCTTCATCGACACCTACTGCCTGGTGGGCGGCAGTGTGTTCGAGCCGACACGCTCTGCTGCCATCCTTGACAGTCTTTATAATAATGTGCAGCCGGCCATGAGGTTGAATGGCGGTTCGGCCGCATCTACCTACAGCGACGTGAAGTCAAGACTGAACAGCCGACTGAGCACCGCCATCAACGCCCTGCGCAACTGCAGCGAGATGAAACTGGCGGGCGTCACCTCGCAGTCGGTGAAACTCTCGTCGAATGTCGCCAACGCCCACATCCAGGTGAACGGCCTCGATGTGCCAACGGGCAACTTCAACGGCACGCTCTTCCCGCCCATTGTCCTCACGGCTGTGGCCCCTGAGGGCTACACCTTCCAGGGATGGGCCGACCAGAACGGCAACGTGGTGAGCACCAGCGAGAGCTACGACATTTCGGGCAAGGGCACACAACGGCTCACCGCCACCTACACACCGCTGGCTACCGACCAGGAGCTGCTGGCCGACCTGGCCACGCCCGTCAAGGTGAACGAGGTGAGCGCAGGCAACACCATCTATGTGAACGAGTACTTCGAGCAGGGCGACTGGGTGGAGCTCTACAACACCACCGACACCGACCTCGACGCCGCCGGACTCTATCTGACCGACGATGCCAGCAATCTGCTGAAGTATCAGATTCCGGCCAGCAATGGCACCGTCAACACCATCATTCCCGCCAAGGGCTATCTGACCGTATGGGCCGACAAGCTGAACAGCCTCACGCAGGTGCACACCAACTTCAAACTGGCCAACGAAAACAGCCAGGTGGTGCTGGTCAGCAGCAGCGACGAGTTCGTCGGCAACAACCCCAGCTTCTTCACTGCCCATCCCGACCAGAAAGCCTTCGTCGACGGCATCACCTATAATACCCATACCGGCGAGCAGAGCGTGGGTCGATGGCCCGACGGCGGACGGCTGTTCTACAAGATGGACCGCCCCACCATAGAGCGCGCCAACCATCTGCGCACCAGCGACAAGAAGGTGGGCGAGGACAAGAACTGGATGGAGAAGGCCGACGCCATGTTCACACTCGACCTGGCCAAAGGCTGGAACTGGGTGTCGCACAACCTCTACACACCGCTGGGACGCGCCGAACTGACCGACAAGTCGTCGCGCATCTTGAGTCGCACCGACGAGGCCTATCGTGACAGCCGTCTGGGACTGACCGGCACCCTGAAGACGCTGGAGGCCGGGCAGCTGTACAAGGTGGAGATGAGCGACGACGACACCTTCAGCAAGAAGGAGCAGATGGTCGATGCCGCCATGCCCATCGCCCTGAAGCCCGGCTGGAACTGGATTGGCTATCCCGTGAACGGTGCGCAGGACATTGCCCACGCACTGGCCAACCTGACTGCCGAAGAGGGCGACATGCTGCTGGGGCAGGACGGACTGGCCACCTTTGCCGAGGGGGCTTGGACGGGCAGCCAGAACACGCTGGAGACTGGCAAGGGATATATGTACAAGTCGAAGAGCGCCAAGACGCTGCGCTTCTGCACCCCCGCTGTGGGTGTGCGCCTCTCGGCCGCTGCACGCCGCATGCCGGCCGCTGTCGGGCAGGGCAGCCTCACGGGCCAGGTGGCCGTGGCCAAGCATGCCTATCCCAACGTGATGGGTGTCATAGCCCAGCTGGCACTCGGTGCCGACGCCGTGGCCACCCCCGACCGCTTCACCCTGGTGGCCTATAGCGACGGTGAGTGCCGCGGTCAGGCTCAGTGGAAGGACGGACGCCTGTGGATGAACGTCTATGGCGATGGCGGCGAGAACGTCAGCTTCCGGGCCATCGACCGCAACGACGGCACAGTTTACGCCGTGCGTGAGACACGCCTGTTTGCTGCCGATGTTGTGGGCACATTCGCAGCCCCGCTGCAGCTCACTCTGGGCGACGTGCTCGACGAGGCTACAGCCATCAGCCAATCCACCATGGCAGCCAACGGTCGCCAGGCTTCGGCCATCGACGCCTACTATAGCCTCAGTGGCATCCGTGTGGGCCAGCGCGCCGCCAGTCTGCCGCAGGGCATATATATAATAAGGTATAAGGACGGCTCGTTCCGCAAAGTCTGCATCAAGTAAATATTAATCACCATAAAAGATATTCCCTATGAAAAGGATATTAGCAGCAGTAGCATTCATCATATCGGTAGTGCTCTCCGCCTGGTCGCAGGGCACCGTCAACATTGTCTACAATGGCACAACAGCCAGGGTCACCATCCCCTCAACGGTGACGGGCGTCACCTCAAGCGTCAGCGGGGCCAACGTCACCATCGTCTCCACCGCCACAGCCGATGAGTACACCTATCGCGTCAGCGGAAAGTCGGACAACGGGCGCCTTGTCATCAGCGGCAACTATAAGCTGACACTGCAGTTGGCTGGTGTCACTCTGACCAACACCGATGGCGGACCTGCCATCGACGTGGAGTGCGGCAAGCGCATTGCCGTGGAACTGGTCGACGGCACCGTGAACACTCTCTGCGACTCCGGACTGGGGGCACAGAAGGCCGCGCTCTACTTCAGCGGTCACCCCGAGTTCAAGGGCGGCGGCACGCTCAACGTCACCGGACGCCTGAAGCACGCCATCTGCTCGAAGGAATACATGGAACTGAAGGCGTCGACGGGTATCATCAACGTGCTCGGAGCCGTCAGCGACGGCATTCACTGCGGCAAGGGAAAGGTGAACAATGAGCACAACTACTTCCTCATGAAGGGCGGCGAGGTGAATGTCCAGAACGTGGGCGGCGACTGCATAGACAGCGACGACTACGGCGTGGTGCGCATTGAAGACGGCACACTCAGCCTGAACGTGGCCGACGATGCCACGGCCCTGAAGGCCGACAGCACCGTCAGCATCAGCGGCGGACGGCTGAACATCTCCGTCAGGGGACTCGACAGCAAGGGCATAAAGGCCAACTATGCCGTGAATATCAGCGGGGGCGAGACCGACATCCTCGTCGTTGGCGACGGCTCGAAAGGCATCAAGTCGAAGGGCTACGACACCGGCTCCACCGTGCTGGGCGGCGGCGCACTGAACATCAGCGGCGGCACGCTCAACATCGAGGCACAGGGCGGCAGCATCATTGCCGAGGCCGACACCACCAAGTGTATAGGCATTAGCGCTGATGCCAATCTGACGCATACCGGCGGCAGCGTCAACGTCGTGGCGATGGGGCCGGAGGCCGTGCCCTGCAACGTCAATGGGACGCAGCAGGTGGTGGCCGACCAGTTCCAGACCAAGTGGCTGCCGTGGATGATGAACGCCCGCGACTATCAGTACGACATGACGGTCTACGTCGTCGTCTATGCCGACGGACAGAAACTCACCTCCTACGACCGTGTGGCCGTGGGCGCCTTCATCGGCGACGACTGCGTGGGCTACGGCCAGTTTGAGACGGCCGACTATGGCTGCGTGCGCATCTACAGCAACGAGGACAACCAGCAGCCCATCACCTTCAAACTCTACGACTACGACGAGCAGCTCACCTACGACCTGACGTCGACAGCCAACTACGTCTTCGTTTCCGGCCTCGTCCGTGGCATGCCCGGCACGCCGTTCCCCCTGCGCTACAACAGTGGCAGGAAGAAGGGCGATGTCAATAGCGACGGCGACGTGGACGTGGAAGATATGCGCTGTGTCATCAGTGCGCTCAACGGGGCCGACTATCCTGCTGCCGACGTGAATGGCGACGGTCGCGTAGATGTGGGCGACATTCTCACCATAGCCGGAGTGGTGGCTGCCAATGGCAAGTAGCACCTTCGCGCTGACGCTCTTACGCTGGTTTCGCGACAATGGCCGACAGATGCCGTGGCGCGAAACCAGCGACCCTTATGCCATCTGGCTCTCAGAGGTCATCCTCCAGCAGACACAGGTGAAGCAGGGATGGGACTACTGGCAGCGGTTCATGCGGCGGTGGCCCACTGTAGAGCAGCTGGCGCAGGCCACCGAGGACGAGGTGCTGCGCGAATGGCAGGGGCTGGGCTACTACAGCCGCGCCCGCAATCTGCTCGTAGCCGCCCGTCAGGTGGTGCAGATGGGCGGCTTCCCCTGCACCTTGGAGGGGCTCCGCTCGCTGAAGGGGGTGGGCGACTATACAGCCGCGGCCATCGCCTCGTTTGCATTCGGCCTGCCCGCCGCCGTCGTCGACGGCAATGTCTACCGTGTCCTTTCCCGCCACTTCGGCATTGCCACCCCCATCAACACCACCGAAGGCAAACACGAGTTCGCCCTCCTTGCCCAAACTCTCCTCCCTCAAGACAAAGAAAAAAGCCTCCCCTTCGGGGGGAGGTCGGTGGGGGCTTCTTCCTACAACCAAGCCATCATGGACTTCGGCGCCACCCAGTGCGTGCCCCAGTCGCCCCGCTGCGACCTCTGCCCTTTGCAGGAGACCTGCGTGGCGCGCCGAGAGGGCAGGGTGGGGGAGTTGCCCGTCAAACTGAAAAAGCTGAAGGTCAAGGAGCGCCGCCTTGACTACGTCTACATCCGCTGCCAAGGCTTCACCGCCATCCATCGCCGTGGCCCCGGCGACATTTGGCAGGGCCTCTGGGAACCCCTGCTGGCCAAAAAGGCGGAGACCCTGGGCGACTGCGGCAAGCTGACATGGCTCACACCTCATGCCCCCGTGCGCCATGTGCTGACCCACCAGGTCCTTCTTGCCAACTTCTATCTCTTGGAAACCGACGTGCGCCCCTCTCTTCCCCCCGACTACCAATGGGTGACAGAGGAAGAACTTGCACACTATGCCCTGCCCCGCCTCATAGAGCGCCTCCTACAGTTGCTCCCTTGAATCAGAAGGTGCGGCGCTCCTGTAATACCAGATTAAGTAACTCTTGCTTGAATTAGGACAATATGGAGGTTACTTCTTCTATTGTCAAATTGGCACCAAGGGCTATCTGCTCCAATGTAAGCCCCATTTGGCTGAGCCTATGCACGGTTTCCACCTTCTCTTTCTGCTGACCCTCTGCCCGTCCTTCTGCCCTTCCTTCTGCCCTTCCCTCTGCCCGTCCTTTTGCCTCGGCTGTGCGGATGGCACCGTCGTTGTCGTAATAAATCTTTTCGCTTTCGAAATATTTGGCATATTCATCCTTCGACAGGTTGCCAATCTCGGCCACGTTGAAGAACTTCTTGAAGATGCGCTCCTGCAGGGCGGCGGGACGCTCCAGCAGACGGGGCAGATTCTTCAAGGCGTAGAGCCACTTGTCGGCCATGGTCTCCAGCTCGGCCTCGGTCTTCTGAAACTTTGGCATCTCCAGGTAGATGTAGGTCAACTTATCGTAGAACACTTCCTTCTTGTTGATGTCCATCAGCTTCACCACGTGGTGGTAGTACTCCTTGTCGTCCTTGTCCTCGTCGAAGACAAAGTCGAGGATGCCAATGGTGTAGACGGCTTTCAGTCCAAAGCGCCAGCGCCCCTTCGCTCCCTGCGAGCGGATGGGGAACGACGAGTAGTAGACCGAGCGGTCCTTGAACCACTGCTGGTCGGCCTTCTGCATCTCGATGATGATTTTGTCGCCCTGTTCGTTCTCGCAATAGACGTCGAAGACCGAGCG
>CADACW010000062.1 GCA_902786565.1 uncultured Prevotellaceae bacterium | reverse complement strand
ATTTGTATCATAGTGTTCACATCGTATACTGTCGAGGTAGAATACGTCCTCCTCAATGCTCCAATATGAGGTGAAGCCATCCCAGTTGGCTGTAGAAATATCGCGTTCTGCAGGTAGCACAGCCTTCAAGTGATGGTACAACAAAGAATCTCTGCATACAGGCCTGTCCAACAACGCCCAACGAGTACCATTAATAAAAATAACATCACTGTCTTGACCAGTCGCATAAGCGACAGTCGTCAATAACAGAAATTGAATGCATATTAAGATCTTTTTCATAACGCTAAATTCCGATTTATATAACAACGGCCGTTCCACTTGTGGCAACCATTGGCATGGAGTTGGTCTCGCCTATGGTCTCGTAGTCGATGTCGATGCCCACGATGTCGCGGATGCCAGCGAAAAAGTCCTTCACGAAGACAACTGCCTGTCTTTTATTGTTTATGAAGCATACCCACGTACCTTCATCTACAGATTATTGACAATAGCCTGAATCTTAGCCTTGGTCTCGTCGGTCTTCTGCTCGTCAATCTTGGCGGTCACGATACCGCTGTCTTCAGCGTGCCAGTAATTGCAGATGTCGTGGTACTCGGCCGTTGCACCCGTATAGACGCCGGGCGAATAGGACGACATCAGCAGCGCCATCTTCTTCACCTTGGCAGGAGCATTGACGCAGTACATGCGCTGAATGGGAGCCTGTATCTGGGCGCAGAGCGTGAAGTAATAGATAGGTGCAGCCAATACCAGCACCTCGGCCTCGGCCATCAGCGGGTACAGCTCCTGCATGTCGTCTTTCTGGATGCAGGCACCATTGCCCTTGTTGTGACAATACTCGCAAGCCAGACAGCCTGCAATCTTCTTGTGCGACACGTTGACCAGCGTCACCTTGTGACCTGCTGCCTCGGCAGCGTTCTTGTACTCTTCCGCCATCCAAGCGGTGTTACCTTTGGCTCTCGGAGAAGCCTGTAAAATCAGAATGTACATAATCGTCTGGTATTTGTTCAGTAAAAAATTCGAGGGCAAAGATAGTGAAAAAACTGCAAATAATTGCCAAGCCGTGGTCTGTATGAACGGATTTTGTCTGATTTTTAGTAATTTTGCAACGATTTTAACGCTGCGGGCATTGTATGCGCTCGGAATGATATGCTCCTGTTTGCACAAGCTTCGCAGAAAAATATGACGGACTATGAACAAGAGACTGAAGATTATTGTGGCCGACATCACCACACTGGAGGTGGATGCCATCGTGAATGCCGCCAACAGGTCGCTGCTCGGCGGTGGAGGCGTGGACGGTGCTATACATCGTGCCGCAGGTTATGAACTCCTGGCAGAGTGCAAGACACTGAACGGATGCGAGACAGGCCAGAGCAAGATGACAAAGGGGTACAGACTGCCCGCCAAGTATGTCATACACACGGTCGGCCCTGTATGGTATGGCGGCAATAGGCACGAGCCAGAACTGCTTGCCTCGTGTTATGACACGTCGTTGCGGATTGCCGAGGAGCATGGCCTGAAAAGCATCGCTTTCTCCAACATCAGCACTGGCGTATATGGCTATCCCAAGCAGGAAGCCGCCCATATCGCGTTGAGCGTCATTTTCAGACACCTCCAGTCTGCTTTTCAGGGCGAAGTGACTGTGTGCTGTTTCTCCGAGGAAGACAAACACATATATGACAACGTCTTGAAGGAGTATAAGGACTAAAGTTTGGGATTCCAAATGTGAAGATCGAGCTTGATGTATGACTTACAAAAATATATAAGGCCGTCACGTCGGAAGTCCTATCCCCCTTTTTCAGGTTGTTTTATTATTTTTCGACCGAAAGATATAATTAATCAAAATCTTTTTGTATTTTTGCAGCGGATTTCTAAAACGAAACGCTTATGAGTACTCAGATAATGCAGAAGACAATAGCCGACTACTTCAAGACGCAGCCCGTCCTGAAGGCATGGCTCTTCGGCTCGTTTGCCCGGGGCGAGGAGACACCCAGGAGCGACGTTGACATTCTTTTCGTACCCGACCGTTCTGGCAAGCCCTTTACGCTCTTCACCCACGGTGGTATGCTGATGGACTTGCAGGAACTGCTTGGCCGAGAAGTTGATTTGGTGGAGGAAGGCTCACTCCGTCCATACGCCGCAGAAAGCGCTAACCGTGATAAAATATTGATTTATGAGAGAAAGAGCGAGAGATAAGGGACGTTTGGAGGACATTATCGAGTATTCCACCTGCCATTCGAATGGCTGGTACGGGGATGACCGCAACGGCGGGCGTGCCTTTTGCTACGCGACCTGGGGGCCGTGTGGGTCGCGTACCTACGGCACGCATCCCCCCATTTTCCCGTCGTTTCCCAGCCGTTGAAACAGCTGGCTACCGCTGTCTCGCCCCTATGGGGCATTGGGTTGCATAAGTGCGTAACTCCTTCAATCCCCCAACTTGAGCGTCAGTTTTTTTTATTCCCCCCAAAATCCGAGATAAAAGGCACTTATCTCCGAGATAAGTGGCACTTATCTCCGAGTCCGCTTAGTCCTTGTTTTGGGGATGTAAAATATTTTTAACCCCCACCTGCTTGCGAAAGTTGAACCTATTAATAATCCGAATCCCCAAGAATCCTATCCAACTTCTTGCATTTGCTCCAGAAGAAAAACGGAAATATTCTATTGAAAAGTGTAGTTTTTGACCGCCAAAAGTTATTGAAAAGTGTAGTTCTTGGCTGCCAAAAGTTATTGAAAAGTGTAAATCGCTATGCTGTACAGGAAGATTGCTCAAGAAAAAAACTTTTGAAGTCCTATCTGAACGACGCAGGACTTCGTTGTCCTCCTGATAATTTTCAGCAGGGCGATTGCGGATGGCGGACGAACCCCTGTTTTAGTTAAAAGGCATTTAAATGGGAGTTAAAAGGCATATAACTGGGAGTTATATGCCTTTTAACTAAAACGGGGGTCGGGGGAACGACGATCAGATGTCCTTCAAGTCCAAGGGGGTGACGGTGGTCGGGGGGAGGACATTGGGGTTCTGCCAGAGCACCTCGCCACGGGTGGTCTTGACGGCACGCAGGACGACCTCCACCTGGTCGGCGGCATCGGCAGCATCATCGGCGGGAGTGTCGGCGGCATCTGCAGCCTCATCGGCGAGGGGGATGTCGGCGGTGTCGGCGAAGGAGGGTGCCAGTCGCGAGGTGGCGCTGGCATTGGTGAACTTGATCTTCTTGCCCTTCTCGTTGTTCTGGGCGTTCCACGTGCGATACCAGCCCTCGGAGGAGATGATGAAACCGTAGTCCGAGCCGTGTCTGACGTTGCCATCGGGCAAGGTGAGCCACGGCCGCAGGTTCATCTTCAGCTGACGGGATTCAGCCTTCGTGTGTATTTTCACCATATAGTCGAGCACGTAGGTGCCGTCGCGCAGCTGTTTGTCGCCGCCGCCGGGCTTATAGGTGTGGTTATACTTGCCCTCGGTGAGCACGTCCTCCAGTCCGAAACTGCCCACGTTGCTGACGCCCTTCACCGAGGTGTAGAGGTTGAAGTTGAAGGAATAGATGTAGAGTCCCTGGCTGTCGTAGCCTACTGCTCCAGCGTAGGTGGGCTTCATATTGGTGATGGAGATCATGGGCGTGTAGGCGCAGAAGGGCAGGCTCTTGTCGAGGGCGTCGGGGTTCTGCTTCATGCCTAAGGGTTTGCCGTAGTAGCAGGGCTTGGCATAGTAGACGACATCCTCCGACGAGTTCTGGATGGTGAAGTGGTAAGTGTCACCCTCCCTTAGCACGGCGTTCTTTCCGCCCTCGTCTGGCCAGATGACTTCGAGCATCTCGTTGCCGTTCCATATCTGCAGTGCTGGCACGAAATGCACGCCCAAGCCTCCGAGGAATCCGATGCCGGCGCACTGGAACTCTCCCTTGAAACTCAGCTGCTCGGTCTGTTCGTCCCACGCCTTGAGAATCTTGAACGAGTTCTTCTTCATCGTGGGGAACCAGGCGAAGTGAAAGCCTTCAATGGGGTAATAGGGACCGAAAGTATGGGTGTAGCCTTCATTTAATACTACCTCATCCTCACCCTTTTCTTCTTCTTCAACATAGTGTACTTTCGTAGCGTCATAGTCGGCCTCGTTTCCCCTAATCAACGATTCCCAGAAGTCCAGACTTTTCGACATGACAATACGCATGGCAAAGCCCGCAATAGGACCAAAAGTCATCTCAAAAGGATTAGTAGTACTTTTCATGAAGATTTCCTTAGGATCAAAATTAATGTCTAAGTCTAAGTCGACTTCCCAATAGATGCCCAAATCCACCGTAACCGGGAAAGTCACGGTGATGCCCGTCTCGTCGCCGATGTCATAGATGGTCTCAGAATCCGAGTTCCAATAGGCAGGCATGGCTATGCTTAGTTCGGCGCCTATCCTGGGCACTAAGCGCAAAGAGATGATTTTGCCGTAGAAGCCAATTCCTAAATGCGTCTTTGCGAAAACGCCGAATTTGCCCTCAATGATGACACGGTCGAGCTTGACCTGTTCGTCCTCGTCAGGCCTCTTCAACTTTGTCTCCCCGTCGCCCGTCTTCTCTTTGTTTTCGACCACCTGCATCGTCTTGTCCTTCAGGTTGATGTCGTAGGTCGTGGTCTGATGCAATGACTTGGTCAGGAAGAAGCTGGCCTCCACACTGCCCTCCACTTCGATGTCGATATTGACGAACAGCACGAGCACGACATAGCCCGCAGAGATGATTTTGCCCTTGACGGGCTTGAAGCGCTTGATGCGTCTGTCGCCCGACCAGCCTCCTGTGAGCTTAATCTTGAAGTTCTCGTCAACGGTCTGGGTTACCTTGACGTTATACTTGCCATCTTTCAGGCTGAAGCCTGAGAGGTCGATTTTGGTGTCCACCGTCATTGTGGAGCCTTCGGTACTCACACTTGCCTTGAAGCCTTTAGGCAGATCCAAGTCGAAAGTCTTGTCCACCGGAAGGTTGATGAAGAAGCTGTCGTCGTTATACTCCACCCACCCCTTTGTGCCGTCAATATTCTCCTTATCGCCGGCGCGGGTGTTTTGTCGGGCCTGCGCCGACGGCTCGTTGCCGTCCGTCTCATCATTTATGGGGAAGCCGTTCTCGTCGAGTTCAACGATAGAGTCATCGATGTCTTCCGCTACAGTGTAGTAAGTCTCTTCCTCCATGTGGGTGACTTTTCCGTCCATATCCAGCTCTTCGTAGGTGTCCTCAATCATGGAAATGATGGCTGCAAACTTGATGACACCGTCATCCTCGTCGCTGCAGACCACCAAGTGGTTGAGTCCCCACTTGAACTTGTCAGAGGGTTTGCTCACCAGGATTTCGCCCTTCACGGGCAGCAGGTTCGCAGGCGTGTCGCCACGGAAGAAGATGAAGTAGCCCGTACCCGAGGGGTCCATCTCCGTACTGACTATCCACTGCTGCACCTCGGGTGTGAGGATGCGGACGTTCTTCTTGAATTGATAGGTGATGGTGGCGTCGCCTTCCTGTATCGTGACGGGTTCGTCGTAGCCTTCTCCTGTGTGTACGGGTACGTTCTCGAAGCCATTCTCATCGACGGTGTCGTCGTCGATGAACAGATTACATGATGCCATCGCCACCGATGCCACTGCAATCCAAAGCCAATTCAAATATCTTTTCATAGCCAGTTCAATTGTCAATTGTGAATTGTGAATTGTGAATTGTGAATTATGAATTGTGAATTATGAATTGTGACTTATTCGTCGTCATCATCGGCAGGGAAGTCGCTGTCATCGCCCTCAAACTCTGCTTTGTCGCCGTCGTCGATGATGGGGTTGTCGTCGGTTGTCTCCTCTTCGATTTCAGGCAGATACACCTTCGCCTTGTCGTCGAGCACCAGCTGCAGGGGGTGTTTCAGCGAGCCATGCTGCAGCCCGTCGAAGGTGAGACTGCCGGTGGCAAACACCTCGATGCGTGCCGCCTTGGCCAGATAGCAGCGCAGCTCCACCTGCTCGTCGCTTGTGGGCGCTGGCCCCCATACGCGCAGTTCCATATACTCCTTGCCGTTGTGCTGGCGCATCTGGCCTATGCCACGCACCTGATTGCCCACAAAGGCTATCACGCGGTAGTCGGTGGCGTTGGCCTGGGTCAGCCGTGTGCCGTGCACGTCGACGTCGGCATAGACCACCATGTCGTAGGGATAGCGGCCGGCGATGACTTCGAGCGGTGGCAGCACGTAGGCGTAGCACGTGTCGCGCAGATTGTCGAGCACGCTGAAGGCGAACAGGCGTGTCAGCCCTTCGGCCACGCCCACCACCGAGTCGTTGCGCACGGTGGCCACCTCGTCGTTCTCGGTCAGCCAGAACACCGACGTGGTGGGCACGTCGGCCGGTGTGAAGCTGACGGGCACCTTGTAGGCATCGCCCGGTGCCAGTGCCACGACGTGCTGTCCGATGGTGATCTTGGCCGCCTTGAGCGCCTCCTGAGTCTCCAACTCGAAGAAGTCACCGCAGGAGGAAAGAATAAAAGAATAAAAGAATAAAAGAATAAAAAAGGGCTGCGCACCACCATGGCGAAGAACCGAGTCCCTTGCCGCATGCCATTGATACAATATCTTCATCTTATTCATAGTTCACGTTTTCTATTTTTTTATTTTTATATTTTTTTATTTCCTGACTTCGGCGATACGTCACCAAAACGGTTATATCAGCCTCTATTTTTATTTCGACTCCGTACCCCCCTACGAGAGATGTTCAAAATACGCGATTTTTCTGCGTCACCCAAAATCACCTTTCAAAAAGTCAAAAACTCCCTATTTATGGGCACTTTGAGAGATTGCTATTTGAGGAAATGTTAAAACCGCCGAAGTCAGGAATAAAAAAGGGCTGCGCACCACCATGGCGAAGAACCGAGTCCCTTGCCGCATGCCATCGATTCAATATCTTCATCTTATTCATAGTTCACGTTTTTTATTTTTTTATTTTTATATTTTTTTATTTTTATATTGTTTTATTTTTCTCTCTTTACCGTGACGGTGTTCGACGGTTTGCTCTGCCGTCCGTCCTTGAATCGGATGACGACGTAGTACTGTGCCTCCTCGCCCTTCGAGAGGATGTTGTCGGTATACTCGTGCGCCTCTGAGGCAATGTTCTCCACATAGTGGAAGGCATCCTCGCCGGGTGCTTTGCGGAACACGCAGTAATAGTAGGGCACGTCACGCACCAGCGACGGGATGGCCCCCGTCTCCCATACCAGCCGCACCTCGCCCGGAGGCGTTACGTAGTCGCCAAACAGTTTCACCTGAATGTCGAAGTAGCGGGGCCCGCGGTGCATCCAGCTGACGGCCATCGAGGTCGATGTCATCGTGGTCGAGTTGAAGCTCTCCACGCGGTAGTAGATGCGCTTCTCCTGCTCAAACGACGGGTTGTCGTGCACGTCGATGGTCCAGTTCTTCACGGCAGCCAGCGAGTCGGCATCCCAGCGCTGCAGCACCTCCCACTGGCCATCCTCGCCGATGCGGCGCTGCAGCTCGTGGTAGTCCATGTCGGCATCCATGCCCACAACCCAGCGCATGTCCATGCCCTTCTCGTCGTCGTGGGTCGAGGCGTCGAGGTGGGGCGTGGTGGGCGGCGTGTTGTGCGGACGTTTCACGCGGAGGCGCTCGCTCCATTCGCCGATGTTGCCTGAGTAGTCTATGGCGCGTACCTTATAATATATATACTTCTGGTTGACGTCGAGTGCCAGCGTGTCTATGTACATCATCTCCTTGATGCCCGCCTGGTTGCCGGGCAGGAAGGTGTGGGTGGAGTCGTTGGCAAAGGCCACGTCGTAGTAGTCGATGTCGTCGTCGAGCGGGTTGGTCATTTTCCAGTTGAGCATGGCGTAGCCACGGTCGCCGAGCACCATGGTCTGACAGGCCAGCGAGTCGGGGGCATCGGGTGCCTTGTAGTCGGTCAGTCGCATCAGCTGTGCCATCGACTGGCTCTCGTTGCCCGCCTTGTCGTAGGCCGAGACGACAATCATGCCCGTCTTCAGGTCGGTGACGTCGAATGAGGCCAGTGTATCATTGACATGGATGAGCTGGTCACCCTTTTTCGAACCATCGGCAGCCAGAGGGGTCAGCGGCATCCAGCGGAAGCCCGTCACCTTCTCGTTATAATATTGCACCACGTAGCCGGCAACGTCGGGGAACTGGCGCTCGGGGTTCTGCCACACCACGTTGGCAATGACGCGGGCCATGGGGTTCTCCTCGGGTCGGCCTATGAGCACATATTTCAATTCAGGTGCCACGGGCGGCTCAATGTCGCGCACATAGCTGGTCAGTTCGGGGGACATCGGCGTCAGTGTGCCGAAGGCATCGTGGGCGGCTACGCGATACTGCCACGTGCCGTCGTGGCTGACGCTGTCGGAATAGACGTTCAGTCCGTCCACACCCTGGTCTATCATCGTGACGTAGGGCTTCGCGTTGATGCGCTCCCACTGTCCGTTGATCTTACGGCCATCGGCATCGGCCACCTCGCGGCGCTCAATCTCGAAGCTGGAGTGGCGGTCGTCCATCCAGTAGAGGTTGACGCGGCGCGGGCTGACCAGCGAGTCGGCCAGTCCCGGGTCGTAGTCGGCAGGCGTGAACGTCGTGTTGGCCAGCTTCTGCACCACGCCGGGCTCAAAGATGATCTTGCCGCCCAGCGCCTCCCAATCTGACGGCTGGATGTAGTAGTTGTAGACGCTGTCGCGCTTGGCGGTACGGTCCACGAAGCCCACGGCCAGTGCCTCGGCCAGGTCGGGGCGCCACTCGGCGGCCAGCATGGCAAAGGCGAAGGTGACATCCTCCTCGCTGTTCACCTCCATGCGGGCATTCATCGAGCTGGGCTTGTCCTTGGTCTGTCCGTACTGCAGCTGGCCCTTGCCGTAGAGCAGGCCCATGCTGATCATGGCAGGCTCGTCGGTGTCCTGGTACTTGGCCTTGAACTGCTCCTCGGTCCAGGGCTTCAGGGCCATGGCCAGCGTGTCCAACTCGTAAGTGTGGGCATTCTCGCGCAGCACGTTCACGCCGTAGGTGGTCAGGAACAGGTAGGACACATAGTCCTCGGGCACCCAGCGCAGGTAGACGCGGTCGCCGTAGGTGCGGGCCATGGCTGCAATCTTCGAGGTGAGCAGTCCGCCCTGGAAGGCATACGTCGGGGTGGCGGTGGTGTCGGCAGGGGTGACGACGGGGGTGTCAGCGGCAGAACCGCTGACCACTGTGTGGCCGGTCTGTGCCCATGCCCCTGCGCTGAGCAGGAGCAGGGCAACTGTGAACAATATCTTCTTCATATATTTCATAATCTTCAATTTTCACTTTTTCTCTTCCTTCTTCTTGTCTTGAGAGTCAAGGTCGGGCACACTGGAGCCGACCTTGACTTCTGTAGCGTGTTCCAACAGATAGCCGGCAGGATTGCTCTTGGCATAGCTGTCTTTGTCAGTAAACAGGCGGAACCCAGCGAGGTCGTTAAACTGCTGTTCCGTCGTGTAAAGAGAGTTGTTGTAGTCGAATCTGTTGACGCGGTAAGCGATCATGTTTAAGGATAAGACATTGCGCAGGGCATTAGCGGCACTGAACAGTTCTTTCTCCACATACTTCATCTTCGGCTTGTTAGAGGCCACCACGCGGTCCACGTAGTTGTTTTGGTAGTCGGCGTCTTTGGTAATGCGCAGCGGTAGGCCACCAAACAGTCGGAAGAACATGATGTTCGACATGAACGAGTCCCAGCGCGTGGTTTGCTTCATCGGCGTGTCGCCGTCAACGGAGAATGCGAAAGTACGGTTCGACATTGACACATAGTCGTAGTTATTGTCGCCAGAACCGAAGCAGTCGCCGAAGATGAGCGGGAACTGGTAGTAGGGCACGCGCACCTCATAGCCCTCGCACGAGACAGTGAGATACTGTCCCCGGTGCAGGTTGTTGAACATCTTGATGTGCAAGTCGGCTTCTTTCAAGTTGCCTCCCATCCGTTCCCATTTATCCCAGCGTCCGTAGATTTCCTTGGCTATCTCTTCCATCTGTTCACTCAGCTTCTCAGCAATCATGTAAGGAGCCACAAACTTCGCAATAGCCTTATGTACACCATAGGCATACGGATAGTTAGGATGCTTGGGGTCGTAAGCGGGATGGTAGGGTGCCACACGGCTGTCCTGCTGCGAGCGGGTCTTGTCGAAGTCCTCACCCACGCCTTCGGGCAACGGGTAGAAGGGCATCGTATTATTATTGTAATACCACTCGTTGTAGGCCATGTACATCGAGTCGCGCAGGTTCAGCAGACGTGCACTGAGACCATTGACATAGGCACTGCCCTGCACGTCGACGCCATTGTAGGTGAAGGAGAGCGTTTCCGAGGCATGGCGCGTCTCTATGCCATCGAAGGAGTAAGTCTTGAGCTTTTGTCCGCCGACGAACACGTAGTTGCTCAGGTAGGCTAAGTACATGTAGGGATCCTGCAGGCGATACTGCGTCGTGTTCTTGTATGCCTCCTTCTCATCAAACATATTAGTGATACGGTTGGTGGAATAGGCCCCATCGTAGCTGTAAGTGGGCGCGTTGCCGGGTCTTACGCCGGTGAAGGCTCGCTCGTAGGGCAGCAGCTCCTCGTAATTGATCTTGCCACTACCACCCTTATTCTTATAGGTGTTTATCGGGCCTGTGTGGTCGGCACCACGGAAATACCAGTTGGCCACATAGACGGTGGTGTCGCGGTGGAGTTTGACATCTTCCATCTCGTTAGCATGCTGGTTGAGATGGTGTTCGAAAGCTTCCTTACGCGATGGTTCCTGACTGATCCACATGAGGCCGAAGAGACAGGCAGCTGAATATTCCTGATCGGTGGTGAATTTCCCATCCTTGAAGGGACAATCCTTCCAGATATCCGCTTTCATCATCAAATATTTATAGAATTTCCATATCTCGGATGACGGACTGGTATTCAAGTTGACTATATGGTCGCTCCACTTGTAGTTCTTCACCTTTTGTTCCGTGTACTCGATAGGATACTTGTAGCAGAGCTTCAGGTTGTGCTCTAATCCTTCGAGATGTTCGCTGCTGGCCCCCTGCGGAATATAGAGGCTGAACTTCCTCGGTACGGTGATGCTGAATGAGTTATTCTCATTGACCATCTTTGCCGTCTGTGTCTGCCAGAGTGGACCACTATTAGTTCCCGACTGATTGGTGTTAGGATCAATGTAGCTGTAGGTCTGGCTGGGCTGGTTCCACTGCGTCTCACCCACCTTGCGGGTTTCCAGTTGCCAGTAGAGCCAGCTGTCCTTGTCATTATAGATCTTGCCGTCCAGATTAGTGTTGAGGGCGATGACAGGATTGAGGACATCATCAGTATAGGCCACATCACCGTCGTCGATGGTGTTGGTCAGCAGACTGCCTTCGGCCGAGGGATAAGCCAGGGCCACGTAAGGCTGCAGGTCTTCAGCATCGGGATGCGGCGTCTTCACCGTAACGGCATTGTCGGCAATGGTATTGAAGTAGATGAACTTGGTCTGCTGCCACTCCATCCATTTGTGCTCCAGCTTGCCTTTGCTGTTCTCCTCGACGATTTCGCACCACTGGCGCTGGCCTGCCTCCACCTCGTAGCCGTTACCGGTGAGGATGAGCAGGTAGCATCTGTCCGGTTGCAACGGCATGTTGAAGTGGAACTTAGAGCCACGCCCCTCAACGATGCGGACAGGCACCTCGCGGATACTGTTGTCAAATTTCTCCTTACTATCCCACTCAAGATTATTAACGTTTTTGAGTGTAGTAATAATCCCTTGAAGGCAATCACCATTTAAAGTATGGTCATAATAGGGACCTTTATATTTGCTGTTGAGCTCTCCGCCTTCGTGCTCCATGCTGGTGTTCTTGCTGTCTTCCATCCAGTCCAGCTTTTTGTCAGCCCATATAAATGTGTATGGACCACTATTCGCGTGGTTAATGAACATATTGGCATTGTTTGGCGACATCTCTATCAGACGGACACCGTTGACGCACGACAGACCATCTACATTATTCAGACTCTTGTCGAAGTCGAAAACGTAGGTGCGCGAAGCCTGCAGCTTCAGCTTGTCGGCCTCGACGCCCGTTTTGTCCTCAATTGCTTTCTGCGTGCTGGGGTCAACGAGTCGGTACTGGCTGTTGAGCGAAGCCTCAGTGGTGATGTAAGCCGACTTGGCCTGTCCGACCGTGATGGCATTGTCCTTATTCCATCCGTCCTTGTGGTTGCCATAGCCGATGTTGCAGTCGCCGAAGAGACTGAAGTCGTCGAGGGCATTGCCATAGAACTGCTCGCAGTAGTCGCCGCACTCGAACTCGAACTTCTTGTTGATGTCGATGAGGCCGCCTAAGAGCTTCACCTTCACACGAGCCTCACCCCTGACCCACGTGGGTGAGGGCAGTCCGCACTCGAAGACACCGCCGATGCCGGCATCGACGAGGTCTATCTTGCGGTTGATGAGGTGAGGAATGTAGATGCGCAGGCCAAACTTGGCAGCCAGGTAGGCATAGAACTGTCCGCGGGCATACCAGCCGTTGTAGCCCATGCGCTTGTCAAGGTTGACGCAGTAGGCTTTCGAGTCGTCGTACTTGATGAACGACATGTCGAAGCCGGCGATGGCTTTGAGGTAGGCATAGAACAGACCGAGATCTACATCGATGAAGCCCCATGCACGGGCACCGACCATGACGCCGCCCTGTGGCGTGCCAAGCATAGCCAAGGCTGCCGCCTTGCGCGAGCGGTTGGCTTTGTCCAGACTGGCATTGGTCTGCACCGAGCCGGCATCACCCTTGAGAAAATTGGAAATCTCAGTGGGAATCGGTGGCAGCTGTCCGTTGTTGGGCAGCTCGTTGCCCACGCAGACATAGCCGTTGGCTCCGATGTCGACACTGATAATCTTCGACTTGAAGTCGATGAGCTTGAACTCACAGCGCTTCTTCTCGTCGGGTTCACCGAGGTAGAGGTGCCACTTAGGCTCGGCCAGCTCCTGGCCTTTCTCCTTCCACGTCACCTTCACTTGCAGCGAGATGGTGAGCTTGGCCAGCGAGGCTCCCTTACTCTCCGAGGCATCGGCCTTGGCCGCAGAACCCTTATCTATCTCCCCCTCAACCTTTTCCTTGTCTTCTGCCGAGGTTTTATTCGCGTAGTCGCTCTTCAGCGGGCCGTCTTTCATGCCTGCCATCGGGTTGGGCACGAAAGTTCTCACCTTTGACGAGAGCTGGTCCTGGAACTTATCGAGCTGTCCCTTCAGGTCCTCCAGTTCCTTGTTGGCAGCCGCCATGTACTTACCCACAGCACCCGCCAGTACTTTCCCGTCGAGACCGGCATCGAGCGTGATGTCGAGTGAGAAGAACTTGTCAGTTTCGTCGTTCTGATAAAGCAACTGCACCTGGGCCTTGACAACACCTTCAAGAGCCTCCAGGCTACCCTTGAAGAGCACCGTGGTGAAGCAGCCCTTGCCGTTGTTGCCCTCGCGGTTATAGATAATGTTGAGGTCGAGTTCGCCCTTCATCGTGCTCTCGCCTGCCGAAGAAGCAAGGGTCAGTCCGAACGAGACGCCTATGAGGCCATACTCGGCCACTTCAGGCCGTTTGTACTCCTCGGCCTTCTCATCGTAGGAGGGCTTACAGTTGAAGAAGAAACCACCCTCGATGCGGGTGATGGCCACCGGCGGTATCTGGATGCCGGCTCCACCCTTCATATTGAGCATGAAGTAGCCCCACGAGAAGTTGCGATCCTCCTTGTTGAATGTCACATCGGGGTTGTCTTTGGCAGCATCGGCCTCCATGAGTTCCATGTCGGCGTCAGTGGCCTCGTGGCTGAAGTAGCCGCCCTTGGCCTCGACGCCAAAGAGACCCTTGATCTCAAAGTCGAGCGAGCCGTGGTAGCCTTTGTCACCATTATCGTTCTTGGCCTCGAGAATGCCTTCTATCTTCAGAATGGAGAAGTCGCAGCCCACCTCAATCTTCTTGAACTCGATGTCGGGGTCGCTCAGGCTGTAGGCCGAGAAGTTGGTGATGTCGCTCGGTATGTTGAGCTTCGACGTGATATCCACGCCGGCCGCAGCATGCACGAGGTTGCCGCAGAGGCCTATCTCGCCCTCGATGCCGACACGTATCTTCTTCTCGGCAGTGTCGAAGTTGAAGTCAAACTCCTTGAGGTTCAGGTCGAAGGGACCAATCTTCTTGGACTCTGAGGCCAACGACCATTCGCCGAGGTTGAGGTAGCACTCCTTGTTGATTTCTATCTCCTTGGCTTCGACCATGGTGACGAACTTGGTGTGGGTCTTCTCCCACTCCTGCTCGGCATCCTCGCGTTTCTCCACGAGGTCGCTGGCGAACTTCTTGATCATATTGTCCTCGCTGTCCCACTCGGAGCGCTTGAAGTTGGCCAGTCGCAGCTTGGCAAAGTGGATGCCGGGAATCTTCAGCTCGAGGGGCAGTTTCTCGGAGATCTTCTTCAGCTTGTCGTGGGCCGACCATCCCGGGGCGATGGTGATGTCGCCGGCCAGGGCCAGCTCGACGTGCGTGGTGGTCTTGGTCACGCCGCCCTCCTCCTTTTGCTCGGCCGCCACGACGAAGTAGGTCTGGTCCTTGGTTTTCGACAGGTCGATGTCGGCAGCGCAGAAGCTGAAGTCGAGCTCGTCGATCTGCTGCACGCGGAAGATGTAGGCCATGTGTTTGTCCTTGCCGTAGGTCTTCTTCTCGTGCTCTACCTTCTTGCCGTCCTTGTCGAGGGTATAGAATTTGGTGGTGCACTCGGTCAGATGGCGAATCAGGCAAGTGAAGGCCACCTTGCCGTTGTTCGGGTCGTCCTTCTTCTTCGGGTCATCGCTGGGCTTGGCACCGAAGAGGGGTACGGCGATGCGACCGTCAATCTGGCACTTGTCGAAATTGTTCTGCACGATGCAGACGGTGGCCTTGTCGAGGTCGAACTCCCATCCGCCGCACTTGCCGGTCTTAGCCTCCAGGATGCGGTCGGCACCGACGTCGAGGGTGCAGCCGGAATTGTCGAACACCATGTTCTTGGCACCAATGCTGACACCCTGGTCGCCACTGCCGAAGACGCCCCACTTGGGGAACTCGACCGAGACATCCTGGATGTAGACGCCCTGCCAGGCGTTCCAGTTGCCCTGAGTGTAGGGGTTGACCTTCGACGGGTCGTAGGTCTCGGGCAGCTGCTGTGCCGTGGGCATGGCATTGTCGTTGCGGGTGTAAGAGTGGTCGAAGATGATGTTGCCACCGGGCGTGAAGGTCCAGTCGGGCAGGTCCTCAACCTGGAACTTGTCCATGTGGATGCGGCCAATCCAGTCGTCCCACGACTTCTTGATGGTGGTCTTGATGTCGACGATGGGCGGGGCGTCCTGCGCCTTGCCGTCGACCACACGTTTCAGATTGGGTATGGTCATGGCGATGTGCAGGCCCAGTCCGTCGAACTCATTGGCCTCCCACGCCAGATAGCAGCCGTCATTGGGCTTCAGTGGCTGCGAGGGGGCCTTGAACGTCATGGTGTAGTCGCTCGACGGGTCCTTGATCTTGAAGTTGGAGAGCAGGGCCACCACACCATCCTCGGGCAGGAAAGAGCCGTAGCTCATGCAAAGACGGGGCGCACCGAAGATGAGCACCTCATTGTCGATGACATCGCACTGCGGGATGGCATATTCGCCGATGATGTTCATGACGCAGGCCTTGGGCGACACCTGTATGCTGGCCAGCTGGAGCTGGAAGTCGTCGGGCAGTTTCTTGCGGATGTCCTCGGGCAGGCCCGTGGGCAGGTAGAGGTCGGTGAGCACGCCCTTCGAGAGCGACTTCCACTTGTCTTCAGCCTTCTTGAAGCGGGTGTAGTATTTGCCTAACTGCAGACGCTTGGCAATGTCGTCGGTGCCGTCGCTCACCTTGTCCTTCACCTCCTGAGGCAACGAGAGGTCGCCCCAGAAGTTGTCGAGTCCGAGGTCGGAGAAGAGTCCGTCGACGGCCTCCTGAGCGGAGTATTCCTTGTCTTTGGACGGGTCTTTGTCGTAGGAGACGCACTCGCCGTCGAAGACCACGTTGTCGGTGTTGACCATGAGCTTGTCAAACTTCACGGCGACGCGCACCGCATAGCCGTCAGGCTTCCAGTGGATGAAGCCTGTGCCGCTGATGGCCTTGGTCTTGGAGTCTTGCTTGGCCGACTCCACTTCAAGTTCCCAGCCGTTGATGGTAAGCTTGGTGCCCTTCTCGGGTGCCTTGTCTATGGGCTTCTTGTTGGCCACGTCGGCGGTGTTCTGTCCGCAGGCGTAGTCTTCGTTGAAGTGCTCCACGACGGCAAAGTCGAGCACGTTCTTGTCGTCGTCGAGCATACGCAGGCTCTTGGTGTTGGGGCTCTTGGCATCGACACGCAGCACCACGTAGTCGCCCTGCTTGAGCTTGCCCGCAAGCTTGTCCCAAGGTATCTTGGTCTTATATTTGTTCTCCTCCTTCTTCTCGTCCTTGGTGGAGCCCTGATAGATGGGCTTCGTCTTGAGGATGTTCTTCAGGTCGTCGGCGGAGTTGCCTTTATAGATGGCATAGCTATAGTCGAACTTGACAGTGTCCTTGCGCTCGCCGCGCCCGCTGCTGAACCAGGCCTCGCGCCACTCCACTTCAAGGTCGTCGCCAATGAATATCTTGCGGCCGGTGTTCTTGGGGAACTGGGGCTTGGTGATGGTGGGCTGCTCGAAGACGTAAAGCGAGTCGAGCTTGTCGAGGTCGGTCTCGCCGTTGTTGACGGAGAACTCGGTGAATTCTTCTCCGTCTTGTATATCTTCGTCTTCGTCAACGTCTTTCTTCGTGGGGTCGAAGAGGCGGAAGAGCAGCACCTCGCTGCGCCCCTCGTTCTCGACAAGGGTGAAGTTGAGCGAGTTGCGGCCACCATAGCCGGTGTTGGCGGTCACCTGCATGGCATAGACAGCCTTGGGATCCTCCATCAGTCGGGCGACATAGGGGGCGGGAATGGTGAGCATGGGCGTGGTGAGCTTGTTGCGCTCGAAGACCACGGGGTTCTTCTCGATGGCCTCGTCGGGGGTCAGGTTGTCGAGCCGCACCACCTTCACGTCGTAGGTGAAGGAGAAGAGCGTAGGGTTGCAGTTGAGCGTGGGTGCAATCCATGTGAACTGCGGCAAGTTCATATCTACCTTGGCCACGCTAAGGTTGCCCAGCGGATCGCTGTCGGGTGCCGGCTGCGGACTGATGAATTTCGGTGCCTGTGCGGTGTAGCAGATGGTGAACTGGCACTGGCCGTCCTCTGGCAGGTTGAGGGGCACGGCCGTGGTGAGTTCGGGATTCCACTTGTAGGCATGCATGTACAGGCGGAACTGACCTTCGGGCATCAGTCCGAAAATGCCACGCTTGTAGTCGTTGTACATCCCATCGCGGATGTAGATTTCGGTGAGCTCGTAGTGGCTGAAGAGGAGCTTCATCTCCACGGGGTTGAGCACCTTCGAGGCACGGGGTTCGAGCGTGATGGGCTGCCGCGGAATGTGGCGGTTGTCGGTCGGGGTGGCCACCATGCGCTGCTCTTCGGGGAAGAGCATATCAATGTGCATACCGAAATAGAGGAGCTGGCGCTCGTCGGTATTGTTGACCACACGGACATTGAAGAACTTGCCGGGGTTGTCAACATATTGTCCGGCCTGCGGCGGAAGCACCTGCTGCACGGGATTCACCGTGACAGAGACATCCTGGGCCGCTACGCGGCTGAACGACAAATGGAGAATGATAAATGACAAACTTATCAACATCATTTGTCGGTTTACTGAGCAAATATTATTGAATGTCTTAAACATACTCTTACTCATGGCTTTATTATTCTTAGCAATTCCCATTTCTCATTTATCATTAATCCCCGCAGGGGCGCTCTTCTCAGCCTTGCGCTTCAGTTCGAGGAGCGTGAAGGTGTAGGTGTAGCCCAGCGAGGCGGTGAACTCGGTGGTGCCCATCGATGCCATATCGGCAGAGGGGTTGGTGTCGCTGTACTTGTTGAAGCCTACGGCAAAGTTGAAGTTGTGGACCTTGGCCAAGGTGTAAGTGGCCGAAAGGTCGGCACCGAAGGAGAGCATCTTCTGTAGATTCTCAATGTTGTTGTAGACCAGGTTGAAGGAGGCCGAAGTGTTAAGATTCTTCTCTTTGAGGAAGGAACGGCCGGTGGAGAGCGAGAGCACATCGCTGGTATAGCGGGTCTTGTAGCCGTCGCTCTGCTGGTGGGAGAGCGAGGTGGTGAACATCATCTCCCAGGCCTTCACGTCGAGACCGTGACTGAGACCCAAGGCAAGCGACTTGACATCGCTCTCGCCCGTGGCAAATCGGTTGAGGTCTTTGTTCTGCGTGTAGCTGGCCGAGAAGCTGAAGGTGTTGCCCAGACGCTCGTTGTCGAAAGAGAGCGACGGGGTGAAATAGAGCGAGTGCATGATGCGGTCTACACGCGTGGTGTCGTTGACGTGGCCCTTGCCGTCGGACTGCACCTGGCGGTAGCCGTTGTAGCCGGCAGCCAGCTGCAGGTGGTCGCCGATGGAGGTGCTGGCCGAGGCACTATAGACGAAGCCACGGGTGGTATAGAGCTGAGAACGGGTGATGTTGTCCTCCTGTCCGCTGAAGTTGGCCGAGAGGGTGATCTTTTTGAACAGCGTTGTGGAGGCGTTGATGCCCAACGATTGGTAGTTGTTCGATGTGTAGTAGAGGCCCAGTGTGGTGTAGTCGGGCTGCACCATCTTATAGTAGACAGAAGCGTTAAAGCCCTTGAACATAAAGTTGGCCGAGACGTCGGTGGCAAGGCGCATGAGCGACGTGTAGCGGGCCTCGAAAATCTTGTCCCAGCGGTCCAGCTTGTCGCTGTAGACACGCTCGGCGCGCCTGTCGCTGGAGAAGGCTGAGAAGGCCAGGTTACCACGCAGCGAGAGCCATTTGAAAGGGGTGAGGCCACCCTTTACGGCGACGGCGATGTTCTCTTGTGGCGAGATTTTCTGCTGCCATTCGTCGCTGATGCTGTTCACCTTGTCGTAGGCCCGCAGCAGATAGAGGTCTATGAAATTGCTGTTGGAGCCATAGCCCACCTTGAAGCCCCAGCCCATGCGCTTGTACTGTGGTTTGCGGGCCCTGGGGTCGGTAGGATCGTCGTTGATGGCGTCGCGCAGCTGTCCGTAGAAGGCGCCGAAGCGCAACTTGCCAGTGTACTCCAGGCCGACGCCGTTGAACGACATGTTCATAATATAGGGCGAAAAGGCCATATTGGAGCGTCCGAAGTGTCCGCGCCAGTTCTTGTAGGTCGGGTCGATATGGAACGACAGATGCGGGAAGTTGAACGACGTGTTGTTGTTGGAATAGTAGAACGCAAACGGCATGCTAATGCCATAGAGCGAGATGTTGAGGTTGACAAAGGCCGTGTTGGACCACGGTGAGCGGTAGCCGTCGCCTATCGACGAGTGGTAATAGGTGTTCTGCGTACCTATGGCACCAGTGATGATGAGCGGGTCGCTCTTGGCTATGTTGGCTATCGTGTGCTGCGAGAGCGACTGGGCCCGGGAAAGGCCTCCCCCTACCCCTCCGAATGAGGGGATTAGCCATACTGCTGCTGTACATATATATACTATGTACTTGCGATATCGTTGGTTCTTGCTCATTACTATTATGAGTTTAGTGGTTTGTTACTTTAATCTATCTGCACACGTATTTCCTGACAGAGCCATTGCGCTCTCGTTGCAGCAGCATTTGGCCTTTGCGGCCTGTCTGCACAGCGCGTCCGCCAAGGTCGTAGCTGACATGCCCGTCGTCCTCAGTGAGGCCGACTTTGGTTTCTGCAATGCCCTGTGTGTCGGCAGTCAGCTGCAGGGGCTGCTGCACCGTGCCCAGCATGCGGGTGGCGGCGACGGTCTCACTGATGGGGTACTCGATGCCACTCTCGCCATCGTAGAGGGTGAACGACACGTGCTCGCCGTCGTTGGCATGGACGGTGATGAAGAACTTGCCATCCACCAAGCGGCCCTCTCCACGGCACTCACCGCCCACGAAGGCACCGATCTGGAGGTCAGAGGTGAGGGGTGAGAGGTGAGAGGCCACTTCTGATATAATGGTCATGTTGGTTCGATAGGGTGAGGGGTCGTAGTCGTAGTGGCTCGTGGCCGGTGCTGCGGCTTCGGCCAGACGTGCGCCAGCATTCTGGGCAGCCGTGTAGACCATATTCTCGGATTGCCACGTCAGTCGGACGGAGGCGCCTCTGTTGTTGTAGTAGAGGTAGGCCTCGAAGGGGTTGAGTCGGGTCAACGTGCCCGTCCAAGCACCGTCGTAATACTCCACGAAACCGTTGCTCTTCGACACGATGCGGTCGCCGTCGGTGGCCGTCAGGTTCAGTTCGGTGGGGGTGTAGGCATGGCAGTAGGGATAGGCCAGCCAGGTCCATCCGTCGTAGAGACTGGCCTGTGTGTCTTTCGTAACCAGCTGTCCACCTGTCTGGACAAAGGCCTTGTCGGCGGTCACGGCGTTGGCGGCACGCACCATATAGGCCTTGCCGGCCTCGATGCTGAGTGTGCCGTAATATTCGCCGTCCTCGTAAGCCAGCAGGTCGGTTTGCGAGCGCACCTCAGCGATGTTGGCGCCGAAGACCTTGGCGGGGTCTTTCTCTGTGTCGCTATAGAGCGTCATCCACTGCCAGCCCTTGGCCAGCGTAGTGGGCACGCCGATGGTGACATCCTTCTGTGCACTCAGCTCGGCATACTTGACGTCGAGGCGGTCGGCACCGGGGGCCAGCGGCATCACGGTCACGGCAGCCGAGCCGTCACTATTCTGTCTGATGTCCTCCACACGGAGCATGGGCCAGACGGCCGTGTTGGTCTCGCTGACCTTGACAGCCGAGACATTCAGGCTGGCATCGCCGTTGGCCTTCACGGTAAAGGTGGTAGCCACACCGACTGCGGCTATGTCGGGGCCTTCGAGGGTGATAGAAGTCACATTTGTCGACTTGTCGAGCACGATGATAGTCAACTCAGCCTTTAGCGAGGGATTGTCGTCCACGGTGACCGTCAGTTTTGTCGTGCCGCCCTTGATGGCCTTATACTTCTGGTCTTCATCGTCGTACTTCACAATCTCTTCATCAGCAATATCCCAGCTAAGGGTGCTGGTGGTGTTCTCGGGTGTCACTTTGATGGCCTTCTTCAGCAAATCAGTCAGTTTGTCATCCTCACCCACGTACACCTCTATGGTCTCGTAGCCACGATTGACGCTGATGGCGGTGGCGGGATTATATATGACAATATCAGTATAGGCCGTGAGGTCGCTGCCCTCAAGGGTGGCCGTCAGCCCCATTTCACGTGGGGCGGTGGGCAGCAGGGCAGTCACCTTCAGGCCGACGATGCTCACGCGATCCTTGTATTCTTTGTCGACCGACAGCTTCACCTTCGATTTGTCGAACACGGCATCAGCGGGATAGACCGTCAGCTCGTCGGTGAAGTCTTTCGTCTCACCCACGTTCATTGGGTAGAAGCGGTCCTTGAACGACATGCTCCCAGACTTCACCAACACCTTCACCATTATCTCGGCCTTGACGTCGCCGTCGAAGCCCTTGGCAAGTGCCGTGGCCTTGGTCGTGCCGCCCTTCAGGGGAATGTACTTCTCGGTCATATCGTCGTAGCCCACGATGGTCTCGTCGGCAAACTCCCACCAGATGCTGCTGGTCGAGTTGGCGGGAACAATGGTCACGGCTTTCTTCAGGGCATCCGTCAGTTTCTCGCTCTCGCCCACGTAGACCTCGATGGTCTCGTAGCCGCTGTTCACGTTGATGGCAGTGGCGGGGCTGAAGATGCGGATGTCGGTGGTGGCAGTGAGGCCGGTGCCCTCGTAGGTGGCGGTCAGCACAAAGTCTTTCGGGGCGGTGGGCAGCAGAGCCTTCACCTTCANNNGGGGCGGTGGGCAGCAGAGCCTTCACCTTCAGACCGTCAATCTGCACATAGTCCTTGTATTGCGTTTCGGCGGAGAGCCGCAGTTTTGACTTGTCGAACTCGGCATCGGCGGGATAAATTTTCAGTTCGTCGGCGAAGTCTATGGTCTCACCCACGTTCATGTCATATCCGCGGCTGTCGAAAGAGATGCCGCTGGTCTTTACCAGCACTTTCACCGTTATCTCAGCCGAGACGTTGCCGTTAAAGCCCTTGGCGAGGGCCGTGGCCTTGGTCGTGCCGCCCTTCAGGGGGATGTACTTCTCGGTCATATCGTCGTAGCCAACGATACTCTCGTCGGCAAACTCCCACCAGATGCTGCTGGTCGAATTGGCGGGAACAATGGTCACGGCTTTCTTCAGGGCTTCCGTCAGTTTCTCGCTCTCGCCCACGTAGACCTCGACGGTCTCGTAGCCGCTGTTCACGTTGATGGCAGTGGCGGGGCTGAAGATGGTCACGAAGGTG
>CADACW010000061.1 GCA_902786565.1 uncultured Prevotellaceae bacterium | reverse complement strand
TAAGTGGCACTTATCTCTAAGGGGGGTATTTCGGCCGTTTGAAAAAAAACGACAAAGCAGCTCCTTTACCCCTCAACTCCTTAGCCTGAATTATTCACGACAATTAAACTGAATGACGCTAAGTCTTTCTTTTTCACGCGAAATACCATGAATTAACCACAAATTATCAATAAATAAAAATTTGAAGCCAGAAGAAAAGGTTAATTACTAATAATCTGGCGGTGATTACTAAGAATGAACGTTAAAGATTGGGGGCTTTTGCGATTTTCACGGTCTACTAATCTTTTAGTTTTCTAAGAAGTTAGTAATTTTGCCCTTGCAAACCAAAACATCGAGGCTTATGCAACAGAAGACACTGACCAAGGGCGAGATGCAGGTGATGAACATCCTGTGGGACATGCAGCGCGGAGCCTGCGTGGCCGACATACAGCAGCGGTTTCCGGAGCCGCAGCCGGCCTACACCACCATCGCCACGTTTCTGAAAATCATGGAGCAGAAGGGCTTCGTGCAGAAGCGGAAGGGCGGCACGGGCAAGACCTACGTCTACTCGCCGCTGATGACCCGCGAGCGCTACCGCCGACTGGTGATGGACGACGTGAAGCAGACGTTCTTCGGCGGCTCGGTGAAGTCGCTCGTGTCGTTCTTCGCCGAGGAGGACGAACTGACGCAGGAAGACATCAACGAAATACTGACCATCTTACAAAACCGAAACCATGCTAACTGACCTGATATACTACGACCTGAAGGTGGCGGCGCTCGTGGCCGTGTTCTACCTCTTCTACAAGCTCCTGCTGGCCCGCGAGACCACGCACGGGCTGAACCGCCTGGTGCTGCTGGCCGGCATAGGGCTGTCGGCGGTGCTGCCCCTGTGCATCATCACAATTCACCGCACGGTGCTGGTGGAAGGCGTACTGCCGACAGCGACCGACGATGCTGCCACGGGCGATTTCGCCGCCGGGCCTGCTGTCGAAATGCTGGAACATGACTTCGACTGGACCCTGCCGCTGGCCGTCCTGCTGCTGACGGGCACCCTCGCCCGGCTGCTGTATCTGGTGCGCGGCTACGTCAAGCTCCACAGGCTGATTCGTGGCGGCGAAAGCCACACCCTGCCATCGGGCACGCAGGTCAGCGTGGTCGATGCCCCCATCGTTCCGTTCTCGTGGATGCAGACGGTGGTGCTGCCGCGTGCCGACTGGCAGTCGCCCTCGGCATCTATCCTTGCTCACGAAGAGGCGCACGTGCGCCATCGTCATAGCTACGACGTAGTGGTCGTAGAAGTGCTCACGGCTCTGCAATGGTTCAATCCCGTGGTGTGGTTCCTGCGTCAGGAGCTGCGCATCGTCCACGAGTATCAGGCCGACGCATCCGTCCTCTCACGCGGCTTCGACGAAAGCCAGTACATCCACCTGCTGATGCAGAAGGCGACGGGCATTCAGGCCTGTGTCCTCGCCAACGGCATCCACACACCCAAAACCAAAAAACGAATACTTATGATGTTAAAGACTAAATCAAACCGGAGCGCATGGCTCAAGGCGCTCTATATCGTGCCCGTAGCGCTGGTATCCCTGGCCCTGTCGGCAGAGACCGTCGTTGACTATGAGACGGTGACGAAGGATGACGCACGCGCCGTGCGCCTGTTCTACGAAAAGACCAACGGGCGGGGCAGCAGCTACCAGATTCGCCACCAGCCCGGCATCAAGTTCTTCCGCAACGGACGGGAAGAGCTGATACCCGATGGCCGCAACATCGCCCTCGAAGAGTCGAAGACCACGATGCTGTACAACGGCAAGCCCGTTGACCAGCTCACCCTGCTTGACCTGCCTTTAGGTGCACTCAAGGAGGTGCATCTCAACGAGACTGGCACTGACCGCTATGTCTGCAACCTTTTGACGGATCATGTCATGACCTACTCGGCCAAGATGAACGATACGGAGTTCGTCGTCTATGTGAAGCAGCAACAGGCGGCAGGCATGAAACAAGGTGACGTCACGCAGGGCATGCTTAATGAGGCTGGCAGCATCAGCCGCGCCCGCATACTCCACATGAACAGTGCCTACGGCAGCAAGAAGAGCTACCTCTTCATCGTCGACGGGAAGGAAGTGACGGACGAGGCGTTCCGCCAGTTGCCTCCCGACGCTATTGTCTCGGCAAAGGTGATGGACGTGGGTCAGGCCAAGAAAACCTATGGGGCGAAGGGCAGCCGAGGCGCAACAGTGGTCACGACAAGCCTCTCCTCTGACCCCGTCTTCGACATCTGCGAGCAGATGCCCCAGTTTCCCGGCGGCGAGGGGGAGCTGATGAAGTGGATTGCCATGAACATCAAGTACCCCAAGCTGGCCACAGAGAATGGCGTGCAGGGGCGCGTGTTCGTGCAGTTCATCGTTGAGAAAGACGGCCGGCTGACCAGTCCCACGATTATAGATAGCCCCAAGTCGTCGGGGGCCAGCATGGTGGTGGTCAATGCGGCGATGACCGACAAGCAGCGCACCGATGCCGAGGCCCACAACGCCGGCGTGCAGGCCCTGCGCGACGAGGCCATCCGCGTCATCAATGCCATGCCCCGCTGGACGCCCGGCAAGCAGAAGGGCAAGGCAGTGCGCAGCAAGTTCGTCCTGCCCATCACCTATCGACTGAACTAAAGCTTAAAGTTAGTAAATAATCGAAAACCCCGGGTCAGTTCTGGAGGCCGCAGCGATTGCGCCCTCCAGAGCGCTGCATTTGCGCAACTGTCTCGCAGAAGGGCACAAACATAAAGGGCACGGGTCGCAATCGCTGCGCCCCGTGCCGTTACCGCGGTTCTTTAAGAGAGATTTTATTTACTAACTTTACTGTTTCTCCAGTTTCTTGGCGCCAAGCATCAGCAGGTCGTAGATGTACTGGTGCTTGTCGGTGTCGAAGTGGTGCTGGGCGATGTCCGTCAGGCGGCGGGCGCTGACCTGTCGCTCGTCGGCATCCAGCTGGCCGGCGTTCTTGCAGAGGTCGAGTATGATGCCGGCAGTCACCACCAAGTCCTCGGTCGATTTGTCGTTGGCGCGGGTCATCATCTTCTCCGTGAGCAGACCGAAGAAGCGGTGCCAGTCGCTGGCCGAGAGGTACTTCACCTGGTTCATGGCCTGGCTCATCCATTCGTCCTTGCTGCCCTGATAGGGGATGTCCTTCGGGGCTGTGCCGAGGCCATACACCTTCAGCCGTGCCGGGTCGAAGGGCTGTGTCAAGAGCGAGTCGGGCAGATTGCGCAGCCTCTCCAGACTCTTAGTCAGTTCGGGCAGTTGCGATGACCACGATGCCAAGCCCTTGTATTGCGGCACTTTGGCATCGGCCTGCGACTCGGGCTTGCGGCCATAGACGTAGGTCAGCTGCGTGGTGTAGACGTCGGGGGCGCCGGTGCGGCTCCACTCGGCGGCGTAGCAGGTGCGGAAGTCGGGGTGCTGCTTGTCGTCGAAGTTGGCAATGAGGTAGCAGCTGTTCTTCATGGTGCCCACGAAGACCGGCTCAGAGCCTTCGCGCCAGATGTTCCACTGCTTGCGAAGGCCAAGGTCGTGGACGAGGACCGAGCCGAGGTCGCCAACGCGGAAAGAGTCGACATCGTGGACCTCGCCGCCAGTCTCGATTTCGGTCATCGAGGCGTTCTTGCCCTCCTTTCTGAAGGCCTCCTTCAGCTTGCCGATGACGGCAAGATAATGGTCGCGCCCCGTCACTTTGAGGGTGACGATGCTGCTCTCGCTGACAAGGCCGGTGTTGTCAATCTTCCGCGATGTCTTCTGCTCGCTGGTTTTGGACACGCCGCTGAGGGTCACTATGTCTGCGAAGGCTTCCTTGATTTTCTTTTGTGCCTGTGTGGCCGGCGGGAAGGCCAGCAGGGCCACGGCTGCGATGATGATGTGTCTTGTTTTCATTGCTGCAGTTTTAAGGGTTTATATCTCAACGATGCTTTTGGTCTTTATCACTTCATAGTCGCCCGCCTCGTTGCTCACGAGGATGACGCCGGCGGGCTGTGGCGTGGCGCGGAAGGTGGCTTCGATAATTTGGTTGCACACTTGCTGCTCCTCGCGCCTGATGGTGGCCTCGCAGTCGGCCAGCATCCGCACGGCGCGCTCCACGTTCTCACGGCTCTGCCAGATGCCGTTGCCGAGGGTGTCGGAGAGTTCGTGCCTCGGTTTCCGCTTTTTCCTTTTTCGCGCCGGCTGTGGTGGGAGTGGAGCGCGGTTGTCCTGGCCCGCCACCGCCGGCGGTGATACGACTGGGGGTGCCTGCGCTACCTTCGGCACCACCCTGACAGCCGTTGCCAGTTGTCGGGGTGCCGACGGTGTTTCTTGCTCCACATTATTTATATATAGGGTCAACAGCAGCAGCACGCTGGCGGCCACTGCCGAGCAGAGCCACACGCGGCGGTGCCTGGGGCGCTGCCCGATGCGCTGCATCAGCCGCTCGTTCAGGTCGGCGGGCATGGGGGGGCGCTTCTGCTCGCGGCGGCGTATGGCCTCGCGCAGGCGCTGGTCGGCTTTCAGCATATCGTTCTCGTTCATGGGTGCATGGTTTTGATGATTCGGTAGAGTTTCTTGCGGATGCGGCACAGTTGCGAGCCGACGGTAGAGGCGGTGGAGCCTGTGACGTAGCCAATGTCGGCAAGGCTCATGTCGTCGTAATAGAACATCGTGACGATGGCCTGCTCGTGTGGGGGCAGCTTGGCCAGAGCCTGCTCCAGGTCGTCTACGACGTGGTCGTCGGGCGTTTCGTCGGGGCTGTCAGGTGCCAGGTCGCAATCGTCCATATAGACGATGTCAGGCCGCCGACGGCGCACGAAGTTGACCGACTCGTTGTAGGCGATGCGGCTGAGCCAGGTGGCGAGCGACGCCTTGCGGCTGTCGTAGGTGGCAATGGCCTGCAGCGCCTTGACAAACACGTCCTGCCAGACCTCCTCGGCATCCTCCTGCCGCCCTACGATGCGCTGCACCATCCGGAAAACGGCGGGGCCGTGGTCGGCGATGAGCCGCCTGCAGGCGCCGGGTTCCCGCCGCCGGAGTTGGTCTATGAACAGGTGTGTCTTTTCTTCCATTTCGGTGTCCTTACACTATTATATACACACAAAGTGGAAAATCATTGCAACCATCCGGGGCTTTTTTTCAGGGGTGGGGAGGAAAAGGGAACTGTCCACTTCCCGGCGCGCTGGGGTGCCGGAAGGTGGACAGTCGGGGGTGATTGCCGCACAGGGGCGGGCGTTAATAGAGGTAGACCTTGAAGCCCTTGATGCTGCCGGGAGCGCCCTGCTCGGCGCGGGGCAGGTACTCCAGCGCGGAGATGGTATGCGCCTTTCCGAGGTCGATGACCATCAGGTGGGGAGCCTGGGCCGACTTCTCCGTCTGCCAGTAGGTGCTCTCCTGCAGGTCGAAGACCTTGTCGAGGGTGTGGTTGCCGTTCTCCTCCTCCGAGTTGGCGTACTTGGCCGTCCACGGCTCGCGGCTCAGTCGCTGGCCGTTGGCACCCTGCAGGTAGAGCTCGGCAATGGCTGCGCGGTCGCCGTCCTTCTGGGTGGAGAGGCACTCGATGGCGAGGTAGCGGCCCTTAGCCGTCTTGTCGAACTTGATGGTCTGCCAGCCGTTGCCAGCCTTGAAGCTACCCGTGGCGACGGGCGTCTGCGAGTTCAGGTCGGGCTTGTCGCCGATGTTGTTGTGCTTGTTGCTCTTTTCGAGCTGCAGCTTGTTCAGTTCGGGCTTGTCCTGGCCCCAGACGACGGCCTGCTTCGGGCCGACGACGTCGAGGACGACAATCTCGTTCTGGCCCTTCTTCAGCCAGCAGCCAGGCACGTAGAGCGTCTGCTGCGGGCCAATGCTCCAGATGCGACCCATAGCATGACCATTCACCCATACCTGACCCTTGCCCCACGTCTCGAAGTTCAGGAAGGTGTCGCCCACCTTCGAGAGGTTGAAGTAGCCGCGATAGTAGCCACGCTTTGACTTTTCGGTTGGTTTGTTAATGTTGCTGTTGGCAGTGAGGCGAAGCGTGTTCACTGCGGTCTCGTAGCTGTCGTCAGTGGCACATTGCCACCATTCGCGAGGTTTCCATGTTACTTCATTGTTGTCTACTTCAGCAGAGATGGTGACGTCGCCAACGATGCCCTTGAAGTCCTTGATAGCCCGTCCGAAGTTGATACGGCCCATACCCTCGACAAGGATGAGCAGTTTCTGCCCTTTCTTGACTGGGGGCAACGTGATTGATTTCTCGTTCTTCACACGGTCAATCTTGCCGATATAATCACCATTGATAAAGACTTGTCCGAAATCGTGTATCTCAGCAGTAAGCACACTCTGAGTAGGTATGTCGGGGAGAGTGGTCGAATAGAGCATCATTCCCCAACCCATATCCATTTCCTCAAAAGTCTTGAGTGCACCTCTATCTTCCTTGCCAGGAGCCAGAAGTAACTCTGCAAACGTTTTCAATTCGAATTTGGGAATGGTGATAATAGGCATCGGCGCCTTGGGAACAGCGGGGAGCTTTTTGCCGTCGTTGTATTTTGCCATCATCTTGCGCAGCTCCCAGAACTTCGGGGTGGCCTGGCCATACTCGTTGATGGGGGCGTCGTAGTCATAAGAGGTGACGTCGGGTGCGAAGCCCGGGCTGTTGGCGCCGGCCCAGTGGCCGAAGCTGGTGCCGCCGTGGGTCATGTAGAGCGAGAAGCTGATGCCCTTCTGCAGCATTTCGTCCATGCCGTCCACCATTGCCTTGGCGGGGCGCGTCTCGTGGCGGGCGCCCCACTTGTCGAACCATCCGCTCCAGAACTCGGAGCACATCTTCGGGGCGTTGGGGCGCAGCTCGCCGAGGCGGCGGAACTGCTGGTCGATGTTGGCCCCGGTGCCGAAGTTCATGGTCCACGTCAGGTCGTCCAGTCCGTTCTTCTCGAAGTTGCTGGACCAGTCGCACTGGAAGAGCGACAGCTCCTTGCCATAGATAGAGCGCAGGCAGTCACGGATTTCTGAGATGTAGGGCTTGTCCTCGCCGTAGCTTCCGTATTCGTTCTCCACCTGCACCATGATGATGGGACCGCCCCGCTGGATGGTCAGCGGAGCCAACTGCTCGCCCACCTTCTGCTCGAATATCTTCACGCGCTCCATAAAGTAGGGGTCACGCTCGCGCAGACGGATGTCCTTCTTCTTGAGCAGCCACCAGGGCAGACCGCCCATCTCCCACTCGGCACAGACGTAGGGGCCGGGGCGCACGATGACGTACATGCCGTTGCGCTGGGCAATGCGGCAGAACTCGGCCACGTCGTTCTGGCCCGTGAAGTCGAACTGGCCTTCTTTCTGCTCGTGGATGTTCCAGAAAATGTAGATACACACGGCGTTCATGCCCAAGGCACGGCACATCTGGATGCGGTGCTCCCAGTAGGGGCGAGGAATTCGGGGGTAGTGCACCTCGGCGGCCTTCACCACGAATGGCTGGCCGTTCAGCAGGAAAGTCTTGTCGCCCGTAGTGAATGTGCCGGGGCGTGCCGGCGCTGCCTGTGCCCCCATCGGAGCGGTGGCCGTCAGCGATGCGGCCAGCAGCAGAGTCTTCAACAGTTGTTTTGCTTTCATAGTCGTTGGTTTATTAGTAGTCTTCAAAGATGGTGCAAAGTTACAACAAAAATACGAACCGACAAAATATTGGCCGCCTCTTTTCCCTATTTTTATGGGTCGCCGCAGACAAACATCCAGGTAGACGGATATAAAACAGGTGGAGGGCGGGACTAAACGCCCCCCTGGAACGGCGGCATATTTTCCGCCGTCGGTAGCGCCAAATGGGGCGGGGCGTGAAATTTTCTGAAATCGTTTGGCGGATTGAAGAAATTGTTGTACTTTTGCAACCCACATAACAACAAACCGAAACAGACACGAAACGATGATGAAACGAATATGGACCACGGCCGTCAGACGGCTCTTTCCCTTTGGGCCGCTCTGCCTGATGTTGCTCCTGCCGCTGACCGCCCAGTGCCAGACCAACCACCAGCTGGAGGTGGGCAAGCAACTGGACATCTTCAACTCGCTCTACAGCAACCTCGACCTGTTCTACGTAGACACGCTGGCGCCGGCCCCCACCATGACCGCCGCCATCAAGGGCATGCTGCGCTCGCTCGACCCTTACACCGAGTACTACCCCGAGGAGGAGACCAAGAAGCTGGAGATGATGCTCACCGGCAAGTATGCCGGCATCGGCGCGCTGGTGAAGTACCACTCCAGACTGAAGAACGTGGTCATTGACGAACCCTACGAGGGCATGCCCGCCGCCGAGGCGGGGCTGAAGAAGGGCGACGTCATTCTGAGCATCGACGACTCGGTGATGACGGGCAAGCAGGTGAGCTATGTCAGCTCACGGCTGCGCGGCGACCCCGGCACCACCTTCGTGCTGAAGGTGCGCCGCCCCGGAGCACCCGGCACCGCCCAGCCTAAGGACCGCGAGATGAAGTTCAAAATCACACGCCGCAACATCAAGCTGCCCGAACTGCCCTACTACGGCATGCGCCCCGACTCCATCGGCTACATCAACCTGAACCAGTTCACCGAGGGCTGCGCCAAAGAGGTGCGCCGTGCCTTCATAGACCTGAAGAAACAGGGCGCCAAAGGCATGGTGTTCGACCTGCGCAGCAACGGCGGCGGCTCTGAGATGGAGGCCGTCGACATTGTGAACATCTGGGTGCCGCAAGAGCAGGTGGTGGTGCAGAACAAAGGCAAGGTGCGCCAAGCCAACCGCACGTACACCACGCGCCTGGAGCCCGTAGACACGGTGATGCCACTGGTGGTGCTGGTCAATGGCGAGACGGCCTCGGCCAGCGAGATTACCAGCGGTGCCCTGCAGGACCTGGACCGCGCCGTGGTGCTGGGCACCCGCACCTATGGCAAGGGACTGGTACAGGTGCCCCTCGACCTGCCCTACAACACCAATGTGAAGATCACCACCTCGCACTACTACATACCCAGCGGGCGCTGCATACAGGCCATCAACTACAAGAAGCAGCGCGAGGATGGCGGCGAGGCCCACTACACCGACCGCGTGCCCGACTCGCTGACCAACGTGTTCCACACCCGTGGCGGACGTGAGGTGCGCGACGGCGGCGGCATCAAGCCCGACGTGGAGGTGAAAAACGACACCATGGCCAACATCACCTACTATCTGTCGGCCTCAGGCCTCGACTCCACCGAGGTGATGTTCGACTACGAGGTGGACTATCTGGCCCGCCATCCGCAGATAGCCGCCGCCCGCGACTTCCACCTCACCGAGCAAGACTGGCAGGAGTTCCGCCAGCGCGTCATCGACAGCGGCTTCACCTACGACCCCGTGTCGAAGAAGCAGTTCCAGGAACTGGTGAAGACGGCCAAGTTTGAGGGCTACTACGACGAGGCCCGCGACGCCTTCGACGCCCTGGAGCAGAAGCTGCGCCACGACGTGGCCCGCGACCTGGACAAGCACCGCGACGCCATCCAGCAGACCATCGAGTTGGACATCATCGCCGCTCACTACTATCAGGCCGGCAGCATCGAGGCTGCCCTTGCAGACGACAAGCAGATGCGCGAGGCCGTGCGGCTGCTCAAGTCGCCAGACGAATACCGCAACATACTCAGGCCGGCAGCCGCCAAGCCGTAAACTTCACATGGCCATGCGTAGAGGAGTGCTTTTACTGTTGACCCTGTGCCTGCTGGCTGGCTGCGAGAAGGGCGGCGAGGCTGTAGACCTGCTGACCCTCGACGTGGACAGCTACGAGCCGGTGGAGCAGTTTGTGCCCGCCTACGAGGCCATTGAGAACCAGCAGCAGCTGGCCTCCGGTCGCGACTACGACCTGGAGCAGACCGTCCGCGTGCTGAATGCCCTGGAACTGGCGCAGGCACAGTCGGGCAGCTTCGACGAGTTCCTGGACCGTATGGCCCGCCAGGACTATACCGGCGTGGCCCCCGACGTGCTGGAGGCCAAGCGCAAGCTGTTTCCAGTGCTGGAGTACACCTACAAGCTGCAAGCCCGCGACAAGCAACTGACCGACGCCTGGATGCTGATGCGCGGAGCGGCACGCGGCGGACAGACGCTGGTGCGCAACATGTCGGTGACCGAGGCTTTCCGTCTGGCCCACGGCGACATCTTCGCCCTGCTGGGCATTGCCGGCGGCGAAGACGGCACCCGCTCTACCGAGGAAGCCTTTGCGCAGTACGAAAAGGAGAAGAAGCTGAAGAGCGACATACAGGCCGACCTGAACCGCCTGAAAGCCAGCTACCGACAGTATCTGGAGGACTATGCACCCATCTACAAGCGCTATATGGACGAGTACGACCGCCTCTGCGTGGAGAAAGACCAAGCCTATCTCGACCTCTACGCCGGCCGCACCGACCAGGCCCTGGCCCACGCCCAGTCCATCCTGAGGCGCTACCCCAAGAATGCCGAGGCCATGCTGCTCAAGTCAATGGCCCAAATCCTGCTGGCCGAGCCGCTGCCCACGCCCGTACAGGTGGAGGGGACCATCCTGCTGAACGACTCTGTCGAGGGTGAGGCGGGGACCCAGACCGCCAGCGTGTACGACGAAATCCTGGCCACCCTGCAGGACTATCGCGACACCTACCCCGGACGCACCGCCCCCGCGCTGGTGCTCGAGGGGCTGCTCTACCAGCAGATGGGCCAGGAGCAGGCGGCCCTGAGCCGCTTCCACCAGGCTTCGGTGGAATATCCGCGCCAGGCGGCACAGCTCACCGACATGCTCGACACCTACAACACGCGCAACTATCTGACCCGCACACCCGAAGGGCAGTATCTGCGCCGTCTCTACGCCTCGACCATGGAGGGCTACGGCCTCTTCAGCCCCAATCTGCTGAAGGCCCGCCACTATGCCAACCAGGGGCAGATGGAGAAGGCCAAAGAGGAAATCTACAACCACTTCTTCCGCCGGGGCAACCAGGGCATCTACGACGAGCTGCTCAGCGACATGCAGTTCTGCGAGGAGAATCTGTACGCCCCCTTCCGCAGTCTGCTGCTGGAGCACGACTACTTAGACGTCGAGGTCAGTCCGCAGCGCGAATGGCTCTTCTGGCACAGCGACAACACCATGAAAGTGAAGGTGCGCAACCGCTCGGACAAGGACCTGGAGAATGTGCGCATCTTTCTCTGCATCCACTACACCGACATGTACAAGGACGAATACGACATCGTCAAGGTGCCGCGCACGGCCAACCGCATAGAGAAGCACACCACAGTAGACCTGGACACGCTGACGCTGGTCTATCCCGGCAAGGGCTACGGCGACATTGCCCACATCCGCGCCATCGCCATGACCGACAACGCCCTCTGCTGGGTGGACGACGTGAAGTATAAGCACAGCCGCATCATCGACGCCCTGAGACAGGACACCGACACCCATCCGGGGCAGGAAAAATATCTGGCCAGCTACTCGCTGGAGCCCGGCAAACTGAAGCGCACCATTGCCGAGGGCCTGCGCGTGCTGCCGCCCGAACAGGAGCCTGCATCCAAGCGCAGCTGGTGGCAGAAGGCCACGTCGTGGCTCTCCGCTCCCGACAACCGGCTGAAGGTGGAGCTGCCCCGCGTGCTCATCATGGCCGACCCAGTCTTCACCCTCGGCGCCATAGACGGCGAACGCCCCCTGGCACCCGTGGAGAACGAACTCTTCGGCACCTGCATCCGCCTGGTCTTCGACTGCGTGCCGCAATATGAAGACCGGCTGCAACTCTACATCTACAGCGACGCCGCCAACTTCAAGGCCGATGTGCTCTACCGTGGAGCAGCATCCGAAGTGCTCTCCGTTGACATCCAGTAACGACCCTATACTCTATGAACCATCGACTACTATCCTTGCTCTTCCTGGCACTCGTATGCGCCTCCGGTTGGGCAAAAGACATCTATGTTTCCACATCGTTCCACGAACCCGCCACCGAGGGGCTGCGCTTCGTCTACAGCCACGACGGCCTGCGGTGGGACAGCATCGAGGGCGTATTCCTGCGGCCAGAGGTGGGCAAGCAGCGAGTACTGCGCGACCCCTCCATCGTGCGCGGCCCCGACGGCACGTTCCATCTGGTGTGGACCTCGTCGTGGCGCGGTGACCGCGGCTTTGGCTACGCCTCGTCACGCGACCTGATCCACTGGACGCCGCAGCGCTTCATCAGCACCGGCATGGACACCACCACGGTGAACACATGGGCGCCGGAACTGTTCTACGACGACGTGCGCCGCCAGTTCCTCATTGTCTGGGCCTCGTGCGTGCCTGGCCGCTTCCCCGACGGGCAGGAGGACCATCTGAACAACCACCGCCTCTACTACATGACCACCCGCGACTTCCGCAAGTTCTCCAAGGCACAGCTGTTCTGCGACCCCGGCTTCTCCGCCATCGACGCGACACTGGTCAAACGTGGCGCAAAGGACTATGTCATGGTGTTCAAGGACAACACCCGCCCCATGCGCAACATCAAGGTGGCCTTCGCCAAGTCGCCCTACGGGCCGTGGAGCGAGGCGTCCGAGCCGTTCACCGAAAACTTCACCGAAGGGCCGTCGACGGCAAAGGTGGGCGACTGGTGGTACGTCTACTACGACTCTTACCGGCACAAAATCTATGGCGCCCACCGCACCAAGGACTTCAAGACCTTCCAGGACCAGACGGGGGCGGTGCAGTTTCCCGTAGGCCATAAGCACGGCACCGTCTTCATGGCCCCGGAAGAGCTGGTAGAAGGGCTGGTCAAGTACAATCGCGACGTGGTGCACTACAGCGGCACGGCCATTGCCCGCCCTGAACGCCACGACGGCGGACTGAAGCCCGTGGTCGGCGTGCACACCCTGCAGACGATGAGAGGGGGCACCACAGAGGTTGTCTCCGACCTGCACGCCCGCGTAGGCTTTTCTATGGGCACGAGCTGGCTATATAACCACCAGCCCATGCTCACGTGGTGGCAGGGCCGCTTCTGGCTGCACTATCTCACCGATCCGCGCCACGAGCACGAGGCCCCCGGCAAGACCATGTTGCAGGTTTCTGACGACGGCTACACCTGGTCGGCCCCGACGGAGCTGTTTCCCGAATATCCCGTGCCCGAGGGGTGGACCAAGGAGGGCAAGGACTTCCCCCCGGCCCACAATCTGAAAGCCGTGATGCACCAGCGCGTGGGGTGGTACACCGACTCCTCCGGGGCCGTGCTCCTCGCCACCGGCAGTTACGGCATCTGCCTCACCATGAAGGACGACCCCAACGACGGCAACGGCATAGGCCGCGTGGTGCGGCGCGTCTTCGCCGACGGTTCGCTCGGCCCCATCTACTTCGTCTACTACAACCACGGCTTCTCCGAGCGCAATACGGTTCTGCCGTATTATAAAAAGAGCAAGGACCGGGCGCTCATCAAGGCCGTAGACCAGATGATGGCCGACCCCATGCAGCGCATGCAGTGGGTGGAGGAGGCCGACCGTGGCGACAAGCTCATCCCCTTGGACAAGCCCTACAAGGCATTCATCGGCTACACCCTGCCCGACGGGCGCAAGGTGGCCCTGTGGAAGCACGCCGTGACCAGCCTCTCGGCCGACGGCGGCAACACCTGGCGGCAGGTCATCGTGCCGGAGAGCGGAAGGCCGGGCTGCGACCGCGCCCCCGGCTTTGTCAACAGCAACGCGAAAATCTGGGGCCAGCGTCTCAGCGACGGGACCTACGCCACCGTCTACAACCCCTCGGAGTACCGCTGGCCGCTGGCCGTGAGCCTCTCGGCCGACGGGCTCGACTACACCACGCTCTCGCTCGTCAATGGCGAGGTGACTCCCCTGCGCCACGGCGGACAGTACAAGAGCTACGGCCCCCAGTACGTGCGCGGCATACAGGAGGGCAACAGCACGCCGAAGGACAGCGACCTTTGGGTGACCTACAGTAACAACAAGGAAGATATGTGGGTGTCGCGCATCCCTGTGCCCGTGCGCCTCAATGCCACCACCCATGCCGGCGGGTCGTTCTCGCAATACGCCAGCCTCGCCGACATGACCGACTGGAACCTCTACTCCCCCCTGTGGGCGCCCGTCAGCCTCGACGGGCAGTGGCTCACGCTCAGCGACAGCGACCCCTACGACTATGCGAAGGCCGAGCGCATCATCCCCAACACGAAGGAGCTGCAGGTGGAGTTCGACCTCCGCTTCAATCAGGCCGACCACGGCGAGCTCAATATCGAGTTTGTCGACGACGAGGGCAATGTCTGCTCCCGCATCGTGGCCGACAGCACGGGCACCATCCGCGTGAAAGGTGGTGCCCGCTACGGCACCCTGCTCAAACGAAACAAGCCGGACATGAACATGACCTATCACATCACTGCCATCCTCTCCTGTAGCTTGCACCGCGCCACCTATACCATAGAATCTACAGACCAGTGGGTAACGATGAAGGGCATAGAGATTATCCGCAAAGATAAGAAAAACTGCACCCGTCAGTTCGACACCCCCGTGGAGAGCATCTCGCGCATCGTCTTCCGCACCGGCCCCCTCTTCAAGGAGCCAAGCACCGACACCCCCGCCGACCAGGACTTCGACCAGCCCCTGGCCGACGCCCGCCTCCGCCAAGCCCGCTTCTCCCTGGCCAACGTCACCTCCTTCAGTGCAGGCGGCGGCTCCGTCGCCGCCCAGCCGGCCCTCCTCTCCTTCGACACCTTCGCCCCCTACATCACCCGCTTCAACACGATGGAAGCCGAGACCATCGTCACCACCATCCCCAACGCCCAGGCCTCCGACTGGATGCGCCAGAACATCCCCCTCTTCGACTGCCCTGACGAGCAGATGCGCGAGATGTTCTACTACCGCTGGTGGACGCTGCGCAAGCACATCAAGCGCACACCCGCAGGCTACGGCATGACAGAGTTTCTGGTGCAGCGCTCCTATGCCGACCGATGGAACCTTATCGCCTGCGCCATCGGCCATCACGTGATGGAGAGCCGCTGGCTGCGCGACAGCACCTACCTGCACCAGATACTCCGCACGTGGTACTTCGGCAACGACGGCCAGCCTATGGCGAAGATGAACAAGTTCTCATCCTGGAATCCCTACGCCGTCAGGGAACTATTCAAGGTGGAGGGCGACACCGCCTTCCTCCTCTCGCTGAAACCCAGACTCGAAGAGGAGTACGCCCGCTGGGAGCGCACCAACCGCCTGCCCTCAGGCCTCTACTGGCAGGGCGACGTGCAGGACGGCATGGAGGAGAGCATCAGCGGGGGGCGCAAGAAACAATACGCCCGCCCCACCATCAACAGCTATATGTACGGCAATGCCGAGGCTCTGGCCTGGATGAACGCCCTGACGTATGCTGTGGACTCGGCACGTCTCTACAAGGCGAAGGCCCGCACGCTGCGACACCTCGTCGTGACCCATCTGTGGAGCGACAGAGACCAGTTCTTCGAGACCCGACGGGGCGATGTCGGCGACACGCTGGCCCACGTGCGCGAGGCCATCGGCTTTCTGCCCTGGTACTTCGGCATGACGGACACGGACACGAAATATGATGTGGCCTGGCAGCAACTGCTCGACGAGCAGGGCTTCTCGGCCCCCTACGGACTGACCACCGCCGAGCGCCGACACCCCGAGTTCCGCAGCCACGGCGTGGGCCGCTGCGAATGGGACGGCGCCATCTGGCCCTTCGCCACCAGCCAGACGCTGACGGCCTTGGCCAACCATCTGCAAGCCCACTCGGAGGTCGCAGGGGGAAAGTCTCTTTTCTTCCGCCAAATGCAGCTCTACACCGAGAGCCAGCACCACCGCGGCCGCCCCTACATAGGCGAATATCTCGACGAGAAGACCGGCGCATGGCTCATGGGCGACCGAGAGCGCAGCCGATACTACAACCACTCCACCTACAACGACCTCATCATCACCGGCATCTGCGGCCTGCGCCCCCAGCTGGACGGCAGCATCGTCATCAACCCCCTTCTGCCCAAGGACCAGTGGGACTACTTCTGCCTCGACGGCATCCGCTACCGTGGCCACACCCTCACCATCGTATGGGACCGCGACGGCCAGCGCTACCACCAAGGCCGCGGCCTGACACTCCTCATCGACGGCCACCCCGCCGCCAACCGCAAGGAACTGGGAGCAATCACTTTAAACCAAGGCGTTATAACGAAATAACGTGATAACGTGATAACGTGATAACGTGATAACGTGATAACGCAATCGTGATAACGATATAACGTTATAACGAAATAACGAAAAAAAATAAAAACCCCCAAAAAAGGAAAGAACCATGCAAATCTCTAATTTCGGTTATTACTGGCTTGACACTTGGATTATGGCTAATGTGGTTTATTTGGCGACACAGGACTTTTGCACCCGCTTCCTTAACCACACCAACGACCCTTGTGGCCGCCAATATGACCAGATGACGATGGCCGCCCGCTCGGCACCAGCCAATATTGCCGAAGGCAACTCACGCCACTCCACATCGAAGGAGACAGAGATGCGGCTCACTGACGTGGCACGGGCGACTTTGTCAGAGCTGGCCAACGACTACCTGAACTGGTTGTTGCACCACGAGCAAGTTCCCTGGTCAATCCACTCAGCCGAATATGCTCAGGTTGCCAATGTCCGACCTGAAAAGCCCAACTATCAAGACGACGTGCTGCACCAAAGCAGTATTCATATCCTCAGGCAGAAGCATCTCTTTGACCCTTGGCTGCTCTCAGACGACTCAATAAAGGCGGCCAACTGCCTGCTGGTGCTTTGCAATCGCCTTATTATGATGCTGGGCAAGCAGATTGAGAACCAATTATCGACTTTCCGCGAAGAGGGCGGCTTCACCGAAGCTTTGACTGCCGAGCGTCTTGCCCACCGTACTGAGCAGAGCAAGCAGGCCGACGCGCCCGCCTGCCCCTTATGCGGCAAACCCATGATCAAGCGTATGGCAAAGAAAGGCATCAACTCAGGCAAGGAGTTTTGGAGCTGCTCTGCCTATCCGCAATGCAATGGAACGAGAAACATCATCTAAAGTTATCTCGCGTTATCACGTTATAACGTTATAACGTTATCACGAGCTTTTCGTTATAACGAGATAACGTTATAACGTGATAACGAGATAACACCCAAAAACAAAAGAAGACAGCAATGAAAAAATCCTGGATAGCATTCTCATTTCTCATTTCTCATTTCTCATTTTGCGTAGCGCAGACTTACGAGAGCCGCTACGCACGGCCTGTGCACGACGTGATGCAGGACGTGGCGGAACGCTTCGGCGTGAAGCTGAAGTTCGACAGCAATGTGGACACTGCCGGCGTGACGCTGCCTTACGCCGACTTTCGCGTGAGGCCCTACTCGCTGGAACTGACGCTGGACAACATCTGCAAACACTACGACTGGAACTGGTGGAAGCAGAGCGACAACCTCTACAAGATAAAACGCTACGAGTACCCGCGCCGACACGAAGACGAGGGGCGGCAGATGCTGGACTGGCTCTCGGCCAAGTATAGCAACCGCGAACAGTGGGAGACGCGCCGCGACATATTAATAAAAGAGGTGCGCGAGCGGCTGCAGATAGACCAGTTTCTCGACTCCTGCGTGAAGGACAAGCCGGCCGTCCTCTCCAAGATAAGGAAGCACGACGGCTACACCACGCAGAACATCTGCCTGGAGCTGACACCCGGCCAGCACGTCTTCGGCACCATCTACGCCCCTGTCAAGAAGAAGCGCAAAAGCAACCTCTCACCCCTCACCTCTCACCTCTCACCCCTCATCATCTGCCCCGACGGCCATTGGCCCTCGCGCTACCGCGACGACGAGCAGCAGCGGCTGGCCACGCTGGCACGCATGGGAGCCGTCTGCGTGGACTTCGACCTCTACGGCTACGGCCAGTCGAAGCAGGAGGTGGGCGACCACCACGCCGCCCGCGCCCACATCTTCCAGGCTGCCTGCGGGCTGAAGCTGCTGGACTGGATGCTGAAGAACAGGAAAGACATCGACACCACCCGCATCGCTGCCAACGGCGGCAGCGGCGGCGGCACCCACACGGTGCTGCTCACCCTGCTCGACCGGCGCTTCACCGCCTCGGCCCCGGTGGTACACGTGGCCAGCCACTTCGACGGCGGATGCCCCTGCGAGAGCGGCATGCCCATACAGCTGGCCGGCGGCGGCACCTGCGAGGCCGAACTGGCAGCCGTCATCGCCCCACGCCCCCTGCTGCTGGTGAGCGACGGCGGCGACTGGACGCACACCAACCCGGAGCTGGAGTACCCTTTCATACGGCGCATCTTCGGATTCTATAGGGCGGAGAGCAGCGTGCGCAACGTACACCTGCCAGACGAGCGTCACGACTTCGGCCCCTCGAAGCGACAGGCAGTCTACGAGTTTTTCGCCGACGTCTTCGGCCTCGACCGCTCGATGATAGACGAATCGAAAGTGACCATCCTGCCGGCCACGATGATGCAGAGCAAGCCCCAAACCGACAAAGACCCACGTTAGCTGAAAACACAATACAATCCTACCATTTTTCATTCAAAATCGCAGAAGATTTATCTTTTATTCGTCTTTTCACTGCTGTTTCTCAATTTCTTGTATGCTTCCACCACCTCGCGCATCGAGGCGTATATACTTGAAAAAAGACATGCTCACATTATGGAGTTTTAACGCACCGAAAACGGGTATAGTTGCGCTTGCGACCTTCTTCCAGGATGGGTAGTCGCATGCTCAGACGACTTTGAGCAGTTCAAAAAAGAAGTCGAAGATAGTATTAAATTTTATGTAGACTGCGCAAAAGAAGACGGAGACGAGTATCCAGCAGTCTTTGACGGTGAATATGAAATCGTCTACAAGTTTAACGTTCAATCACTTCTCGAATTCTACAGGGGCATTTTTTCCTTCTCGTCCTTGGAAACCATTACCGGCATCAACCAAAAGCAGCTTGCTCACTACGCATCAGGTATCAGTAAGCCACGACCTAAGCAAGCCCAAAAGATTGCACAAGGTCTCCATCGACTGGCACGCGAAATGATGGTAGTAACTGTATAGACACTATTAATCCCGAAACCTCAAATGATTTCGGGATTTTTCATGCATAAGAACGGCAAGGCACTATCAACTGAATATCTACACGGACAACAAATCATATCAGAACCCTTTCGCACTCACTGACGGCTAAGAAACCGAATTCGCGGGTTAAAGGCAGCATAAAGCCCCTGTAATGCTTGACGGGGTAAGGGGAAACTGGGCATGACCCATGCATAATCACGTCTGTACTGTCAAGACTGTCGTCTGATGGAGAAACGAACTGCAAAATTAGTCAGCTACACTATTAGTTGCGGATTTTAGGTACTTTAAATCATAAAACCGCAATCATAGCTATAAATATTTATTCCTTGGAATACTCTATATGTAGTAATTCTGTTATTGGCAAGTGTGATTTCTATGTTTTGCCTTATCAGCCCACCCCATTGTGAGAAGGTACAGTATGAAATGAAATACTTGTTTTTATATTTGCCAACATATGGAGTGATGTCATAATTTTGTAGTTCAAGTGACAAGTCTTCATTACCAAGAGTCTTTACTGATTTAACATCATCTTTTGAAAAAAGAAAATATAATTTGATGCTGTTAATCTTGTCAATATAAGATTGAAAAATGAATGCTTGCCATGCACCCTCAACTGAATCGTCAACGATTAAATGTTCTTTAATATTGAATTCAGACTCTTTATTATTATTTGAAACGAATACTTTGCGGAAATTACGTGCTCCGCCCTTTTTTATTCTAAGTGACAACGTACAGTTTGCCAGTAATTTTGCTTTATCTGGGTATGTATAATTATTATTCAGGAAATGATTAATTTCCATGGAGAGGAATCGAGATGCAAAGAATGTATTCTTAAAGTCACATGGTATTATACAACCTTGTTTTTTTGCTTCATTATATTCAATAACAGACAGTTTGTTTTTTTCCTTTTCTATTATTTCGTTTTCATCCATATCCTCCTCCATAATCTTTTCCCATTCTTCCCATGGAAGCCTATCTCTATGAATAGAATCTGTTTCCATTGCTTGCACGGCCTTTTTGTTTTGAGTAGGATTCTTCTTAGCAAACAAGTTAAATGGCCAAATAAGTTTCATAATCAATATTTTTTGTTTTTTGTTTTCCTTTCTGTATGCGATAAAGATTTACAAAAGATTGCGTACCACTTTGCCTATAAAGGCCTCCATTATTTTTTCTTGTAAATTCATGTTCGCGAGTATTTATATTCAACTTTAGGGTTTCTGTTCCTCACGTATGCTTGGAACATCACTTCGTTTATAAAGTTCTCAACATTTCTGTTCCTTTCTCCCACATAGATTTTTACAAATTTTTTTTCGAGACGTTTCGTGTTCCAGATTTTTAATAATCCACTAATCAAGACAGTGAACAATAATGCAAGAGGAGTAAATATAAAACAGGCAATATATATTGAATATTGGAATATCAACAACGATATTAATGCCGATAGTAATATGCCGAATAATCCGGCTATTTCGTTACGTTCCGATTTTCGCATAAGCTCCTTATATTCTACAATATGTCCGAACTTACTTACATAATTTAAAAATTCTTTCCTATCTGTCTTAAATTCATTTATATTAACACCATATTCTTCAGCGAGTTCTTCAATCTTGTAGGCTTCTACCTCTACAAAATCTTTAACCTCCAATCCTCTGAATTTCATTCCTGAAGAATAAAATCTAATTATGTCGTTTGTTGAACTCATCCTAAATTCCGCAGCATTTTAGTTTAACTTTCTTTATAAGTACCTGAGCAACAAAAAGTTCTTGCTGGGGCAAGCGGCAAAGCCGAGCGGCTCAGGATTTTGCCATGTCAGATTTT
>CADACW010000060.1 GCA_902786565.1 uncultured Prevotellaceae bacterium | reverse complement strand
AGTTGCTGCTGGTCGTAGTCCGGCTGTATTTCGAACTGCAGTTGCACTCTATCAATTTTCAGACTCATATCCTTGCATAATTTTATTTGTCATTGCAAAAATAATCATCCCTGCAGCTGCAGCAAAGGACATTCCAACCCACATCCAAAGTGAACGTTCACTTCGCCTCACTTCCATGCCCTCTTTACGTCCTTCAGCACCGTCGAATCGGTAACGTGGGCATAGCCTTGCGTAGTGCCGATGTACCGGTGACCGAGAAGGTGCTGGATGGTCGTGATGGGTACGCCGCGATGGATGAGGATCGTGGCGCAGGTCACGCGGGCACAGTGGAAAGAGAGGTGTTTGCGGATGTGCAGCTGCCTAGCAATGCGCTTGATGAGCACGTTGGTGCGACTATTCACCGGCAGGCAGGGGAACAACCTGCCTCGGGTGTCAATGAGCTGCAGGGCCTTGCCGCCGAACATCTTCGACAGCGGTACTCGCACCTCTACCTTCGTCTTCTGCATCCTCATCACCAGCCACTTCTGCCTGCCCACCGTCCTGATGTCCTGCCAGTGCACGGCCCTGACGTCTGAGTATCGCAAGCCGGTATAGCAGCTGAAGAGGAATGCCCGTGCCACCAGCCGCTCCTCTTCTGTTCCCTTGCCATCGGCACACCACTGCTCCCACTTCTTCAGCTGCCTCTCCGTCAGTGCCTGCTTCCCTGTCGGCTCGCTCTTGCTGTGCCACTTCCTGAACGGGTCGCTCGACAGCAGCTCTTCGTCGAGGGCCACGTTTACGTATCGGCGAAATATCTTCATATTCTTCGTCACGGTGTTCACCTTGTAGTCCTGCTCCGTCAGCCAGCGCTCGAAGCGTTCCACCAGCTGCGGTGTCAGGTATGTGCCTGGCACAGTTCCTGTGGTTCTCCCGTGTCTTCTCCGCCACCGCTGCCCTGTCGATAGCCTCCAGCATCCAGTCGCACCACAATTTTTTCTCTGCCTGGTGTGGCAGCATCTGCTCGACGAGGGCGGTGAGCCGTGCCACCTCTGCCCTCAGTTCTTTGATTTCTAACATCATTCTATCCATATTTAATTAACGGTAATATTTGATTTTTGTTCCTTGGGGACAAATATCACCAATTCAAGGCTTCTAAATTCAGAGCAGAAAGTTATATTCCCCGAAATTTCTATGTTCGGCCTTACAGCAATTTATAATAGCGGTTTCCGAGGTGTGACATTTAAGTATCCTATAATACTTCCGTATTTAAGGAATCTTACTGACTCTTCATTCAGGGGTTGTAGGGCTCCCTATGTACATATCGGCGACCGCTGGACTTCCATAAGCGGTGTCGCGCATATGAACGATTCCGTTTTCGATTATTTACGTATAGACACAATTTCTCCGCCAAACCAACCTTCTCTGGGGAGTTCTTATCCGATTTACGTGCCCGACGTAAGTGTGGATGCCTACAAGAATAAGTGGTCTACCTATGCCAGCAGAATACGCGGGATTAGCGAATACGAGGGCTAAGGCCAGTATTTTTTCAACTCATCGGGTAAATCCGATTTTCGCTTCAACTTATTGGCATTGTATACTGTCGACCAATTAGTAGCCGTGCTGTAAGCATCGAAACTTTCGTCAGGCACATAGACCGCGAGGAGTCTGTTGAGGTACGCTGCATCTCCGAGAGAAGGGACGCTTGTTGCCTTGCATATAATACTGTAACTTCTCGGACCGTTTGTGCCTATTACTGACTTTTGAATAGTTGTAATCGTTGATGGATATACCTGCGTGAAAGAGCAGCCCCAGAAACACTGGCTTTGAAGAGTCGTAAGGCCCTCGTTCATCTCTACATCAACAAGATTTGACGAGTTGTTAAAAGCATAGGCGGCTATGGTACGGATACTTGAGGGGAAGGTGATTGCCTCAAGAGAAGTTCTTACCATGTTACTAAAACTTGACATTTTTGTAAACATGGAGAACTCGGTGAATCTTTTAATCAGAGCGTTGGAGTTGAAATGAGTCCCCAAGGGAATAGTACCTTGGGGACTGTGTTTGGATATAATGATCTGATAACATCCTTTACCGAGCTCTCTATTTTTGAAGGTGTCACCTCACTTGCTACCGATGCTTTCCGTGATTGCAGTTACCTTGTCGCCATCACACTCAGAGAAGGTCTTCTGACAATGGCACGTTCTTTTTATTCGTGCAGTCATCTTCCAATTATAACGATTCCAAGCACCATGACTGCACTCGGCAACGATCCCTTCTACAACTGCATAAGACTTGCCACTATCATAGCCCTGCCAACAAGTCCGCCTACTGTCAGTGGAACATGGCTTCGTTATAACAGCATCGCTAAGATATACGTACCGGACAACAGCGTCAGCGCGTACAAAGCCGCCTCCGGCTGGTCTACCTATGCCAGCAGAATACACGGGATGAGCGAGTACGAGGGCTAAGGCTCCAGACTCCTGTGCGTCTCATACCAAGTGCCTTCGATGGCGCATATCTTACCCGCAGCAGCTGACCAGTTTTGTGCGGCCTTATATGCGCTTACAGAAGCTGCGGGGACATAAAACGCCGCTACTCCTGCTTCAGTATTACGAGAACCGAGCGTAGGAACGCTTGTAGCCCTGCACACAACTACACATCCTTGGCTGGTATTTATAAAATTACTGTTTCCTATACTTTGGACGGTTGACGGCAGGTCTATATATTTTGCCTTATACGTAGTTGTAATAGCAATATTACTGAGCGATGTCAGCCCCTCCTCAAATACCCAGCTTTCAATGGCTGTAAGATACGCTCCATACTGGCTGATGGCTTTAATATTATCAAAGCCAAGTTCCGTCAATTCTGTATCACTGCGGAAAGCACTGCTATTGATGGTGGTTACGTTACGAAAGTAATTGAGTTCGCGGAATGTTTTGATGATGCCATTGTAGCCAAACACAGTCCCCAAGGGAATAGTACCTTGGGGACTACTTATGCAGCGTTTACCGTGTTTATGGCGAATAAACTAATCACCGCATTCAACGAGTTCAGACATTTTACTACATGCTCGATTATCGCGGGAAATCATGCGCGCTACGGTGATAATAGCGGATTTGCTTACTGCAGTAATCTCAAAGAAATAACACTGCCCGGCTCACTGAGAGAAATAGGGGACCACGCATTTAATGGCTGTAGCAACATCACTGTACTCGATATTCCTGTCGCCGTTGCAAGACTCGGCCTATACTCGATAAGGGACGCAGCGCGTGTCATTATCTGCAGACCTACGTCTCCACCTACTTTGGGCAGCTATAACAATTCCGGCACCGCCGTGATTTACGTCCCTGACGATAGCGTCAGTGCGTATAAATCGTCATCTAACTGGAGTGTTGCACAAATAGCCAACAGGATCCACCCGTTAAGTGAATACGAAGATTAAGGTACTCGCTCATAGCTCTCCCCTGGGAAGTAATCTTCAAATTCACTAATTGGGTAAATACGTGACTTGACGTCTGATAATTGAGATACGGCCTTGTATGCTTCTACGCTGCCGTCCGGCACGAATATCTTTACGCTTGAATAGTCCAAATAGAATGGATTTCCTGCAAAAGTTGGAGGCGTATCACCTTCGAAGGCCATCCACCGCATTGCAACTCTTTTCGAAGCAGAACCTGACCAAGCACGTGCGGCAACAGAAGTAACGTTCGGAGGAACAATCATCGTGTCGATGTAGATGTCGTAGCATGTATTGAAGGTGGTCAGCGAGTCCGGGTAGAAGTTCCAAGTACCTATGCTATCACATCTGTCAAACGAATTACCGACATTTGTCGTTCCTGCTGGCAGCTTTACCTTAGAAAGGTTAAAGCATTGGCGAAAATGATAGCTGCTGAAACTTTTTATTTTTGCAAATAGTTTCAACTCAGCGAATGCCGTTATTATTCGGTTATACTGGAATTGAGTCCCCAAGGAACTAACAGCAGCACATTGTGCCTGAGTGATGCCCACCGGCTGCCATGCTGCATTGCCCGTGGCAAGCGGCGTCAGGCTCCATTTCAGTTTTACCCCTGCAGCAGCTCTGATGGCCACGCGAAGGTACTGAGCGGCATTCGTCGCCTGGAACGTGGCCACCCACTTGTTGCCTTCCTGCGTAAGCACCGACACGTAGTTGTTCGGTGTCGCAGAGATATGTGTGGTGGTCGTCGTGGTCGTGTTGCTCGGGTGCTGTGTCACCTTCAGGAACACGTTGTCGCCCGTGGTGTCCATTCCCCATGGGGTACCGCTGCCTCCCTCCACTTCTATCTCCAGCCGGTAGTCCACCGTACGTGCAGCCTTCTGCGGAATGCTCACACCGTCCTCGGTTTTTGCAGCAATCACCAGTCCTGGAGCGAACACGAAATCATCCATCACATCTGCATCGCCGTTGCCCTCCAGCTCACCGCTTGCTATCACCTTGCCACGGGCGTCCTCCACGTCGCCCCAGTTGTAGGCACATATCTCCCAGACGCGCGGGTCCTCGAAGGCGAGGTACAGCTTGTAGCTGCCGATGAAGGCAATGTCAGGGAAAGTAGCGGTGATTTTGTCATACTGCTGCTGAGTGATACCTGCCGGGTGGATATTACCCTGGATAAGTGGTATCAGCGATGCCACGTTCGAGGTCTGTCCGTTCTGGTAGGCCACACGTCCGTAGCTGCCGCTCGACGGGTTCTCCGTGTCTACGCTCTCGGCGAGCGCCATCAGTGCCGCCACGTCCTCTGCCGATGCCTCCGCGGTTCCGTCCCATATCACGGTGACGTAGCGCCGTCCGTCATACGAGGCGTTGACGATGTTCGTCAGTATCGGCAGCGGGTTAATGTTCTCGCAGCGGTTGAAGTAGAACGACTGCACGGTGGGGAACATGATGCTCGGCATGGTCATGTTCGCCTCGGTGAGCTCGTTCAGCGAGTGCATGAACAGCGTCGTCTGGCTGTTCGGGAAGCTCACCACCTCCACACGGCTACCCTCGGCAAGGTTGATGCCGAGAGCTGTGCTTCCCTCGAACAAAGCCTCCCGCAGCCGCGGACAGTTGCGAAGGTCTACGGCACTTGCCAGAGTGGTCACGTTCCGTGCATCTATCACCTCGAACGAAGGCCCTGACACAACGAGGCTCGTGGCATTGAAAAGAACCGCCTCCGTAGCGCTACCCACTATCAGCTCCCTCATGCGTGCGCTGGCCACGGTGAACGTGAGCGCATCGCCGCTGCCTCGTGTTGTGAGAGGCATGTCGTGCAGGTCTCCGAGCGAGGCCAGCCAGTCTGTACCGTTGACATAGTTCGTGGTCTGACCATCCGCACCCATAGGCACCTCGGCTTGCGTACCCGCCGCAGTTCTCGAAGCACGGGTAGGCGTGCCACCTCCGAAGTTCACGGCAGGATAGAGGTCGATGGCTGGAATCGGGCGCAAGGTGTAGGCGGCAGCCAGCGTGAAGGATGCGCTGTTGTAGCCGTCCATGCTTCCCGCGAAACCGCCGAGGCTGTATTTCGAGAACAGGTAGGCAATGCGCCTCTCCAGCCACAGACGCTCGTCCTGATAGCGGTCGCCGAGTGCCTGTGTCAGCGGTTCCACAGCGTTGTACTGTGTGTCGTATGTCGTGCCGTCGATGGTCTGGCCGCCGAGCCACCACGGGTCTATATATCCGAAGTCGCGGTCGTGCTGATATGCCAGGATCGGGAAGTACAGCGCCGACTGGTCGAAGAAATAGTGAGCCAGCACGGCATAGACGCGCTCGTGCAAGTGCAGGCTTCCGCTCACACCAATATTGGAGGCGATGGCAGCGAGACCGTTCATCATCGTGCCCATCATCGTCTTCAGGTCGTCGGCATACCATTCCCAGATGATTGTCCAGAAGGCGCTGTTAGAGCCTTGGAACACGGGTGCTCCCTGATTGGTGTCCTGCGCTTCGACGGAATACTTAACGGTGGCTTGACCGTTGTTATCGGTATTGAAGATGGAGTCGAGGTCGTCCTGCTTCCATCCCCAGCGTCCACCTGCCGAGAGAGCGATGTGCTTGAAGGGATATGAGTTTTTTGCGTCATTGTCCTTCGCGCCGATGAGCATGCAATAGTCCTTGTGGTAGAACGTCTGCTGCTTCGAGAAGTAGTTGCCCCAGGTGACATCGAACTTCGCCTTGCGGGCGGCAATGACTGTCTGTGTCGTCAGTGTTCCTGTCAGTCCGAGGTAGTTCTTGATGTTGTGCGCATTCGAGCCCTCCACCGTGGTAAGGTTCTCAAACTGCCCGGTCTTCGTGCGATAGAACCAGATGTCGCCGTTGGTGTCATAGAACGACATCAGATTGTTGCTGCGGGTTTTGCTTTCTCCGTTCCAGTCGGTGTAGGTGGTGCTGCCGTTCAGGAAGTTCGTGATGTCGGCGTTCACGGCTGCGATGGTGGTGTGCGAAGGATTGCTTGCCGCCATTTCAGCAAGGCTGGCGATGTATGGCGAGCAATGGAAAACGAGCTCGTAGGCGGGCTTCCACTCGGAGGTGTAGAGGGCAAGCACGTCGGCCTTGTTCTGTGCATTCTCCTCGGGTGTCAGGTCTTCGTCATAGGCGGTCTCGTAGGGGCAGAAGTCGCAGTCCCATGCTTCGTCGCCTCCGAAGGTGAGGGTTTCTTGATCCTGGTCGTAGTCTACATCCACCCAGGGATGCAGGAAGCGTGTGCCGCGTGGATTGTGATTCGGCCCTTCAATACACATGGCGGCAGGATAGATTTTCTTGTTATACCCGAAGGTCTCCTTGCAACCCTTGTCAGGGCCGGCCGTATAGAGGCCGATATACTCATAGACCTCCTGATCCTTCAACTTCCGGAAACCGAGGAACGGGTACTGCCACACGGCCACGCGGTAGTCTTGGTTGGGCAGCTCCGCCTTCAATCCTATCTGCGTGAACAACTCGTCATAGAGTGCCGTGGCACCCATCTTGTGTCCCTGTTGCGAGCTGGCGATGTTCTTCTTCGCCGTGAAGCGGTCTATCAACAGGTGCACGCCTCCGTTCGGGCCGCCGTCCATGTAGCCTGTCTTGCTATCAGTGAAGGTCGGCGTCTCACTGTAGTTGCCCCTGCGCGTTCCGCTGCCGTCAGTGTAGTACCAGTTGCACTTCTTCAACTTTCCTCTGAGGTTCCAGCGGTAGTATCGCTTCGAGGTCGTTCCCTGACCGTCGAGCGGAACATTTGTAATCTTCACGTCCCACTCGTGATGCTGCCCGTATTCGAAGCGCACCGAGCAGGGCATCGACGAGTCCTTGTACTGATGGTAGAAGTCTGGAATGGGTGCTTCCGGGTCGTCAGGTTCGATGACCATGCAGTTGTAGCCGAGCTGAACGGCGAGCTGATAGTCGATGCCAGCCGCTCCGAGAATGTCGTTGGCATCTCGCGTGCTCTCGCGGTCATACTCACCGCGGCTGATTTGCGTACCCTCGAAGATGGCATTGAGGAAGTTGTTGAACATAGCCTGTCCCTCCAGAGGGAAGTCGTACACGCGCATCATGTATAGATAGAAGTCGGTGGCCGACTGGCCTGCCGTGAAACTGGCCGAGCCGAAGGTGTCGCCACTGTCGAAGGAGAACGCAACGTTAGGAATACCGTTGATATAGATAGAAACGAGGTTCTTTCCTTGCAGACCGTTGTAGCTCTTCTGTATCACCACACCGATGTGCGTGATGACGTTTTCACACAGGCCGACGCCCTGCAAGGTTTCTGAAGTGGAGGTCGTCGAGAACACCACCACTTTCGTCGGGTATAGAACGAAACCCTCTTTGCGCACGGTACCGGCCACCGTCCTCTCGGTGAGGAACGACAGCACGGGCGTCTGCTCGTCGGCTATGTTAGCCGAGCGCACGAGCATCTCCAGTGTCATGCCCGTGTTGTCCTGCTCGGTCAGCAGCTCGAAGGGCTTCAGCTGCGGAATGCCCAAAGTGCTGCGTGCAGGGATTACCAGTGCCGAGTGGCCGTACTCGTCGGCGGTCCATCCGTCTGTGCTCCAGCCGAAGCCCGTCCACGTGGCGGCATATTCGGCCGCCTCTGGGTTCGCGGCGGCATTCTTGACGACATCCTTGTCAATCTCGCTGTTCGACCGCAGTGCAGCGTTCAAATAGAATATCGAGCCTGCCGTAGCGTTGAAGGCAAGCGAGTTGTCGAAGGGGAGCGTCACTTGCACGTCGGCACCTGCGCTGCCCATGTCGTAGGGTGTGGCGGTGACGGTCATGCTGCCAATAGTAGTCTCGCTGACCACCTCCAGTTCCAGTGCCGGTGCGTAGTCGTAGGTCTGGCCTTCCTCCACACTCATGGAAAGCTGCGGCAGCGAGTGCGTGCCTTCGAGCGTCACCACGGGCTGCAAGAGCACGCTGTCGGCATTGGCCACGGCAAACGAGAACAGGCGTTCGCCCATGTAGTTTATGGCCGAAGCCGCGATGTTGTTCACGCAGACCAACGACGCGGTGTCATTCTCCAGCATGCACATGATGTTGTACTTCACGTGCTGCGTCTCCACGCCGCCACCGCTCACCCATATCTCAATCGTATGGACCCCCGACGTGCCTGATGCAGGGAACAGCGAACTCGGCAGTGTGTAGATGAACGAGGTGGTGGTGTAGTTCTGGTTGGCTTGGAACATCTGTGTGACGGGCTCGGCATCGCCGACCTTGATGTGCAGCGTCTTGACGAGATTTCCCGCAAAACGAATGCCAGTGATGTTATAGGTCTGCGTCTCTGCCCACACACGCTGCCAGGCGTGGTCGACAGTCAGCGTGAGGTTCGTCAGCGTAGCCGTCAGGACAATCGTTGCCGTAGCACCCGAAGTCGCTCCTGTCACGCTGATGCGGATGCGGTTTGCGCCCGTGACCAGCCACGAACGGACGTCGAAGGTGGAAGTGCCAGCCTCGGCCAGCGAGGCTCCTGCAATCTTCGTGATGTAGCCCGTGCCGGTGTTGATCTCGACCGTGTAGGTGTAGTTCTCCGGAAATGCCTCGCCTTCCGCACCTACGCGTTCGAATTTCTCGGTGCTCGCCGAGATAGTGACAGGTGTCGATGTGTCGCCGGTGAGCACGGAGAAGATGGTCTCCACGCTCGGTGTGACCTTGATGGTGTAGGCATCGCCCACGAGCTGGACGGTGGCCAGCACCACGCCGCCCGGCACGTCGTAGAAGTTCAGTGCGCCGTTCTCATACGTCACTGCGCCGAACTTCTCCGAGAGCCCGCTCAGCTGGTCCCGGTTCGCCTTCACCTGTTCCAGGAGCGTATTGAACTCCTCCGCCGACAGTTTACCACTGGCGCTAACGCCACCATTCTCTACTTTCTGGCCGATGTCGTCTATTGTCATACCGCGTAGATTACATAAAACAAGGCGATGCCTATAAAGTCAGCGGCGAGGTCCTCGGCATCGAAAAGGCCTGTCGTCCGTTTGTCGTAGATTTCCTTTACCAGAGCAGCCACGATGGCGGCAGCTACGCCGGCAAGACCATCGAGGGGGCGCGGCGAATGGAACGCGACGTGGCAGCACGTCGACACCATCCACGCCATTGGCATGATGAGCACGATGTGCACCCATTTGTCAGTGTCCCACTTACGGCACTCCTCGAGGATCTTGTCAGTCAGTCTCATGTCAGAACGATCCGATAATGAGTCCAAGCAGCGTGCCTACGACTGCGCCGACGATGCCACAACCGGCTATCGCCTTGCTCTTCGCCATGTCCTGGCGTGTTACCGTAAAGTACGATGCTACTGTCCACGCGCCTGCGCAGCACAGCGCCACGAGGAAGGCAAATGCCGCGATGTTGACGACGGGTACGTCCTCAGTGTCTTTTCCTCCCAAGAAAACTGCGATGGCGATGACAGCTGCCAGCACCAGCGAGAAATACTTACTTCCAAGAATCTTGTTCATTTTCTTTCTTTGTTAAAGTTAAACATACTATGTTGATAAATCACTCTCCAAAAACAAACTCGCCGAAAGTATATGGGAAGCCGATGCTGCGTTCGCGCCATTGCGACACCTCTGCATTGCCAAGGGCATTCAGGATGATGGGCCACTCGTTGGTCACTGCTTCATCCATGTCGCTCTCTGGATGGCTAATCTCCAGTTTCACGCTGCCGCCGCTCTGCATACGGCCGCGTATCTCTACTGTTATGCACTTTACACCCATCAGCTATTTACCGTTACGTTAAACTTCATCCTCGTCGTCTGGGCGTCCTCGAGAGCCAGCACTCTATTCCCAAGCACACATTCGATTTCCGTCCTCAAACCAGTACCGCCTGAATTGGCAAAGTCTATTCCTACTGGGTTATACCCGATTTCAAGGCTCCCGTCCACGAGCACGGCACGGTCTATGGGAACGAAGTCGCTGGCGTTGACTACTACCCACGTCAGCACTTCCCTCTTCACATATTCTCCAGTGTTCTCGTCAATCTCCGATGTTGCGACATCGAGAATCTGCGAACGGAGCTGGAGTGTCTGGCCGGGCAGCAGCGCAATGAACCTCGACACGTAGCCACCACACGAGAACCGACCTGGCTGCCACAAGTAGCTTTGTCCGTCGTTGTAGCCCATCTTGACCAGCTGCTTGGTCTCGTCTGCCGTGTTCACGTTGTCATAGCACACAAGGCGAGGGTCGGAGCATACGAGCACCACCCTGTCCATGAGCATGCTGACGATCTCCTTTGACTCACTTGTCTGGATGCCGTTGTTCCACCACGATGACTCTTTGTCAAGTATAGCTTCGTAGTTATTGATGAACATATCGCTCTCGTTAGTAATGGAGAGCAACGTGCCACCGCGCTGCCATTGGTCTATCAACCTGCTGATGAAATTCGTGTAGTCGTAGCTGCTTCCACTGCCTGCAGCAAGGCTGAACCGACCATCTGAATATGTATGTATGTCTGTCTGCGAAATCCACAAATTGACGTTCTCGTCGTAGAAGGGAAGACAAACCAAATGGCTGTCTCCGCTGACACCAGTGCTATACACCTTCGGCTCATTGAGGGCGTTGACGACCAAAGAACGCATCGGGTCACGACGGAAATAGCCAGGCACGATGGTGCTCTCGGCATTCTTCTCAGTCTTGATGATTGTCGAAGCAGATGAGTCAAAGGCTACTTCGTCACTCGCCTCCGTCACCACGCTATCGAGGATGGTGTCAGCAGCTATCTCCAGCTTGTTGCCCTCAATCAGCATGCCGTTGGTACCAAGGCGAAATCCCGATGCCACCAATCTGTCAAGCGTCACTGCTGCTTCGATGGCGTTGGCCAAAACGTCAAGCCGCGCATTTGCCTCGCCAATAAGTTCGAGAGCCTTCAGCGTTTCCTTGTCAGTTACATTCTCCCAGAAGTATGTCGACACGCCATTTTCCTCTTCCTTCACCCATCGCCAGTTTCGCCCAGCGGTACCAGGCAGCTTTGTTCGGTCGAAATAGAGGTCTTGAAGGTGCTGTTCTTTTTTTGTATCTGTGTCCCATTCGGAGGCAGGCTCGTTCGCTGCATGTGCCTTGTCGTTCTCGTTAGGATATGGCGTAGCATCCTGCGTCGGGTCGTCCGTTTCCGAGAACCATATACAGAACTTTTGGCCTGTCACCTCTTCCATCTTCTGCTCAGCTTCTTCGATAGCTTCCTCCACTGTCTGCCCGTTGCTCAGGCTGATGTCACCATGGACCTTCAGTCCACCATCGGGAGTATACTCCAGAAACTTCTTGTTCCTCCGCTGTTCATCAGGCACGCCATAGGCGCTGCGATCGCCGATGAACAGCGAACCGTAGGTATTCGAGTGCATGACACCGTCCGCCGAGCTGTAGCCGTCTTCCTTCACGATGTAGGCGGCTATCTCCCAGTAGTTCCTGCTGTCCGAACCAAGTCCCTGATAGTAGGTGATGGAGGGGGCATCTGCCGCCGTGGCGCTCATCATGATGGCGCTCTGGCGTCTGCTGGCAGCGGCGCCGGTACCACGGTAGCCGAACTGGATGATGTTGTCACCGGCTTCGGGAATTCCGCTGTTCGGTGCGCAGTTGGTGTCGCTCAGTGTGATGTAGTCGTCGCCGACTGCAGTCACGAGGCGCCAGTAGTATTTCGTCTTGACGTTCTGCGACGTTCCCTCACGCAGGTTCGCGGCCTGACAGAGTGCCTGGTCGCCCACCTCGAAGTCGTTGAGGATGCTGCGCTTGCCGTCGGTCGTCTCGAAGTAGCACTTATAGACGTAGATGTCCTGCCCAGTCGTGGCGTCGGCGCCGATGGAGACTCGCTCCACCTTTGAGCACACCATGGCTGCTGCCGTCAGTCCTATCTCACCACCCACGTGCTTCAGCTCGCGCACGGTGATCTCGCGGAAGTAGGCAGCCTTCACGACCTCGAGGAAGTCGATGTAGAGCGTCACGGTACCATCCTGGTTCACGACGACGGCACCGCCATTCTGTCCCTCCTCATAGTCGCCGAAGTAGGTGTTCTGCAGATGGGTGTCTCCGTCCACTTCCAGATTGCTCTCCACGGTCAGGTTTCCCTCCATGTTCGTATCGCCAGTCACGGAGAGGGCAGCGAGCTCGGCAAAGTCGGCCAGCAGGTTCTTGAACCACGTCCATCCGGTGCCGGCCATGCCTTCGACAGTCTCCTTCACCCAGCCCCATGCGCCAGAAGGCCCGAAGAGCGAACCCTTCTTGAACGTGATGACGCCCTCTGCTTCGTCGTCGTTCACCTTCGAGAGGAACTGCCCGCTGAGCATGGATGTCACGGAGTCCATCCACGCCTTGATCTTCTCAAAGTTACGTCTGAGTTTCTGGCGTGCTGATAGACCTTTGTCGCCGTGTCCGTCTATCCACGGATCGATATGTTCAAACTGTATGTCTGGCACTGTGAGAGTTGAGTGTTTAGAGTTGAGAGTTTAGAGTTATTCAACGCCCTCGAGAGGGCGATGCTGGAAGCTCATCAGCAGCGGCTGCCACATCTGGTGTGTCTGTCCCGTGTCGGTGTCGAGGTAGGTGAGCATGTAATCTTGATAGGCGTTCTTCGCCTCCTTCGGGTTCTTGTAGAGGATGGCGTGCTCCACGAACACCTCGCCCTCGCTCTTGTCGCGTGTCAGTGAGTAGCTCATGAAGGAGAAGGAAAACTCCTTCTTCTCTGCGCTCATACGCCGCATCTCGTTGATGGCTTCATATACTTTCATGTTGCAAAGATATCATATAAATGATGATAGTGAAAGGACAGTCAATCGAGCCATCGTCCATCGTCCAGCCAAGCGCCGCCGTCATCCCACACGCCTCTTGTGAGCACCCATCTACTTTCGGCGGCAGTATCGCTGAGTTCGATGGGGTGGCATGTCATCTTCCAGCGCGGTTTCCGTCCCTTTGCCGTGATGGTCTCTTCAATGTCCCGGCACACATAGCGTCGGTTACGGATGACGTAGACTGCCCGCGGGTCGGCCAAGTTCGGATCATACGTCTCGAAGGTCACCTGCCTTGTGATGTCTACGCGGTAGACACCGCCATAGACTTCCTCGTCGAGGTCTGTAAGGCGCAGCGACCCTTCGAAGTTGTCAGTTTCGATGGAAAGGGCGTAGTTGTCCTCCTTCGTATGCCAATACTCGTCGACCGTCTGTGCGTGGTAGGCATCGGTGTAGGCCTGTGGCAGGTAGCTATGACGATGCTGCTGCAGTCCTCCATAGAAGGCACAGAACAACTCGACGGGCGACGAGTCAGACTTCGACGTATAGTTCATGATGTAGTCACCGAACGTCCCGGTGTCTTCCACCGAAGATTCTTCGCTTTCAGATGTCTCGGTAGTATTGTCGCCGATGTTGCCGACGCTGATGATGTTCTGTAGTCCCGGGCGCAGGCACGGTCCCGTGTCGCCACCGTTGCTGAACGTCTTCCAGTACATATATCCAGGCATCAGTGCTACGTCTGCAGGCTTGATGCCGAGTTCCAGCGTGCCGGATGCGTCGTCGCGCTTCAGGTCGGCAAACAGGTCCACCTCCTCGTGTGTAGGTGTATTGGCATACTCCCGCTGCCGTCCATCACGCTGCATGTCGTACAGTTCTTCCCAGCTGTGTGCAAACGGGGCGAAACCCGTTGAGTCTAGCACGGCTATCCAAGGGTTGGGGAAGGATCCTTCCACTTTCATCGTCGCCCAGAGCAATATGTCTTTGTAATTAGCCTTTATGAAGTCTGTGTCCCTAGGAACGGGGCGCATGATATAGAGACGCCCGTTGGTCGAGTTTTTGTAGAGCTTATGAGCGCCATTGACCCCGAATGTTCGCCCGGGGAACGGGAACGAATCGTATGTTTCCGTAGTCGCTGCCTTCTTCAGGTCTTCATTCAGCCGCAGCTTTCGGTAGTCTCCCTCATCAGGGAGTTCATAGGCAATATCGGAAGCGCTCCACTCTTCGTCGGCATCTTCCTGCACCTCCATGGTGTATTCATCCACCACGTTCTGAAGAGGCACGACGCGGCAGCTCGCATAGTAGGAAGACTTTTGGTAGATGTTCACCTCACGATTGACATTATCGACGACAAAGCAGATGTTGCAGAGCTTCTCGACTTCTTCGAGGAAGTTCTTCACCGTCCATCCTCTGAGCATTTCAGCATATTTCTTCGTTGCCGTCATGTTTACGATGAAGAGTCTGCGGAAAATGGTGTTCTCGAGCTGGTTCTCGTTGATGGTATAGCCGAGTGCCGACATCAGGCGCCGTATCAGTGCGCAGAGGAACGGCTGCGGCCTGAGTTCCTGTCGGACGGGAAGGTTTTCGACCTTTCCGCTGCCGTCACTTCGGCTGATGGGGTCTCCAGTGTACTCTACGATTTTTGGCATTGCTTCACCATAGAGTCCTCTCGAGACATAGACGTTGTAGAACTCGTCGGCAGTCTTGTTAAAGATGGTGGGCAGGCAATAGTCGATGTCCGGATAGGTGGGGTTGCTGCCGATGTTCGCCTGTGTGAATGGCGTGATGATATCACCCTGTATCTCGCCCATGTCGAGAAAATCGATCTTCAATGAATCACCGATGAAGTAGTTCAGCTCCGAATTACCTGCGACAATCTGCACGCTCACCTGCTCGTCGGTCCAGCCGGTGATGACCTCGGTACCGCGGCAGTACACCTTTCCGTCTGCAATGAGCGTGGCAGGGCGCTTCGTGCGCACAGCCTCGGTCTTGTTCAGGCGCTGCAGGAACCCATACAGCCGTCGGTTCGTGTCGTTGTCAAGCGACAGCTGACAGTCGTAGGTGTACTCGCCGTTCTTCGTGAAAAACGAGTTCTCACGCTTCACCGTCGTGGCAAAGCCCTGAGGCAGCACCACCTCCACACCATCTATAATCAGTTGTGTACGTCCATCCATAACTCTCAACTCTAAACTCTAAACTCTCAACTAAAGCGAAGCGCCCTTGCCGTCAGGCAACTTAAAGGTCACGCTCCAGCCATTGAAGCCACCATAGATGTTATATTCCGGCTCCACGTTCAGGTGGTCGACGCTCATCTGGCCACTCTCGCAGAGCATCGTGAAGGCATCGCGCCCCATCAGGATTTCGCAGAGCTTCGACATCAGGTGTTGCGTCACGGCGAAGCGGTCGAACTCCCAGTCATTGCCCTGTCTGTCCTTGGGTGACTTCTCCAGTATGTAGAGGATGCACTGGGCCTCGCTCTCTATGTAGGTGCCCTTGGTGAGTTCCGCACCAGGCACGTTGCCACAGAGCAGGATGCCGCTCAGGTCCTTCAGCAGCGTGATGAGCTGTCCTTCGTTCATGGCTGCCACCACCTTCGAGAATTCCAACTCGGGCTGAGGATGGAACTCGTCGTTGAAGGCATCAGCCACTTTATGGGCCAGTTCCACCATGAATTGTCTGTAGAGATTGACTTCTATCATTGTTCAGATCTTAAATTGTTATCATTCCGTTGTCGCGCTGGCGTGCCATCCTGAATGAAAATCCGATACCGCCAAAGCTACCCTTTCGCAGGGTGTGGCTGTAGTTCGTCTTCGTAATGATGATGGGCAGCCAGCGTCCATCCCACAGCACCTGCACCTTCCGGCTCATCACCAAGTCGCGCCACTGGGCATACTCAGCGCGCGTGTAGAGGGCACCGCTCTCAGCGTTGTACTCGTCGGCCTGGGTGATGTGATATTTCCTGTCCTCACCGAACGATGTGCCGATATCGTCCGTCGACTGCGGCTTCACCACCAGCGCCACTTTCGTCGACAGCACCTCGGGGGCATCATACATGTTCAGGAACAGGAACGACGTTGCGTCGGGATAATCCCGGTGGTCGATGAATGTTTTCAACGTATCGCCGCCGCAATTATAGACGATGTAGGCTCCCAGGTGGAAGTTCGTTGGGAACAGCTGCTCGGGGTCGCAGTTATCCGTGTACGGTGTCACGCTGCCCACTGAGCAGCTATTGATTTCGTTGCCTTCCTTGTCGTATAGGATGGCGGTCCCAGATGCGAGGAACGTCAGGGGGTGTGGCGTGCCTGGTCTGCAGACATCTATCAGCCCATGGGTGAGGATCATCTTCGCACCTGCGGCGTCGAAGGCGTTACGCTGATGGCTGGCATAGAGAGTATTCGTGAACACCGACGTTCCGTCGACGAGGAAGTTGAAGGATGCCGAGATGAAGTCCTGCCCGCCAATTTCCTTCAGTTCTCCGTAGAGGCATGTGTCGATGACCTTGTCGAGACCGCCGATGCGGATGCTGCCATTGGCAGGGTTATAAGTCTCCTTCAATACGAGTGTTTCTGCCTGCTTCAGCTGGAACTCCACGGAGTCTGCCGACGTCAGGATCATGTCTTGCATGTCGCCTACGAACTTCGTCGGACAAGGGTGCTGTGTCAGTGTTGCCATAGCTATACGATGAAGTATTTATTGTCTTTCGAGTTATCTGGTACCACGAGGTGCTCGGTGTGTTCACCTGCTATCGCGTCGCGTCGGCACTGCATGTCCTTCACGTAGTTCTCGCTCACCTGCAGCATGTGCTGATAGTAGTCGTGAAGGGCCTCGGTGGTGCTCCGCTTCGAGCCGGCACCACTCTTCACAGCCTCACGGAAGGCACCCGAAGGAAGAAGGCGCATCTCGGTGCGCTGCACGAACAGGGCCACACCGCGGTTGCCAGTGGCAGCCTGCGCCAGGAACTTCAGCGCCTCGTCGGTGATGTCTGCAATCGCACTGCCCAGGCGCTCCTCCACCTTCATCTGTGCCATGTGGAGGAAGGGAACCATGCGCATATAGAGATAAGGTGTGGCCTCGATGCCTGTCACCCATTCCAGCACACCGGCATTGGTGATGCACAGCTGCTGCTGGCGCTTGTAGAGCTCGCCCTCCTTGAACGTCTCGTTGTTCTGAAGCAGCAGCACCAATCGGTCGAAGGCGTTGTAGTACTCCTGGAGGTGCATCTGGTCGTCGCGTTCCAGCTGCCATTCGAAGGGCCGCCGCTCGTTGTCTGAGTCCATCTTCACCTTGCGGCCATCGGTCTCATGGCTGATGTCGTTCAGCCGGGAGTAGCGAAGCACGCTCATGTAGCCCACACAACGCTGTGCGGCGCTCACCAGCTCTGCATCCGTCCCATTCTGATAGGCGGTGTCGATGGAGTCCATCACGGGCAATCCTATCTGCAGGCCAATCTCGCCCTGCACAGTTTCAACGATGCCCGAAATCTTATCGAAGTCGGCATTCGCATAGTAGCTGCTCGTGGCCTGTCGGAGTTCCTCCGCACCATGGCCGTCCTTGTTGAATATCATAGTCCTATTTCTTTTTCAGTTTTTTCATTTGTCTTTCGTAGGTCTCCTTATCGTGCAGCAGTTTCATCATCACGCGCATCAGCGGTGTGTGCAGCACGTCTTCGAATTCTCCGAACACCTGGCTCTCGGCAAGCGTCATTGCGATGGCGTTCATACCGAGCGCGCTGTTCCTCTTCCCGCTTGCCGAAGGATCTGGAGCCTTGAACACCGATGAGAAGCACACCTCGCGTCCGTCGATGATGAATATGCCCGTTGCGAGATATTCGCAGAAGAACGAGAACCAGGCATACACGCCAAACAGGAACCACATGGGCATACGGCTGCCACGTGTCAGCTGCAAGTTCTGGTCGTCCTTGTCGTAGGCAATCCTCCGGGGGAACGAACGCTTCGGGTTTCTCCGACGGTACAGCAATCCAGCCAGCTGCTGCAGCAGCTCTATGCGATGCGGTGTGGAGTCGTCGTAGGCCTGGCAGAGTACCAGGGCCTCCTTGAACTCTCCGAACACCAGGTCGCCGCCATGGCTCATCGGACCGTACAGCTGTCCCCATTTCGGCAGCAGTTGCTTCGTCGAGCGGTAGACGAGCGATATGTGGTGCTGCTCGTCCTCCTGCCATAGCCAGTCCAGTTTCTCGGCTGCCTTGCGCACGAGGAGGAAGTATTTCTCGTTGCTCGCGCGTGTGCGGATGCCTCTGTTCAGGAGCAGACATCGCGCTGCCTCGATGCGGATATCGCTCACCGTCACCTCCGCGCCGACCATCGTCAGCAGGTGCTCACGGAGCTTCAGCATCGACACCCAGTCAGCCTCCGTCAGTTCATCCCATATCTCTGGGAACATCACGATATTTTTATTCTCCTTTTCCACTTTGTTACCTTGTTATTTAGTTACTCGCGGTCTGTATTTTTTCTCTCGCGGTCTGAATTCTCTGAATTTTTTTGGCCATTCGCTAAACATTATTTATAGCCCGTTCGCCAGCACTCACGTTGTCCTCCTTCTGGATGATCTTATGATAGAAGCCGAACTGCAGGTCGCGCTTCGATGGGAAGTTCAGGTGCAGTGCATTGTTCAGCGCCTCCAGCACGATGTCCTCGGCCACCTGCGTGTCGGCGGCAAAGAACAGCTTCACGGCGTAGAGCATCTGACTGCCTGAGTCGCTCTTTCCGTCGATGATGATGTTCGACAGCGAAGCGGCAAGTCCGAATCCCGATGTCGATGCAGAGTCGGCGATCTTCGATATCTTCTGCTGTGCAGAGATATACTTGTCTATGTTCATGTCGATGGGTTCCACCTTCCACTCCTGCTTGTTTCCGCGGTCGTCAGTGAAGTCGATGCAGGTGAAGAACTTGCCGGCATTCTTCTTTCCCGCCATCACCTCGGCGAGCTTCTTGGTGATGTCCTCTCGCATTTCCTCCAGCTTCTGGTTCAGTTTCCCTTCGCCCCATTCCGGATGATCTTCCATGAGTTGTATTCGGCGTTGTTCCCAGTAGGCGGCAGGCTCGTGCACGATGTACGCAGCTGCTATCATGTTCTCGTTCAGGATCCTGACGATGTCCGGGATGTCATTGGCATTCTCCAGCCAGGGCAGTGAGCCATGGAATGAGCAGATGGAGTACAGCGTGCGTCCGAAGGAGCCCAGCCGGTGGTAGCCCACATAGGCCTCGTGGTCATCGGGCTTGCCGTCCCAGACAGGGAACAGGCGCAGCGCACGGCTGCGTGCGATGTCGCCTACGAGCACCTGTCGGATGTCCTGAGGCATCGGGTTCTGCAGGTATCCTTCGCTGTCACCCGGCCACACCAGCCGGCAGTCCTTCGTCGGCAGACAGTCAAGGCGTGCGATACGGGGCTTCCCCACCCGAACGCTCTTCGTCATCACGTAGCGTGTGAAGTGTCCGTTCATGTGAAGATATTCGTTCAGGGCGTTGCGTGTATATTCGCGGTAGTTCCACGAGCGCAGCCACGCGGCCACGTTCTCGTCCTCCACCCACTCGCGCTCAGGCTCGCCGCCGTTGTACACGGTGCGATACAGCTCAGGGCCTTGCCCGTAGATGAGCCCGAGCTTGCGGGCGATGATGCCGGGGCCGATGTTATTCTTCTCCAGCAGGTCGCGTATCTTCTGTGGCATGTTGTCACGAGGTCCCCATTGTACGGTGCGCACTCCGCCCACGCTCACGGGGTCGGCATCCCAGTCGAATCCTTCCCAGTTCAGGAAGTCGCTGAAGTGCTCGGTGCGACGGCTCATCGCAACGGCATAGTTGCCAACGCCGCAGTCGACAACGCATACATTGCCGGCGCGGTCAACGATTTTCGGTTCAGTCTTTTTCTTTGCCATTATATTGTCATCTTGTTGCATACTCAGTCACTATTTATCTTGCCACAATTTCTTATCACAACTTCTCATCCCAGAACAGTTTCATGTGCTCCACCGTCGAGTCTTGCATCACCTGGCGAATCCTCTGCAGCTCGTCGTCGCTGATGCCGGCACTCAGTCGGCTCACCAACTTGCCCAGACCGCCATACATGTTCCGGGCATACCAGCGAGTGCTCTTCCTCTTCTTCTTTCGTTCCCTGATGCCCCAAACAATTTTGTTTACGTTCATGGGCATCGCGTTCTTCTTGCGCAGGCGGCTCTCTCTGCTTCGAATCTCGAAGAAGCGGCCATACGTCTCGAAGCCCACCTGCAGACCGGCAGCACTGCCGTCGCCAGGATCGTAGAGGTTCCAGTTCAGCGAGTCCAGCAGCTGTCCCGTTATCTTGTTGCCGTTTTTCTCCAGCTGCTCAACGAAGCGGTCGACCAACCACTCGCCGTGCTTGTCCAGCTCTCGACGAATGAACTCGTTCACCTCCTTGTAGCTCGCTTCCTGTGCCATCTTTCCGTTTTTATGGCAAAGGTAATACCTTGAACAGCAAAAAGAAAGGACAGCTTTTTCGTTTGCTCACGACAATGATGTCGTGAGCAAACACATAAAAAAAAGCCCCGTCATCGCGACGGAGCCTTTAATGCGTTCTTTGATTTATACATATCTTCTGCCACGCCTGGCATCACACTATTATGAACCTAATACTAAGTAATATAACGTATAACTTGATTATGATTTACGATGTCGCAAAGTTAGTCGCTTTCCTCCGCATCCGAAAGGACAGGTTTTACCTCATGGCGAGTCACGTAGTCTTTCACGCTGAGGTCGCCCATGCGCACGGACAGCGCGTCACGTTCGTGGAAGTTCAGGGCGATATCATCGTAGTCCACACTGTCGGGCTTGATACCTGTGCTCAAATAGATATCATAGGCGGTGGCCAGCGCATCCTTCAGTCCCGTTTGAACGGGCACATGATAATTGATGACTATCATAGTGCACCTCCTTCCATGCTACTTTTCATATATATATGGTCAACGACTGGCCCGTAAGGTTTACCATCCTCGTAACGAAGTCGTCTTAGAATACGATTGATACCTAAGGGTTTTTCGGAAATCACACTGCAGAATTCCGGCGGATTCATTATGTCGATGTGCACACGTCTTCTAGCATAGTTGTTAAGTCGGCGCATAAAGTGTATTGAAGAAAAAGTGCCTTTACGGCTATAATAATTTTCCTCAAAATCTCTCTTAGCTTCTGCAACAGGTATAAATTTATTCAAATGTCCTGAACTTGGTGAGAAATAACTTTCTGCCCACTTTTCTAAATCTCTAACAGATTCCGCCAGATTATAATCGAATTTATTTGAAGTATAAACATCACGGTAATATTCTATAGAACGAGTTCCTTCAATAACCGAACGTGCATCCAATTCATTAAATAGCGTTATATCAGAACCTCCTTCTATTACTTCAGGCGTAATTTTTGCTGAAGACTGAAGTTCAAGAGCTGTCCGCAAGGCTTCCATCAGCGACGTTGTTTCAATCTCATATAATATTTTTGTTCTCATCTTTCTTTTTGCTTTTCGGGTTTATTACTATTAAATCTTACAAAGGCCTCCAGAACAGTACGCCTGATGTAGGATTGCCATTCTGGAGTACCAGGGAGAGGAGCGCCCATGGGGCGCAGAGGTTGTTTCATGATTCGCAAACATCTTCTTCGTCCGTACTCGGAACCGAAGAACTTTCAATGTCCTCAATGAAAGACTTCGTAGCCACAACGAGATTGCATCCACGAACGAAGAGGTCCGTGCAATTGAAGTGATGAAAAGATCGAGAGCTTCTGTGAGGTAGGACAGTATTTCCTTCGACTCGTTTTGCACTTTCTCTATCATCTCTACGACTTTCTCGTTGACGACTACCGAGCGACCGTAGAAACCAGAGATTGTAATTTCATTCGGCCCAGAAAGCTGGGCGGTGAGATTGACGTTGCTCATAGTACACCTCCTATTCCTATTACGGCCAGAACTGCGACGAGAACAGCGTGGGCGATTACTACTTCGCCATGGGTGAACTCTTCACCGGCGAGCATGGAGAACGTCTTGCTCTTTGTCTCCCACCACTCCTGGAGCTGGGCGACCCGCTGAGCATTGCGGTCAATGGCTTTTGTTACCATACTAGGATATTACACATAAAAAAAGCCGCATTACGAGCTGTGAGGTCTCCTAGTGCTAGAACCCAGGGGCATTACTGCTACCCTACTCGATGCGGCAATGGGTTTGTTTTCTTTTCATTGAAAACTATCTGATACAAAAACGGCCGAGTGTTGACTCGGCGGCATCTTGTACCGCACTAGGAAAAATTTCACGCTGCAAAGATAAGTATAAATTTTATACTACGCAAGAAAAAGCGAAAATATTTTTCTGGAGGTCAAAAAAAAATCCCCTGCACCAGAGATGCAGGGGGAAGGCTGCGATAGCCATGTCGTCAAACAATAAAACTACTTTACAGCCAATAATTCGCGACCTATCT
>CADACW010000059.1 GCA_902786565.1 uncultured Prevotellaceae bacterium | reverse complement strand
CGTTGAAACGGCTGGCTACCGCTGTCAGGACCCTACGGGGCATTGGCTGCGCGTGGTTTCCTTAGCGTCATTCAGTTTAATTGCCGTGAATAATTCAGGCTAGAGAATTGAAGAGTTTGGACGGTTCTTTCTCAGCGAGTGGTCGGAGGTGATGTCATGTTTGGACGGCCCTTCCTTGTGGTTCAATACGCTGGTCTTCCTTCATTCTGTGTGAATTTTTTTGCCTTGTGATGTCACAAAACGGGAATTTTTGCGTATATAGAGTAGAATGACACAAGAGGAGTTTATGGATGAGGCCCGCCGGCTGCGGCCCAAGCTGATAGAGACAGCCCGCCGCTACCTGGCCGACGAGGATGCCGAGGACACGGTGCAGGACGCACTGCTGCGCCTGTGGCAGATGCTCGGCGGGCTGCACGCGCCAATCGACGGCCTGGCCGTGGTGCTCACCCGCAACCTCTGTGTGAGCCAATTGCGGCGCCAGCACGCCTGCCTGCCCTTGGCCGAGGAACAGGCAGGGGCTACCGCTGCCGCCGACACCGCCGCCGACGAGCGCATAGACCGCCTGATGGCCGTAGTGGAAGCCCTGCCCCCGATGCAGCAGACCATCCTGCGCCTGCGGCATATAGAGGGGATGGAGATGGCAGAGATAGCCGCCCTGACGGGCAGCAGCGAGGTGGCCGTGAGAAAGGCACTGAGCCGTGCCCGCCAGTCAGTAAGACAAACATACCTGAAGAAATATGAACAATGAACTGAACATACGCACGCTGACCGACCGCTTCTTCGCAGCCGAGACAACGCTCGACGAGGAGCAAAAGCTGTATGCCTACTACCGCCAGCCCGCCGAATCGCTGCCTGAGGACCTGCGCCAGCTGCGACCCATGTTCCTCGACCTGGCTGCTGTGGCTGCACCAGCCCCAGTCGCTGAAGCGAAACCGCCACGCACAGGGCGATGGCGGTGGGCAGCTGCAGCGGTGGCTGTCGTAGTGCTGGCCGGAGGCACCCTGCTGTATCAGTCCCGCCACGAGCAGGCGGTGTCGGATGGCGGCGAGCTGGTGGGCATCGTCTACGGTCAGCGCACCACCGACCCCGCCGTGGTGCTTGCCGAGATGCAGAAGACGATGACCGCCATGCACGCTGACGGCGGCGACGTGGTGGAGCGGGAACTGAAAGCGATGTTTGCTGATTAACCAAATGACGAAGATATGAAACGGATTCTTTTACTCCTTATGATGATATGGGCAGCCGTGGTTCCTGCACTGGCACAGAAAGGGCTGCACCTCGACCAGCTGTTCCAGGGACGCATCATCCCGCAGGAGCGTATGGTGGAGACCCGCGTGCGCGGCAAGTCGATAGAGAAATACCAGCTCAGCTTCTACCGCAGCCTGCGCATGAGCGTCACTGACGAAGAAAACAAACTGTTGTGCCAGTTGCTTGGGCAGGATGCAGAGCAAAGCATCGACATGCGCTCCTATAGGCAGAACCCGCACAGCTGGAAAACATATACCTGCAAACTGCAACTGCCAGCCGCAGGCGGCAAGAACCGCTTCATCTGTTTTCAGGAGGAGTGGAACAGAAAGCACGACCGGTGTGAGGTGACCGTCATCTATATGGAGGGCAGCGTGGAGAGTCTGGAAAAACTGGAAGAATTGCTCAAGTGAGTTTAGAGTTGTCGCTACGCGATAAAGATTAAAAATCAATCAAGAATTATGAAACACATCGTTTATTTGTCATTACTCATTAGTCAGTTGTCAATTGGCAGCGCAGTTGCGCAGAACGACACGCTCGTCATCAACCAACCGCGCAAGGTCACCGTGGTGACGAGCGACTCGCTGCAGCACATCATCGTCAACGGCAAGCAGGGCGACGATGATTTTGTCTATCAGAACACCATCCGCCTGGTCGACGCCAACTACGAGAGCAAGACCAGCATCAGCCGAGACCACTGGGAGCTGATTCCCTCGGTGAAGCTGGGCAAGGGCAAGGCTGAAGAAAATGGTCGCCGCTCGCAAAACCAGTTGAGCGTGCACCTCGGCGTGGGCTTTACCTGTCCCACACATGTCGATGAGCGGCTGGACTTCTCAACGTTCAAGTCGTGGGAAATCTTCGCCACCGTGGTACAGTGGGACCATTTCTTCGACCGCAAAAGTCATAACAAGCTGTCGATAGGACTGGGCATTGACTGGAAAAACTACCGCATGACGGACGACATGCTCTTCACCAAGGGCCCCGACGGCGACGTCACCGTGGCAAAGTTTCCGCTGGAGTACGAACCAAAGTTCTCGCGCATCAAGGTCTTCTCTCTCACCGCTACGCTGCGCTATGAGCACGACTTCGGCAATGGCTTTGCCATCGGTTTCGGCCCTGTGTTCAACTTCAACACCTATGCCTCTATCAAGACCCGCTACAAGTTTCTTGGCGACAAGATGACGCATGTGGAGAAGAGCATCCGCCAGCGCCCCGTGACCATCGACTGGATGCTGAATATGCGCGTGGCCGGCTTCCCCTTCTACGTGAAGTACTCTAACGACGACGTGCTGAAAGACGGTGGCGTGAAGTTCCGCTCGCTCTCCTTCGGACTTTACCTGTAAATTTCAAGGGTTAAATAGACTTAATAATCCCGTCTTTCTGCCTTCAAAGTGAATGTGAAACAAAAGAAAAGCAGTAACTTTGCGCCATCATTTCAAATCATTACCACCGTGGGAAAGTATTTAGATCCGAGAGCCGACCTGACTTTCAAGAAGATATTCGGCGAACATAAGCACCTCGTCATCAGTCTGCTCAACGCCCTGCTGCCGCTGAAAGAAGACGAGCAGGTGGAAAGCATCGAATATTGGCCTGCCGAGAAAGTTCCAGACCGTCCGCTGGCCGAGAAGGACAGCATAGTGGACGTGTGCTGCAAGGACAACAAGAATCGTGAGTTCATTGTAGAGATGCAGATGACTTGGACGGACTCGTTCAAGAAGCGTGTGCTCTTCAATGCCTCGAAAGCCTACGTGGCGCAGTCGAAGAGGGGCGACGAATATGCACTGCTGCAGCCCGTCTATGCCCTGAACTTTGTCAATGCCGAGTTTATGAAGGATGTGGACGACTACTACCATTACTATCATCTTGTCCACGACAAATACACCAATGAGGTGATAGACGGGCTGCACCTTGTCTTCGTAGAATTGCCGAAATTCAAGCCTCAGACCTATAGCGAGCGCAAGATGCAGGTGCTCTGGCTCCGTTTCCTCACAGAAATCAACGATGAGACGCGTGAAGTGCCAGCCGAGTTGCTGGAAAACGCGGAGACAAACGAAGCACTTGAAATCATAGAGCGCGCCGCCTTCAGCGATGCAGAGATGCGGGCCTACGACAAGTTCTGGGATATAGTGAGTAGACAAAAGACCTTGGAAGGTGATTATAAACGCGAAATCAATGCGATGAAGAATGAAGTGGAAATGGCAGAGAAAGCCATAGAAGAAGCGAAGGCGGAGGCAGAAGAAGCGAAGGCAGAGGCAGAAGAGGCGAAGGCAGAGGCAGAAGAGGCCAAATCCAAGTTGGTAGATTCTGCTCGCAAGATGAAGGTTAAAGGCTATGCCGTCGAGGATATAGCAGATATTACTGGCTTGCCGGCAGAGGAAATAGAGACGCTATAAATGACAAACGGGCGAGGATGCGAATGGCACATCCTCGCCCGTCTTTCTGCCGAGGGGAACACCGTGATTCAGAAAAAGATTGTTAAAGGGCTGTCATATTTTGCGGTTTGTGCCGTCTATTAGGTATTTCGGCCGTTTTTTTGAAGAATCGAAAAACATTACATCACGCAGCAGCGACATGGTCAATACCTCACGCAGCAAGGGCATTGACACCATCCGCTGCTCCATCTGCCTGCACAGCTGACAGGGCCGGAGGAAGCACTGCAACAACCAGCAGGGCTATTCCATATAAGAGGCGCAAAGGTACATAATTATTCTAAAAATACGCTAAATTGGAGCAAGAAATCAACAATTTTATATAACTTTGCCAACAAATTCATAAAAAATGAAAAAGCTCATAGCAACCATCCTCCTTGCCGTGCTCGTGATGGCTGGATATGCGAAAGACAGAGTGACGGTGTGGGAACAGCCCACCACGGAATTCTGTACCAGCTACGGCGACGGATTCTTCTCTGAAGGTGGGCGAGGAGCGGGCCGTCTGCTTGACCTGGACGTAGACCCCCGCGAGCTCGACAAACTGGCCCGGCTGTTGGAGCAGATGTAGAGCCGATTTACCGATTACCTATCTATAAATCATAAACAATAACTTAAAATCCAAAACACAATGAGAATCCGACTCTTTGCAATGCTCACTCTGGCGTGGATGGCGTTGCAGTCTATCAGTGCACAAATGACATTTACGCTCAACGGCGTGGCCTATGAAGGTGTGGCCGAGCGCAATGCCAAAGGTTTTACCACCGTCACCCTGCCTGCAGGCACCGACCTCAGCGGGCTTATCACCGCTGTTGCGGTGGATGGTTCGCCCGTCGATGCCAGCGCGGTCACCCCAAACCCCACGACGACCAAGCTCAACTACGGCGAGCTGAAAGTTTTCACCTATCAGAACAAGGCCTACGGCTTCCTTTTTGAGGAGGATGTGTGGTTCTGCGCAGTCTTCTTCTCCGACTGCCACATCAACCAGGGCAGCGGCCACGACGGCACCAGTGCCGCTGACATGACCACAATCATGAACAACATCCTCAACATGGGCAAGGACGGCACTAAGAAGGTCAACTTCACCACCGAGGGTGCACAGAGCTTCGTGCCGAAGACCAGCATCGTCTTCTGTCTCGGCGACATAGACCAGGATAAGGGCGACAACGGCAGCAGCGGTAAGCACGAGAACTTCCTTGATTGTACAGCCAAATTGGCAAAAACCGCTGCCATACCGTTTATCTTCATTGCCGGTAACCACGACCTATCGCCTGATTATTGGACGGGTGACAACCCCGACAAAGGTGCTACTACTAGTGGCTCTAATGCCGATGACGAGACTATTAGCGCCATAACGACGAATAACACCTATTGGAACAACGCTGGCGTGTTCGACGAGAACATCTCCTATTTTACAGACGAAACGAAGCCAAGCTATTTCCAGTCGAAGCCATTCACTTTCAAGTTCAAGGACGTGCGTTTCTACTGCGCCCAAACCTATTGGTTCCAAAAGCTCTACAAAAAGCCTAGCCTTTTTTCATCGGCTACATACTATGCTCCTGATCAGGTTATCACCGCTCTCGACAATTTTGTAACTCAACATGAAGATGAGGCTAGCGTCTGGATGCAGCATTATCCCTGGTTAGCAGGCAGCGACTGCAATCGTTGGTGGCTTGACCAGAACGACGTGGGGCTTTACATCCCATCGACAGATACCTCCATCTATGGCTCCAGTGACTCAGGCGTTGAACAGAACGATGCCAACTTTGCCAACACAAAGAAGAAGGACCCGCTTTCCGCCATCATGATGAAGGCCGCTGGTAAGGTGGATGGCAAGGTGCAGCACTTCTCCGGCCACTACCACCGTTTCGACGACCGGACCTACACCAGCACCGTCAACTCAGACAATAAGGTGCACGACTACACCGTGGCCGCCCCCGGCAACCCCAATCAGTCGAACAATGCCTTCGTCGTTCTCTTCAAGCGTGGCGAAGGTGTAAAGGAGGTCATCCAGACGCAGTTCTAAATTCCCCCACAATAACAACATCAAATTTGAAAACTATGAAAAGATTAATTGCAGCCCTTGCCGTAATAGGACTGGCAGGGAATGTTCTCGCTCAGAACTGGACAGGCAAAGGGAACACAGTCGCTGAAGGCGATTATTACCTATATAATGTGAAGTCTGGTAAATATCTGACTTGGGGAACTAACTATGGAACCAGGGCATCGCTGGTGCAACAAGCAGGCGAAATCATTACGCTGACAGCTTCTGGGAGTGGCTATAAAATAACCATCCCCGATATAACCAAAACGAAAAAGGGTCTTTTCCTAGATGGCTCTAACATTCCTTTCTGCGACAATGATGCGGCAGAGTTCATCTTCGCTGAAACTTCTGCAGGAAGTAAGGTTTACACCATCTCATCCAATTCACGTTATTTGGCTTGCCGCTCGGATTATTCAGCAGAACCATCGCCATTAGAGACTACTGACAATGCCAGTAACGAAGGTGCCACTTGGATGCTGATTAAGAAGCAAGACCGCATTGATGCTTTGAATTCTGCTACTGCCAGCAATCCTGTTGATGCAACATTCTTCATTAAAGGAGCAGAAATAAATGAAAATTTTGACAACGCAGGAGCTTGGGAGGGTACAGACCCAGCCTTCGATGGCCGAAAAGGAAATCTGGAGGCTACTGGATTCGCTGCAGAAAACTATTGGGGAGCAAGCGTTGAATCATATCAGATTCTGACAGGATTACCCGCAGGAAAATACCGTCTCTCTTGCTATGGCTTCTATCGTGACGGTTCTGCAACAGACGCAGGTACAAAGAATGCCAATGGCACCGAAGACATTAAATCCTATCTGTTTGCTGGTAGCAACCAAACACCTCTTAGTTCCATTATGGAAGGTTCGAATAGTTCTAATGGAGATGGCGGTACAGAAGCTGTTTCGGGCAAATGGGTTCCAAACTCCATGGCTGAAGCCGTTCTTTTTTTCTTCCGTGGACGCTATTCTGCGGTTACGGTAGATGCCATTGTGGGTGATGACGGCCAGTTGAAAATAGGTATACGCAAAGATGCAGGAACCGAGCAGAAATGGACTATCTGGGATCGTTTCCGACTGACATATTATGGTGACGACCTCACTTCCTATGCTGAAGCCCTTTCTGATGCAGTTAATGCTGCCAATGCTTTCATCGATACACATGTGGTTCCTGCTGCTGCGGAAAATGCAATAACATTAGTTATAAATGAAAATAACAAAGAATACACTACTAAAACTAATTATATTAACGCAACGCAAGCAATTAACGACGCTGTTGCATTATACAATACTGACGAATTAAAGGCTGCGTACGCCGCCTACAAGGCTATGCGTACCGATGTGCAGGAACTGGAGAACACCACCTTATATAAATACACTGACCCTGGTACAGCCAAGTCAACCTTCGACGATGCCGTCTCGTCGGCCAATACAGCCGTAGAGAGTGCCACTACCGCATCTGCCATCAATACTCAGACAGGAAACATCCGTGCCGCCGCCCTGACCTTCGTCAGCAGTGTCACCGCCGAGGACGGAAACCCCTTCAACCTGACATTCCTTGCCTCGACAGCTGCCGCCGACTGGCAGACGGCCAGTGGACTGAATCCCGCTGCAACGGCTCCCGCATGGTCTGTGCCCAAGCCCGATGCCTCGATGGCCGACTTCGTAGAGAGCTACACCGAGGCTGCTGGCGGCGAGAGCATCACCGGCAACATCCTCTACCAGACGGTCAGCGGTATGCCCGCCGGTTACTATACCGTGGCACTCTATGCTGCCGCATCTTATACACCCAACCGTGGTTCACTTGTCGTGAAATGCACCGACGGCCAGCCAAACATCACCTTCGGTTTTGCGGGCGACAACAGCCTTTCGCTGCCAGTGGCTCACCGCACCTCACTGACTGCTGCCGACCAGGTGCCCGTGAACCTCTCCGTGCAGCTCACAGCAGAAGGACCGCTCACCTTCGGTATCAAGAAGACCGCTGCCGGCTCCAACTGGCATGTGGCGCAAATCTACACCATCACTTATAGCAAAGACCCAGACCTCACCGTGCTGAAAGCCGACCGCGATGCCCTCGTCTCCGAGGCTGAAGGCCTGCTGGCCAGCGGCGATGCCTCTCTGCTCACGACAGCCCAGCAGAACGCGCTCTCCACCGCCATCGCCACCGCAGAGGCCGCTGTTACCTTTGAAACACTGACTGAGGTCACGCTCAACACCCTGCCCAACGCCATACAGACCGCCAGGCAGCAGATTCAGTTGGTGAAGGACAACCGCGTGTTGATGATTGCTGCTTTGGAGCGCTTTGAGCGCGACTACAACTTGGCCGATGGCACCGACTACCGCCGCGTGACGATGAGTGCCGATGCCTGGGCAAGCCTTATCACAAAGGTGAACGCCGTCAGCACCGCCCTCGACGATGTGTCGCAGGCCACCAGCTACGGCACCATCAAGGATGCCCTCATCGCCCAGATGGATGCCACCGACGCCTCACTCCGCCTCTTCAAGAGCTACAAGGCCATGGCCGACGGCGTCTGTTCCGTATGCAGCGGTATCACCGCTGCCACCGCAGAAACCGACACCGACGCCTCCGAGCAGGCCGCCATTGCCTATTACAACACCGCCTTCGTCGACTATGCCACCACGCAGTCCGACAACTTTAGTGTTAGCGCTTTCCTTGGCGCCAACCTTGATTTCTCGGCTGCTGAAGGCGAAGCCCTGAACACCGAAAACAACAACAACATCCATGCCGTCAGCGACTGGGAGGTGGCCTATGCTGATGCTGATACTTGGACCGTTCTTCAAACGAAGCAAAGCGAAAATACAGACGCGCTCTACATGCGCAAGAACTGGGGCAGTGCAGCCACTACGCTCACCGTGGCCAAGCAGAAGATGCTGCCTGTGGGCAAGTACACCCTCTCCTTTAAGTGGAACAGCAATATGGAGAACATGACCAACCGCTCGCAGTACAAAATTGGTACCGAGTATGTCGCCATCGGCAAAACCACCAATGGAGCAGAAGAACTGACCTACGACTTCGAGATAACCGGCCAGCCACAGCCTTTCGACCTTGTCTTCAGCTTCCAGAAGACAGGTACTGGCAACACCCCTGCCCAGATGGTTGTAGACGACATTGTGTTGACCTACGTTCCTACTGTCATAACCCTTGCTGACAATGCTGAAAACGCAGACGCAATTAGAGAAAACGCAGGCAAACGAGGTGTCGTCACCCTGCAAGGTCGCACGCTCATCAAGGATGGCTCGTGGAACACGCTTTGCCTGCCCTTCTCCATGACTGCCGAGCAGGTGACAGCCCAGCTGGCACCCGCCGCCCTGATGGAGCTTGACATCGAGAGCAACGCAGCCTATGCGCATCAGACCGGCCTCGACGCCAACATCTACTACCTGAACTTCAAGGATGCCACCGCCATCGCTGCGGGCAAGCCTTATATCATCAAGTGGACAGACGGTGGCGAGAACATCGCCAACCCCGTCTTCCGCAGCGTCACTGTGCTCGACGGTTCTCCCGCTGAGGTCCGCAGCGCCGACCGTGCTGTCACCTTCCAGGGCACCTACGACCCTGTCTCTCTGACCAAGGACGACCCGTCGAATCTCTACTTGGGCGACGGCAATACGCTCTACTATCCCAACGTGGAGAACTTCAAGGTGAACGCCTTCCGCGCCTACTTCCACCTGAGCGCCCCCAATGCCGCGGCCCGCTTCGCCCTCAACTTCGGCGGCGAGACCACCGGCATCAGCCTGTCGGCAAGTCAATCGGCAGTCGGCAACCGTCAGTTGTTCGACCTGCAGGGCCGTCCTGTCGGTTCCTCTCCGCTGCGCAAAGGCATCTACATCAGCGCAGGAAAGACCATCATCAAGAAATAGACACATAGCAGAACAGACATGAAAAGGCTTTTGGTCGGTCTCCTCCTCGCCCTCATCGCTACGGCAGGGCAGGCAAAGAAGAAAGCAGCGGTGTGGGAGCAGCCCGCCACCGAGTTCGGAACCAGCTATGGCGACGGATTTTTCAACCTCGCCCTCGACGTGACGAAGGTGGAGCTGAAGGCCGACGAGACCGTGGTGCACATCACCGCCCAGCAGCGGTCGGACTACCCCGACTACTGGTTCCAGTTTGCGGGCGACACCTACCTGAAGGTGGGCGGCGAGCGCTACACCATCGTCTCGGCCGACGGCATTGAACTGAACAAGCACACGCAGACTGGCAGGGACGGCCGTCGCGACATGGCTTTCCACTTTCCGCCGCTGCCCAAGGGCACCAAGCAGTTCGACTTCATCGAGGGCGACGGCCACGGTGCCTTCCAAATCAAGGGCATCAAGCCCGTGGAGGAGCGGTGGAAACAGCTGTTCCCCTCCTACTGGCGCGACGACCGTGGCGACTGGAAGATTGCCTTCTTCGACGACTGTGCCATCTACGACTGCCGGTTCTGGAACTACCAGCAGTGCACCGTGAACCAGAAGACGGGCGAGGCCTACATCGTCATGACCAACGGCAACGACGAGCTGAAGGTCACGGTGGGCAAGGACAAGAAAGGGCAACGCACCATTCAGATTGGCAGCCAAAAGGCAACCTACGCCATGATGACCAGCCGCTTCATGCCCGACTATCCCACCAAGGACACGCGCACGGACTTTGCCGACAGCGGCTACAAGACCGACACCGTGACCGTGGCGGGCTGGATAAAGGACATGCCACAGCACTTCAGGAGTCTGAAGACCCTCGAGTTCGGCCTGCAAAACATCTTCACGGACGAGCAACAGTCCGTCTATGCCGACCTGGACTCCTTAGGCCGCTTCACGGTGAAGATTCCCCTGCTCAACACGTCGGAGCTTTTCATCGACTGGCGCCGCTGCTTCATCCGCACCATGTTCGAGCCGGGCCAGACCTATTTCATGCTCTACGACTTCAAGGAGGGCCGCCGCTACTTTATGGGCGACGACTGCCGCCTGCAGAACGAGCTGTTCCGCTTTCCCCTCGATTGGCAGGCCATTGAGCTGTACGAAGGCCAGGAAAATGCCGGCAAGGGCGGTGCGGAGCTTTTCGGCCCCTACATCGCCTCGGTTGACAGCCTCCTCAAGGCGCAGGATGCCCACATCGATGCCCTCTGCCAGCAGCACCCCACGCTCTCCACCCGCTTCAGCCGCTTCCGCAAGGGCAACACGCTGATGCAGCAGGCCCGCGCCTTCGGCCAGGCCCGCTTCCGCGCCAAAGGCATGCAGCTGACCGACAACGCCCGACGCTACGCCTACGACACGTTCTGGACTAAGGCAGAAAAGCCCTACACGCTGCATCGCGGCTTCAGCAATTTCCTGCGCGACTATCTTGACGATGCCGCAAGGGCACGCAACGCCGTGTTTGCATACAATCTTGTTGACCACTACCAGGAATTGGCCTCCAACGACGAGGAGCTGGCCGTGCTCACCCGATGGAAGCAGTGGATGGACGAGGTGATGCCCCTCATCGAGGCAGAGCCTACTGTGGAGGGGAAGATCCGCAAGTCGCACGAACTCGACTCGCTGAACGCCGACCTGATGAAGGAGGTGGACAAGATAGTGCAGGGTCCGAAAGCCACCAAGATAGTCAACGGGGGGCTGCTCCTCAACACGATGAAGGAGCACGCCAAGACGCTCGACTCACTCTATGCCGACCCCTTCATCCGTGATGTGTGGCTCTTCCGCCAGGCCTTCAGCCACATTGACCACGAGCGCACATCGCTGCAGCCTGATGTGATGGACCAGATAAAGGCGATGATCAGCAATCCCGTCTGCATTGCCTGGCTGGAGGAGAAAAACAACTACTACCTGGCCATTGAGAACCGCCAGTTCGACAAGCTGATACTCAAGTCGGCCGACGACCTTGCCAACATCAGCGAGGGCGAGGCGCTGCTGAAGAAGCTCATCGAACCCTACAAGGGCAAGTTCGTGCTGCTCGACATCTGGGGCACCTGGTGCGGCCCCTGCAAGGAGGCCCTCTCTCACTCCGCCGAGGAGTATGAGCGGCTGAAGGACTTCGACATTGAGTTCCTCTATCTGGCCAACCGCAGTCCGCAGGACTCATGGGAGAACGTCATCAAGGAGTACAACGTCAGCGGCCCCAACGTGGCCCACTACAACCTGCCCGCCGAGCAGCAGAGTGCCATTGAGCGCCACTTGAAGGTTCAGGCATTTCCCACCTACAAGCTTTTCGACCGTGAGGGCCGTCTGCTCGACCTCAACGTGGACCCCCGCCACCTCTACGACCTGACCCGCCTGCTGGAGCAGTTGAAGTAAGGGCGAAAGCAGGCTCATTTGCGCCCCCTTCATAACCCTTTTTGAAACTTACCCACAAGGGGCCTCAGAGATAAGTGGCACTTATCTCTGAGGGGGGGTAAAGGGGGGGCTGAGAAAGGGGGTGCTGAAGGCATCACCACCGGCGGAAGAGCTCGAAGGTGAACTTGGCGCCCATTTCCTTGTAGCGGGTGCGGTCGAAGCTGGCGAAGAGCCCGATGGAGAAATAGCGGCATGTGAAACCGTAGCCGAGTTCGGAGTAGAGCGCGGTGCGCGAGGTGTTGAGCGTGCTGAGATAGACGCGCTCGCGCTCTATGTATCGGCCCAGGATGGGCACCATGGCTGCCGCGAGCATGGGTGCCTCGTATGACACGTTGCCTCGGATATAGTAGTTGGAGGCGTTGTAGAGGTCGGACGAGAGCAGTTGGAAGTTGCCTGTCCAGTCGTCGTCCCACCCTTCTGGCAGGTTGTCGTCACGGAAATTGCTGAAGTCGAGGAAATAGTTTTTGTTTCGGTCGGTGTAGAATCCTCCCCCCACTCTCAGGTTGAGTGTCTGTGTGCGCCGCATTTTGTGCTTCAGACTGAGGTCGGCCTCCCATCGCTCGTAAGTGATGTTGACATCGTTTCCCTTGATGCCGCGCTCATAGTCGATGCAGAGCAGTGGCGCTTTGGCCCAGGGTTGCAGCTTGATTTCCACTGAGGGTGCGAATGAGCTGTAGAGCGTGGGCTTGCCGAAGCGTTCCATGTCGGCGCGGTTGAGCGCCCTGCGTCGGTGGTAGACGAGTCCGGCCTCGATGTTGAGCCATTTCAGCGGCGCGATGTTGTGGGTGAATCGGATATACTTGTCGTCGAAGATGTCGAGTTGCTTTTCCGTCAGTTCCGGCAGGTCTCCGTGCTCCTGGCGTATCTCGTCGAGCACGCTGGCATTGCCTATTCGGTTGTCGTTGCCCCAGATGAGCATGAAGCGCCCTTCGAGCCGTGGGTTGTAGACGAAGTAGAGGGGCACGGTCCAGTAGAACTCCCGGAGCTTGAAGTTGTAGCCTATGTTGGGGTTGAGCTCTGCAAACACGTTAGGGCTGAAGTTGTAGCGTGCGCCGAGTTTCATCTTGTAGGAGAGTCCTTTGCGGTGGCTGTAGCTGATGTACTGCGGGTTGATGATGGGCGAGAGCTTGACGTATCCCTCGCCGTCCTTGGTCTCTGCTCTGAGGCTGCGTATGAGGTGCTCTCCGATGAGGTCCCAGCCTATCTCTTTCCAGTAGTTGTGATGGCGGCGAGTGGGGGCGGTGGGTGTGGTGTCTTGGGGGGCGGCTGGTGGGGCCACGACGGTGTCGCCGCTTGCACCAGACGGGGCGGGGGTGGGTTCTTGGGTGGCGGGGGCAGGGTGACGCTGCCTGTAGTTGGCGTAGACGAAGCGCTCTTCGGCTGAGAGGGGGATGGGCCGGAGGGAGTCGATGAGGTGCTCGTCGCCGTCTACGTTGACGGTGTCGGGCAGCGTGATGGGGCAGTCGAAGACCGACTCGATGTTGGTGGTGATGTGGTTTCCGGCAAACTTGAACTCGCCGAAGAGCTGTGTGATGCGGGGCAGGAAGGCGCGGATGCTGTCGGTGCCCATCATGGTGCGAGTGCGGAAGTGTATCATGTCGAACTCGCCCTCCAGTTCCACCTGCACCAGTCGGCCAGTGGGGATGTGGACGAGGGCCTGTCCGCGCACCAGCTGTGTGTTCTTGATGAAGCGTGGGCGGAAACGCAGTCGGGCCTCTTGGTCTGAACTCCGCTCCACGGTGTAGCGGTAGTACACGCGGTTCTCGCGGCAGAATGGCGACAGGATGTGGTCGCGGTAGATGGTGGGCCCGTAGAAGTTTGGCACGAGATACTCCACGGCCACGTTCATCGTGCTTCGGTTTCGTGGTATGGTGGTGTAGTAGACCTGCCGGTGGTTCTCAAACTTTCCGAAGTCGTTGAAGGTGAACCGGCTGTACTGCTCGCTCATGAATGTGCGGCGGCCTTTGGCAATGGTGTACATGGTGGGTACGGTCCACAGTGTGAAGTTGCGCCTGTGGGTCTGGTGCAGCAGTTTGGTGTAGACGTTGGTGGAGTATCCCTTGATTTCCTGCTGGTGGTTTTTCTGGTAGCTGAAAAGCCGGCTGAAGACCAGCGAGTCCAGGCCCTGTAGCTTTGCGTTGACGGAGCCGCTGCTTACGCTGAAGGTGAGCAGGCAGGCCAGCAGTACGAGTGTGCGTCTCATTTCTTCCTCCTCCTTACTTGGAACAGGTCGCGCAGCCCGTTGAAGTCTTTCTTCATGATGATGCCGATGCCCTGCGTGTTGAGCGACGAGCGAGTGAAGTAGCGGTCGTTGGTCTGGTTGTATACCTTCAGTGCGAGATTGCCGTTGGCGTTGAGCAGATAGCGTATGTCGAAGTCGCCGATGAACGACGGTGCTGCTGTGGTGGCATTGTCGCGATAGCCGAACTGTCCGTTGATGAGCAGCCTGTTGTTCAGCATCCGTCCGCTCACCATTCCCTCATATTCGGCGTTGCGCCAGCCCTCGTTGCCGGTAGAGATGTTGGCGCCGAAGTTCCAGTCGTTGCTGCGTATGACCTGCGAGAGCACTTCGTTGATCTGTGTGGAGACGGTTCCTGAGAGGAACGACTGCATGGCCAGTGTGGTCTGTCCGTACTCCTGTGTGCTCTCGTTGTTGGCCCCCTGTGTGTAGAAGCGGCCAATGCCGAGCAGGTAGAGCACCTGCTGGTTCATCTCCTGCTCGCTGGCAATGACCGAGCGTATCATCTGTGCCTCCTCGCTGTTCACCGTGGGCATTTCCAGGTCGAAGTCCACTTGTGGCTGGCCGGGGGTGCCGTTGATGTTCATCAGGCAGTTGACGCGCAAGGTGTTGTCGGAGAACGAGCCGGCCAAGTTGAGGTCAGAGAGCGACACGCCGTTCACGGTGTAGCTGGCCTGCATGTGGAGGGCGGCGTCGAAGGGGTCGCCACCGAAGACGATGGTGCCGCCCTGCATGAAGTTGAAGTTCTTCTTGATGATGTTCTGTATGGTGATGCCGTAGGTGCCGTGGTCTATGTTGTAGGTGCCAAACATGTGGAAGGGTCCCTTGTCGTAGAACGATGCCCTGATGACACCGTCGCCGCAGAGCGTGATATAGTCGCCCGTGCGGGCATCCATCAGCACCTGCAGGGTGGCGTCCTGCGTGGCGTTGATGATGAAGTTGATGCGGATGTCGGTAGAGACGTTGAACGTTGAATCTTGGGGGTGGGTGTCGCGAGGTGAGAAGGTCGGAGATTCGAGATTGAAGACTGAAGGCTGAAAACCGGAGGTTGAAGATTGAAGATTGGAGGTAGAGACGCCCCAGGTGATGAACTCCTGTTGGGAGATGGCGTCGGGGTTGGCGGCATTGTAGGCAAAGGTGGAGCCGCGGGTGGGCGTGACGTTGCAGTTGATGGTCACCTCGCCCGGCCGTCCGTGCATATCGGCCTGTCCGGTGACGTAGACGGTGCCGCAGACCACGCCGTCGCCAAAGTCGGAGAAGTCGTAGGCCAGCAGCCTGTCGGCATTGACGTTGAGGTCGAAGGTGAAGTCTGACAGCTCGTCGTGGTGTATGCCTCCGCTCAAGGTGGCCACGTGGTCGTCGCGGTCTTTCAGTTTGACACCGTCAAAGATGATGTCGTTGGGTACGAATCTGACCGTGTCGTTCTCCAGTCGGTAGGTGGTACCCAGCGCCTTGACGGTGGCCTGGCCCTGTGCCACCACGGCCTGCCCCTCCATGTTCAGGTGCTTCAGGTCGCCGCCTATGGTCAGGTCGCCGTATGCCTTTCCGCTGACACGGTCGAGGAAACTGCTGGTGAACGAGTTGCAGAACTCCAGACTGGTGCCCCGCGCCCCGATGTTGAGTTCCATCTCGTTGCGGGTGGGCGATATATAGCCTTCCACCAGCGTCTTGTCGTCTTCGTTCTCCTCGGCCGTTGCCTCAATGTTGATTTGCTTGTGCATGGCATCCCACTCGGCATAGGCCAGGAGAGTGCCCAGATTGCCCTCCTGGAACTGAAAGTGGGCCACTCGCAGTCCGGCCCAGGCCGTGAAGTCGCCGAAGAGTTGGGTCAGTTCGGCCTGTCCCGAAGCCTGTCCGCCGAAGCTGACGGCATCGAAGTCTACTACGTCGAGGATATAGCTCACGTCGAGCTGGTTGAAGTCTACGCGCAGCGTGTCGGTGTTCTGGTTGGAGGCTATTCCGTCAATGATGAGGTGCTGCTTCTCGTGGGCAATGCTGAAGTGGTCCACCAGCAGCCTCTTGTCGCTGTAGAGTATGTCGCAGGGCTCCATCTGCCAGGGCTTGCCACCAAAGACGAACAACGACGGCAGCACGCGCACGTGGGCTTCAGGTTTCCCTTGCTCGTTGGTGTATAGCTCGGTGATGGCGTTGAGGGTTGAGGGTTGAGAGTTTCCAAACTGGAGGGTGGTGTTCAGCTGGTTGTTGGCGGCGATGGCGTCCAGGCTGACATTCAGATTCTGGCCATCGTCGTCCACCTTTGTCAGGGCCACCTGGCAGCGGGCCGTGTCGCCCTCGGTGGTCAGGTGCACGTCGGCGTTGTGGTAGACGGTCTGGTCGTAGGCAAAGGCGGGCACCTGTGCGTCGAGCGATATCTGCTGCTCGCCGTCGTGTATGCTGGCGTTGAAGTGCAGCGGCTGATAGAGCGTCAGTGGCACACCGAGCAGTGCCGACAGCCATTCGGTGTCGTAGAGCTTCAGGTGCACCTCGAAATTGTTGTTTGAGGGTGTGCGCTTGGCGGGCAGGCCGGGCAGCGTGGGCAGTTTCGAGGCGGTGTAGTTGACGAAACTGCGGGGCAGCGTCTCCCAGTCGAAGTCGCCGCGCAGCAGGGCTTCGCCCATATCGCCCTTTACGCGCAGGAAGTGTATCTCGTCGTCGTAGCCCGACTTCAGGTGGAGGTTGTCTATATGGTAGAACACGGGCAGCGAGTCGGTGCGCGTCATTGAGAAGTTGTCCAGGTCTACACTGCCCACCGCGTTGTTCAGTGTGCTGGCGGTGATGTCGGCATCGACGATGGCCGAAAAGACGGCGTCGCCCCACTGGTCGGTCAGGTGCAGCGCCTGGGGGCAGAAGCGCTCCACGGTGCCGGTCATCTTGACAGCCTTGCGGTTGGCCTTGCCGTCGGTCGTCAGCTTATACTCCACGCTGGTCTCCATATTGGGGTCGTCTATCTGTACGCTGCCGGCCAGCCCGCCCTTGCTGTAAGTGCCGTCCAGGCCGATGTCCTGGTAGGTGTAGCCTTTGAATTGCAGTTTGGCCACCTTGCCGCTGACCGTAATGTCTCCCTTGCCAAGATTGGAGACGGTCGGGCTCTGACTCCCCTTCACGTTGAAGACGGCCGCCACTTGCCCCAGATTGGCATTGTCGAGCAGTCGGCCCAGGTGCAGGCTGTCGGTGGTGAGCAGGCCGCTGAACCGCTGGGCGGCATCTGTGGCCAGTTGCAACTGCAGTCGGCCCAGAGCGGTGGCCAGTTTGGCTTGGGCGTCTATGGCGCCATTGGCCTGCTGTTGCGCCTCGCCGCTGATGCTGATGTTGCCCAGTCGGCCGAGTATGTCGCTGCCCTCGCCCAAGGCCGATGACAGGAGCGGAGTCTTGGTCAGCCGGTCAATCAGTTGGGCCGACACATCCAGTCGCTCCAGGCTCAACTTGCCGCCCTTCGCCTTTTCTCCCCCCTGTGAGGAGGCCGGAAGGAATCCCTCAAACCGCGCCTGCATAGCCAGGTCGCCGGTGGTGGAGAGCACTTCCAGGTGGGGGCAGTCCAGGCTGTGGGCCGTGCCCCGGAGCGTGGCCTCCACGTCGAAAGCCTGATCTACAGCCTCCAACTGTGGCAGCAGGGGCACCAAGTCGGCAGTGACCAGTCGGCAGCGGTCCAGCCGGGTGGCAAAGTGCAGCGTCTGTGCCAGACTGTCGGCCTGATAGGTGGCGCTGAGGGTGTCGACGGCCACTTCGGAGTGAGGCAGTTGCAGCCTGAAATCGGTCAGCATACCGCCCCGTGCCGATGCCTCTACCTTGCCCGTCAGTCGTTCCACGCGGAAGCCCGACTGCTCGTCGAGTGCCAGACGCTTCACGTAGACCCAGAGCGAGTCTTCAGTCAGGGCCTTCAGGATGACGTGCGCACTGATATTGCTGAAGTTCAGGTGGTTTGGGTTCAGTTGTCCGGGCGTCAGCGGCTGGTCCAGCTGGTCGTAGCTCACGCTGGCCTGGCGCACAATGAGCGAGTTGATGCGCAGGTCGAGGGGGCTGCTTTCGGCAGCGTTGTCAGAGGCGAGCGAGTCGATGACAAACTGGAAGTTGGGCTTTGCCAGCGAGTCGGCCTTGCTCAGACTGGCCCTCAGTCCGAAGGCCTGGGCAGAGGAGATGGCGATGCGCCCCTCCAGCAGCGGCAGCAGCTCCAACTTGACCGACAGGCGATTGGCGCGCAGGAGTTGGTGCCCCTGCTGGTCGCTGATGCAGAGACTGTCCACGATGAGGCGATTGAGCATGCCCAGGTCTATGCGGCCCACGCTCACCTCGGTGCCCAGCTTGCCGCCCACGGCCTGAGCCACCTGGCGCCCCAGCCGTTGCTGTACGGCGGGCACGTGGAGGGCTGAGAGCAGCACGATGTATGCAGCCACGAGGCTCCAGATGAGCCAGTTGAGCAATCGCTTCAGATTCTTCACACTCAGTCGGTTAAGGCTATCACACGGATGGAGTAGGGTGGCAGCGTGGTGGGCTGGCTGGTCTTTATCGTTTGGGCTTTGGCCTTCTGGTCGTCTATGGTGCCGGTCATCTGCTCGCACTTCACGGTGGCGGGCAGTGTCAGCCCCTCGACCTTCACCTTCAGCGTGCGGGGCAGGGCATTGACCAGTTTCAGATAGCGGTGGCCCGTCTTTGAGTCGCGTACCAGACTGGCACCCACACGGCGGTTCAGCTCTTGCCCCTCAACCCTCAGCGACGAATGGACGTAGTGGTCGCCGCCATAGACGGAGAAGAGGCGCTGCACCTCGTAGGCAGGGGTGGTGCGCACCGACGTGTTGCCAAAGTAAATCATGTCGGGGTTCCAGTTGGAGTGGCCGTCCTTGCAGAGCAGGGGGGCATAGCTGGTCATCTCGACCACGTCGCCGTTGCGCTCTATGTCGGTCAGATAGAGTGCCTCGGCCAGCGCTGTCTCCAAGTTGGGGCGCTTCACCTTGGTCGACGCAGCCCACTCGCCCAGATAGACCTTGGTGCCGCTGCGGTCATAACTGTCGTAGTAGTCGCGGTTGTTGATAAACCAGCCCGTCGACTCATAGTAGTGCTCGTCGGTCATATACTGCAGGCCGGGGTTGCGGCGGCACAGGCTCCAGCCTTCGTGGTAGTCGGCCGACGGGGCGTGGAAAGGCCCCACTGTGCCGCAAATCTTGATTTCGGGATGGCGCTCGCGCAGAGCACGGCAAATCATTTCGTAGCGCTCTTCAAAGACGGTTGAGATGATGTCTTCGTTGCCAATGCCCAGATACTTCAGGTTGAAGGGGGCGGGGTGTCCGGCGTCGGCCCGCATCTTGGCCCACTCGTTGGTGGCGGGGTCGGCGTTGGCCCAGTCTATGAGGTTGCACAGTTCGTCGATATAGGCGGGCATGTCGGCCCAGTCTATGCCGCCCTGCTGTCCGCCGTAGCCCTCGGCATCGTTGGCCGAGTTCTGGCAGGGCACACCGGCGGCCAGCACCGGCAGCGGCTCGGCCCCGATGTCTTCGCAGAACTGGAAATACTCGTAGAATCCTAAGCCCCGCGTCTGGTGGTAGTGCCAGATGTTGAAGTCGGGCTTGCGCGCCTGCAGCGGCCCCACGGTGTGGTGCCAGTGGTAGATGTTGTCCAGCCCTTGGCCGTGGGTCATGCAGCCGCCGGGAAATCGCACGAACTTAGGCTTCAGGTCGGCAATGACCTGTGCCAGGTCGTGGCGCAGTCCGTTCTTGCGGCCCATGAATGTCTCTTGCGGGAAGAGCGAAATCATGTCGACACCCACTTGTGAGGCTTTTGTCGGCACAATGGCCAGCCGCGCCTTGGCGTCAGAGCCGGTGGCGGTGAGCACGGTGGCGTACTGCTGCCAGTCCTTGGCACGGGTCTTCAGCGTGCTCTGGGCCAACTTGGTGCCGTCCTGACCCACGAGCACAATCTGGAAGTCCTGCTTCTGGCCGCCGCCGTAGACGTACATCGAGAAGTCGTATTTCTTCCCCCTCTCCACCACGATGCCGTCCCAGCCCTCGTTCCAGAGCGTGTCCTTCCGCAGCAGGGCATAGTGCGGGTTGTTGGGGTGTAGCGGGTGCTCCGTGGCAATCTCGATGGGCCGTGCCGAGTGCCAGGCCGTTGTGGCGTTCCAGCCGCCACGGTCTTTCGCCGTATATTCAAAGTCGCGGTTCTGCACCAGTTCGGCATAGAGTCCGCCGTCGGCAGCATAGCTGATGTCCTCGAAGAATATGCCGATGAGCTTGTCGCTGATGACCTTCTCCTTATGATTGTCAATGGTGAGCGTGGCCTCGACCGTCTCTGGCAGCCCAGCCAGGTTGGTGGCGTCGTCGTGCATGCGCTCGGCTGCCTTGCGCCCGTCTGCCGCCCGTTTGGCAAAGGTGCTGCGCAAAAGGGCCATCTCCTCTCTGCTCACGGCAAAGAGCTGCCCCTGTGCCGGCTCACTTAAAGGTTGGACGTTGAGCGTCGTGCGTTGAGTGTTCATAGTTGCCGGCGCCTGTACGTCGGTAGTGAAGTGCCTGAAGTCATGGCTGGCTCCCACCAGCCTTGGCCCTTTCTCCGACTGATAGACCACCTCGAACCCCTGTCCGGCGGGGCGCACTTGGGGCTGCAGACACTGTCGGGTGCTCATGCGCGGATAGTCCTGCGGGCGCCAGTCCACCAGGTTGCTGCTGTAGGCGGCGGCAAACACGGGCGAGTGGTCGTTCACCTGAAACACCAGTCGCCACGACCCGTCGGCTGCCCGGCAAAGCGAGGGGTTGAACATGCGTTTCTCAGCCCCCCAGGTGCCGTAGTCGCTGGAGCAGAGCTGCCCCAGTTCGCGCCATCCGTCGGCCTCGTGCGTAGCCACGCGGAGCCCCCCGCCCGGATTTGGCGAGTAGATGAAAATGGTGTCGGAAAGCGATGTGGCGGCACATGCTCGTTGTGTTTCTGCTGTCAGGGCAAACGCCGTGGCCAGCGCAATCAAGAGGGTCTTCATAGGGCCATACAGTTTTCGGTTAAGGCCACAAAATTACAACTTTTGGATGAAACAATGAAAGAAATGCCCAAAAATCTTCAACTTACCCCCTCAAAACGCTCCTCAAAGACCGTGGGAAGCATATAAAATGGCGGCAACTGAATTAATCCAGCTGCCGCCATCCGTCGGGATGAGGCGCCAACATGTATCGAGACTGAAATTTATCATTTTTGTTATACTTTTACATAAATGCCTGAATTACAAGAGAAATAGAGATTAATCAATATAAGCATAATGATAATTTGATATAAATCAATTTATAATATCACGCCAAAAACACGCCAAAATTTAAGTGTTAAAATCATAATTCTTTCCTCATTTTTTTATACTTTTGCACCGCAAACGCCAAAAGCATGCGGTGGAGTGGCTCTCTGCCAATCACGGCGCAAAGATAATGATATTGTACTAAACGACCAAATATATGGTCGCTTTTTACGGAAATT
>CADACW010000058.1 GCA_902786565.1 uncultured Prevotellaceae bacterium | reverse complement strand
TTCCAGGACCTCTTCATGCCGCTGAAGGGCGAGGACGCCCACCTGCAGTTCGTCTTCATCACCGGCATCTCGAAGTTCTCGCAGATGGGCATCTTCAGCCGCATCAACCAGCTGAACAACATCTCTATGCTCTCGGCCTACGACACCATCTGCGGCATCTCGGAGGAGGAACTGACCACCGTCCTGCGGTCAGACATTGAGCAGTTGGCGGAACAGCAAGGGAAGGACTACGACGCGATGCTGGCCGAGCTGAAGGAAAATTATGATGGCTATCATTTCGGCATGGGCAAGGCCGACATGTACAACCCCTTCAGCCTGTTCAAGGCATTCGCCAATGTTGACGTTTCCGACTACTGGTTCGAGAGCGGCACCATCAGTGCCCTTATAGACATGCTTTCAAAGATGCCGCCAGTGGATTTGTCGAGCATCGAAGATGTGCGCTGCCCCTCTTCGGCATTCGACCTCCCGTTTGACAGCTACGACATGCCGCTGCCCATACTCTACCAGAGCGGCTACCTCACCATCAAGTCCTATCAGCCCGACCGCAAGATGTTCGTCCTGGGCCTGCCCAACGGCGAAGTCCGCCGTGGCTTTGCCGACTGCCTCTTCCGCATCATCACCAACATCAGGCCCGACGACCGCAACCGCATGGTGTTTCTCGATGCCTATTATGACTTCCGCGACAGTGGCGACCTGCCCGCGTTTATCGCTGCCCTGCAGACTTTCTATGCCGGGGTGCCCTATCACCTGGAGCAGGGCAACGAGAACGAGCACTATTACCATGCCCTGCTATACACGCTGCTCATGTCATTCGGGGCCGACCTCGTCTGTGAAGAGCCGAGTGCCAAGGGCCGCGCCGACCTGACGCTGAAGATGCCGAAGGGCATCTATATCATGGAGCTGAAGTACGGCAAGAGTGCCGACGAGGCCCTGCGCCAGATAGACGAGCGCGGCTACGCCCACAAGTATGCCCTCGACGGTCGCCCCGTCGTCAAGGTGGGCCTCGCCTTCTCGCAGGCAGAAAGGAACATCACGGAGTGGAAGAGCGAATGAGGCAGAACTAAATTTATGGATTTTATTTTGGCAGAATGAAAATAAATACGTACTTTTGCAGAAAATATTGACAACAGAACGTATGATGAGAGATACTATGAGACATATGATTGGATTTTTGGGGCTGCTCTGCGCCACCGCCACCACCGCACAGCGACAGGAGACGCTGCTGGCCGACGGGTGGCAATTCTCACGCGACAGGCAGACGTGGCAGACGGTGAGCGTGCCCCACGACTGGGCCATCAGCGGACCCTTCGACAAGAAATGGGACCTGCAGGTGGTGGCCATCGTGCAGAACGGCGAGAAGGAGCCCACCGAGAAGAGCGGACGCTCCGGAGCCCTGCCCTGGATTGGCGAGGGCCACTACAAGCGGACGTTCAGCATACCCGAAGGCTTCAAGGGACACGCCGAGCTGCTCTTCGACGGAGCCATGGCGGAACCCACGGTCACGGTCAACGGACAGAAGGCGGGCTACTGGGCATACGGCTACAACACGTTCCGCGCCAATGTCACACCTTATATAAAAGTAGGTGAGAACCTGCTGGAGGTGGACCTGCAGAACGTGGAGGAGAGCTCGCGCTGGTATCCCGGTGCCGGCATCTACCGCCCTGTGACGCTCATCCTCACCCCACAGCAGGCACGCATTGACGACTGGGGCATCACCACCAAGACAGAGCTGAACAAAGAGAAGACCAAGTCAGGAAAAGGAGTGACGAAGCTCACCGTTGAGGTGCCCATCCTCGATGCCGCTCAAGGACTGCCGGTGACGATGGAACTCATTGCCCCCGACGGAAAAGACAGGGTCTGGTGCAGTCCCGCACCAATGCGCAAGGGCAGCACTACGGCCATTGGCACCTTCATGATTCCCGATGCCAAGTTGTGGACACCCGAGACACCTTATTTATATACGCTGCGCGTCAACCTCTGTGACGGCAAGAGCGCCCCCAACGTCTTCGACGATTTCGGCAAGCTGATTGACCAGAAGACCCTGAAAGTGGGACTGCGCACCGTCAGCGTGTCGGCCAAAGGCGGCTTCCAGCTGAACGGTGTGACTCGGAAAATCAAGGGCGTCTGCCTGCACCATGACCTCGGCCCGCTGGGTGCCGCCGTCAACAAGGCCGCCCTCATCCGCCAAATCAAGACGATGAAGGCGATGGGCTGCGACGCCATCCGCACCAGCCACAACATGCCGAGCCAGTGGCAGATGGACATCTGCGACAGCCTGGGCATGATGGTCATGGCCGAGAGCTTCGACATGTGGATCTACCCCAAGTGCAAGAACGGTTACGCCCGCTTCTTCCGTGAATGGGCCGACCGCGATATCACCAACCTCGTCATTGCCAACCGCCACCACCCCAGCATCGTGATGTGGTCGATAGGCAACGAGATTCCTGAGCAGGGCATGGCCGGCGGACGCGAGATGGCGGCCCACCTGCAAGACATCTGCCACCAGCTGGACCCCACGCGCCCCGTCACGCAGGGCTGCGACAGGCCCGACAATGCCGCCGCTACGGGATTTCTGCAGACCATGGACGTGCCGGGACTGAACTACCGGCTGCACCGCTATCAGGACACCTATAACAAGCTGTGGCACGGCTTCCTGCTCGGCTCTGAGACCACGTCGACGGTATCGTCACGCGGCGTCTACAAGTTCCCTGTGAAGACTGACGACAACTCACGCTACTCATCCTGGTCGAAGAACTACGACCCTCAGGCCATCAAGACGGCCGACGGCCAGTGCTCCGGCTACGACGTGGAGTACTGCTCGTGGTCGAATCTGCCCGACGACGACTGGCGCTGGCAGGAGGACTATCCGTGGGTCATCGGCGAGTTTGTCTGGACGGGCTACGACTATCTGGGCGAACCCTCGCCCTACGATGAATACTGGCCCTCGCGCAGCAGCTACTTCGGCATCTGCGACCTGGCCGGACTGCCCAAGGACCGCTATTGGCTCTACCGCTCGCACTGGAACCGCGATGAGCACACCATCCATCTGCTGCCCCACTGGACGTGGCCCGACCGCAAGGGCGAGGTGACGCCCGTCTACTGCTACACCGACTATCCCGAAGGCGAACTGTTTGTCAACGGCAAGAGCCAGGGACGCATCAAGAAGGTGAAGGAGGAACCCGGAAAGTGGGACGCCAAGAACCGTCTCGACCGCTTCCGCCTGCGCTGGAACGACGTGCGCTACGAACCGGGCGAACTGAAGGTGGTGGTCTACGACGAGCAAGGCCGCCAAGCCGGCACCCGCGTGGTGCGCACCGCCGGTGCCCCCGCCCGGCTGAAGCTCGACGTGTGGACCCAGCAGAGCGACCTCTCGCCCATCGCTGCCACAGCCGACGGGCAGCCGCAGCGCCCCTCGACGCTGAAAGCCGACGGCCAAGATTTGGCCTTCGTCACGGTGAGCCTGGTCGACAAGAACGGCACACTCATCCCCAATGCCGCCGACCAGCTGCAGTTTGAGGTGCAGGGAGCCGGCACGTTCCGCGCTGTCTGCAATGGCGACGCCACCAGCCTGGAACCCTTCACCCAGCCCACGATGAAGCTGTTCAACGGACAGCTGGTGGCCGTGGTCCAGGCTGCCGACAAGGCCGGCTTGCTGACGCTGAAAGTGAGCGACGCCCAGCGCCGCCTGACGGCGAAAGCCAAGATTACAGTAAAGTAACACATACCTTAAATCCCGAATTATTAACAACAAAAGACACAGTATAGTTATGGAGTTTACGGCCAAGCAAATAGCCGAACTGATCGGCGGACGCATTGAGGGCAACGAAAACGCTGCCGTCAACACATTTGCAAAGATTGAAGAGGGAAAGGAAGGGGCCATCTCGTTCCTCTCAAACCCCAAATACACCCACCATCTCTACGACACCAAGTCTACGGTTGTGCTCATCAACGACGACCTCCAGCTGGAGCATCCCGTCCAGTGCACGCTCATCCGCGTGAAGAATGCCTATGAGGCCGTGGCCCGTCTGCTGCAGTTCTATGAGAGCATGAAGCCGCGCAAAACCGGCATCGACCCGCTGGCCAGCGTGTCGCCCAAGGCCACCATCGGACAGAATGTCTACATCGGCCCCTTCGCCGTGGTGGGCGACGGCACCGTGGTGGGCGACGGCACGCAAATCTACCCCCACACCGTCATTGGCGACGGCGTGACCATCGGCCAGAAGTGCCTGCTCTACCCCAATGTCACCATCTACCAAGGGTGCCGCCTGGGCAATGCCGTCACCGTCCATGCCGGCAGCGTGATCGGTGCCGACGGCTTTGGCTTCGCCCCCAACCAGGAGGGCTACGACAAGATTCCACAGATTGGCATCGTCATCATCGAGGACAATGTTGAGATTGGCGCCAACACCTGCATCGACCGCTCCACCATGGGCGCCACCGTCATCCACAAGGGCGTCAAGCTGGACAATCTCATCCAGATAGCCCACAACTGCGAGGTGGGCGAGAACACCGTCATGTCGGCGCAGGTGGGACTGGCCGGCAGCACCAAGATAGGCGCCTGGTGCATGGCTGGCGGCCAGGCCGGCTTTGCAGGCCACATCCAGGTGGCCGACAGGACCTTTGTGGGAGCCCAGTGCGGCGTCATCGGCAACACCAAGGGCAACGGCGAGTCGCTCATCGGCTCACCCGCCATGGATCCCCGCACCTACTTCAAGGGCATGGCCATCCTCCGAAAGCTGCCCGACATGTACCGCGAGCTCAACGACCTGAAGAAGCAGGTGGAGGCCCTGCAGAAATAAAGACCAGCCAAAAGGGCCAAAAGGAGCGAAAAGACTGAAAAAAGCAGAAAAGTAGGCGGAATGTTTGGCCATTCGCCTACTTTTTCGTACATTTGCAGGCAGAAACGAAAAAACAAACCATCATTATGAAACAAAAGACATTGAAAGGCAGCTTTACCCTGTGCGGCAAAGGACTGCACACGGGCTTGAGCCTCACCGTGACGTTCAACCCGGCAGCAGAGAACCATGGGTACAAGATACAGCGTATCGACATGGAGGGGATGCCCACCATCGATGCCATTGCCGAGAACGTGGTAGACACGCAGCGCGGCACCGTGCTGGGCCGTGGCGACGTGCGTGTGAGCACCGTCGAGCACGCCCTGTCGGCCCTTTACGCCCTGGGCATAGACAACTGCCTGATACAGGTGAACGGCCCCGAATTTCCCATCCTCGACGGCTCCGCCGTGAAGTATGTGGAGAAGATTCAGGAGATAGGCATCGAGGAGCAGAACGCCCCGAAGGACTTCTACGTGATCCGCAAGAAGATTGAGGTGAAGGACGAGGAGACGGGCTCGTGCATCACCATCCTGCCCGATGAGGATATGTCGCTGACCACGATGTGCAGCTTCGAGTCGAAGTTCATCAACTCGCAGTTTGCCACCCTCGACGACATCACGCAGTATGCCACCGAGATTGCCCCGGCCCGCACCTTCGTCTTCGTGCGCGACATCGAGCCGCTGCTGCAGGCCAACCTGATCAAGGGCGGCGACATGGACAACGCCATAGTCATCTACGAGCGCCAGACCACACAGGAGCGGCTGGACAAGCTGGCCGACCTGCTCCACGTGGAGCACCGCGACGCCACCGAGCTGGGCTACATACAGCACAAGCCACTGCAGTGGGAGAACGAGTGCACACGCCACAAGCTGCTCGACGTCATCGGCGACATGGCCCTCATAGGCAAGCCCATCAAGGGCCGCATCATCGCCACCCGTCCGGGCCACACCATCAACAACAAGTTTGCCCGCGAAATGCGCAAGGAGATACGCAAGCACGAGATTCAGGCACCCTTCTACGACCCCAACGAGCCGCCGGTGATGGACGTGAACCGCATCCGCGAACTGCTGCCCCACCGCTACCCCATGCAGCTGGTCGACAAGGTGATTGCCATCGGCCCCACCAGCATCGTCGGCGTGAAGAACATCACGGCCAACGAGCCTTTCTTCCAGGGCCACTTCCCACAGGAGCCGGTCATGCCCGGCGTGCTGCAGATTGAGGCAATGGCCCAGGTGGGCGGTCTGCTGGTGCTGAGCACCGTGGAGGAGCCTGAGCGCTGGAGCACTTACTTCATGAAAATCGACGGTGTGAAGTTCCGCCAGAAGGTGGTGCCGGGCGACACGCTCATCTTCAAGGTAGAGCTGATGGCTCCACTGCGCCACGGCATCTCCTCTATGCACGGCTACGCCTTCGTGGGCGACAAAGTGGTGTCAGAGGCCACCTTCACCGCACAGATTGTGAAGAACAAGTAATTGAGCCATCCATAGAAAAGCGACCTGGACGACCAAAACCGCGGTTTTGGTCGTCCAGGTCGTTTTTGGGGGTGTCTCGCCTTGCCCCAGAGGGGAGGGAGGCAACGTCAAGCCGACTCAAACTCGCGGAGAAAGCGGGTGTCGTTTTCGGAGAACATGCGGAGGTCGGAGACGCGGTACTTCAGGTTGGTGATGCGCTCCACACCCATGCCGAAGGCATAACCACTATATATATTAGGGTCGATGCCGCACTTCTCCAGCACGTTGGGGTCTACCATGCCGCAGCCCAGAATTTCCACCCAGCCCGTGTGCTTGCAGAAGCCGCAGCCCTCGCCGCCGCAGATGAAGCACGAGATGTCCATCTCGGCACTCGGCTCGGTGAAGGGGAAATAGCTGGGGCGCAGCCTGATCTTGGTGTCGGGGCCGAACATCTCACGGGCAAACGAGAGCAACACCTGCTTCAGGTCGGTGAAGCTCACGTTCTTGTCGATATAGAGACCCTCCACCTGGTGGAAGAAACAGTGGGCACGGGCGGTGATGGCCTCGTTGCGGTAGACGCGGCCCGGACAGATGACGCGGATGGGTGCTGTCAGCAGGCCGTCGGCGGTGTGCATGTGCTCCATCACGCGGGCCTGCACGCTCGATGTGTGCGAGCGCAGCAGGATGTTCTTGGTCACATCGTTGGGGTGCTGGCTGACGAAGAAGGTGTCCTGCATGTCGCGGGCGGGGTGGTCGGCGGCAAAGTTCATCTTGGTGAACACGTGCAGGTCGTCCTCCACCTCCGGCCCGTCGGCCAGCACAAATCCCATGCGCGAGAAGATGTCGATGATCTCGTTGGTCACAATGGTCAGCGGATGGCGGGTGCCCAGCGGTGTGGGGTAAGGCGTTCGCGTCAGGTCCACAGCCTCGTCGGCCTGCTCCTGCACTTCGGTTTCCTGCTTCAGCAGCGCAATACGCTCCTGAGCCAACTGCTTCAGCACGTTAATCTTCATGCCCACCGTCTTTTTCTCCTCGGCAGGCACCTGGCGGAAGTCGTTCATCAGCTCGGTGATGACACCCTTGCGGCTCAGGTATTTCTGGCGCAACTGCTCCACCTCTTCGGCATTGCGAGCCTTCAACTGTTCTACTTCTTTCTGAAGTTCTGCTATCTTTTCAAGTATCATATTGGTAGATGTATTAGCTAATAACGGGTGCAAAGGTACGAAAAAGCCCACGAACTGCCAAACAATACGGGGAAAATAACATTCTGCCCGCAGAAAAAAGGCATGGAGGCCGGGGATAAAACTAAAAGCACGACGTAATTTATATAAATTACGACGAAATTTAAATAAATTACGACGTAATACAGATAAATTACGTCGTAATTTAAGTTTTTGCCCGGTGGATTTCGTAGAATAAATGGGGCCTTCCGCTGAAAATTGTTGGGGGGCGCACGGTTATTGGTTACCTTTGCAATGCAATTTAAAGGACAACCACTATGCAAACGACACGTAAGATGAAGAAAATCATGCTTTTCATGGTGCTGGCAGCATCGGCATCGGTGATGATGGGCTGCGCAGCCGACGACCCTTTCCAGGAAATAGGCAGTGGCAGTAACTGGAACAACGGCAGCGACACGACGGGCGGCAGCGACGTCGGCGGTAGCGGCGGCAGCAGCGCCACATCGGCCACTACGGGCAGCCTGGCCACCTTCGACGTAGTCATAGACCGCGAGAGTGCAGAGGGGAATGACAGCGCAGAGGAGTACTTCCCCGATGCCGAGGACGCGCTGGAGAACAACGAGTTTACGACCGAGGTCAGCATAGACCTATCGAACCCCGTGGCGAAGACGGAGAACGGCGTGCAGGTGACCGTCAGCGGCGGCCATGTGAAGGCCAACCACGGCGAGACGAAAGGCATCTGCTACGTGGTGAGCGGCTCGACGGCCAACGGCTCGCTGACCATCGAGGGCGAGAAGAAGTATGCCGTCAGGCTGAACGGGGTGAGCATCAACAACCCCGACTCGGCGGCCCTCAACCTGCTCAGCGGCAAGCGCGCTTTCGTCGTCCTGGCAGCAGGCACCACCAACACACTGGCCGACGGCACCGGCGGCAGCCAGAAGGGAGCGCTCTACTGCAAGGGCAAACTGCTGTTCAACGGCACCGGCACGCTGAACGTGACTGGCAACACTAACAACGGCATCCACTCGGCCGACTACATCGTGTTCAGAAAGGGCAGCAACATCTACGTCAAGTCGACCGCCAACCACGGCGTCAAGGCCAACGACGGCATCTACATCAACGGCGGCGTGCTGAACGTCGAGGTGACGGCGGCAGCAGCCAAGGGGCTGAACTGCGAGAGCCACATCTGCGTGAACGGCGGCCGCACCACCGTGCTGACCACCGGCAGCGGCACCTACGACAGCGACGACCGCGAGGCCAAGGGCGCGGCAGGCATCAAGGCCGACTCGACGCTGACGGTGAACGGCGGCGAACTGTGGCTGAAGAGCACCGGTTCAGGCGGCAAGGGCATCAACACCGACGGCGACGCCATCTTCAACGGCGGCAGCGTCTACGTGGTCACCACGGGTAGCCAGTACCACAGCAACAACGACACCGCATCGCCAAAGGGTATCAAGGCCGACGGCAATATCAGCATCGGCGGCGGCAGGGTTTGGGTGCGCACCAGCGGCTCAAACGGTGAGGGCATCGAGACCAAGCAGGAAATGAGCATCACGGGCGGCGAGGTGGCCAGCTATGCCTACGACGACGCCATCAACTCGAAGAGCACCATGACCATCGGCGGCGGCTACGTCTACGCCCACAGCAAAAACAACGACGGACTGGACGCCAACGGCAACTGCTACGTGAACGGCGGTACGGTCTGCGCCATCTGCTCCGGACAGCCAGAGGTGGCCATCGACGCCAACACCGAAGGGGGCTACAGACTCTACGTCAACGGCGGCACCATAGTGGCCGTGGGCGGGCTGGAGAGCGGCTCGCAGCTGGCCCAGACGTGCTATCAGGCCTCGTCGTGGAGCCCCAACACGTGGTATGCCCTGACCGTGGGCAGCAGCATCTTCGCGTTCCAGACACCGTCGGGCGGCGGTTCGGGGCTGGTGGTGTCGGGCAGTTCGCAGCCCACGCTCCTGTCGGGTGTCAGCGTCAGCGGCGGCACCGCCGTCTTCGGCGGACTGGGCGTGGCCGATGGCAGCGTCAGTGGCGGCACCGCCGTCAGTCTCTCCACCTACACAGGCGGCAGAGGCATGGGTGGCCCAGGAGGGTGGAGGTAAAGAGTTAAGAATTTAGAATTAAAAATTAAGAATTAAGAGTTGTCGCCTGCGGCGAGTAAGAATTAAGAGTTTAGAATTTAGAATTAAGAATTAAGAGTTGTCGCCTGCGGCGATTAAGAATTTAGAGTTAATAATTAAGAGTTTAGAGTTTAGAATTAAGAGTTATTCTTTACTCTAAACTCTTAATTGCAAAAAGTCCTCCGAAAGTGAGGAGACCGTTGAGCAGCAGCAGCTCGTAGCCGAAATGATAGCCCCACAGGTGGAGGGCCAGCAGCGAAAGGCAGTGGCTGACGAGCGGCGAGGCCACGCACACCAACGGCACCCAGCGGTCGCGCACACCCCAAGGGGTGAACAGGCCGAAGGCAAAAAGGCCCAGCAGCGGACCGTAGGTGTAGGACACAATGGTATAGATGGCATCGATGAGCGACCGGCTGTTCACGTGGTGGAAGACTAGGATGAAGATGGCGAACAGCAGACAGAACACCAGATGGGTGCGCTTGCGCAGACGCTCGTCGCCGTCGGTCCGCCTGATGTCAACACAGTAGCTGGTGGTGAGCGACGTCAGCGCCGAGTCGGCACTGGAGAACGAGGCGGCCACGATGCCGATGACGAAGAGAGACTCGAGATTGAAAATTGAAGATTGAAGATTGAAAATTGAGGATTGGGGATTGGCTTGGCTGCGAATGAACTGGGGGAGCAGCTCGTCGCCAAGGGCAGGCAGGCCGATGCCCTGACTCTCAAAGAGTTGGGCCAGCAGGACGCCCAAGGCTAGGAACAGGAGGTTGGCGGGCAGGAAAGCCACACCGTAGGTGCACATGTTCTTCTGCGCCTCGCGCAGGGTGCGGCAAGTCAGGTTCTTCTGCATCATGTCCTGGTCGAGCCCCGTCATCACCACCACGATGAACATGCCGCTGAACAACTGTTTCCAGAAATAGTGGGGCGACTGCCACTGGTCCATCACCAGCACACGGCTGCGGCTGTCGGCGGCAATGTCGCGCACAGCGGCCCAGAGGGCGTCGACGGCAGAGAGAGCGTCGCCGTAGCGCAGCGCCACCACTTTATATATAATCAACAGCAGTGCCGCAAAGAGGCAAAAGGTCTGGAACGTGTCGGTGAACACCAACGTGCCCACCCCACCCCGCCGGGTGTAGAGCCAGATGAGCGCCACCATCACCACCACCGTCACGGCGAATGGCACGCCCAGGGCATCGAGCGCCAGCTGCTGCAGGATGATGCACACCACATAGAACTTCAGCGACGCGCCGAGCAACTTTGACAGCAGGAAGAACCAGGTGCCCGTCTGGTGGGAACGGCGGCCCAGACGGTCGCCCAGATAGGAGTAGATGCTGGTCAGACCCAGCCGGTAATAGACAGGCAGCAGCACATAGGCCACCGCCACATAGCCCAGGATGAAGCCCAGACAGAGCTGCAGATAGGTCATCTGCGAGGTGAGCACCATTCCGGGCACGCTGACAAAGGTGATGCCCGAAATCGAGGCACCCACCATGCCGAAGGCCACCATGAACCAGGGTGAGCGCCTGCCGGCCCGGAAAAATGTGTCGTTGGCACCGCCGCAGGCCACGCCCCTGCGGCCCACCGTCCATCGGCTGATGGCGAAGAGCAGCAGGAAGTAAACAATGACTATAGTCAGCGTGATATTCATCGGTTTGGGGCCGCAAAGTTACAAATTATTCTTGTAATCCGGCATTTTTATGAAAATTTATTGGTTGTTTGCAATTATTTTTGTACCTTTGCACCGCTTTTTGAGCAAACAATATTGTTATAACAAATATTTTTATGAATTTCACAATGTTAATTACCGTCCTCGTGACGGCTATTACTTTGGTGGCAGGTGCCTATGTGGTTGCGAAGCTCATAGGTCCGCGGTCGTATAATGCCGTGAAGGGAGAGCCCTTCGAGTGTGGCATACCTACCCGCGGCACTTCGTGGATTCCCATCAACGTGGGTTACTACCTGTTTGCCATCCTCTTTCTCATGTTCGACGTAGAGACGCTGTTTCTCTACCCATGGGCCATCGAGGTGAAGAATTTCGGTGCGGCAGCCCTGTTGAGCATCGGCTTCTTCTTGTTAGTATTAGTATTTGGCCTGGCTTACGCCTGGCGGAAAGGAGCACTGGAATGGAAGTAAGAAAACCGAAAATCAAGGCTATCCCCTACGACGAGTTCAAGGACAACGCGTCGTTGGAGAAGATTGTTGACGAGCTCCATGAGGGCGGCGTCAACGTGGTGACCGGCAATCTGGACTCGCTCATCAACTGGGGCCGCGCCAACTCGCTGTGGTCGCTGACGTTTGCCACCTCGTGCTGCGGCATCGAGTTCATGGCTTGCGGCTGCGCCCGCTACGACTTCTCGCGCTTCGGCTTCGAGGTGACGCGAAACTCTCCCCGCCAGGCCGACCTGATCATGTGTGCTGGAACAATCACCCACAAGATGGCTCCCGCCCTGAAGCGTCTGTACGACGAGATGGCCGAGCCAAAGTATGTCATTGCCGTGGGCGGCTGCGCCATCAGCGGCGGCCCCTTCAAGTCGTCGTACCACGTGGTGAAGGGCATCGAAGAGATTGTGCCCGTCGACGTGTTCATACCCGGCTGCCCCCCGCGCCCGGAGGCCATCCTCTACGGCATGATGCAGCTGCAGCGCAAGGTCAAGGCCGAGAAGTTCTTCGGCGGAGCCAACCACAAGCAGACCGCCGAAGAGCGCGAGCTGGGCGTCTCGAACGAGGAGCTGATATTCCGCGAGAAACTGGGCGACCATCGCCGCGAGCCCATCGTGGTGACCGACGTGCCAGAAGAGTTTAAAATTAAAGAAGAGGAGGCAAAGGCATGAAATTAGAGTTCCTGACATTCGATTTCGACAAGTTTGCCTCTGAAATGGCAAACCTGAAGAACAAGAAGCATTTCGACTATCTGGTCACCATCGTCGGCGAGGACTTCGGCGAAGAGGGCCTCGGCTGCGTCTATATTCTGGAGAACACCGACAGCCACGAGCGCTGCGCGGTAAAGGCCATCGCCAAGTGTCAGGTATGCGGCGATAACATCGCCGCCAATGGCACCGGCGACACCGACGGCCAGACGCTGGCCTACCTGCCCTCAGTGGTCAGCCTCTGGAAAGACGCCGACCTGCTGGAGCGTGAGGTGTTCGACTTCTACGGCATCGTCTTCCTGGGGCATCCCGACATGCGCCGCCTCTTCCTGCGCTCCGACTTCAAGGGGCACCCCTTCCGCAAGGACTGGAAATTTGACGACCACTACACACTGGCCGACGATGTGGAGCCGGAGTACGGACTGGAGTACTTCATCGACAAAGACGGCAACCTGCAGTCGAAGCAGAACCGACTCTTCACCGACAGCGACTATGTGGTGAACATCGGCCCCCAGCACCCGTCGACCCACGGCGTGCTGCGCCTGCAGACCGTGCTCGACGGCGAGACCGTGAAGCGCATCTACCCGCACCTGGGCTACATACACCGCGGCATAGAGAAGATGTGGGAAGGCATGACCTACCCGCAGACGCTGGCACTGACCGACCGTCTGAACTACCTCTGCGCCATGATGCAGCGCCACGCACTGGTGGGCGTCATCGAGGAGGGACTCGGCGTAGAGCTGACCGACCGCATCAAGTACATACGCACCATCATGGACGAACTGCAGCGACTGGACTCGCACTTGCTCTTCACCTCGTGCTGCGCACAGGACCTCGGCGCACTCACCGCATTTCTCTACGGCATGCGCGACCGCGAGCACGTGCTCAACGTGATGGAGGAGACCACCGGCGGACGACTGATACAGAACTACTACCGCATTGGCGGACTGCAGGACGACATCGACCCCAACTTCGTGAAGAACTGCAAGGAACTGGTGAAGTATCTGCGCCCGATGATACAGGAGTATATGGACGTGTTTGGCGACAACGTCATCACCCACAACCGCCTGGAGAACGTGGGCCCGATGTCGCTCGAAGACTGCATCAGCTACGGCGTGACAGGCCCTGCCGGACGTGCCTCGGGCTGGAAGAACGACGTGCGCAAGAACCACCCCTACGACATGTACGACAAGGTGGAGTGGGAGCAGTGCACCGAGACCACATGCGACTCTATGGGCCGCTACCTGGTGCACATCAACGAGATGTACCAAAGCCTGAACATCATCGAACAGCTCATCGACAATATCCCCGAGGGCGACTTCTACGTCAAGCAGAAGCCCATCATCAAGGTGCCCGAGGGACAGTGGTTCTACTCCGTCGAGGGGGCTGCCGGTGAGTTTGGTGTCTACCTCGACTCTCGCGGCGACAAGAGCCCCTACCGCATGAAGATGCGCCCCATGGGCCTCACACTGGTGGGCGCTCTCGACCCGATGCTCCGCGGACAGAAGATTGCCGACCTGGTCACCACCGGTGCCGCCGTCGATATAGTGATTCCTGACATTGACCGCTAAATCATAGAAAAATATGTTCGACTTTAGTATAGTAACAACGTGGATAGACAGTCTCCTCCGGGAAACCCTCGGACTGGGAGACTTCTGGGCAATACTGATTGAGTGTGTGCTCGTGGGCGCTGCCGTGCTCGGAGCCTACGCCGTCATCGCAATGATTCTGATATTTATGGAGCGCAAGGTCTGCGCCTACTTCCAGTGCCGCATAGGCCCCGTGCGTGTGGGCCCGTGGGGACTGCTGCAGGTGGTGGCCGACGTGCTGAAGATGCTCATCAAGGAAATCTTCTTCGTCGACAAGGCCGACAAGCTGCTCTATGCCATTGCCCCGCTGCTGGTCATCTTCGGCTCGGTGGGCGCCTTCTGCTTCCTGCCGTGGAACAAGGGCGCACACGTGCTCGACTTCAACGTGGGCGTGTTCCTGCTGACGGCCATCTCGTCGATTGGCGTGGTGGGCATCTTCTTGGCCGGATGGGCCTCGAACAACAAGTATTCAGTAGTCAGCGCCATGCGTGCTGCCGTGCAGATGATCTCATACGAGATGTCGCTCTGCCTCTGCCTCATCACCGCCGTCATCCTGACGGGCACCATGCAGGTGAGCGGCATCGTCGAGGCACAGAGCGGGCCCTGGGGATGGCTCATCGTGCAGGGCCACGTGCCTGCCATCATCGCCTTCGTGGTGTTCCTCATCGCCGGCAATGCCGAGGCCAACCGTGGCCCCTTCGACATGGCCGAGGCCGAGAGTGAGCTGACCGCAGGCCACCACACGGAGTACAGCGGTATGGGCTTCGGCTTCTTCTATCTGGCCGAGTTCCTCAACCTCTTCATCATCGCCGGCATCGCCGCAACGGTGTTCCTCGGAGGCTGGGCTCCCATACAGATTGGCATCGACGCCTTCGACCAGGTGATGCAGTACATACCCGGCATCGTCTGGTTCATGGGCAAGGCCTTCCTGCTGGTGTGGCTGCTGATGTGGATCAAGTGGACGTTCCCCCGTCTGCGCATTGACCAGATTCTGAAACTGGAGTGGAAATACCTGATGCCCCTGTCGCTCATCAACCTGGTGCTGATGACCGTTGTGGTGGCGCTGGGACTTTACCTTAAATAACGATTAGCAAAATGGAAAAACAACAAGGATATTTCAGCGAACTCGGACACGGCATCAAGACCCTGGCTGTTGGCATGAAGACCACCTTGAAGGAATACGCCAAGGACTACTGGACCAACAAGTCGACTGAGCAGTACCCCGAGAACCGCAAGACCACACTCCACGTGGCAAAGCGCCACCGCGGACGCCTGTTCTTCAAGCGCACAGACGACGGTGCCTACAAGTGCACCGCCTGCACGCTCTGCGAGAAGGCATGCCCCAACGGGACCATCAAGATTACGGCCCACATGGCCGAAGACCCCGAGACGGGCAAGAAGAAGAAGGTGCTGGACGACTATCAGTACGACCTGGGCGACTGCATGTTCTGCCAGCTCTGTACCAACGCCTGCAACTTCGACGCCATCGAGTTTACCAACGATTTCGAGAACGCCACGTTCCGCCGCGACAGCCTGGTGCTGCACCTCGACAAGGAGGTCTACCAGGGTGGCTCGCTGCCCAATCTGCTCGAGGGCGGCGCTGACTGGCAAGTCGGAAAGTTTAACACTAAAAAGAAGTAAAAAAGGAGTATGGCTAATATTATAGTATTTTGCATCCTTGCCGTCGTCATTCTCGGTTCTGCCGTGATGTGTGTGGCGACGAAGCGCATCATGCGGGCCGCAACATTCATGTTGTTCGTGCTCTTTGGCGTGGCAGGACTCTACTTCCTGCTCGACTATACCTACCTGGGAGCCGCACAGATAGCTGTCTATGCTGGCGGTGTGACGATGATCTACGTGTTTGCCATCCAGCTGGTGAGCAAGCGCACCCTGCAGGGCCTCATCGAGCGCGTCAAGTGCTCGCGCCAGCTCTGGGGCGCACTGGTCTGCCTCGTCGGACTGGCCACGGTGGTCCTGGTCTTTCTGAAGAACGAATTTGTCTACCGTGCCTGCGAAGTGGCCGACACCGAGGAGTCTATGCACGCCATCGGCCAGGCGCTGGTCGGAGCCGACAAGTATCAGTATGTGTTGCCGTTTGAGTTCATCTCAGTGTTTCTGCTGGCATGCATCATCGGCGGTCTGGTTGTTTCACGTAAAAACGAGGATTAAGCCATGGTACCAATAGAATGTTATTTCGTGCTCTCAGCACTCCTGTTCTTCATCGGCGTCTTCGGCTTCATCACCCGCCGCAACCTGATTGCCATGCTCATCTCGATTGAGCTGGTGCTCAACGCCGTCGACATCAACTTCGCCGCGTTCAACCGGCTGCTCTTCCCCGACGGACACCTGGAGGGATTTTTCATGACCCTCTTCTCCATCGGCGTGAGCGCTGCCGAGAGTGCCGTGGCCATCGCCATCATCATCAACGTCTATCGCCACTTCAAGAGCGACAGCGTGGAAAGTATCACTAACATGAAAGGATAAACCGCTATGATCTACGAATTGTCTTATTTGATTCTCCTTCTGCCGCTGCTGTCCTTCATCGTGTTAGGACTGGCAGGCATGAAGATGCAGCACAAGACCGCCGGACTCATCGGCACTTGCTCGCTGTCGCTGGTCACCATCCTATCGTACTGGACGGCCTACACCTACTTCACGGCCCCACGCACGGCGGAAGGCATCTTCCAGACCATCGTGCCCTACAACTTCACCTGGCTGCCCCTGGGCAACCTGCACTTCGACATGGGCATCCTGCTGGACCCCATCTCGGTGATGATGCTCATCGTCATCTCAACGGTCAGCCTGATGGTGCACATCTACTCCTTCGGCTATATGCACGGCGAGAAGGGCTTCCAGCGCTACTACGCCTTCCTGAGCCTCTTCACCATGTCGATGCTCGGACTGGTGCTCGCCACCAACATCTTCCAGATGTACATGTTCTGGGAGTTGGTGGGTGTGTCTTCTTATCTGCTCATCGGCTTCTACTATCCGCTGAAGCCGGCCATTGCAGCCTCTAAGAAGGCCTTCATCGTGACGCGCTTTGCCGATATGTTCTTCCTCATCGGTATTCTCACCTTCGGCTACTTCACCGACTCGTTCAGCTTCTCGTTTGCCGGCGACATCGTGATGGGCCAGGGCACCACGCCCTTCATCGAGGGCAACATGGCCAAGGCTGTCACGGCCGGTGCCTGCATCATCCCCACCGCCCTGGTGCTGATGTTCATTGGCGGTGCCGGTAAGAGTGCCATGTTCCCCCTGCACATCTGGCTGCCCGATGCCATGGAAGGCCCCACGCCTGTGTCGGCCCTCATCCATGCCGCCACGATGGTGGTGGCAGGTGTGTTCCAGATTGCACGCATGTTCCCCCTGTGGATTCAGTATGCCCCCGAAGCCATGTCGATTGTGGTCTGGGTGGGTGTCATCACCGCTTTCTATGCCGCTGCCGTGGCCTGTGCCCAGAGCGACATCAAGCGTGTGCTGGCCTTCTCCACCATCTCGCAGATTGCCTTCATGATGGTGGCCCTCGGCGTCTGCCTGCCCGGCCACGAGGCCATACTCGACAACCACGCCCAGCTGGGCTATATGGCCGGCATGTTCCACCTGTTCACCCACGCCATGTTCAAGGCATGCCTGTTCCTTGGCGCCGGTTGCATCATCCACGCCGTCCACAGCAACGAGATGGCTGTGATGGGAGGTCTGCGCAAGTATATGCCCATCACCCACATCACATTCCTCATCTCGTGTCTGGCCATCGCCGGCATCCCCTTCTTCTCGGGCTTCAGCTCGAAGGATGAGATCATCACCGCCTGCATGGAGTACTCGCCTGTGGTTGGCTGGATTATGACGGGCATCGCTGCCATGACCGCCTTCTACATGTTCCGCCTGTACTACGGCATCTTCTGGGGCACCGAGAATGTGGAGGCCCACCAGCACCACACACCGCATGAGGCTCCGCTCTCAATGACCGTTCCCCTCATCGTGCTCTGCGTCATCACCGTGGGTGTGGGCATCTACTCCACATTAGGCGGCTTCCTCGGCTGGGGCGGCTCCTTCGGTTCGTTTGTCTCTGCCGCCGGCACCGACTACACCATCCACTTCAACACGCAGATTGCTGCCACCTCGACGATCATTGCCATCCTGAGCATCTGTCTCGCCACTTATATCTATAAAGGTGAGAGCCAGCCCATCGCCGACCGTCTGTACAAGACGTTCCCACGTCTGCACCGTGCCGCCTACAAGCGTTTCTATCAGGACGAGATCTGGCAGTTTGTCACCCACCGCATCATCTTTGCCTGCGTCTCGACGCCCATTGCCTGGTTCGACCGTCACGTTGTCGACGGCACGTTCAACTTCATGGCTTGGGGTGCCAACGAGGCCGGCGAGAGTCTGCGCCCCTGGCAGAGCGGCGATGTGCGCAAGTATGCCGTCTGGTTCCTCACTGGCACCGTGGCCCTGACGCTCGTTCTTCTCGCCTTGTAATGTCGTGATAATGAAATAACGTAATAACGTGATAACGATATAACGAAAATGAATATATTATCATTATTTGTGTTAATTCCCGCCCTGATGTTGCTCGGCCTTTGGATTGCCCGCAACCTCAATCAGGTGCGCGGTGTGATGGTGGCTGGCGCTTCGTGTCTGCTCGCCCTCTCCGTATGGCTGACCTACTACTTCGTGACCGAGCGCGCTGCCGGCAATACCGACGAGATGCTCCTCGTGGCCAGCACGCCTTGGTTCAAGCCATTGAATATCGCCTATAGCGTCGGTGTCGACGGCATCTCCGTGGTCATGCTGCTCCTGTCGAGCATCATCGTCTTCACCGGCACCTTTGCCTCCTGGCAGCTGAAGCCCCTCACCAAGGAGTATTTCCTCTGGTTCACCCTGCTCTCGACGGGTGTGTTCGGATTCTTCATCTGCACCGACATGTTCACCATGTTCATGTTCTACGAGGTGGCCCTCATCCCCATGTATCTGCTCATCGGCGTCTGGGGCAGCGGCCACAAGGAGTACTCGGCCATGAAGCTCACCCTCATGCTGATGGGGGGCTCGGCCCTGCTCATCCTCGGCATCCTGGGCATCTACTACTTCAGTGGCCACACCACTATGAACGTCAACGAGATTGCCGCCATGCACAACATCCCCGAGAGCGTGCAGAACGCCTTCTTCCCCTTCATCTTCATCGGTTTCGGTGTGCTGGGAGCCCTGTTTCCCTTCCACACATGGAGCCCCGACGGTCATGCCTCGGCCCCCACAGCAGTGTCGATGCTGCACGCCGGCGTGCTGATGAAGCTGGGAGGCTACGGCTGCTTCCGTCTGGCTATGTACCTGCTGCCTGAGGCCGCCCAGAATCTGGCCTGGATATTCCTCATCCTCACCACCATCTCTGTGGTCTACGGCGCCCTCTCGGCCTGCGTGCAGACCGACCTGAAGTACATCAACGCCTACTCGTCGGTCAGCCACTGCGGCCTGGTGCTCTTCGCCCTGCTCATGATGAGCCAGACGGCAGTCACCGGTGCCATCCTGCAGATGCTCAGCCACGGTCTGATGACGGCCCTCTTCTTCGCCCTCATCGGTATGATTTACGGTCGCACCCACACCCGCGACATCCGCCAGCTGGCAGGTCTGATGAAGATCATGCCGTTCCTGGCCGTGGGCTATGTCATCGCCGGTCTGGCCAACCTGGGCCTGCCGGGCTTCTCAGGCTTCATTGCCGAGATGACCATCTTCGTGGGCTCCTTCGGCGCAGCACCGCTTGCCGGCGACCCGAACACCAGCTTCCGCATGGTCTGCACCATCATCGCCTGTATGTCGATAGTCGTCACGGCAGTCTACATCCTCCGCGTCGTGGGCAAGATTCTCTACGGCGAGGTGGAGAACAAGCACTACCTGGAGCTGACCGATGCCACCTGGGACGAGCGCGTCGCCGTCGTCTGCCTCATCTTCTGTGTGGCAGGTCTGGGCTGTCTGCCCTTCTTCTTCAGCGACATGATTTCTCCCGCAGCAGGCAATATCCTTCATTCAATCGGTGTAATGTAAAAGAAAGGAGAAGAAAATCATGAACTACAGTCAATTTTTGCAAATGATTCCTGAAGCCACTCTCACGCTGGCTTTGATAATTGTCTTCTGCGCCGACTTCGCATTGCACAATAGTGCCCGCAAAGGCTTCGTGCTGGGCGTGCTCACTGGCGCCCTGCTGCTCTGCCAGCTGGTGCCCTGCTTCATCGCCGGGCCGGCAACGGTCTTCGGCGGACTCTACGTCTCTACACCCATCGTGGGCGTGATGAAGACCATCCTCACACTCGGCACCTTCATCGTGGTGGTGATGTCACAGAAGTGGCTCGAAGGCCCCGCCCGTAAACTCGCAGGCGAATACTACATGCTCATCCTGAGCACCCTGCTCGGCATGTACGTCATGATGTCCAGCGGCCACTTCCTCCTGTTCTTCCTCGGACTGGAGATGGCATCCGTGCCCATGGCCTGCCTCGTGGCCTTCGACAAATACAAGAACCAGTCGGCCGAGGCTGCCGCCAAGTACATCCTCACCGCCACATTCGCCAGCGGCGTGATGCTCTACGGCATCTCCATGCTCTACGGCGTCTGCGGCACACTCTACTTCGACGATATGGCCACCATCATTGCCGACAAGTGCTCCACCTTCTGGGGTCAGGGCACAATGCTCATCATGGCTTTGGTGTTCTTCTTCAGCGGACTGGGCTTCAAGATTTCGCTCGTGCCCTTCCACTTCTGGACTGCCGACACCTACCAGGGTGCCCCCACGCCCGTCACCGGTTATCTGAGCGTCGTCTCCAAGGGTGCCGCCACGCTCACCCTGGCCATCATCCTGATGAAGGTCTTCAGCGCAATGACCGACGTATGGGAGCCGCTGCTCTGGATTGTCATCATGCTCACCATCACCGTGGGCAACCTCTTCGCCATCCGCCAGACGGAACTGAAGCGCTTCATGGCCTTCTCGTCCATCTCGCAGGCAGGCTACATCATGCTCGCCGTAGTGGGCAACAGCACCGTGGGCATCGCAGCCCTCACCTTCTACGTGCTGGTCTACGTGGCCGCCAACCTGGCCGTCTTCACCGTCATCAGCGCGGTAGAGCACAACGGTGGCAACACCCAGATGTCGGCCTACAACGGCCTCTACCAGACCAACCCGAAGCTGGCGCTGCTCATGACGCTCGCCCTCTTCTCGCTGGCTGGCATCCCCCCGTTTGCCGGTATGTTCTCTAAGTTCTTTGTCTTCATGGCAGCCGTCGGCGGTCACGAGAGCGCCCCGTTCTGGCCCTACTTCGTGGTGTTCATCGCCCTTATCAACACCGTGGTGAGCCTTTACTACTATCTGCTCATCGTCAAGGCCATGTACATCACCAAGGAGGAGCACCCACTGCCCACCTTCCGCAATGGCGCCGCCATCAACTGGAGCCTCGCCATCTGCACCGTCGGCATCCTCCTCTTCGGCATCTGCTCCTGCATCTACGAGTGGATTGACAAGGCTGCCACAGCCGCGATGTAAGACACTTTTTTCTAACCTTTATCATGAAGGCTGCGCTACCCGTCCTCGGATAGCGCAGCCTTTATACGTTTTCAGCGAAAAGTGCAAGACAAGCGGGGACAAATGCAAACAAAGGGCCGGCCAAACTTGACAAGCCTTCTGGCCCAAGCCGGAGATAAGTGCCACTTATCTCGCAAATTCTCTAGCCTGAATTATTCACGGCAATTAAACTGAATGACGCTAAGGAAACCACGCGCAGCCAATGCCCCACAGGGGCCTGACAGCGGTAGCCAGCCGTTTCAACGGCTGGGAAACGGCGGAAAATGGGGGGGCGTGCCGTAGGTACGCGACCCACACGGCAACCAGGTCGCGTACCTAAAGGCACGCCCGCCATGGCGGCCATACCCGTACCAGCCATTGAAATGGCTGGCTACCCCTGTCAGATGCCCTGTTTTCCGCGTTGGGACACCCAAACCTATTTGTCCCACCCACGTACTACCAGTCTGCATAGCTCAGACTGCCACTCATCCATACCGAGGTATACCT
>CADACW010000057.1 GCA_902786565.1 uncultured Prevotellaceae bacterium | reverse complement strand
AAGGTACAACATTTTGGGCAGACATGCAAATCAACACCCTTGCATATGCAGTCATGCATGGTCTGTGGAGGTCAGCCACGGAAAAATCCGGGTGCGCCGGATTTCCCTTTTCTGTCATTCTCCACCAATTGGAGTAATTGAAGGTCTAAGGACATAGTATCATATAAGGCTTGGTGAAGCTACACCGCTATGGTGGACGACCTGTTGAATACTCCTCAAAACAACAGATTAAGTAAAGAAAAGAAGAGTCTACTTGAAAAAGTATTTGTAAAGATTTTACCTTTCTTTTTGCAATGATTGTAGTATTGTACCAATTGAAATTCATGGCTTACACAAAGTTTAAATCTAATGTCGTTTCAGCGCAAAACGAAAGTGCCTCTGAAAAAGGTCTCAAAAAATGGCACTTTTTCCAGTTGACTCAAAGAAAAAAAAAGGCATTTTCTTGTGGCCATTTCGTTGAAAATGTTTAACTTTGCAGCCAGAATGTATTTACTAACCAATATTATTGACTGCTTATGAAAAAACTATTGACACTTAGTGCGTTATTCCTGTGCGTTGCTATGGGAATGAATGCGCAAGAGAAAAAGGCTTGGAACTTCTTCGAAGGACTGAGCGATGAGACCATTGCCAACCTGACGGCCGACAAGACCAACTGGGCCGACAACGGTACCGATGCCGACGGCAATGTAATCAACTGGAAGAACGCTGTGAAGCAGGATGCCGACGGCTATTGGATGGCCAACGGCGAGGTGATTGAGGAGTTGCGCGGACTGAAGATAGACATCGGCAAGAACAAGGACAACTCTGTGCACCTGGCAACGACCAAGCTGCGTCTGACACGTAAGAGCACGAAGATTACCTTCCCGAAACTGGCCAACGGCCAGAAGATCACCATCCAGGGACGCTCGGCCAACAGCACCGCCAACAACCGCGGTATCGCCCCCGTGCAGAGCTACATCCAGTTCCAGCCCGAAGAGAGCTCCAGCCAGTACAATGGCGCCTGCATCTTCCTGGGCAACCAGGTGGAAGGCTCTGAGGGCACCTACACATTCGTGTGGAAGGTGGTCACCGAAGAGACCGACTCGGTAGATGTGCAGTTCACCCTCACCCCCGATGCCGGTATCGACTTCTACTACTTTATGATTGACAATGGCGACGCCCCCGAGGTGCAGGAAGCACAGCCCGTGGCCTACATCTACGACGGCGACCTGGACAGCGACTATGCCTACATCTACCTGAGTGGTGACAGCCGCTTCGCCCTGACCGAAATCAATGCCGCCGAGACCACGGCCACCGCCGACTCGCTTCAGAAGTTCCAGGCCGTAGTCGTCAGCCCCACCATTGCTGCCGACAATGCCTACGTCAGCACCATCAAGCAGGCCATTGCCTATGTGCCTATGCTCAATTTCAACCCCTATCTCTACGAGGCTTGGGGCTACGGCAAGACCATCGCGACCGAGTCGCCCATCATGGGAGGCTTGAAGGAGGACTTTGAAGGCTTCGAGGGTGTGGACATCAACGACGGCATCCTGGAACTGCTCACCGATGGCACCATCGTGGGTGTGGAACTGGGCGAATACTTTGCCGACGACCAAATCCTGGCCTATGCCAACCCCGACGAGGGCATCATTGGCATGCACGCCCACAACGCCAAGCGCAATGCCTACGTGCTGCTGCCTCTGACTCTGGAGAACATGCTCGGTGCCAACCAGGACCTGATTGCCACGCTGATTCCGCAGGTGCTGCAGGCCGTGGCCAACACCAAGAAGGAAGTTGTGGCTACAGGCACTCCCGTCATCGCTGTCACACAGGAAGACGGATTCACCACAGTAAAGCTTTCGGCCACCAACTCTAACGCCATCTACTACACTCTGGACGGCAGCGACCCGACCACTGAGAGCACGCTCTACACCGAGCCGTTCAACCTCTATCAGGCTGCAACGGTGAAGGCCATGGCCACTGGCGACGGCTACACCAACAGTAAGATTGCCGAGAAGGATATCGTCATCATGGTCCAGGCCTCGACGCCTACCATCACCATTGAGTCGAATGCCGACGGCAAGGCCGTCATCTCGCTGCAGAGCCCGCAGGGCATCGACATGTACTACAACTTCAACGGTGCAACCACCGCTGACGACTCTCAACTCTATACTGAGCCCATCGTGCTCACCGAGTCGGCCACCCTCTACACCCTGGCACAGGGCGGCGAGTGGCTCCCCTCAAATCTGGCCGAAAAAGAAATCGCCGTCAATGGCTTCAACGGCCGCACCAACATCATCAGCCACTTCGATGCCAACGAGGCCGACTGGTTTGTTGACAACAGCGAGAACGGCGGCGACGGCAAAGCCAGCGCCTACTACTATTGGGGCAAGTCGGCATGGAACTACTATGGCGACGAGCTGGACCACGAGGAGACCGTGAAGGACATCGAGGGCAACGACTCTATCGTCTACGTCTACAAGCCCAATGTCGAGGCCCTGAAGGAAATACGTCCCAACACAGAAAACGGATGGGTGCTCCGCTCACGCGGCCAGGTGCTCACCGGCGAGTTGCAGCTGAAGCCTGAGACGGGCGTAGGCAATGGCCGCACCAGCCGTTACTTCGAGGAAGCTCTCGACCAGCTCACCACTCCTTCTACTGGCGTCATCACCTTCGGTGCCAAGATCAGCGGCGAGCCTTATACCGCCTCCATCGAGACCACCGAGAAACTGCAGGGTCCCTTCGACATCGTTGTCATGTGCGGCAATGGTAACGGCAGCGGCTATGGCGTGCTGGAAATCCAGACCTCTGCCGACGGCGAGAACTGGGTCAAGGTGGACACCCTGAAGATGGCCGGCACACAGCGCTACATCAAGCGCACACGCGCCAGCTACGAAGGCACTGACCAGGTTTATGTCCGCGTGGCCCAGACGGGTGGCGGCACCAAGGCCCAGGTTTACGACATCATCGTGCTCAACGGTGAGGGCGAGAAGGTGATTACTCTGGAAGATGCCGACGTAAACAGCGACAAGACTGTTGATGTGGCCGATATTTCCGCAATTCTGACTGTGATGTCTGGCGACTATTCGACATTCACTCTTGAAAATGCCGACGTGAATGGTGACGGCACAGCAGACGTGGCCGACATAAGTGCCGTGCTCACATTTATGGCCAAATAGTAACGAACAGCGTTTCCCCTCAAGTGCGGAAACACATAAACCAGCAGAGACACAGAGAGTTTGTCAGCAAGCGGCTCTGTGTCTCTGACTTTTTGACAGAAAAGACAGCAATGCAAATAGTCTACGAGGACAACCACATCATCATCGTCTCAAAGCAAAGCGGAGAGATAGTACAAGGCGACAAGACCGGCGACGAGCCGCTGTCGGAAAAGGTGAAAGCCTATCTGAAAGAGAAATACCAAAAGCCCGGAGCAGTCTTTCTGGGCGTCGTACACCGGCTGGACCGCCCCGTGGGCGGCCTGGTGATGTTTGCACGCACATCGAAGGCCCTCACGCGGCTCAACAAGATGTTTGCAGCCGGCGAGGTGCACAAGACCTACTGGGCCATTGTGGAAAGTGACAACACAAAAAAGAGAAGTGACAAGGAGGGGAATCCCGCTTGTCGCTTCTCACTTTCCACTTTTCAATTGTTGGAGCACTGGCTGACGCGAAACGAGCGTCAGAACAAAGCCTACGCCTATGACCGCGAAGTGCCCGGCTCGAAACTGGCCAGGCTGCGCTGCAGGCAACTGGCGCAGGGCGACCGTTACGCCCTTGTAGAGGTGCAGCTGATGACGGGTCGGCATCATCAAATCCGCTGCCAGTTGTCGGCCATTGGCTGTCCCATCAAGGGCGACCTGAAATATGGTGCCCGACGGAGCAATGCCGACGGCAGCATCTCGCTGCTGGCGCGCCGCATTGCCTTCACCCATCCTGTTTCAGGTACCGACATCTGCATCGAGGCACCCCTGCCCGACGACCCGCTCTGGCAGGCCCTGGCGGCTAAAGCAGAGCCTCAAACTGCTCCTCAAACTTCTGCTTAGACTGGGCGCCAACCAATTTGTCTACAATCTCGCCGTTCTTGAAGAACAGAATGGTGGGAATGTTGCGGATGCCAAATTCGGCAGCCATCTCCTCGTTCTCCTCCACGTCGCATTTTCCCACCACAATGCGGCCGTCGTATTTCTCAGCCAGTTCGCTGATGATGGGGGCTACCATGCGGCAGGGACCGCACCAGGTGGCCCAGAAGTCAACTACCAGGGGCAGATTGCCGTTCTTCAGACTCTCAAAGTTCTCGCTTGTGATTTGTACTTCCATAGTGTTTCTTGCTTGTTTAATTCGTTATTAATACGCTGCAAATTTACTAATAAATGCAGAATCCTACAAATCTTTTAGCAAGAAATGTGCCAAATCTGGCGGAATAATGGGAAAAAGGTTTGGCTGTGTGTAAAATTATTCCTACTTTTGCAGCCTAATTAAACCCAACTGATATAAAATGATACAATCTATGACAGGCTACGGCAAGTCAGTCGTGGTCTACAATGACAAGAAAATCAATGCCGAAATCAAGTCGCTCAACTCAAAGCAGCTCGACCTGCTGACACGCATTGCGCCCCTCTATCGTGAGAAGGAGATGGAGATGCGCCAGATGATTTCACAGACCTTAGAGCGTGGCAAGGTGGACTTCAGCCTCTGGATAGAGCGTGAGGAGGGCGTTGAGGCCACGCCGGTGAATATGGCATTGGCCGAGAACTATTACCATCAGCTGAAGGAACTGTCCGGACGGCTCGGCATTGTGGAGCCCCAGGACTGGATGTACACGCTGACCCGCATGCCCGACGTGATGACCCGCACCGAGCAGGAGGTGCTCACCGCCGAAGAGTGGGATGCAGCACGCCAGGCTGTTCAGACGGCCATCGACGCGCTGGTGAGCTTCCGCAAGCAGGAGGGCGCCGCACTGGAGAAGACATTCACGGAGAAGGTGGACAACATAGAGCGTCTGCTGGCTGAGATTGAGCCCTACGAGAAGTCGAGGGTAGAGAAAATCAGGCAGCGCATCGTTGAGGGACTGCAACAGATACCGGGAGTGGACTACGACAAGAACCGGCTGGAGCAGGAGCTCATCTACTACATCGAGAAACTGGACATCAGCGAAGAGAAGCAGCGCCTGGCCAATCACCTGAAATACTTCCGCGAGACAATGGCCAACGGCCACGGACAAGGCAAGAAGCTGGGATTCATTGCACAGGAGATGGGACGCGAAATCAACACCACAGGGTCGAAGTCGAACCTGGCTGAAATGCAGAACATCGTGGTGCAGATGAAAGACGAGCTGGAGCAAATCAAAGAGCAGGTACTCAACGTACTATAAACCAACCAAAGCAATGGAAAGAGGAAAACTGTTGATATTCTCCGCACCGTCAGGGTCGGGCAAGTCTACCATCGTAAGGTGGCTCATGGAGCAGCATCCTGAGCTGAACCTTTATTTCTCCGTGTCGTGCACATCGCGCCCGCCAAGGGGCACCGAGCAGCACGGCGTGGACTATTTCTTCCTGTCGCCCGAAGAGTTCCGCCAGCGCATAGACAACGACGAGTTTCTGGAGTATGAGGAGGTCTATCAAGACCGCTTCTACGGCACACTGAAGAAGCAGGTGGAACAGCAACTGGATGCCGGCCAGAACGTGGTGTTCGATGTCGACGTGAAGGGTGGCATCAACATCAAGAAGTTCTATGGGCAGCGGGCGTTGAGCCTTTTCATCCAGCCACCCTCGGTGGCCGAGCTGCGGCGCCGCTTGGAAGGCCGTGGCACCGACACGGCTGAAGCCATAGAGAACCGGCTTGCCAAGGCGGAATATGAGTTGGGCTTCGCCCCGCAGTTCGACCACATCGTGGTGAACGACCTATTGGACGCGGCCGAGGCTGAGACCCTCAGACTCGTGGCCAGTTTCCTGAGTGTATGATGAAGCGAATCGGCGTCTTCGGCGGGTCGTTCAATCCCATCCATAACGGCCACATCGCCCTTGCCCGGCAGCTGCGCCAAGCGGCTGGACTCGACGAGGTGTGGCTGATGGTCTCGCCGCAGAACCCCCTTAAGCAGGGGCGCACCGATTTGCTCGACGACCAGCTGCGCTACCTGTTGGCACGGCTGGCGCTCTATGGTGAGGAAGGCATCGTGGCCAGCGACTATGAGTTGCACTTGCCGCGCCCATCCTACACATGGAACACGCTCCAGCACCTTCGTGCCGACTATCCCGACTGCCATTTTACGCTACTCATAGGCGGCGACAACTGGCAGGGCTTCCATCGCTGGTATCGGGCCGAAGACATCCTCCGAGAGTACCAGGTGGTGGTCTATCCCCGCAGCGAGGCCGACATCCAGGCCGTAAGTGCCGATGACAGCGGTCGGGTGACCATTGTCAAGGCAGAGTTGCTCGACGTTTCGAGCACCATGATCAGGCAATACGTGCACCAAGGGCGCGACATCGGCAGACTCGTTCCCGCCGTCATCGCGCCCTTGGTGCGTCGTCTTTATCAGTTGCAACAATAGCCGTCAGTACTCCAGATTGGGCAGTACGAGCGGCAATTCTTCCGTCTCTAACATTTCATACAGTTTGGGCAGCTCCACCTTGTTGTTGAGCGAGTCCAGATGCAGCGTCACATACTCTATGGGGCCGGCCAGTTCCACAGTGACCTTGGCGGTGCCCTGAGCCAGTATACCCAGTTCGCGTGCAGCGCCCCAGGAGAGGTCGATGATTCGTCCGCGTACAAAGGGGCCGCGGTCGTTCACGCGCACCACGACGGAGCGCCCGTTTGAGGGTGTGGTCACCTTCAGTCGTGTGCCGAAAGGATAGGTGCGGTGGGCACAGGTGAGGCTGTCGTGGTGCAGTTTCTCGCCGCTGGCCGTGCGCGAGCCCGTTGCCCTTTTGGCATAGTAGGAGGCAGTGCCAGTATGAACCACAGGACTTATTGTACTTGTTGGCGGGGCCGACGAGGCGGATTGGGCAAATAAGACGATGGGCAGTCCTGCCAACAGCCCAAGGCATACGACAGGACGGCCCATCCATCTTAATATGCTACTCAGCGACATCATACTACGCCCTGTGCCAGCATGGCCTTTGCCACTTTCATAAAGCCAGCCACATTGGCTCCCTTCACGTAGTTCACGTAGCCATCCTCGCGCCCATACTTCACGCACTGCTCGTGGATGCCCTGCATAATCTGGTGCAGGCGCTGGTCTACCTCCTGTGCACTCCACGACATACGCATGGAGTTCTGGGTCATTTCCAGTCCGCTGGTGGCCACGCCGCCGGCATTGACGGCCTTGCCCGGAGCAAAGAGTTGCTTGGCAGCAATGAACTTCGAGACGGCATCGGCTGTGCAGCCCATGTTGCTCACCTCGGCCACGCAAAGTGGCTTGTGGGCCAGTATGTGGTCGGCATCGTTGCCATCCAACTCGTTCTGTGTGGCGCAAGGCAGATAGATGTCGGCCTTCTGCTCCCACGGTCTCTTGTCCTTAAAGAACTTGCTGCCGGGGAACTCCTCCTCGTAGGGCTGGCAGACATCGTTGCCGCTGGCTCTCAGTTCCAGCAGATAGTCAATCTTCTCGGCGTCGAGACCTTCGGGGTCATAGATATAGCCGTCGGGGCCGCTGATGGTGATGACCTTGGCCCCCAGTTCGGTGGCTTTCTTTGCGGCTCCCCATGCCACGTTGCCGAAACCAGAGAGGGCTACGGTCTTGCCCTTGATATCGAGGCCGTGACTCTCGAGCATGTGGTGGACGAAGTAGAGGGCACCGAAGCCCGTGGCTTCCGGTCTGAGGATGCTGCCGCCCCACTCCAGTCCCTTGCCGGTCAGCGTTGCGCCGTGGAATTGCGATGTGAGTTTCTTGTACATGCCGAAAAGGTAGCCTATCTCACGTCCGCCCACGCCAATGTCGCCGGCAGGAACATCCATGTCTGGGCCGATGACCTTGTAGAGTTCCATCATAAATGCCTGGCAGAAACGCATGATTTCGGCCTCGCTCTTGCCGCGTGGCGAGAAGTCGGAGCCGCCCTTGCCGCCGCCCATAGGCAGGGTGGTGAGGGCATTCTTGAAGGTCTGCTCGAATCCCAGGAACTTCAGAATCGACAGGTTTACCGATGCGTGGAAGCGCAGTCCGCCCTTGTAGGGGCCAATGGCCGAGTTGAACTGCACCCTGTAGCCCAGGTTCACCTGCACCTCGCCCCTGTCGTCTACCCAGGGCACACGGAAGGTGGTGATGCGCTCCGGCTCCACCAGCCGTTCCACAATCTTGGCCTTCTCAAACTCAGGATGCTTGTTGTAGACGTCCTGGATGCTTTCCAACACTTCTCTGACGGCCTGAAGATACTCGTTCTCGCCTGGATGCTTGCGCTCCAGGTCCTGCATGATTTTCTTTACTTCCATAGTAGTTTTAAGGCTTTTAGGATTTTAAGTGATTGCATGTTTTGCTATATGGCGTACATGCGTGTTTTCTGTTCTTTTATCTGCTCATCGTAGATGTAGTCGTCGTACTGCATCAGCTTGTCGATGGTGCCTTTCGGCGTCAGCTCGATGATGCGGTCGGCCACGGTCTGGATGAACTCGTGGTCGTGGCTGGCAAAGAGGATGTTGCCCTTGAAGCCGATAAGGTTGTTGTTGAAGGCCTGAATCGACTCCAGGTCGAGGTGGTTCGTGGGCGTGTCGAGGATGAGGCAGTTGGCGTTCTTCAGCTGCATGCGTGCAATCATGCAGCGCATCTTCTCACCGCCCGAGAGCACGTTCACCTTCTTCAGCACGTCTTCTTCGCGGAAGAGCATACGTCCAAGATACGATTTCATCAGCACCTCGTTGCCTTTTCCGTACTGCGACAGCCAGTCCACGAGGTTCAGTTCGCTCCTGAAGAACTCGGTGTTGTCGAGTGGCAGATAGGCGGTGGTGATGGTCACCCCCCACTTATATTCGCCGTGGTCGGCCTGACGATTGCCGTTGATTATTTCGAAGAGGGCCGTCATAGCCTTGGGGTTGTGGCTCAGGAAGACGGTCTTCTGTCCTTTCTCGATGGTGAAGTTCACATTGTCGAAGAGCACTGTCCCGTCGGCATCTACCGCCTTCAGGTCCTTCACCTCCAGGATTTGCGTGCCCGGCTCGCGCTCCATCTGGAAGATGATGCCGGGATATTTGCGTGTTGAGGGCGTGATCTGCTCGACATTGAGTTTCTCCAGCATCTTCTTGCGCGATGTTGTCTGCTTGCTCTTGGCCACATTGGCCGAGAAACGGCGTATGAACTCCTCCAGCTGCTTGCGTTTCTCCTCGGCCTTGAGTTTCTGGTTCTGCGCTTGCCGGAGGGCCAGCTGGCTGGACTCATACCAGAAGGAGTAGTTGCCACCGAAGAGCGTCACCTTGCCGAAGTCGATGTCTACCGTCTGTGTGGAGACGGCATCGAGGAAGTGGCGGTCGTGGCTGACCACCATCACGCACTGCTCCAGGCCGCTGAGATATTCCTCCAGCCACTGCACGGTGTCGAGGTCGAGGTCGTTGGTGGGCTCGTCGAGGAGCAGGTTGTCGGGATGTCCGAAGAGGGCCTTGGCCAGCATCACGCGCACTTTCTCGTTGTTCGATATGTCGGCCATCTGCTTGTAGTGCTGCTCCTCTTTGACGCCCAGGTTCTGCAACAGCTGTGCAGCCTCGCTCTCAGCCTCCCAGCCGTTCATCTCGGCAAAGGCCATCTCCAGTTCGGCTGCCTTTGTGCCGTCCTCGTCGGTCATTTCGTCTTTGGCATAAAGGGCTTCGCGCTCCTTCATGTTTTGCCACAGGGGCTGGTGCCCCATCAGCACGGTGTCCATCACGGTGTACTGGTCGTACTTGAAGTGGTCCTGCTCCAGCACCGAGAGGCGCTCGCCGGGGCCCATTTCCACGGAGCCTTTGTTGGGTTCCAGTTCGCCGCTGATGGCGCGCAGCAGGGTTGACTTGCCAGCGCCGTTGGCACCGATGACACCATAGATGTTATTGTTGGTGAACTTCAGGTTCACGTCCTTATAAAGGGTTTTCTTGCCGAACTGAATGGCGAGATTGGTAAGAGTTATCATTTTTTTCCTTTTTCTTGTTTTTATCGTTATTTCGTTATATCGTTATCACGTTATATCGTTATATCGTTGTCACGGGATAACGGCAATTGTCATTGGCAGATGAGCACCACGGCATAGGCGGAAATGCCTTCTTGCCGCCCGGTGAAGCCCAGCTTTTCGGTGGTGGTGGCCTTGATGGAGATTTGGTCGGGGTCGCAGCCGACGACCTGTGCCAGGCATTGCTGCATCTGGGGTATGTGTGGGTTCAACTTGGGCTTTTCGGCACATACGGTGGCGTCGATATTGCCCAGTCGATAGCCCTTGGTGGCGATGAGTTCGATGGTCTTGCTGAGGATAATTTTGCTGTCCATCCCTTCTGTCTCGTCAGAGGTGTCGGGAAAATGGTAACCGATGTCGCGCATGTTGGCAGCACCGAGCAGCGCATCACAAATAGCGTGTATCAGCACGTCGGCGTCGCTATGGCCCAGCAGGCCCTTCGAGTGGTCCAGTCTGATGCCGCCCAGCCACAATTCCCTGTCTTCAACCAACTGGTGAACGTCGTATCCGAATCCTACTCTGATGTTATTCATAGTCTATTTTCTGAACAAGTCTTTGATGCCATCCATATCGAAGGCGAGGGTGAAGCGCAGTGTCTGGTCCAGAGGGTTGCTTTGGGCCGTGGAGATGACGTAGCCCACGTCGAGAGAGAAGACGCTCATACGGAAGCCACCGCCGATGGTGAAGTACTTACGGTTACCCTTCGACTCACTCTCATGGTGGTAGCCGGCGCGGAGCGAGAACTGGTCGTGGTACACATATTCGGCACCTATGCTCCATTGTATCTCTTCCAGTTCTTCCTTGAAGCCGCCGGGAGCGTCGCTGAAGCTGGTGAAGATACCCTTGATGCTCGACATGTCGCTGTACTCCTTACGCACGCGGTCCTGATAGTCCGAGTTGGTCTCGTCCACCTCCTGCACGGGCACCGTGGGCACTAACAGTTTGTTGGCGTCGGCGGCAATGGTGAAGCGGTTGTACTCGTCAATGGGAACCATCAGCGAGGCGCCCAGGCGCAGGTTGGCCGGTATGAACTGGCTCTCCTCGTCGCCATAGTACGAAATCTTGCTACCGATATTGCTGGCGACGAGACCCAGACCGAGCTGGCACTCACGACTGCCCAGGTTGATGTAGTTGTTGTAGTACATGGCAATGTCGGCAGCGAAAGCCGATGCTGGCGACGAGTCTTCCGAGTAGTCATAGCGCAGGTCGCTGTAGATCCAGCGTAGACCGACACCCAGCGAGAAGGTCTCGCTCAACATACGCGAGTAGGCCAGGTCGAGCGACATTTCGTAGGGTTTCACCGTCATGTCCTCGCCCTCGCTGGTATAGACTTCGCCCAGCGAGAAGTAGCGCAGCGAACTTGACAGGGCGCCATAGTCGCCGATGCGGTAATAGCCTGCCACGTAGGCCAGGTCGATGTCGTTGACCAGTTGGCGCAGCCAAGGGGTGTAGTTGAGCGACACGCCTGCACGGCTGATGCAGAAGGGGTATTTAGCCAAGTTCCATGCCTGCGAGTTCACGTCGGGGTCGGTGGCGGCACCCACATCGCCCATACCGGCCGAGCGGGCGTCAGGGGCAATAGTCTGCGAAATGACGGCGTGCTCCACGGGGTTGTAGGTGGTAATCTTGTCTTGCGCGTGGAGGCAAGTGTAACCGCCTGCCAGTAAGGCTAAAGCTGATAGTGTTCTCTTTTTCATCGTTCTATATTAACGCTGTATTGGGCTTGTTTATTGCCTTCTCCCTACCATTTTCTTGATGCGTCCCTCTTTGTCGCGGTAGAGGTAGAGCGACTGGCCTTTCACCGTGCGGCGGTTGCTGTCAACCTGGCGGCCGCCCAGGTCGAAGAGGGCGCTGCCACTGTTGTCTGCCGGTGTGTCGAAAATCTCCTCTATGCCGTCTTCGGTGCCCACCATGAACGAGAATGTCACCGCCGAGGCATTGTTGAGCGCATCCCATGCCGTAAACCTCAGCTTGTGCAGTCCGGCATCGAGCAGGGGGATGGTGAAGCCCACGGTGCCGCTGCTGTAGTCGTCGGTGCTGCTCAAGAAGTAGCTGTTCAGATCGTAGGTGTACTGGCTCTTCCCGTCGATGCACAGCTGCAGGTTGTGGCCGAAGCCTCCCTCTGAGAGGTTGATGCCGCTGGGGTCGTGCAGCTCTGCATAGAAATATGGTGTATAGCCCGTGACAATGCCGTCGATGGGCGACTGGCTGTCGAGATAGCAGGCAATGGCCGGACCCTCGCTGTCGCTGAAGTCGGCGCCCTCGCCCACAAAGGCGGCTCCCAGGTTTTCGCCGTGTGCCGTCGTCATCTTGTCGTCGCTGACGGCATAGACCAGGAATTGCACCGGGTCGTCGGAATAGCTGATGTCTTTGGGCACGACGAATGAGAAGGTGAAGCGGCCGCCGCTCACCGTTGTGGTGGCGGTATGGAGCACGTTGGGGCGGTCGGTGAAGACGATGGGCAGCGGCGTGACACTCTTGTCGTTGCAACGACCGCTGAAGGTCTGCAGCGCATCGCGCACGGTCAGGGTGGCCAGCCCGTCGAACGAGGTGTCTTGGATATGGCCGTCCAGGGTGACCGTGGTGCCAGCCCCTAATCGTTGCACACCGCCGTCGGCCGACTGGCCGTTGATGTTGTCGACCACGGCTTCATGCTCAGGCTTGGCCAGCATCAGGGCCGGGTCGCCCAGCAGGGTGAACTGCAGGCGGTTGATGAGCATGTCGCGGCTGGTGCTGGCGCCAAACTCGTTCTTGGCCAGTCTGACCGCCTCGCCGATGGTGATGCGCCGGCCGCTGGCATCGGTGGCCAGCACATGCTTCATAAAGGCCTGGTTGATGGGCCTGTTGTAGGTGGCGTAGACGGTGCGAGTGGTGCCGAAGAAGGCAATGGCGCCGCCGTGAGGGTTGAGCATGGCCGTCTCGCCGTTGTTCACCACCTGGCCGTCGAAGGGCATAATGTCGCACGAGGCGGTCACCCACACGGGCAGGTGCATCGTATGGTTCTCCTTGAAGTCGTTGATGAGCACCACCGACTCGTGGGAGAGCGAGGCAGCGGCGCCGTGGCCGGTGTAGTCCATCAGCAGGGCGCCTTCGTCCATCTGCTGCAGCACGCGCTTCCTCACGTCGGGATAGGTTTTGCCTGCCGAGGTGCTCACCAGCTGGTAGGTGTCCCAGTAGATTTTCCTCACGTCAAGCCCCCTGATGTTGTCGCCGATGGCATCAATCACGGTCTCGGCATCCTCCATGTGGCGGTTCTTGTCGCCGTCGTCGCCCATCAGGCAGACCACGTTCTGCCAGGGTCCGGCATACTCGTTGGTGCGGTAGGAGTAGAGCTTGTCCACCAGAATCTTGGCCTCGCCGGCATCGCGTGCCGGCAGACGGCCCACGGCAATGTCCATCTTGTCTACGACCAGGTCGCCCCTGTTGTCGGCCAGCAGGCAAAAATAGTCGTCGCTGACGTAGCACTTGGTCTCGCTGAACGAGTTGACACTCTCATAGCACAGCAGGAAGTCGTCGGGATTGGTCTGCGACCAGTCGGACAGCACCATGCGGTTGTCCCAGGCACCGTCGCCAAAGAGCAGCAGATAGCGCGGACGGTCGGCATCGGTCTCGGCGCGGTCGTAGAGCATCTTCATATAGCGGCGGTAGGCATTGGCGTCGGGCGTGCCGCTGGAGAACTCGTTGTAGAGCTCGTCGGCCTTGACGATGCTGACGCGCAGGCCGTCGTAGGCCTCGTGCAACTGCTTGAGCCGCTCGGCCTCGTCGCGCAGCAGTCCGCTGGCGGGGATGATGATGACCATGTCGGTGGCGGCGTCGGCGTGGTGGTTCTGGTTGGCCACGCTGCCCACCAGCTCGGGCTGGGGGAACGTGTCGTGAGCGATGTTGGGGGCTTCCTTGGGCTCGTTGCTTGTCAGGATGATGTGGTCCAGCCTCATGTTGGCGCCCGATGTCTGCGTGATGGTGACCACGTTTTCAGCCTTCAGGCCGCCCTTCACGGTGAAGGTCCAGCAGTCTACGGCGGCTTTGCTCAGGTCGTCGGGAAATTCCTTCAGGCGCGAGTTGGTGGGGCTGGCCGTCCTCGAGTTGACCAGGATGTTGCCCACCAGCGAGTCGTTGATGGTCACCTCGGCGTCGCAATAGTTGTCGTACGACATGGCGATGGTCAGCTTGCCGGAGGCGGAATAGGCGGGCAGGGTGTAGGAGTGGCTGCTGCCGACGCCCAACAGCTGACTGTCGAACAGGTTGCAACCGCCGTGATACCAGGCGAAGCTGTCGGTCTCGTAGAGGGCATGATAGTCGGCGGCGGTGGGAAATCCTGCCATGAACTGGTAGGGGTTGACCCTGACCGGGGCACCGCCGCCGCCGTCGGTCAGGAAGTAGTAGCCATACGAGGAATATGTGTTGAGCGTGCGGGCCGTGGCCGTGGTGCTCTCCCAACTGACGGGACCTTGGGCGTAGAACAGCAGCCGGTCGCCCACCATGCAGGCGGGCACCTCTTTCAGGTCGTCGGTCGCTGCCAGATAGTCGGGGGTGAGTATCTCCGGCTGCAGGGCTCCGCCATAGCCGTAGACTTTCACACTCTCCAGACTGCTGAAGCCGGCCCGTTGCACCCAGGCGTCGGTCAGCTGGTAGATGCCGCTCTCCGGCACACGCATCTTGACCCACTTGCCCGTGGCCAGCACCGACTGGTCGGCATAGCGCTGCGTCTGTGCGGAGATGGGGCTGAACGCCGACAGGCAGGCTGCCAGCACGATGGTCACTCGTAGTAGTCTTGTTGTCATATTTAGTTTCGTCTTTTGGTTTTCAGTTCAGAGGATGATCAGTTTCTGGGCCGGCGAGGTCTCTGTGCCGCCGTCGGTGCTGATGGTCACGCGATAGAGGTAGACACCGGTGCGCAGGCGGTCGCCGCTGCCGATGGCCAGGTTCCAGTTCAGGGTGTAGTTGCTGGTGGTGCTGACGCCGCTCTCGACATGCTCCCACAGCTTGCGGCCGCCGGTGTCGAAGATTTCGAGCACGATGTCCACCTCGCTGCCCGTGCGGTCGTGGGTCACGATGAAGGTGGTGGCGGTCTTGGCGGGGTTCTTGGTGCAGGTCACGCCGAGGCACTTCGGGGCCAGGCCCTTCACCACGTTGAACGTCAGTTCGGCCAGCGACGAGTTGTTCAGCACGTCCCAGGCCCTGAAGCGCAGGCTGTGTGGCCCTTCGGAGAGTTCCGGCAGACTGTAGCCCACGCTGCCCGAACGGTAGTCGCCGAAGTTGTACTGGAAGGCGTCGTTCAGGTCGTAGGTCTTCGCCATGTCGCCGTCCACCACCAGCTCCATGTTGTGGCCCAGTCCGCTCTCCGAGGCGCTGATGCCGTCCTTGTCGCTCAGTTCGGCGTAGAAGTAGGGCGTGGTGTTCACGTTGCCGCCGTTGGTGAAGTCGCTGCTGTTCAGATAGCAGTAGATGGAGGGGCCTATGCCGTCGTTGGCCGTCTGGGCATTGCCGTCTATGCTGAAGCTCTCGTCGGTGCCGTGGGCCCCGGTGGTCTTGGCATTGTCGATGGCGTAGCACAGAATCTGGCACAGGTCGTCGCTGTATGACACGTCGCGTGACAGGGCGAAACTCACGTCGAAGCGGCCGGCGCGCACGCTGTCGGTGCCCACGTAGAGGATGTTGGGACGGTCTTGGAAGGTGTAGGGCGACGTCACCGAGGGGTCTTCCTCAACGTGCAGGTTCATCAGGCCGCTGACGGTCTGCTCGACGTCCTTCACGGTCAGCGTCACGGTGCCGTTGTAGTTGGGCTGCCCCACAACATGGCCCTTCACGCGGGCCACGGTGCCGGCCGACACGCTGATGGTGTCGGCACCGGTGGCATGGCCGTTGATGCTGTCGATGACCACCTGGGCGGTGGGTGCGGCCAGCACCAGGGCGGGGTCGCCCAGCAGCGTGTAGTGCAGCTTGTTGTAGCGGGCCGACGAGCTCCACACCGTGGCCTTGGTCAGCCGCACGGCGTCGCCCAGGGTGTTGCGCCGCCCGTCGGTGGTGCCCAGCACGTTTTTCATAAAGGTGCAGTTCATGTCTTCGTTGGCGCCGGTGTAGACGGTGCGCGTGGTGCCGTAGAAGGCTATGCAGCCGCCCTTCTCGTTGAGCATGGCGGTCTCGCCGATGTTCTCCTCGTGGCTGTCGTAGGGCATGATGTCGCACGAGGCGGTGACCCACAGGGGCAGGCGCAGCGAGGTCTGGGTGGCGAAGTCGCTGCCGCGCAGCACCTGCTCGTGCGAGATGCTGTAGGCGGCGCCGTGGCCGCAGTAGTCCATGATGAGTGCGCCGTTGCTCATCTGCTGCTTGATGAGCCGCTCCACGTCGGGATAGCGGTTGCCGGTCGAGGTGGTGACGCGCTTGTAGGCATCCCAGAAGATGCGCTTCACGTTGAAGCCGGGATAGTTCTGCTCCACCACGCTGGCGGCCGAGTTGGCTTCCCTCATGTGCACGTTGCCGTTGCCGTCGTCGCCCATAAAGCACACCACGTTTTGCCAGTCGCCGGCCTGCTCGTTGGCGTGGTACGACATGATCTTGTCTACCATCACCCGGGCCTGCGCCTCGTTGCGGGCCGGCAGCCGGCCTACGCCCACGTCGGGGGTGTCGCTGTCGGTCAGGCGGCCGCCTTCGCCGTCGTCCATCAGGCAGAAGTAGTCGTCGCTGACGTAGCTGTCGGTTTCGCTCACCGAGTTGTCGCTCTCGTAGCACAGCAGGTAGTCGTCGGGGCTCTGGGTGCGCCAGTCGCTGGTCAGCATGCGGTTGTCCCAGGCACCGTCGCCGAAGAGCAGCAGATAGCGCGGACGGTCAGCATCGGTCTCGGCGCGGTCGTAGAGCATCTTCAGGTAGCGGCGGTAGGCGTTGGCGTCGGGCGTGCCGCTGGAGAACTCGTTGAAGAGCTCGTCGGCGGGAACGATGCGCACGCGCAGCGAGTCTTGCTGCTCGTGCAGCTGCTTGAGCCGCTGGGCCTGGGCCACGAACTGCTGGGTGGTGGGGATGATGATGACCATGTCGGCGGCAGCGTCGGCATGGTGGTCCTGCGTGGTGATGCGGTAGACGAACTTGGGCGCCGGCAGCGTGGCCGTCTGAAGGTCGGGCAGCGGAGCCGCCGTGGGCAGCGTCAGGCAGATGTTGTCCAGACGCATCTCGGCCTCGCCGCTGACCTGCTGCAGCACAATGGTGTTGGTGGGTTGCAGCAGGCCCTCTACGCGGTAGGTCATGGTGCGCACGGTGGCCTTGGTGTGGTCGCGGAGGGCCGAGAAGGTCACCCTGCCCAGCAGCGAGTCGTTCAGCGTCACCGTGGCCACGCTCTCGCCATTGGCCGAGAGCGTCACGCTGAGCTGGCCGTCGGTGCCGTGGGCCGGCAGTTCGTATTTGTTGGTGGTCTGGGCCGAGAGCAGTCGGCTGTCGTAGAGGTTTCTGCCGGTGTGATACCAGGCGTAGTTGTCCACCTCATATAAATAGTGGTAGTCGTTGTTGGTGGGATAGAACGAGGCGACAAAGGCGGCGCTGTCCTGGGTCAGGGGCTCGCCGTCACTCTCGGTCAGGAAGTAGCAGCCGTAGTCGGCGTATGGGTTGCGGGTGCGCGTGGTGGCCGTGGGCGAACTCCAGCCCACGGGGCCTGTGGCGTGGAACAGCCTGCGGCCGTTGGGCGTGGTGTAGGTGGGCACCTCGTGCAGGTCGTCGGTGGTGGCCAGATAGTCGCCCGTCAGCTGCTCGGGCTGCAGGGCACCACCATAGCCATAGATCTTCACACGGCTGGGATTGCTGAAGCCGGCCTGGCGCACCACGGCGTCGGTCAGCTGGTAGATGCCGGTCTCGGGCACACTGATCTTGGCCCACTGGCCGGTGGCCAGCACCGAGTGGGCGGCGTAGCGGCTGCCGGGGCTGTCGGTGGCGTCGCCGTCGGCACGGGTGGCCGCTCTCGCACCGGCTATGGCCTGGCCCCTGACGGCCAGCTTAAAGCTGACCAGCTTCTGGTAGCGACCGTCGCGGAAGACGAGCGGCACCAGCGAGACGCGCAACAGCCCCTGGCCACGGGCCACGGCCACATGGCTCTCAACCACGGGCAGGGCGGGCAGAGGCGCACCGGAGAGGCGCTGGTAGCGGGCCACGTCGGCGGCCGACATGTCGATGAATTCGGGATATTCTATCTCTGCGCTGTAGACGGAGTCGGCAAAGCCGGCCCCCAGCCGGAAGCTGTGGCTGAAGCTGGGCACCACCGAGTCGATGCGCACCTCGTCGGCAGTCAGGTTGAAGAAGGTCTGCGCCTGCGCAGGCGAAATGAGAAATGAGAAATGAGAAATGAGAATTATGGTCACAAACTTTGCGGCACGTCCCTTGATGGCCGCACCTCCAATCCTCAATATAGACTTCTCACCGCTCATTTCTCCCATCTCATTTCTCATTTAGCAAAGGTTTCCAGCACTTTACGGCCTTCCAGCCAGCCCTCCAAGTGGTCGCCTATCTGCACCGGACCGACTCCCGGCGGCGTGCCGGTGTAGAGCAAGTCGCCCGTGCGCAACGTGAAGAAGCGCGAGAGGTGGGCTATCAGCTCGTCAACACCGTAGAGCATGTCGGCCGTGTGGCCCTGCTGCACCGTCTGGCCGTTGCGGTCCAGACGGAAATGCAGCCCCTGCACGGGCGGCAACTCCTCCTTGGGCACCCAGTCGCCCAGCACCGCCGAGCCGTCGAAGCCCTTGCAGACGGTCCAGGGCAAGCCCTTCTGGCGGGCCTCGCGCTGAAGGTCGCGGGCGGTGAAGTCGATGCCCACGGTCATAGCATCGTAATAGCGGTGGGCAAAGCGCACAGGGATGCCCTTGCCCAGCCGACAGATGCGTATCACCAGTTCGGCCTCGTAGTCCACCTGAGCCGTCCAGTCGGGCACAAAGAACGGCTTGCCCGTCCGCAGCAGCGCCGAGTCGGCCTTGGTGAAAACCACGGGTTCCTCTGGTTTATATAACGCGCCGTCCAGCTCTTTATTGTGCAGCGCGTAGTTCATTCCAATTCCAAATATCTTCATTGCCTTGTTTCGCTCAATCGACACTCAAATCTCAACTCTCAACACTCAACAATATTCTCCGTTTCAGCATCATAAGCAATAGCACTTTCGGGGTGCAAAAATACGTCTTTCCAACGACTTTTGCAACTTTTGCTCTCATTTTTCCAGCGACTTTTCATTATTTTAATGCTTTTTTCCCAACAAAGGCGGTGGCGGCTCGTCCCTCTCGGACTGGCCGCCACCTGATACTACATTTTAATTAACTTATCCGGGTGCCCTGGCATCCTCGCGGACTTCGGGCATCCCGTCAACAACATTGGGCACGCGGCTCCTCGCCGCCCACAGGGCGCTAACGCCCGGACGGGCGCAGGCCGAATGTCCCAAAAATGAAAATAAAATTTAAATAAAAACGCCGCCCCGACTATCCTCGCAGACCGTCGGCGCGGCGCATATCGCTCAGTCTGGGCCGTGCCTGTCAAGACACAGCACAGACAATATTAATCTTCTTCCTCGTCGTCCCAGAGGGAACTGCGGCGAGAGCCAATCGCATTGCCGTCGCTGATGGTCTCACCATCAACGGACAGTGTCTGGGTTTGGGGGTCTGATGCGCCGAGAAGTGAGTTCTTCACCTCTACAGCCATGACAATTGTTGCGGGTTCAATATATGTCTTTTTCATTGTTTGTGTTCTCCTATACTTTTATTTGTTGATGATAACTTTCTTGCCATTCACGATGTACAGGCCCTTTGTGGGCTGCATCACACGCTGACCGTTAAGGTTGTAAGCGCTCTCCTTCTGGGCAGCGGCCTCTACGGCGTTAATGCCAGTAGCCTCATTGCCAAACGAAACATTCAGAGAACGTGCACCACCACCAGTAAAGGCAGTAGCGGGAACGGTCACGTATGCCTTTCCGGCAGGAACGGTCACCTCGCTCTCAGTGGTCAGAGGCAGGAAGGTCAGGGCATCAGCCGCAGACGCAGCCTTCTTCATCACGAAGATGTAGTCGCCATCAGCATCGCTCTTCAGGTCGGTATCAGCAGTAACACCAGTCAGGGCATTACCAGAAACGGCAGCAGCGTCAGCAGTTGCAACAGGAATCTCAACTTCTGCATCAGCAGTACCCTTCAGCAGCAGGCCAGTACCGGCAACCACCTTGCTGGTGCACTCGGTGAACGAAAGTTCGGCACCGCTCAAAGTAGCAGTATAAGCCTTGAAGCCATTCAGGTTGCTCAGGTCAAGGTCATAAACACTTGCAAAAGTTGTGTAGCCGTTTGCGCCTAATGTGGCAGTAACAGGTGCTGCAGATGCAAGTTCGACAAGCACATAGTCAAGAATAATATTTGTGCTTCCACCATAGAACTTGAGAACATCGCCGGAAGCAAATGATATGTTGCTGACCGATTTGGTACCCGTGGTCTTAACATAATTTACAGACCACTGGCAATTCTGTGTCTCAACAACATTTTCAGAACTGTTCTTGTAGAAAGAATAAGTATGAGCATTATTTGTATTGTTACTACATACAGCATATGAAATGTTATATGTTCCTGCCAAGGGCATTGTCATAACATCAAGTGTAGCATCACTTAGACCACGACCGCTATTACCACCTGAGTAATTGTCGCTTGCATTTTTTGTTCCTAACGCTGAGAATGATTCACCTTCAAAGAACCAAGCCTGTCCTGTATAAGCAGTATAGCTCACAGTTTGAGTAGCACTTTCTGAAGATGATGTGTAACTTGCAGCAAAAGTGTTGTCATCCTTTACGTATGTCACAACATTGGCGTCGTCTGTCAGGTATTTTGAGAAATACAATTTATAAGCCTTGCCAGCGTAAGAATCTTCATCTGAGATAAGAGCCTTTATGACATTAGAATTGCCGTCGATGGCATTTACAGTAAAGGTGTAGCGAGCCAACTTTGTCATAGTAATACTGATGGAGGGTGCAGCACCATTAACAGTAAATGAGCCTTTGCTGTCTGCATAACCTGCAAGTGAGGCTGTATAATAATAGGTAGTACCGTCAGTAAGTGTACCATTGGTCACGACATTAGCCCTATTTTCATCGCTATAGATAGTAACCGTCGGCTCCAGGTTGTTTGTTTCAGTAAAGGTGGCCGTGTACAAGGTCTCGCTTGAATAAGTCAGAACCAACTGAGGTTTGCCTGACTCTGCTTCCTTTGAGTTGATATAACACCCTTGACCAACACCATATACAATAAGGCTGACGATTCCATCCTCATCATTGTTCAAGTAAGTCAGTAAAGCATCATTTGAGAAAGAGACCTCTTTTGTTTCACCTTTAGCTAAAGACTGAGAAATATTGAAAGGCTGAATATTTAATGCATCAGCTGACCTTGTGTTCATACCCGAGCCAGATGCTGTGGTTGTCTCATCCCAGCTTGTACTAGTGAAGTAGCCGAGATAAATACTTCTTGTATTAGTATTGGTACTAGGATTAGTTCCTGTTAATTTCAAGGTGGCAGAAGTCAATTTGCCTTTATAATTGGAAACGTCAAATTTAAGAAGTGCAATTCGTGCATTTGAGCCCTTAAGACCAGGTGTCGCATTTGTCCACATCTCTTGCCAGATACCGCAGTTTAAGGAAGTTTCCGTCCCATAGCTAGTAACCTTAGTCTCGTCACTAGTCCAGTTAAGTTCTGTGTCAGCCGTTGGTGTGAGTGTTACCTCTTCTGCCCACGCATTTGCCCCCACTGACAGTCCTGCTGCGAGTAGGAGTGACTTAAAGAAAGTAGTTCTTTTCATCTTTTTTTTGTTTGAATTAATTAATGTTAGTTATAAAAAAAGTAGTTTCTCTCTTCCTCTGGCAACTACACTCTCCTTGCGTTCAGACACAAAAAAAGCGCAGACTCTGCCATATCTCCGACAGGCCTGCGACAGCCTTTAATCCTTATGGGTGAATCTGCGCCAATGGCGCACACTCACATAGGATTAATCTTGCTCGTAAAATCTCGTTAGAGGTCGCAGTTCGTCGGAGAATTGAGCAAAAAATGTTCGTATTCGTCAGAATACGGCGGCAAAATTACACAAAACTCTGGAAATCACCAAACAAATGAAAGAAAAATCGCAATTTTTAACCACAAAAAGGCATTTCTCTCACCTCTTACCTCTCACCTCTCACCTCTAAAACTGAAGCAAACAGAGCTTGCGAAAGTGAATTAACCTAAATTATTCATGACAATTAAATTGTATGCCGCTAAGTCTTTCTTCTTCACGCGTTTTACAAAAAGAAATACATTATCTATGAATAATGTAAGTCAAGATTTATCCTCGCTTCGCTGCAATTTTGAAATGCAAGCAGGCAAGCAAACCACGCGCAGCCAAATGCCCCATAGGGGCCAGACAGCGGTAGCCAGCCGTTTCAACGGCTGGGAAACCACGCGCAGCCAAATGCCCCATAGGGGCCTGACAGCGGTAGCCAGCCGTTTCAACGGCTGGGAAACGGCAGGAAAATGGGGGATGCGTGCCGTAGGTACGCGACACACCACACGGCACCCAGGTCGCGTACCTAAAGGCACGCCCGCTGTGGCGGTCATCACCGTACCAGCCATTGAAATGGCTGGCTACCCCTGTCAGATGCCGATGGCATCAGCTGCGCAAGCAGGGCGGAAACCGAAAATACTTTACATTGCCAAAGGGAGGGTAAAGCGGCAGAGATAAGTGCCTTTTATCTCGGAGATAAGTGCCTTTTATCTCGGAGATAAGTGGCACTTATCTCTAAGGGGGGTATTTCGGCCGTTTGAAAAAAAAACGACAAAGCAACTCCTTTACTCCTCAACTCCTTAGCCTGAATTATTCACGGCAATTAAACTGTATGCCGCTAAGTTTTTCTTTTTCACGCTCTAAATTCTAAACTCTTAACTCTTACTCGCCGAAGGCGACAACTCTTAATTCTAAATTCTAAACTCTTAATTCTAAACTCTTAATTCATACAATAAATATGGTAAAAAAGCGTTTCTACAATATATGACACGACGGAAAAACATTTTATCCCTGCTGTTGGTGCAGTTGGCATCAGCATTGTTTTGCTGCACTCTGCTCTTCGGCTGCTCCGATGGCGACGACTTCACCACCAGCCCTACGGCCACGCTGACATTCTCTACCGACTCGGTGGTGATGGACACGGTCTTCTCCACCATAGGCTCACGCACCTACGACTTCTGGGTGTTCAACCGCTCGCGCAGCGGAGTGCGACTGCAAAACGTGCGGCTGAGGCAGGGCAACCAGACGGGCTTCCGCGTCAACGTGGACGGCTCGTATCTGGACAACACCACTGGCTCGGTGGTGGGCGACCTGGAGGTGCGCGAGGGCGACAGCATCCGCGTGTTCGTGGAGCTGACAGCACCTGAGAACGGCAAAATGGACCCGCAACAGCTGAACGACGAACTGGTGTTCCGCCTGGAGAGCGGCGTGGAGCAGAGCGTCGTGCTGCAGGGCTACGCCTGGGATGCGCTGCTCTGGCGCGACGTGGTGGTGAGCAGCGACTCGACGATTGAGAGCCGCAAGCCCATCGTCGTCTATGGCGGGCTGCGCGTGGACAGCGCGGCCACGCTGACCGTCAAAAACACCACCCTCTACTTCCACGACAAGGCCGGCATCGACGTCTACGGCACGCTGCTGGCCGACAGCGCCGTGTTCCGGGGCGACCGGCTGGACCACATGTTCGACTACCTGCCCTACGACCGCGTCAGCGGCCAGTGGCGCGGCATACGCATCTGCGCATCGTCGTTCAAAAACCGCATCACCGCCTCCGAGATACGCAATGCCGAATGTGGCATCGTGTGCGACTCTACCGCCTTCGACGAGAGCAAGCAGCGGCTCTACATGGAGCGCACCGTGATACACAACAGCAAGGGCCACGGCCTGCAGGCGTTCAACTCGTCGATAGGGCTGCTGAACTGCCAAATCTCAAACGCCATGGGCGACTGCCTCTCCGTCTGCGGCGGCGTGACGGTGGTTGACCACTGCACGCTGGCACAGTTCTACCCCTTCACCGGAGGCCGCGGGGCTGCACTCAGATTCACCAACTACCACGGCGACTATGCCTATCCGCTGCACGCCATGCAGATGGCGGGCTCTATCGTCACCGGCTATGCCGACGACGTGGTGATGGGCGAGACACGCGAGAACGACTCGACCACGCTGTTCAGCTACTACTTTGAGAACACGCTGCTGCGCACCCCGGCATCGGAAGACTCCACCCGCTTTGTCAAGGTGAAATGGGAAACGCCCGACGACTCCATACAGGGCAAGCAGCACTTCAAACTGATTGACGAACAAAACCTGATATACGACTTCCACCTCGACTCACTCTCAACCGCAACTGGCCTGGGGTGCTACTGAATTTAAAAAGCAGAGCAAAATTCTATTATTCACTCAAATAAATAAAGAAAGAAACGAAATGAAAGCATTTGTTTTCCCCGGACAGGGGGCACAGTTCGTAGGAATGGGCAAGGACCTCTACGACAACAACGCAAAAGCAAAAGAACTCTTCGAGAAAGCCAACGACATACTTGGCTACCGCATTACCGACATCATGTTCGACGGCACCGACGAGGACCTGCGCCAGACCAAGGTGACGCAGCCCGCCGTGTTCCTGCACTCGGTCATCTCGGCCATCTGCATGGGCGACGCCTTCCAGCCCGCCATGACCGCCGGCCACTCGCTGGGCGAGTTCTCGGCTCTGGTAGCCGCCGGCGCACTGTCGTTCGAAGACGGCCTGCGACTGGTCTACGCCCGCGCCATGGCCATGCAGAAAGCCTGCGAGGCACAGCCCTCGACCATGGCCGCCATCATCGGACTGCCCGACGAGAAGGTGGAGGAGATCTGCGCCGGCATCAACCGTGAAGGCCACGTGGTGGTATGCGCCAACTACAACAACCCCGGACAGCTGGTCATCAGCGGAAATGTGGAGGCCATCAACGAGGCTTGCGAACAGCTGAAGGCCGCCGGCGCAAAGCGGGCCCTGCCCCTGAAGGTGGGCGGCGCCTTCCACTCGCCCCTGATGCAGCCCGCCAAGGACGAGCTACAGAAGGCCATCGAGGGCACCAAGTTCAGCACACCGAAATGCCCCGTCTATCAGAACGTGGACGGCAAGCCCCACACTGACCCCGCCGAAATCAAGCAGAACCTCATAGCCCAGCTGACCAGCTCGGTGCGCTGGACGCAGTGCGTGCAGGCGATGATTGCCGACGGCGCCACCGACTTCACCGAGTGCGGTCCCGGCAAGGCCCTGCAGGGCATGATTGCCAAAATCAGCAAGGAAGTGACGGCACACAGCATTGAAGATTGAAGATTGAAGATTGAAGATTGAAAATTGAAGATTGAAGATTGAGAATCAAATAACGCCCGGCATACATCTGAGTACGCCGGGCGTTATTTTCAATCTTCAATATTCAATCTTCCAATTACTTCACCTTTGCCACGATAGCCTTGAAGGCTTCGGGATTGTTCAGGGCGAGGTCGGCGAGCACCTTGCGGTTGATCTCGATGCCGGCCTTGGCCAGTGCACCCATCAGCTTCGAATAGCTGATGCCCTCCATACGGGCGGCAGCGTTGATACGCTGAATCCACAGGGCACGGAAGTTGCGCTTCTTGTTGCGACGATCGCGATAGGCGTATGTCAGACCCTTCTCCCAGGTGTTCTTTGCTACTGTCCATACATTCTTGCGGGCTCCGAAGTAGCCGCGAGTGAGCTTGAGTATTCTCTTACGTTTAGCTCTTGATGCAACGTGATTTACTGATCTTGGCATAATTTTCTTTCTTTAGATGTGTTAGACAATAGTGTTACTGTTAGCGGAGACACAGCAAGTCACGAACCTGCTTCATGTTAGTCTTGTCTACGATGGCGTAGCCCACCAAGTTGCGTTTCTGCTTCTTGGTCTTCTTCGTCAGGATGTGGCTGTGGTAAGCGTGATGTCTCTTGACCTTACCAGTTCCGGTGAACGAGAATCTCTTCTTGGCGCCGGAGTTTGTCTTTACTTTTGGCATTTTTTTAATCTTTTAATTTTTAAACTTTATAATTATTACTAAAGCGGTGGCAACGCATATACCGGGCGCAGCGCACCTAAAATTCTCTAATCTTCGTTCTCCTCGGTCAGCCGCTTCAGGGCCTCGGCACTAATCTTGGCGTTGGCCAGCAGACCACCATTGGCGGGGGCTTCCACGTCGATGTCGGGCACCGTTGTCCGCGGGGCGGGCCGGTTTTCCTCCTTCAGCACACCCTCGGCGGCCTCACGGTCGCGAGCCTGCTGGCTCTTCTTCTGGGCACCGGCCTTCTTCGGGGCCAGATAGAGGAACATTTTCTTGCCCTCAAGGCTGGGCATCGACTCCACCTTGCCCCACTCTTCCAGGTCGTTGGCAAAACGGAGGAGCAACACCTCGCCCTGCTCCTTGAACAGGATGCTGCGGCCACGGAAGAACACGTAGGCACGCACCTTGTTGCCCTCGGCCAGGAACTCCTGGGCGTGCTTCAGCTTGAACTGATAGTCGTGCTCGTCGGTCTGGGGGCCGAAGCGTATTTCCTTCACCTCCACCTTGACCTGCTTGGCCTTCATTTCCTTCTGGCGCTTCTTCTGCTGGTAGAGGAACTTCGAATAGTCAATGAGACGGCAAACAGGCGGATTGGCATTGGGTGAAATCTCCACCAAATCCACGCCTTGCTGGCGGGCCATATCCAAGGCTTGTTTGATAGGCATGACGGTCGAACCGCTCTCGCCCACAATTCTGACTTCGCGCACGCGAATTTGCTCATTCACGCGGTACTGGTTTTGTTTTTTGTCGGTCTTCATTAACTGTTTTTATCGAAATCGGCTGCAAAGGTACAATAATTCAGCGAATTAGCAAAACTTTTTTACCTTTTTTTCGTCGAGGCCGACAAAATTGCCGTTTTCACTCGTAGCGCATAGAACGGGCCGGATGGACACGACTGGCCAAATAGCTGGGCACGATGAGCACCAAGACACTGATGAAAAGGGTGGCCACATTGAGCAGCAGAACGAGCGGAAGGCTCAGTTCCATCGGGGCCTGACTGACGTAGTAGGTCTGGGCGTCGAGCTTGACAAACCCTGTGTACTCCTGCAGCAGCACCACGGCGATGCCCACGATGTTGCCCCAAAGCAGGCCACGGCCGATGATGAAGACGGCAAACCAGAGGAACGTGTGGCGCACCGAGGCATTGCGTGCACCCAGGGCCTTGAGTATGCCGATGGTCTGCGTGCGCTCAAGGATGATGATGAGCAGGCCGCTCACCATGGTAAAACCGGCCACAGCCACCATCAGCGCCAGGATGATCCACACGTTGATGTCGAGCAGCTCCAGCCAGGAGAACACTTGCGGATAGATGTCGGTGATGGCCTGCGGCGCCAAGCGGTTGCCCTGACGGTCGACGGTGTCGCGCAGCAGTGCCAGCACGCGCCGTTGGGTCTGCTGCAGGCGGTCGAAGTCGTCCACCAGCAACTCGCCGCCAGTGCACTGGTCGCCATGCCAGCCGTTCAGCTTCTGCGCCACGTAGAGGTCGGTGATGCACACCAGGTCGTCGAAGCGCTTCATATTGGTCTGGTAGATGGCACTGATGGTGAACCGCCGCGTGCGCACATCCTCGTCGCCCACGAAATAGGCAAAGACGCGGTCGCCACACGAGAGGCGCAACTTGTCGGCCATGGTCTTCGAGACAACGAGCGGATAGTTGGTGGCCGTATCGCAGAACTGGGGCAGCTGGCCCTCGACGAGACAATCGTTCAGGAAGGCCGTGTCGTACTCAGGCCCCACACCTTTCAGCGTGACACCCAGGAAGTCGTCGTCGGTCTTGAGGATGCCTTGAGCCATGGTGTAGCGGGCCACGTGCCTGATGCCCTGGACATCGGCCAAGGCCTGCATCAACGTGTCGTCCAGGCAGATGTTATGGTCGGTAACGGGGGTGACAGCCAGCGAGTTCTGTATCTGGATATGGCTGCCGAAGCCCACCACCTTGTCACGGATGGTGTGCTTGAAGCCCAGCACCACAGCCACGGTGACAATCATCACCGCCAAGCCGATGGCCACGCCGATGGTGGCAATCCGGATGGCCGGGCGGCTCACCTTGCGGCGGTCGCCCTCGTCGCCATAGATGCGGCGGGCTATGTAAAGTGGAAAGTTCAACTCCGTACAGCGTTTAGGGTAAAACCACTACTCTACCCTACCCGGGTACTGCTCCAAGGCTTTACGGAGTACGACGAGGGCATGCTCCAGGTCCTCCTTCTTCAGGACGTAGGCAATGCGCACCTGATTGATGCCGGCACCGGGGGTGGTGTAGAAGCCGGCGGCAGGAGCCATCATCACGGTGCAGCCCTCATACTCAAACTCGGTGAGACACCAGCGGCAGAACTTCTCGCTGTCGTCAACGGGCAACTTGGCCACGGTGTAGAAGGCACCCATGGGAATGGGCGAATAGACACCGGGGATGCGGTTCAGCCCGTCGATGAGACATTTGCGGCGCTCCACATACTCGTCGTAGACGTCGCGCAGGTAGTCCTCAGGGGTGTCGAGCGAAGCCTCAGCCACAATCTGGCCGATGAGCGGGGGCGACAGACGGGCCTGGCAGAACTTCATCACGGCCTTACGCACCTCCTGGTTCTTGGTGATGAGTGCGCCAATGCGGATGCCACACTCCGAGTAACGTTTCGAGACGGAGTCGATAAGGATGACGTTCTGCTCGATGCCCTCCAAATGGCAAGCCGAGATATAGGGCGAGCCAGTATAGATATATTCGCGGTAGACCTCGTCGGAAAAGAGGTAGAGGTCATATTTCTTCACCAGGTCACGAATCTGGTTCATCTCCCGCCGTGTGTAGAGATAGCCCGTGGGGTTGTTGGGGTTGCATATCATAATGGCTCGCGTGCGTTCATTAATCAATTCCTCAAACTTCTCCACCTTGGGCAGCGAGAACCCTTCTTCAATAGTGGTGGCGATGGTGCGTATCTTTGCCCCGGCACTGATGGCAAAGGCCATGTAGTTGGCATAGGCCGGCTCCGGCACGATGATCTCGTCGCCTGGATTCAGACACGACAGGAAGGCAAAGAGCACTGCCTCAGAACCGCCGCTGGTGATGATGATGTCGTCGGCCGACACCTGGATATTGTACTTCGCGTAGTAGCCCACCAGCTTCTCGCGATAACTCTGGTAGCCCTGCGAGGGCGAGTATTCCAGAATGGTGCGGTCAATCTGCGTCAACGCATCCAGAGCCACCTGCGGCGTGGGCAGGTCAGGCTGTCCGATGTTCAGGTGATAAACTTTGGTGCCGCGTTTCTTGGCGGCAGCGGCCAGAGGGGCCAGCTTGCGGATGGGTGATTCGGGCATCTCCAGACCGCGGACAGATATTTCAGGCATCTTCCTTATGACGTTTAAATATATTTCCAAAAAAAGGCGAACATTCCAGTCCGCCTTCTCATTTTGTACACCCTCAGGGGCTCGAACCCTGGACACCCTGATTAAGAGTCAGGTGCTCTACCAACTGAGCTAAGGGTGCAACCTTATTCATCAACCATGCTTTCAGGAGTCATTCCTTGTAAGCGGGTGCAAAGGTACGCACTTTTTTCGTTCCCAACAAATTTCTGGGTGTTTTTTCACTTTTTTTTGCAGAAAAGCGCATTTTTGGCATCTATTCAGTCCCCGCACACTGTTGTCCACCCATTGGTGCCATCCCTGACCGTATCCTGATTTACATTATTTTGCACCTACTTTAAGAATGGCAGGATTTACTTTACGTGGATTTCGTAGGGATATTGGCGCAACTTTGGCGACTCGTCGCGTTGGGGCATGGGCAGCTGTTGGTGGGTGGTGGGGGCACCCATGACCACGGCGAAGCAACGGGCAAAGCCGGCGGTGATGGCGGGCAGACGGCCATGCTGAGGTTTACCGTAAACGATTTGGCCGTCGGGCAGGATGCCCACAAGAGCCCACATCACGTTGCGACCCTTCACCTTGACGGTCATCGGCTGGCGGGTGGGCAGGGGGATGATGTGGAAGCCATAGTCTTCGAGGATGGTCTTGGGGCGGTACCAGCCGCCGCGCAGCGTGTCGAGAGGCGTCTGCCATGTGCAGGCATAGGGGCGCGTCTCGGTGCGGGCATGGTTGAAGTCGAAGTCGACCAGATGCTGATAGCCAAGGAGCAGCTCGCGGCAGAAGTCCTTCTGCGAGAGGCCGTAGAGGCGCTTATAGGTGTCCACGGGGTCTTCGCCTATGCGGCCCTGGCGGAACAGTTCGGCTATGCATTTGCGCCCGCGCAAGTCGCTCCACCACTGTAGCACATAGGGCGAGTGGTAGATATTGTCGAGCGAGAGGAACGCCTTGTGGGTGAGTGTCTTAAATGCCTCGAAGTGGTAGTTCTCGTCGCGCAGCCACCAGGGGTTCACCTGCCAGAGCATCCATTGCGAGGCCATCTCGAAGAAGCCCGTTCCACCCCAGCACTGCCCCACGCTGTCGGCCATGATCTGCGACTGGAACGAGTGTCCCAGTTCGTGGGCCATACAGTTCATGGTCTTGTCCTGTATGCGGTTGGGGGCCACCCACAGGGCGCCGATATAGTTGTCGTAGGTGCCGCCGTAGGCCGTTCCGTCGAGCGAGTACATCACCATAACCATCATCTTATAGCGGTCGGCCTTGCTCAGTGGCTTGTTGGCAAAGCCGAGAGTGTCGCGGAAGAAGGTGTAGAACGACTGGACGCGCTCCATCAGCACAGGCAGGTTGAAGGCCATGGGCTTGCCCTCCAGGCGGGGTGGGTTCTGGAGGTCACTGCCAAAGCCCCGCTCCCACATAAAGATGAGGTCGCGGGTCTCTGCGGAGCGTCGCCAGCACCACTTCGAGGTGTCGCTCTCAAGGTTCATTCCCCTCAGGTCTTCGGGGATATACACGCGCTTCTGGGCCACGCCGGTTGCTGTGCCGAGGAGCATCAGGGTCCATGCTATGAGCAGTTGTCTTTTCATGAGTCAGTTGGGTTAGTTCGGGGTGCAAAGTTACACATTTCCGCGCATTGCCGCAAATTATTGGGCCACTTATCTTTGGCCAATATGCAATTAATTCGTAACTTTGCAGGCGGAAAGTAAAGAAAAAGTGGTAAATATGTATAGCAACAAGGAGAATGTGAATATACTGACGGCGCTGCTCGTGGGTCACGGGGTGCGGCGGGCAGTGGTGTGCCCGGGCAGCAGGAACGCCCCCATCGTGCACAACCTGGACGCCTGTCCCGACATTGAGTGCCTGCCGGTGACCGACGAGCGGTCGGCGGGCTTTTTTGCCTTGGGACTGGCGCAGGCCAGCGACGAGCCCGTGGTGGTCTGCGTCACGTCGGGCACGGCGCTGCTCAATGTGCTGCCCGCCGTGGCCGAGGCGTGCCATCAGCACGTGGCGCTCGTCGTGGTCTCGGCCGACCGCCCCGCCGCCTGGATAGGGCAGATGGACGGTCAGACGCTGGTGCAGCCGGGAGCCCTGGAGCCGTGGGTGGCCCGGAGCGTGACGCTGCCGGAGCCCGACAGAGCCGCCGACGGCGAGGCACCCTTGGCCCGCTGGCACTGCAACCGGCTGGTGAACGAGGCACTGCTCGATGCCTGGCAGGACCACCGTCCCTGCGTGCACATCAACGTGCCCATCACCGAGCCGCTGTTCCAGTTCACCGTCAGCGAATTGCCTGCCGAGCGGGTAATCCGCCGCTTTGCCCCGCCTGCCGACTACAGTTGCATCTGCGCCCCGCTGACCGACGACCTGACGGGTGCCCGCCGCCCTATGGTGGTCTTCGGGCAGATGGCGCCAGGCCACATCGTCAGCGGCACAGCCGACTATCTGTTCAGCCACATCATCACGCTGCACGAGCAGCTGGCTGACTTCCCTTCGGTGAGCCATTTCGACGAGGTGCTGGCCGCGCTGGCCAACGACGAGGAGGCCACGGCCGAGCTGTTGCCCGACTTTGTGTTGTACGTGGGAGGCACGCTGGTGAGCAAGCGTCTGAAGGCATTTCTGCGACGGGCCAAGGATGCCCGCGTGTGGCGCATCAGTCCGACGGGTGCCGTGGAGGACACATTCAAGAACCTGCGCGGCATAGTGACGGGCGACGCCGAGCAGGCCGTCGAGGCACTAAGCAACAAGCTGTCGAAGCTGCGGTGGAACCAGGGGACGGCCTACAGGCGGCTGTGGCTGAAGCATCTGCGCGAGGCCAACGACCGGGCAAAGACCTACGCCCCACCCTACTCGCAGATGGCGGCAGTCAGGGCGCTGGAGCAGCGGCTGCAACTGATGGTGCCCGACGAGAGGCCCATCACGCACTACGCCAACAGCTCGGCCATCCGTCTGGCCAACATCTATGCCTGCCACCACGTGTGGTGCAACCGTGGGGTGAACGGCATTGAGGGCAGCGTGAGCACGGCGGCGGGATTTGCCGCGGCCGTTGACCGGGGGCAGACGGTGGTCTGCGTGGTGGGCGACCTGAGTTTCTTCTACGATCAGAACGCGCTGTGGAACCAGAACCTGAGGGGCAATCTGCGCATCCTGCTGCTGAACAACGGCAAGGGTGGCATCTTCGACCAGCTGCCGGGGCTGGAGCAGAGTCCTGCCCGCGACCGGCTGGTGAGTGCCTGCCACCAGACCAGCGCCGAGGGCATCTGTCGGCAGAACGCCATCGGCTATCTTGCCGCCCGCAATGCCGACGAGCTGGAGCGCGGGCTGGAGCGTCTGCTGGCGCAAGGCTCCGACCGCCCCGTCCTGCTGGAGGTGTTCACCAGCGCGGAGGCCGATGCCAGTGCCTTTGCCACGTATTACAAGTATTGACCGGCCCCTTCAAAACATAGCGACGGACGAACCTAAAAGGCGGGGAGGCCGGAGCAAAACTTAACGACTCGACGTAATTTATCTGAATTACGACGTAATTTATATAAATTACGACGAAATTTATGTAAATTACGTCGTAATTTTAGTTTTATGTCCGGGCAATCGGACGTTTTGCTCCGGGCCTCCGACATTTTATCTCGGAGTTTTTTTGCTTTTTATTTGGCCAAGAACAATAATTGTTGTACTTTTGCAGCTGTTTTATCAATGATGCACAACCAACACAAGATAGAGCAATGATTTGGAACCCTAACAAAGAATGTATGAGCCGCGACGAAAGAAGTGCCCTGCAGGGCAAGCGGCTGCACAAGATTGTAGAATATGTGTACCACAACGTACCGTTCTACCGTAACAAACTGCAAGAGCTGGACATCCGCCCGGATGACATCCAGACGATAGAGGACATCAAGAAGCTGCCCTTCACCACCAAGAAGGACCTTCGCGACAACTACCCCTTCGGGCTGCAGGCGGCTCCGATGAGCGAAATCATCCGCGTACACGCCTCGTCGGGCACCACGGGCAACCCCACCATTGTGGGCTATACGCGCAAGGACATAGGTGTGTGGAGCGAGTGCATGGCCCGCTGTCTGACGGCCTACGGCGTGACGCGGGGCGACATCTTCTCGGTGGCCTACGGCTATGGTCTCTTCACCGGCGGACTGGGTGCCCACTACGGCGTGGAGCACCTGGGGGCCAGCGTCATCCCGGCCGGCACGGGCAACACGGAGAAGCACCTGAAGCTGATTCGCGACCTGGGCATCACCGGCATTGCCTGTACCCCGTCGTATGCCCTCTACCTGGCTGAGACAATGGAGAAGATGGGCATCACCAAGGAGCAAATCAAGCTGCGCATAGGTGCCTTCGGCGCAGAGCCCTGGACGGAGCAGATGCGCAAGGAGATTGAGGCGCGGCTGGGCCTGAAGGGCTACAACATCTACGGACTGAGCGAGGTGATGGGCCCCTCGGTGAGCTATGAGTGCCAGATGCAGCACGGCTCGCACATCAACGAAGATCATTTCTACCCCGAAATCATCAACCCCACCACGCTGGAGCCGCTGCCCGCCGGACAGACGGGCGAACTGGTATTCACCACGCTGACCAAGGAGGGCATGCCCGTGCTGCGCTACCGCACCCGCGACCTGTGCTCGCTGCTGCCGGGCCAGTGCGACTGCGGCCGCACCAACGTGCGCATGGGCCGCATCGAGGGCCGCTCGGACGATATGCTCATCATCCGAGGCATCAACGTGTTCCCCTCGCAGGTGGAGAGCGTGGTGCTCTCGATGCCGGAGTTTGCGCCGCGCTACATGCTGGTGGTGGACCGCGTGAACAACCTGGACACCCTGCAGGTGCAGGTGGAGATGCGCCAGGAGGTGTTCACCTCGACCTTCGACACGCCTGCTGCCGTAGACCAGCTGGAGAAGAAGCTGGCCGCCAAGCTGAAGAGCGTGCTGAGCATTGCCGCCAAGGTGCAACTAAAAGCCCCTGGTACCATAGAGAGGAGCCAGGGGAAGAGCGCTCATGTGATAGACAAGCGCAAACTGTAAGCAGTGGGGCCTATCGCTTCATGTTCTTCATCGCAGCGGCCATCTGGGCCATACGGCTGCGGTCCATATTGGAGAACATCTTCATAGCCTTCTTCGTCTGGTCGAACTGCTTCATCAGACGGTTGACATCCTCAATCTTCGAGCCGCTGCCACGGGCAATCCGCAGGCGGCGGCTTTGGTTGATGATGTCGGGGTTCTTGCGCTCGGCGGGCGTCATGCTCTGGATGATGGCCTCAATCTTCTTGAAAGCATTCTCGTCAATGTCGATGTCTTTGATGGCCTTGCCAACGCCGGGAATCATCGATGCCAGCTCCTTGATGCTGCCCATCTTCTTGATTTGCTGTATTTGCGACATGAAGTCGTCGAAGTCGAACTTGTCCTTGCGGATTTTCTTCTCCAGCTCCTGTGCCTGCTTCTCGTCGAACTGCATCTGCGCCCGCTCCACCAGACTCACCACGTCGCCCATGCCCAGGATGCGGTCGGCCATGCGCTGGGGGTGGAACACGTCGATGGCGTCCATCTTCTCGCCGGTACCCACGAACTTGATGGGCTTGGTGACGACGGTGCGTATGCTCAGTGCGGCACCGCCACGGGTGTCGCCATCGAGTTTGGTCAGCACCACGCCGTCGTAGTCCAGCTTGTCGTTGAACTCCTTGGCGGTGTTCACGGCATCCTGTCCGGTCATGGCATCGACCACGAAGAGGGTCTCGTCGGGCTTGATGGCCCACTTGAGGGCAGCAATCTCGTTCATCATCTCCTCGTCGATGGCCAGACGGCCGGCGGTGTCGACGATGACCACGTTGTAGCCCTCCTGCTTGGCCTTGCGTATGGCGTGCTGGGCAATGGAGACGACATCGCGGTTCTCCGGCTCGGTATAGACATCGACGCCCACGCTCTCGCCCACCACCTTCAGCTGCTCGATGGCGGCGGGGCGGTAGATGTCGCAGGCCACCAGCAGCGGCTGCTTGTGCTGGCGCGTCTTCAGCAGGTTGGCCAGCTTGCCGCTGAAGGTGGTCTTACCTGAACCCTGCAGGCCCGACATAAGGATGATGGCGGGCCGGTTTTCCAGCTTCATGTCCACGGCCTGTCCGCCCATCAGGGCCGTCAGCTCGTCGTGCACAATCTTCACCATCAGCTGGCTGGGCTTGATGGCGGTGAGCACGTTCATGCCCAGGGCCTTCTGCTTGACGGTGTCGGTGAACTGCTTGGCCACCTTATAGTTAACGTCGGCGTCGAGCAGGGCACGGCGCACGTCCTTGAGGGTCTCGGCAACATTTATCTCGGTTATCTTACCCTCACCTTTCAGAATTTTGAACGACCTCTCCAGCCGTTCCGATAGGTTCTCAAACATTTCTTCTTATCTTATTTTATTGTTGTTATCCTTGATGTGTTACCACTCGCGCTGCATCAGCGATGCCGTGTAGCGGCGCAGCTGCTCCTTCTGCCCGTCAGCCACGCCCACCTGGTCGAGCAGACGGATGCCCTGCTCGAAGTAGTAGCTGATTTTCTGCTCGCACAGGCTGCGGATGCCTATCTCGTCGTAGAGGCGTGTCACGGCGGCAATCTTCTCCTGACGGTCGAAGTCGGTGGCGCTAATCCAGCGGTCCAACTCTTCGCGCTGGCGGGCGTCGGCACGGTTTACGGCATTGATGAGCATATAGGTCTTCTTGTTCGACGTGATGTCGCCGCCGATGGCCTTGCCAAACACCTTCGGGTCGCCATAGACGTCGAGCAGGTCGTCCTGCAGCTGGAAGGCCAGGCCTATCTGCTCGCCAAACTTGTAGAGCAGTTGGGCGTCGCTCTCTGAGGCGTCGGCAAGGATGGCACCCGTCTTCAGCGCACAGGCCAGGAGGACGCTGGTCTTCAGGCGGATCATCTCGATATACTCATCCTCGGTCACGTCGAGGCGCGTCTCGAAGTCCATGTCGTACTGCTGGCCCTCGCCAATCTCCAGGGCCGTCTCGGTGAAGAGGTCCATGACCTGTGGCAGATGGCGGGCGTCCACCTGCTGCATGCGCTGATAGGCCAGCACCAGCATGGAGTCGCCAGAGAGAATGGCCGTGTTGGCATCCCACTTCTTGTGCACCGTCTCGTGGCCTCGGCGCAGGTCGGCATTGTCCATCAGGTCGTCGTGCAGCAGCGTGTAGTTGTGATAGGTCTCCAGGCCCAGGGCGGGCATCAGGATGTGCTGCGGGTCGGCCTTGAACAGGTTGTAGCCCAGGAGCATCAGCACGGGGCGCATGCGCTTGCCGCCCAGCGAGAGCACATACTTCACAGGGGCATAGAGCGAAGACGGACGGCGGTCGTAGGCCAGAGCGTCGAGCCCGTCGTTTACCATTTTCAGAATTTCGTCGGCAGTGTAAAGCTTCATAATCTATTGTATTTGTTTTGTATTCGTCACAGATGGAACACCACGGGGATGCACACCTTGGTGCGGCAGGGCTGGTCGTTCTGTATGCCGGCACTCCAGCGGGGCATCATGCGCAGCACGCGCAGCACCTCGCGGTCGCAGGCGGGGTCGAGCGACTTGACGATGGCCACATCGGTGATGGAGCCATCTTTGTTGACGATGAACTCGGCCACCACCTTGCCTTGCAGCCTGCGCTGCTCGGCAGTGCGCGGGTACTTCAGGTTGCGCGTCAGCCACTTCATCATCTCTACAGCACCGCCGGGAAACTGGGGCAGGTCCTCCACGATGCGGAAGCTGATGGCCTCCTCGTCGTCAGGGGCGGGGGGCTCCATCGTCATTTCCTCCTCATCGTCGTCCACGGCCTCCATGTCGCCGCTCATGTCCGTCTCTACGGGCTCGTCGTCCTCTTGCGGTTCCTGCTCCGCCGCATCGTCTTCGGCCACCACAATCTTGGTGGTGGGACTCGGTTCGGCCTTGGGGGCAAGTGCCAGCTCGCTCTCAGGGCGAAGCAGGGGCGACAGCTCGGCATCAAGCGCAAACTGCTCCAGCAAGTCGTCGTCATCGAGCGGGTCGTCAGGCGAAACGGTGTACTCGAAGCCGACAAACAGCAATGCCAAAGCCAGCACCAGTCCCAGCAGGAACCGCTGCAAGCGCCCTCTTTCCAAGTCAGCCTGGCGGCTTTTCTTTGTCTCCAGCATAGTGCTCAATGGCTCGCCGACGCATCAGCGCGCCCTGGAATCGGCTGCAAAGGTACGAATAAATGCGGAAACCACCAAAAATGCAAACCTAATTTAACCATACCGCGAATGGCTTATTACAGAAAAGGGGGCGTTTTCACGTCCCCCCTCTTCTGCTTATATGCACTTTCTGCGGCTCACTCCTTCCTGCTCCTCTGGCGGCGGCTGTTGCCAGCCATCTTGCTGATGATGGTGGCGATGTCGGCCACATCGACCATGCCGTCAAGGTTCACGTCGGCAGTTGCTGACGAGACTGACGAGGTGCCGGCCATGACGCTGATGACGGTGGCAATGTCGGCCACGTCGACCACGAAATCGCTGTTGACGTCGCCTTGCAGCACAGTCTTGGACTTGATGGTGATTTTGGCATACGATGTTGTCGGTGCGTCGGCCTGTGCACGCATCACGCGCATGGCGCGGCTGCCTTCAGACTCGTCGGACACCTCAATAAGCTTATGCACGTTCAGCCTTGCGCTATAGACACCAGCCTGCATGTTCGGGTCGACACTGAGGGTGATGTTCATCACGTGCCCGGCATTGGCAAGGAACTTGCTCCCGTCCATCGGCAAGGCGATGAAGCGCCAAGTGTTCACGTTGTCGCCCATGTCGCTGCTCCAAGGCTGGCACGTAAGCATTATTTTGCTGTCTGCATAGTTGCCCACGAGCTTTGTGCCGCCATCGGCCACGGTCACGCCCTTGGGCAGCGTCAGGTCGAAGTAGAAGCCAGTGATGTCAGTCTGGTTGTTGAGGAAGATGGGCAGGGTGATGCTTCCGGCAGGGTCTCCCTCCACATCCTCTGCTTCGACGATGGCAGGCACCTCAGGCTCGGCGGCCTTCTCAACGGTGATGGTGAAGGTGGCTGAGGGCAGACTGACAGACTTGCTTTCGCGGGTGGAGCAGGCAACACGCTCCAAGCGGGCGGTGTATTCGCCAGCGGCCACGGCTTCGTCCACGGTAAGCATTATCTCCATCAGCGGGCCGGAAGCAAGAGCGTCGGCATTGCTGTCGGTTGCGTAGGCTACCATCATAATGCTACCGTCGCCGGCCTCGCGGATGGCCTTTTTCCTGTCGGTCAGCTCCGACACTATCTTATGGCCGCTTGCAGTGGTGGCAATGCTGACACCTTCGGGCAGATAGAGAAAGAACTGGTAGGCGTTGTAGTCAGTGTCCTTGGTGGTCAGGCTGACGGTCAGCTTGGCGTTCTCGCCGGCCTTCAGCGTCACGTCGTTGGCCGACACCATGTCCTTCACCTCCTCGTCCACCTCGCCAATCTCGCGAATCTTGCCGAACTGGCTCCACAGCGGGTCGGCCAGATAGGCCTCCTTGCTGCCCTTCGGCACGTAGAGGTGGTAATAGGACTTATAGTGGATGGAGCCTTCGTCCATATAGCACGGCTCGGTCATATTGGCTATAACGGTGAACTCGCCATCCTCGCGCTTCGCATTGTCGTTCTTGAACACTTTGTCGCCGGTGATGCGCTTCAGCGTCGAAGGCAGGGTGATGTTGGTCATGGCGTTTCCATTGAACGCATACTCGCCAATGCTCTCCACGCCCTCCGGGATGTTGACCGACTGCAGACTGGTGGCCATGCGGAAGGCCGATCCACCAATGTAGGTGATGCCCACGGGCAGACTGGCACTGGTGATTTTTGAGCACTCGCGGAACGACCATCCGCCGATGCCCACCACGCGGTAGCCCTCAATCTCGGCGGGAACGATGAGCTCGCCGCTGAAGTTCTTGTCAATGGCAGGCGAGAAAGGCTTGCCCTCCGTGTAAGGCTCGGCGTAGGTCTCTACGGTCATGTCATCCTCACTGAGCACACGGAACTGCATGTCGATGCCCTGCTCCGTCTGTGCGGTGAAGACGGTGCCCGTTGGTCGGAACTCCTCAATGGTGCCGAAGAGGCTCCAGTATTCTGCTGCGGCGTAGGCCTCCTTGGTGCCGTAGGGCACGAGCAGCTTGGCCGATGCCTTGTCCCCTTTCTGGTCTCCGCCGACGACGGCCTTGCTGACAGGAGTACGCATGGCGACCTTCATCACCTCTAAGTTCCACGACTTGCCGAAGGCATCGCCGGTAATGCTGTTGAGCGTGGAAGGCAACACGATTTTGGCCCATCTGTTGTTGAAGAATGCACGCTTGCCAACATACGCCACGCCCTCTGGCACGGTCACTGTAGCACCGAAATACCACATATTCATAAACGAATCGTCAGCGATGCCCACCACGCTGTATGTCTCGCCATCGTCGGGATTGACCACCTTTGCAGGGATGCTGAGACAGAAGTTGGAGCCGTCGTTGATGTAATGCTCGGTCTCGCCCTCAAAGAGTTCGATGGCTTTTCCGTATGGGAACTCCTCGCAGGGATAGGTCTCCACGGTGTGTGCCTTAAAGTCGGTGATGTGGAAAGACATCTGCCGTCCGTTCACCTCGGCTTTGAAATAGCTGAACAAAGGATTGGGTGCCGGTGTGGTTCCTACAGAACGGTCAATCACGATTGACGCAATATCCACTCCACCCGTGATGGCGATGAGGGGGATGTCGGTAGGCTCGGTGATGTTCGATGTCACGCGCCATACGAAGGTGAAGTTGCCGTCTTGCTCACGGTCGTCGGAGGCCACGTTTTTACCTGGCACAAGCCCGTCCTTGGGCTGCTTCACCACGGCGGCCATATCAGTTTCAATACGGAGGCCTCTGTCTGTGGCATCGGAATTGGCACTATGTGCACGCACGGTGATGGTCTGTCCGGCCACGAGCTGCGGCAGAATGAGCCTCATCTTGTCGCGGTTGATGCGGAATTTGTTGCTGAACAGGATGACGTTGTTTGAAGTGCTCAGACCACTTGTTCCAAGTGCCAGACCTTCCACTTCGGCTATCTCTACGCCATTAGCATAGAAGGGGCCTGTGTGCTTGGCTGTCTCGGCAGCCCTATTGAAAGTGCCGTCGTCGTTCAACGTCACTTCCCATGTTTCGTCAGCCTGCAGATTGGCGATGGTCTCCCGACTCACACCGTTGGCGAATATCCATGAACTTGCGTCGTCCACCTCTATATAATAGATGTGGCATCCGTTGGTGTTGCGTATCTGCACGTTGTAGGTGCCGTCAGTGTTCTTCTCGTCGGCGGCATCGGTAGGCACCACCCACTCCTGCTCGGTATAGGCAGTCACGGTGGGCACGTCGTTGCCCTCGGCGTCCTTCAGCTGTGTGCCGGTGTTGCCGTTACCCAGGAAGAGTTGTACACCCCTTGAGTCTGTCACCTTGTGGCTCTCCACGCCGATGCGGATCTTGGCACCTGCGGGCACGCTGGGGATGACGAGATAGTTCTGCTCCTTGCCGCCAAGCCACAGGTATGACGGGCCGTGGTAGGGGGCGAAGTCAGTGCCGGTGGAAGTGAGGTCACCATAGTTCACGGCGATGGCTAAAGAGCGATTCCTTGTGTTCGTGTAAAGCAATCCCTCCAGCTCGGCGATGGGCTGGCCGTTGGCCTGTAGCGTCACGCCCTCAGTCATTCCCTGGGCGGTCACCTCCCAGAAGCAGTTGCCGGCCGACAGCTCAGTTGGTTCGGTGGCATTAGCCTTCTCAATGTCCGACCATCCGGCCGCGTCGGCCTTAAGATTCTCAACTGTTGCCGCACTCCACTGTGTGAAGTCCCAGCGGCGCACACTACGTGCTGTAACTGTAAGCACAGTCACCAACAGCAAAGTAAAAAGCGTAAGTGTTCGTCTTTTCATAACATTTGTTTTAGAGTTGATAATTTGTGAGATGTTTCAATTTCGCGGCAAAGATAATGCTTTTCTGCGAAACCGTACAAGCCCATTCCAGCCCATTTCCACGTACAATTGAATTTTTCCCGGAAAAAGATGCTTGACGTATGGCAGAAAATGAGTACCTTTGCACTATGATAGCAACAAAAGAGAATATTGCCAAACTGCGGCAAAGCATAGAAGAGGCCATGGGACGGACGTTGCTGGCACCAAAGGACTTCGACCTGCTGAGTGAGCGAATATTTGCCCGCGTGGGCGAAATGGTGAGCCGAAACACGCTGAAGCGCATCTGGGGAATCATGGACGAAGGGCGCGAACCGCGTCTCTCAACACTCTCCATACTGGCACGCTTTGTCGGCTATGCCGACTTCAGCGCCTTTGTCAACAATGCCAGCAAGCCAGACGATGTGGAGGACAGCAGCACGCCTTTTATGGGACGCAGACTCAGCATCATCGACGGACTGACACCGGGCGACCACCTGCGACTGACGTGGCAGCCGGGACGTGTGTGCGACGTAGTGTATAATGGCAGCCTGCACTTCCGCGTCACACACTCTGAGAACACAAGGCTGAAAGAGGGCGACACTTTCCTCTGCGGTATCATCATCGAGGGGCAGCCCCTCTACCTGGACCAGCTGCAGCAGGGCAAGAACCCGCCGACGGCCTACATCTGCGGAAAGAGCGGAGGCGTGCAGTTCGAACACCTGAGAGACTGACCCCCAGTGTTTTTTTATTCTTTATTTTTATTATTCTTTGGAAGAAAGTTCTGGATACATCGGCAGCATCAAGGCGGAGGACATCTCCAGCGACTTCACCGACGTGAGCATCGTGCGCACTTCGGAATATAATGTCCTGGCACGTGCGCAACGCTACGGACGGTGGTTCATGCTGAAAGGGATGAACACCCAAGGCACTGACAATGCACTCACACGCCAGATGCTGCGCAAGGAGTTTGAGATACTCATACAGATGCAGCACCCCAACGTGGTGCAGACAGTGGGGCTGGAACAGGTGGGCGGCCTGGGCACCTGCATCGTGATGGAATATGTAGACGGCATCACCCTGAGAGAATGGCTCAACGACAGCACTGGCGAAAACGCCTCGGCGCAGGGTGGAGGCAGACGGCTGGCCTTACGCATCCTCGACGAACTGCTTCAGGCCGTGGACTACATTCACTCGATGGGCATCGTCCACCGAGACCTGAAGCCGCAGAACATCATGATTACCCGCAACGGCAGTCACGTGAAGCTGATTGACTTCGGACTGGCCGACACAGACAGCTTCGCCATGCTGAAGCAACAAGCCGGGACAAAAAGATACATGGCACCGGAACAAGCGGCCGGCGCATCGCCGACGGGCAACGGACGTGGCACGGCAGACCTCGACCTGCGCAACGACATCTACTCGCTCGGCGTCATCATCAGCGAACTGCCACTGCCCGCCACCTACCAGAAAATATGGAGCCACTGCCTGCTGCCCATCGACAGGCGCTACCAGAGCGTACAGGAGGTGCGGACCGACATCGTCAGGCTAAAGTCACGCAAGACAAGAATCATGACTTGGGCGGTGGCTGCCGTAGTGGCAGTACTGCTCGCTGTGGTGGCGATGCTGGCCTGGCGTGTTCAAGCCATGGACAACGAGCTGAACCGCGTGGCTTACGCCAAGGAGGAAGCCATAAAAGCGCTGCACGAACAGATGGAGAACACACAGCTGACCCAACATACTGACACACTGACGCAATGGGAGTACCGATGGCCAGACCTGACACAGCGAGTGATGATCGTCAACCAGTTTTGCTACGACTACGTCGACCGCCTAGACCAAAGGTTCACCAGCGAAGACCGCGACCGAATACGCGAGACACTGCTCAACGAGTGGCAGGAGTGGCAGAAACACATCTATGCACTCTCTACGGCCAAGATTGCCAAGGAACGACGGGCAAATCATCGAAAGTCCCAGTTGGACGAAAAATAGTGGAACATGTTCCAGACAAAGGCATTGCGGTAGGCATCGGCACTGGCAGCCGGCACCACGAGGGTGGCAAACCGCAAGGTGCGCTCGTCGAATACATCATTGTAAGAGTCGGGAGGAACAGCTGCTTTCACCTCAATACGCATCAGGTTGGTGCACCCACGGAATGCATAAGGCCAGAGATATGTAGTTCCCGGAGGAAGAACCATCTGACGCAACGAGCGACAGTTCATGAACGACTGGTCGCCAATGTCATGTAGGCTGTCGGGCAGCACCACCTCAGTGATATGACGACAATCAGCAAGGGCATGACGCGACACTCCCCAGACAATGTATTCCTGCCCGTCAGGCCCCACCACCTGCTGCGGCACCTCAATACGCCCTGCTAAAGCTGTGTCGACAGCCGTACGGGAATAGTCCTCACAACCAAGGTAAACCTGATTATCATGCTTATGGTAGTACATGGCTTCCACCTTGCGACCATTGCATAAAACGTAGCTACGCAACAATCTATCCTGATTCAATGAAGACTCTCCTGCATTTTGAGCTATCATTTCAAAGGTGCACAATAACAATATGATGATACTAACAAATCTCATAGCAGCAAACCATCCCATGTCAACCCACGCTAAGTCGCTCCACGCCGGCTATCGTAAGCACCAATGCTGTTGCCACCTGTTCGGAGCTCATCATACCCTTTATAGCCATCACCGACTTCCTTAGAACAGCTTCCTGCTGCCTGATAAGCACGTTCTGCTCCTGCAGTTGCCCACTTTGCTCCTGGTGACCGTCATTGTCCACAGTCACAACAAGGCAGTCCAGACAGAACACCGACACAGGCTCGCGCTCAACAATCATCAGCTCGTTGCACCGCGTTGTCACCTCCACCACCGTCTTCCACAACAGGGCAGAGAGCAGAATCTTAACTACACGCTCGTCGTCCATAAGGTACTTGGATGCCACTTCGTAGATGGGTTTGTAATCGTCGTGGTCATAATGGTTATTCTTTTATCGCTGCAAATTTACAAAGAAATCACCAAAACACCAAACGGTTCAGGGATTTTTCTGTTTTAATGGCTCAAACAGCATCAAAAAGCATCGTCGATTGCCATACGTACTGTGTAAATTCAACCTCACACTTTTTAGCATCAAGCTCTCCGCCGTCGCATGGCATGACATAACAGAGATAACCAAAACCAACAACATCCTCAACGAGAAAGCCCTGACTCAGCATTGGCTGAACCATGGCTTCATCACAGAAACACGAAATTCCATAAAAGCAGAAATCCCCGAAACACTTCAGTGAATCGGGGATTCCCTTTGAAAAGAAGGCGGCCTCCTACTCTCCCGCATTGCATTGCAGTACCATCGGCGCAGGC
>CADACW010000056.1 GCA_902786565.1 uncultured Prevotellaceae bacterium | reverse complement strand
ACTCACTGGAACATGTGACAAGAAGACTGAGGAATTAAAGAAGGTGCTTAACAACAAGGGTATCTATCTTTCTTGGTGGAACTTCTGGGCAATGATTATTATGGCAATAACCAGTGTAGGCTATGCCATATATGCTGCATTCAACAGATGCCTATGGGATGTGTTATGGGAGAGACTGTGGTTTCCATTATTAGTGTTATTGTTCTTTGTTTGTTCAATAGGCTTAATGGTCTGGCTCAATCTCAGAGAATACAGAATACCCAAATATTAAAGCCTCTATCTGCAAACTCTGAGATTACAAACTGCAAAATCAGGAGTCAAGGAACGCCAAAACAATAATTATCACGCCAAAAACACGCCAATTTAGGACAAAAGAAATCCGCTAAGTACTGATTTTTCAGTGACTTAGCGGACTAACTAGTTGGGGTACCCGGACTCGAACCAGGAAAGGCAGGACCAGAATCTGCAGTGTTACCATTACACCATACCCCAAACACAATTTAGCATTTGGCACCAGACCTCTGTCTGAAATGCGGGTGCAAAGGTACGCATTTTTCTGGAACCACCAAAACTTTTCCGTGTTTTTTTCAGTAAAAACAAAAATTTTTTCCAAAATTTGCCTTATATTCAACTAAATTAAGTAAATTTGCAGACAATAAACCTAAACTGCTTAAATATGAAAAAGCTTTCGGCTATCTTCGCCTTTCTGCTGGCCACAATCGGGGCGACAGCAGGCGACTTCAAACTATATATGGCCAACAATGCTGCTGACCTGAACGACTTCAACAAGATAGAGTTTGCCAACAAGACCCTGAACTGGCGGCTGGTGGAAAGCGGCGACGTGGACGGCAACAGCTTCGAGACCGACCGCGTGAGGCAGATGCTCGCCTCGCAGGCGATGAAGGGCCTGGCGCAGCAGCAACAGTTCTGGACGATGCGCGACCACACCCTGCTCTGCTTCCACATCAGCGACGACAGCGCCTCGGCCGACAGCTACGAGGTGGAGGTGGAGGAGAGCGACAGCGGCGAGAAGCAGGTCTTGACGGTGAGCAGCTACTTCTTCGTCAACCTGCCGTTGGTGTCGCCGCCCAGCACGGAGTATGTCATCACCGTGACGAGGGTCTCTGACCGCACCCAGCAGAAGCGCTTCAAGTACACCGTCTTCGACTGGGACAACGCCAATGTCTATATTTTCCAGCTGGACCGCAAGCGCCAGCTCACGGGCAACAGCTACTCGATGGAGTACGTCACCGGCTATATGGACGAGGACGGGCTGACGCATAGCGACACCACCCAGCTGCAACTGCAGGCTAAGTCGTTCCAGAGCTTCTATGTGCCGAAGGGGCACGACATTCTCGACGTGGTGCTCATCGGCGACGAGAACAAGCTGCGCATCAACAAGAAGCGGCTGCACCCCGGCGTGGACCTGGAAGACCGCTTCACCCGCATGCGCCTTTCGCCCACCTTCAGCCTGGACCGCCACAAAGACCGCGAGTTCATCAACTTCAACTGGCTGGGAACGGGGCTCTTCGAGAAGTATGACACGCTCTACCTCTCGCTCTTCGACTATCGCGGCAACCCCATCCCCTCGGCCACCATCCACATAGACCAAGTGGACGCCAACGGCGAGCCAACGTACAGCAAGTCGGTGAAATACCTGGGATTCGACCGCAAGAGCAGCGTGCACAAGGTGCTCACTATGGGCAAGCCGGCATACATCGAGATTCTGGCCAAAGGCTTCCTCCCCGTGATGTACAAATATGCCGGTGCTGCCGACGACGAGACGGGATTCGTGAGCGAAGACCGCTGCATGGCCACCATCACCCTGAAGAAAGGGCGGTTCAACGACGATGACGGCATCGTGGTCAGCGAGTCGGCCTTCCTCAACCTGAACGACGAGAAAGCCATCGTGGTGCGCAACCGCATTGACCACGAGCTGTGCACCGTTGACGAGATTGACCTTGCGGCCAAGAACGCCGTAGATACCGTGACCTACTACGAGGACTGCGGAATGGACTACCCCAAACTGCTTGACAACAAGGCCATCGACCGCTACGCACAGATACAGGCCAACTTCTCAAGGCCAAAGGGCGGAACCATACCCGACTGCTTCCTCTACGCCACAAACCTCACCACAAAGAGCACCACCGAGGCCAAGGACAAGAAGGTGCTGGTCTATAGCGCCAACAAATACACCTCGTTCAGCCGCGACTACTACAGCGTGCGCTTCAATCTCGTCGATGTCATAGAGAGCAACACCATGGCCCGGCTGAAACTGACGGCAGGCAACATGGCCTACGACGAATTCCCCACCTTCTTCAACATGAAGGCCAACCGCGAAGACGACAACAAGAGCGCCGAGAAGGAGATAGACGACAACATGACCGGCTCCAGCAAGGAAGACGACGAGAAGGTGGCAGGCGGATTCGCCTCGTCAGGCTTCGACCTGAAGCTGCCCGTTCAGTTCAAGTTCAACATCAAGCCCGTCATGATTACCACCAGTGCCGAGGCCGACTTCCGCAAGCAAATCATCAGCTTCAAGGTCAACGTCGCCGTAGGCCGCGACACCCTGCAGCGCGAAAACGAGACCAAGGAAATGAGCAAGGCGCGCCAGGAACTGAAGGCGAAGGAAAAATATGAGAACACCTTCTACGACGTCAACAAGAAAGTGGGCCAGTCGTTCATTGGCGACAAAGTGAAGTTGAGGGACAAGGAAGACAATTTCAAAGACTGGGTTTACAGCCAGACCAGCGAGGTCTTCGACATGTCGTCAAGCCACGTGGGTCAGGGCTGGTTCGGCGGAGGCAAGTTTGAGCTGAAGTGCCGCATTGCCGACAAGAAGCGCTACTTCCAGCTGACCAACCTCTCAGGCTTCTTCGGCTACGGGCTGGGATTATCGACTACCGATTTGGGGGGAGCCACATCGAAGATTGCTGAGGTTTTCAACAAACTGAGCAAATACACAAACATCAAACTCTGCGGCGCCTTTGAGGTGTCGTCACAGGTCGATCTCGGCCTCAAGACCTTCGACAAGACCGTCAAGGACAACTGGAACTCACAAAACCAGGGCTACTTCTTCCGCCTGGGCGCCAAGTGCCGTGCATCGGCCACACTCTCGCTCTCCACGCCCAGCTTTATGAACTCCGTGGTCAATATTCAGGCAGGCCTGCGCGTGGGAGGCAAGGTGGGCGTGCAGTTCGGCTTGGAAGGCCCCTTCTCAGGTGAGAAGCCAGGCGTAGGCCTGGAATTGTCGGGAGTGGCAATGGGGCAGGCCTTCTTCGACTTACGCACATTCATCTTCCACTGGTCGGGACAGGCGGGATTCGCCTTCGGCGCACAGGGTCTCATACCCGACTCGGACCACAACCCCTTCCACAGCGACTTCCCCTACTGGATTCCCAAGTCGAAGGCAAGGCCCGTAGGCAAGGTGTTCAAGGCTGAAGAGGCTCCCGTGGCCAGCACCTTCGGAAAGGTGCTTGTCAACAATATCGCCATCGACGCCAACCCGCATTTCCTCGACGAAGACCACATTGTCTTCAACGACCTGCGCACACCCGGCAACTACGACGATGACCAGGTGTCGCTCGTAGCACTGTCCGACACGCTCACCTCACAAGCCTCACTCCCCGCCACCCGCCTCTCGACACCAGGCACAACAGCCGCCAACCACATGCGCTCGAAGCGGGGCAACCACGAGATAGTGGTCTATGAGCAGATGAAGAGCACCGTGGGCACACCCGACGAGAAGAATGCCGTGGACTTCAATAGCGAGGTGATGAAGCTCTCACGCATACGCGCATCTATATTAAAAGGTGGACAATGGGAACAGACCACCATCAGCGACTCCGACCTGCCCGACGACTATGCCGACCTGAAGCCGGTGGTCACCATTCAGGACGACGGCCACGCCGCCTGCATCTACCAGCACGGACAGATTTCGCTTTCGCCAACGAATGGCGCGGAGGTACAGGAACTCGACAACATCAACTTCAACGGCCATCTTGTGCTGAAGACCTACGACGGCAAGGCCTGGAGCAAGCCTACACCGCTCTTCGACATCAACAACACGCAACACGTGGGCCAGTACGACCTCATCATGCGCAACGACACCGTGCTCGTTGCCTCCATCATACAGAAGGCCGGAGCCGAGAAGCCCACTATGCGCTACGCATCGAAGCCGCTCAACACCGATGCAGTGAGCTATGAGGACGAGCCTATCAGCCCCGTCAATTTCTTCATGAACCGAGTGGGACAGAACGGTGTCATCGCCATGCTCTACGAAAAGAGCGACTCCATACGCGACATCTACGTGAAAACGCTCGACATGGACGGCACCAGCGACGGGCGGGCAGGCGCCGACGTGGGCGTGGGCTATTGCATGCCCTCGAAAGTGAAAATCGTGTGCGACAGGGAAGCCTCAAACCTTGACGACTTTGCACTCCTCTGGACGGAGTCGAACAACGCCGCAACCAACGACGACGGCTCGTCGATAGACACCGGATGGACGGGCCTCAAGCTCAACGCCTCGCGCATACACCTGACCAACGCGCCGCAAATCACCGCCCCCATCACCGTGGGTGCAGAGGTGGACAGCCTGAGAGTGATGACCGACTTCGACGGATTCCTCGACGACTCGCACATCAGCGCCGTCTATACACTGGCCAACCCGAAGACGGGAGCAGGGGTCATCATGCACAACGACAAGTATTTCCGCAACAGCTTCGAATATGAAGTGGGCTACGGACGCGAGTCGCTGATGGGAAGCCCGACACTCCCCGTCAACGTGGAAGTGCGCAACACAGGCACCTCGGCCATCCAGACCGTCCACGTGAACATCAACGGAGAGATGTTCGACATCGACGAGTCGTACGTTGCCCCCCGCCACGTCAAGACCTTTGTGGTGCAATACCCCATCGGCGAGGACTTCGACGGCTTCATCAGCAGCAAGGTGACCGTGGACTACAACAACGTGTTCCGCGCACGCCGCCATCCGCGCTTCCGTGCCATGAGCTTCCTCTCGCAGACCCATGAGAAGCCGCTCCAGCGCGTCATCTTCGAGATTGTCGAGGCCAAGCTCATCAGCCGCGACATTGAGGACGGGGTGAACACCTTCGTCGTAGAGCTGATTGACCACAGAGGGCTGAACGACGACTCCGGCGTGCACGTGGGCATCTACGCCAACCCAGCAGGAACCGACCCCATCGCCGACGATGCAGAGGTGCTCGTCCGCCCCACCGACTTTGTGCAGGTGGCCGGCCAGCGCAAGGCGTGGGCCACCATTAGCGTCAGCGGCATCGCCGAACCCACGCTGGCCTACATCAACTGCCACGTCATGGACATGAACCACACCGACGAGGACGACGGAGAAGTGGTGGTGGAGAACGTCTTCCCTGATGGCAATGCCCATCTGGTGCAGCTCTTCCCCACCAGCGACCCGGGCGAACTCACGCGCATCCTCGCCACTCCGAATGACGAGCGCCACAACACGGTGGCAGAAAGCAGCACTGGCGGCATCACTCTCAGCGGCCTCCAGCCCGGCGAGTGCGTCCGCGTGTACACCCTCGACGGCGTCTGTGTCTGCCGCAAGGATGCCACCTCATCCACGCTCTTCGTCCCGCTCCGCCAGCAGGGCGTCTACATCATCAGCGCCGGACACGAGGTTTTCAAATACCAGTTTTGAATCAGGAATCCCGTGATAACGTTATTTCGTTATAACGTTATCACGGGATAACAAAATAACGTCATAACGAAAAAATAACGAGAAACAATATGAAACGCCTTACGCTTTGCCTCATTGGGGTGCTGACCGCGATGACTGCCAGTGCCGACTCGTGGGAAAACCACCGCGAAGCCCTTGACTACAGCCATCAGGGCACAATGCAAGACCCCATCGTCATCAGCACGCCAGGACAACTGGCAGAACTTGCATACCGGGTCAATACCGACAACTACGGCAAAGGCCTCGTCTTCGTCCTGGACAACGACATCGACCTCAACGTCCTCGACGACGGTGAGCAACGCGAATGGACACCCATAGGGACTTACGACAGTCCCTTCAGAGGCCGCTTCCTGGGCATCAACCCTCATCAGGAGGGCGGCCAGCCGCACACCGTGCGCGGACTCAACTGCACCTCTTACGACTTGGAATATCTGGGTCTGTTTGGGGTGTCAAAGGGATTGATTGCCTATCTCAATGTCGCCGACGCCTACATCTATTCATTCCAGACCAATGCCAAGTGCGGCATTGTGTGCGGCGAGAACACGTCGGGCAGCATCATCTATGCTGTCCATGCCGACGGAGCGCTCACCACAGCCTACTACTCGTCTGTTGGCGGCATCGTGGGGAGCAACATCGGCCACGTCGCCCACTCTACCGCTAAGGTCACCATCAAGAACCGGGCCGCCAGGAGCACCGTGGGAGGCATCGCCGCCACAACCGAAAACGGTGTCATCTTCGACTGTGTGGCCGATGCCGACCTCTCCTCCACTCAGAAAGTCAAAGCAATGGGCGGCATCACGGGCATTCTTCATTCGGGCACGGTCGAGGCTTGTGCCACCAACGGTGCCCTGCACGACCAAGTGCTCCACGCCGGAGGCATCGTAGGACTGATGGAGAAGAACAGTTACGTCCGCGGAAACGTCTGCAACGCCACCGTCGATACCTGGGGCGGCTCCATGGCCGGAATCGTGGGCACGATGACTCCGGGTGACAGCTATAAAACGGGCGAGCCCACCGAGTCGAAGATTGAATTCTGCGTCTTCGCCGGACTGCTCGTTGGTGCCACCAGCCCCGTGGGCGGCATCTGCGGCAGCCTTGAATGGGACAACAAGGAGGAGCGCATTGTCAACACGCTCGTCACCGGCACACGCATCCTCCGCGACAACTACAAAACCATCCTGGGCAAGAGTAAGGCCGAACCCATTCAGGCACTCAGCAACAGCTACTGGGACAAGTGTCTCTATGCGGGCACAGCCGTCACCGAATATACCGAGGGCGACTTCATGACACCCGTCACCACACAGGGAATCACCACCGACAAGCTCACCACGGGCAAGAAAGCTGACGCACGTCTGCTGGAAAGCGACGAGGAGGCTCCCTTCCACTTCAAGTTCCAGGCTGGCTACTATCCCCGCCTGGTGGTCAACAAGGAGTGGGAAGGTTACGTGGCACTCAAAGAACGTTTCGCTTCCACCTCATTGGAACAATCAATAGCCGATGCCCAGAAGTCGATGGTTATGACACCTTCAGCATGGCTCGCCGCCACTCCCGTGACCATACCAAAGGGCGATGCCGCCTACGACCTCGTCACCAGCGTCACCCATAAGGAGAAAACCGTCAGCTGGAGCGAGAACCAGCAGCTCATTTCGATGAAGACAGGCTTGGACTTCCCCGACAACTGCAACGCCATCAGCATCGGCGAGTCCGGAGGCTCGCCCGTCGCAACCGCCATTGCCAACGGCTCCTTCTACGCGACAATGACCTTCAAGCCCATTGCCAAGCGCCCCATCCTTACACCCTCCAGGCGGATTTACTTCAACACCACGCCCAACCAGGTGTGGGACGGCACCATCGCCACCGACTATGCTGGCGGAACAGGCGTTGCCGAAGACCCCTTCATCATCAAAACCGGCGCACAACTGGCACTCGCTGTCCTCACCAACGAGGAAGGCCAGTGGTTCCAGCAACTCTGCAACATCAACCTGAACCTCAACTTCCTCAACGACTACTTGATAGCCAGCGAAAATGCCAGGAAATGGGTGAAAGCTGCTGGGTGGAAAGGCATCTACAACGGCGGTGGGCACTTCGTAAACGGCCTTTACACCAGCGAACGCGAAAGCTCCCTCTTCGGCAATATCAGCAGCAACGCACAAGTCCACAGCCTCGGCGTGGCCGACGCCTTCTTCTCCGGCTCACTGTCGGCAGTGCTGGCCAACAATGTCGATGGCAAGGTCTATGACTGCATCGTGCAGGGAGCGGCCAGGCCATCGGCCACCCACGCCTCCGCCTACGACGGCAGGTATGACATCAACGGCAGCGGCGGCCTGTGCACCTCAGTAGGGGCAAACAATGCTGGGGCCGTGGTTGAAGACTGCATCAGCGCCGTCTTCAGCGCCCACATCTTCAGCGACTTCAACCCCCTCGTCTGCCTCACCGACAAGAACAAGGGCGTTGTGCGCAACTGCCTCAGCATCGCTCCCGTTCTCTATGGCGACCTTCACTTCAACACCAACGGCATCACCGCACAGGGGAAGCCCTACATCAGCGAGTGCTACTGGCTGAAGGGCATGGAGCCTAACGCCACGGGCCAGACCCTCGACGAACTGCATACCGCCCTGGGCAGCCGGCCCCGCTGGCAGGCCGACAACAACTATCTGCCCATGCTCAAGTCGTTTGCCGAGACCAAGCAGGCAAAACTGCTCATGCTGCCCGTCCGCACCGACCTCGATTTCGACGAGAGCGACTCGGGCAACTTCCTGCTCGGATTCAACCGCCACCTGCTCTTCGAGCCGGGAACCGCCTCATGGACACTCTCAGGCTATTCCGACTCCTTTATCGACGCCGACAGCGACATGGGCATCATCACGCCCGTCAGGGAGTCGTTCTCACCAGCCAGCTACTCTGAAGGCAGAACCCGCAACATGATCGGCATTTGCTACATGAAGGCCACCTTGGACAACTTCACCTACCGCATACCGCTGCGCACCAGTTCGTCGTCCGTCAGTCCGGGCATCACCTTCGTCGACGAAAATGCGGAGCAAGCCTGCCTTGAGGCTTTCAACACCGACAGAGACACGCAGCACCTCTCACTGGCAGAGCTGAAGGCCGTCACCACCGAACAGACCCTCACAGCCTTCCAGACCGCCACCGCCCGGCGCATCCGCCGCTTCCCCGAATTCCGGCTGTTCAAGAGCGTCACCAAGCTCACCACGCAGCTCCACGGCCTCACGCAGCTTGAAGAGGTGCGCCTGCCCTTCGCCCTGAAGACCATCGGCAGCAACGCCTTCAGCGGGTGCACCAGCCTGAAGGAAATCACCATTTCGTCAAACGTCACCGACGTGGAGCCTCACCCCTTCTATGGCTCCGCCGTCAGCAACATCAGCGTTGACCCCTTCAACACCGAATACTGTAGCCGCGAGGGCATGCTCTTCACCGTCAACAACGCACTTGTAGCCTACCCTAACGGCAGGCAGGACGACGCGCAGGAGATTACCGTCAGCGGCGACGTGACCAGCGTCGAGGAGGGTGCGCTCTACAAACTGCCGAAGCTCAAGAAGCTCTTCTTCGACCTCGACGACTACAACCGCACCATACCCGAACTGGTGGAGGGAGGCATTGAGACCACCGACGGCAACCTCATCGACGTTTACGTGAAAGACGCCAGCTTCGACCAGGAAGTATATAGCGAAATGCTCGAAGACTACTCTTGGGAGGAGTACGCACAGGCCGGCCGCCTGCACCGCTACTACCCGCTGAAGATTGACCGTAACGGCCTCGGCTCCTTCTACATCGGCTTCGATGCCGAGCTGCCCGAGAGCGTCTCGCCCTTCATCGTGGCCCGCTCGCGCCCCGACCTGAACCTCGCCTTCCTGCAGCCCGTCAGCCGTCAGGTGCCGGCAGAGTCGCCAGTGGTCGTCTTCGCCGCCCGGGAGGGCGTGCACATCCTCCTTCCCTCACCCACTCCCCTCACCCCTTGGAAAATGTATGAGAACCGCCTCAACGGCGCAGGCGTCGACGGGGTGCCTGTCTATCAGGAGGACTCCTCGGAAGGCGGCGTCTACACCCTCGGACGCGCCGCCGACGGCACCATCGGCTTCTTCATACACAGAGAGGAGAAGGTGGACCCCTTCCACGCCTATCTGCCCTACAACAGCATAGGCGACGACCTGGACCAGGGCGTGCACTTCAAACTGGCCTACGGCGTGTCCGAGCCGAACCAGCTCACCTACTGGGCCTGCCCCGACGGCAGTGCCATCCTCGCCGGCTATCAGGGCGAGGGCGGCCACATCACCGTGCCAGAGACCATCGGGCCGTTCTCAGGCCAAGTCTCCGCCTTCCTGCCCTTCACCTCATACAGCGTCAACCAGATAGACCAGGGCTTTCTGCATAACAACAAGGCCGACATCTGGAGCATCGACTTCACCAAGAACAGCCTCATAAAAGGCATCAAGGCAGACCGCAACGACCAGAAGAACCCCTTTTACGGCACAGACAAGCGCACCATCATTTACCTGCCCGACGGCCAGGGCTTCACTGCCGCCGACGGCGAGCAGAACGTGGTCATAGGCACCAACTGCCAGACGCTGGCACTCACCGACGGCTGGGGATTCGAGCCGCCCTACGACTTCACAACCCGGAAGGGCACCATAGACCGCGTGCTCTCCGCCACCCACAACGCCGACGGCTCCTGGACACGGAAAGCATACTCCGTCTGCATGCCCTATCCGATAGTGTTCAACATAGACTCTGTGTTCAAGAGAGGACTGGGCATCTACGAGCTGTGGGACATCGATGAAGAAACGGGAAGCTTCGTCTTTACCAATTCCGCCCCCAACTACCTCTCTGCGGGTCATGGCTACGTGGTGGTGGTACAAAACGGGACCGTCACACTCAATGCCGATGCGGAAGACTTCGAGTGGAATGATGGCTTCATCGACGTGAAGGCCTCTCCCTCCGAAGAATGGGACGTCTGGGTCGATGATTCCAACAACGACGACCATTTGATAAACCCGAAAAGTCTGGGAAAATGGACGGGCACCTTCACGCCGATGAGCAATGCCGAGTGCACCGATCAGCAAGCTTACATCATACAGGGCGACGGCTACTTCCGCCGCGTCAGCAACACCACGCCGGCGCACCGCAAGGTGAACCTCTATCCCTTCAGAGCCTTCTTCAGGCCCGAGCAGAGCATCAGCCGCAACGGCTACAAGATGCTGTTCGAATACCACGAGGAGGGCGACGAAGTGGAGTCAAAACTCACGGCCTTCCCCTCCGTCAACTATGAGAGCGACGGCGACATGCCGCCATACGACGACGAGATGGCCGTAGGCATACTGCCCATAGTGACCGACGCCCACCACGCGCTTGACGGGCCGGGCCACTACTACGACCTCCAGGGCCGCCGGCTCGAAGGCAAGCCCGCAAAGGGCCTGTATATCTACAAAGGCAGGAAAACCAACAAATAAACCGAACCGACAATATGAAACGGAAAGCAATCATCATACTCACGGCACTGTCAGCCATTGTGATGGCCGTGAAGGCCGCCCCAACCGGAAGCTGGGCGGATGACTACTATGTTTGGACTGTGGATGAATATAACGCCAAGAGTTCTTTCGACATCAACAACATGAGATCGCTGGCGGGCTTTGCCAAACTGGTGAACAGCGGCTATGACTTCAGCGGCAAGACGGTGGCTCTGAAATACGACCTCGACCTGGCCGAACACTACTGGGTGCCCATTGGCAACAGAGATGCCGACGGCAATGACACGCCATTCAGAGGCACATTCGATGGAGGCGGGCATACCATCAATAACATCGTGCTGGCAGACCCAACGGGCAACTACGAGACCCTGGCGGGCTTCTTTGGAATAATAGGCGAAGGGGGCACGGTGAAGAATCTCAGAATCAGCAACTCCACCATCGTCGGGAAAAACCTTCTTGGCGGCATTGCGGCCTACAACTATTGCGGCACCATCACTGGCTGCATCGTTGAGAGTTCGGTCACCATTGCCCAATACCAAAATGAAGGCGAAGATTTAGGCGGCATCGCAGGACTGAGCATTGGCTTGGTCAGCGGGTGTGTCAGCAAGGCCCAGTTTGTTGTCGGCTCTACGATTTATAGCGTCGGCGGCATTGTGGGGCGTTTTGATTCTAACAGCAAAGGCTATCCGTATGATGTGCAGGACTGCCTCTTCTTTGGGACAACGCTTCCCGCGTGTTCGCAAGGAGAGTCCAACTGGAGGCAGTCAGGCCCCATTATTGGGGAGAGGAAGGCTTCTTCCACATTCGCCCACAACTATTACACCACCGCCGGACTGCCAAACTATTGCGGGATTGGCAGTGTGGCCTACGCCGTGAAGTGTGACGAGGAGAACGCGACGCTCCAGTTCGACGGCCCCCCGACTGCCACTTACGGTCTGAGCGGCATCAGCAGTTTTGGCTACGGCCTGCAATACGGCAGCATATTCTATGCCCCTACCGATGAGACCGTCCGGTTCGGGGTGGCAGCAAAAGCCAGTGGCGTCAGTGTGGACAAGGTCTATGCCGACGGCGTGGAGCTGACTGCCGACGGCGGACTCTATGCCATAACCATTGGCAGTGCCGACGTGACCGTCACGGCCGACCTCAGTGTCAGCAGCTTGCCGGGCAGCGGCACCGAGAGCGCTCCCTACGAAATCAGCACCGTCAGCGACTGGGAGAAGTTTGCCACCCTCGTGGGGAACGGCTACAACTTCAGAGGAGACTATGTACAGCTGAAGGCAGACATCACCCTCACGCACGAGGAGCCAATAAGTACAGGAGGCTTCACCCCTCACTTTGTGGGCACGGGCGGAAACAGGTTTGAGGGCACCTTCGACGGCGACGGCCACACCATCACCCTCGACCAGACCACTCACAAAAACGACACCCCCAGCGCCTTGTTCCGCTATGTGCGAAACGCCACCATCAAGAACCTCATTGTTGACGGCTCTTTCGTGAATACCTTCTACGCCGTCTATAACGCCGGCCTGGTGGCCGTGGCCGACGGTGCCAACACCGTGAGCAACTGCCTGGTCAAGACGGCGATGACGTGCGATGCCACGGCGAGCTCCGTCACGGGCATTGCCGGCATCGTAGGCCATCTGCAGAACACTTCGGGCATGGCAAACTCGCTGACCATGACTGGCTGCGCCTTCCTGGGCAGTATGCTCAAGTACCGCGACGAGGTTGCTCCTAAGAGTGTCGGCGGATTGCTGGGCTATGCCGATTCGGGCACCACGGCCACGCTGACGGACTGCCTCTTCGACCCCGTCCGGGTGACGATGGGCACCACGGGCAGCAGCACCCTGGCACGGTGCGGCAGCCAGACGACGCTCACCATCGACGCCTGCTACTACACCCAGTCGCTGGGCCAGGAGCAGGGCACCGAGGCCGCAGCCAGCAGCACAGGCACCGGCGCAGGCGATGCGGGCACCAGCCACGGCTACATCACCCATCACGCCAACGGCCTGCGCCTGAGCATCAGCGGACAGGGGGGGAGCACCTACTATATCCCCACCACAGGCTCGGAGGCCACCGCGCTGATGCTGAGCGACAATGCCCCCAACAGCTCGACGCTCTGGACCTATATGGGCAGAACGGTCAATGTGACCATCGAGGGCAGAACCTTCCACAAGGACGGCACGTGGAACACGGTCTGCCTGCCCTTCGCACTGTCGGCAGAGGAACTGGCGGCCGCCAAGGCCACACCCACGCATCCGCTCTATCAGGCCGTGGTGAAGGAGCTGGACTTCACCCACTCGTTTGATGCGAATGGCAATATTGACAATGACGACGAGTACGACTATTACACCCACTTCGACGCCTCGGACGGCACGCTCTACCTCTACTTCAGCGACGCCACGGCGATGGTGGCCGGCAAGCCGTATATTGTGAAGTGGACGGGCGACACCAGCCTGACAGACCCGACCTTCGAGGGTGTGACCATCGGCGCAAGCAGCGCCCTGACCGAGGGCAGCGAGGTGGGCGTGAGCTTCGTCGGCACCTTCGACCCCACTCCCCTCACCGTCGGCTCTTCGGCCAACCTCTTTATTGGGGCAGGCAACCAGCTCTTTTATCCCTCGGGGGTGAGCCATTACGACGTAGGGCCGTTCCGAGCCTACTTCAAAGTGGATGCGTCAGAGGGTTCAGCCACGGGAGGCGGCAGCGGCGTCCGCTCCATCATCATGAACCTCGACGACGAGGCTGCGTCCGTCCACCCATTGGTCTTTAGCCAAACCCCGACGGTCTCTGGCCGCACCGTCTATGACATCGGCGGCCGCCCCTTCAACAGCAACAGCCAATTGCCGCGTGGCATATACATCAAGAACAGGAAGAAGTTTAAAATTGATGGATATTGAACCTATAGCCTATTTCCACTCACCGCTGACGGCGAAGTTTGGAGTGCCCAGGCAGAGCGGACTGGCGCCTGACCTGCCGGGGGCCATCGTGCTGGTGCCTGAGCACCGCAGCGCGGAGGCCGTCAGGGGGCTGGAAGGCTTCGACTACCTCTGGCTGATATGGGGATTCTCCGCCAACCGCAGGGAGGCCAGGGGAGCCACCGTCCGCCCGCCACGCCTCGGCGGCAACGAGCGGGTGGGCGTTTTCGCATCGCGGTCGCCCTTCCGCCCCAACGGCCTGGGCCTCTCGTCAGTTTTAATAGAAAGAGTGGAGATGACTGCCGACTGCGGACCGGTGATACACGTGAAGGGCGCCGACCTGATGGACGGCACGCCCATCTACGACATCAAGCCCTACGTGGCCTACGCCGACAGCCACCCCCAGGCCAGGGGCGGATTTACCGACAGCACGGAATGGCCAACGCTGCACGTGGTCTTTGCCGAAGGGCTGGAGAGCCGCTTCAGCGAGCCGGAGCTGAAGGCACTGAAGCAACTGCTGGCACAGGACCCCCGCCCCCGCTACCACGACGACGCGGAGCGCATCTACGGAATGGACTACGCCGGGCTCAACGTCAGGTTTAAGGTTATAAAAGACATTTTAACAGTTCTTGACGCTGACGAAGCGCCATCCTGACCACCCTGATTTTACCCCCCGTTTACCCCCCCTCAGAGATAAGTGCCTTTTATCTCCGAGATAAGTGCCTTTTATCTCCGAGATAAGTGGCACTTATCTTTTAGGCCCCTTTACGGGAGGTGTCGGAGGGGGTGGCGGAATTTGCCAAAACCAGCGGTGGCGAAATCCAAAAATGTGTTAATTATTGTCTAACTGAGGCAAAAAGAGAGTCGGGAAGCGCGGATTCTTCATTTTTATGCTTAACTTTGCAGGCTGAAACCAGTTTCACTTTATTTTAATAAAAAAGACTATGAAACCTACATTATTCCTGCTCGCTGCTGGCATGGGCAGCCGCTATGGCGGACTGAAGCAGCTGGACGGTCTGGGCCCCAACGGCGAGACCATCATGGACTATAGTATCTACGATGCCATCCAGGCTGGATTCGGCAAGATTGTATGGGTGATCCGCAAGGACTTCGAGGAGCAGTTCCGCACCCAGATACTCTCGAAGTACGAGGGCCAGGTGCCCTGCGAGCTGTGCTTCCAGGCCCTGGACGCTCTGCCCGAAGGGTTCAGCGTGCCCGAAGGCCGCGTGAAGCCCTGGGGAACGAACCACGCCGTGCTGATGGGCAAGGACGTGATCAAGGAGCCCTTCTGCGTGATCAACTGCGACGACTTCTATGGCCGCGACGCCTTCATGCAGATAGGCAAATATCTGAGCAACCTGCCCGAAGGTGCCAAGAACGAATATGCCATGGTGGGCTTCCGCGTGAGCAACACGCTGAGCGAGAACGGCACCGTGGCCCGTGGTGTGTGTGCCTACGACGAGAAGCGCCACCTGACCGACGTGGTGGAGCGCACGGAGATAGTGCGCTGTGCCGAAGACGGCTCGCAGGCCGGTGCTGCCGACCAGCCCATCCGCTTCAAAGACGAGCAGGGCAAGTGGCAGCCGCTGGGCGAGAACGTGCCGGTGTCGATGAACATGTGGGGCTTCACCCCCGACTACTTCGACTACAGCGAGGCCTACTTCAAGGAGTTCCTCAGCGACCCGAAGAACATGGAGAACCTGAAGGCCGAGTTCTTTATCCCCCTGATGGTCAACAAGCTCATCACCGAGGGAACGGCCACCTGCGAAGTGCTCGACACGACAAGCGTCTGGTTCGGCGTGACCTACGCTGCCGACCGCCAGGCCACCGTGGACCGCATCAAGAAACTTGTAGACGACGGTGTCTATCCCAACAAACTGTTTTAGTCAAAACACCTGCTAAAGAAGAAATGGCATACCTATTTACGTCTGAGTCAGTATCGGAAGGACATCCAGACAAAGTGGCCGACCAGATATCGGACGCTTTGCTCGACCAGTTCCTGGCCTACGACGAGCACGCCCGATGCGCCATCGAGACATTTGTCACCACCGGGCAAGTGGTGATTATGGGCGAGGTGAGCAGCAACGTCTACATAGACCTGCAGACCATTGCCCGCAACACCATCAAGAAGATAGGCTACACGAAAGCCGAATACCAGTTTGACGGTGACTCGTGCGGCATACTGACAGCCATCCACGAGCAGAGTCAGGACATCAACCGTGGCGTGGACCGCGACGAGGAGTCCGAGCAGGGCGCCGGCGACCAGGGCATGATGTTCGGCTATGCCACCAACGAGACGGAGAGCCTGATGCCCGTGACGCTGGACCTGGCACATCTCATCGTGCGCACCCTGGCCGACATCCGCAAGGAGGGCAAGGTGATGACCTATCTGCGCCCCGACGCCAAGAGCCAGGTGACGGTGCAATACAGCGACGACGGGCTGCCCGAGCGCATTGACACCATCGTGGTGTCGACGCAGCACGACGAATTCGACAGCGACGACGAGCGCATGCTGCAACGCATCAAGAGCGACGTGGTGAACATCCTCATCCCCCGCGTGAAAGCGCAGATACACTCAGAAAAGGTGCTCGCCCTCTTCGGCGACGACATCAAATACTACGTCAACCCCACGGGCAAGTTCGTCATCGGCGGCCCCCACGGCGACACGGGCCTTACAGGCCGCAAAATCATCGTAGACACCTACGGCGGCAAGGGTGCCCACGGCGGCGGCGCCTTCAGCGGCAAAGACTCCAGCAAGGTGGACCGCTCGGCAGCCTACGCCGCCCGCCACATTGCCAAGAACATGGTGGCCGCCGGCGTGAGCGACGAGATGCTGGTGCAGGTGAGCTATGCCATAGGCGTGGCACGGCCCATGAACATCTATGTGAACACCTACGGCCGCTCTCACGTGAAGATGAGCGACGCCGAGATAGCACAGCGCATAGAGCGGCTCTTCGACCTGCGGCCGAAGGCCATCGAGCGCTCGCTGAAGCTCCGCCAGCCCATCTACTTGGAGACGGCTGCCTACGGCCACATGGGCCGGCAGTGTGAGGTGGTGACGAAGACATTCACCAGCCACTACCACGAGACAAAGGCTATCGACGTGGAGCTCTTCACATGGGAGAAACTGGACCGCGTGGACGACATCAAGCGTGAGTTTGGCCTGTGATACCTAACAACAACACTGACAGTCTGCCAGAAAGCCCCGTGGCCATCATCGACACGATGGCCACGGGGTCTGTGGCAGACAAGCCCTACAGCCTGGAGGACTGGGCGGGAAAAGGCTTCTTCAGCCATCTGGACTCGCTGGGCAAGCAAACCACACTGCAGGAAAACACCATGGGCGTGGCCGGCGTACAGCTGCCCTACAAGGTGAGGGGCGACTCGGCCATCTCCATCCTGCTCATAGCCTGCTTTGTGGTGTTCATACTCAGCACCTCGCGCTCATTGGGCTATCTCACCCGCCAACTCAAGAACTTTTTCTTCCCCACACACAACGACAGCAGCGAAAACGGCGCTGCGTCGGTGATGCCCTTCCTCTTCTTCCTGATGTTTGTAGACTGTCTGACGCTGGCCATCGGCTCACATATCCTGGCCACCGACATACTCGACGCCCACTTCCGGCTGAACAGCGACATCTTCGTCATCGGTGCCTTCTTTGGCCTGTTCGTTCTCTATTTTGCGGTCAAGGACCTGCTCTACCGACTGACCAACACCATCTTCTTCGACAGTAAAAGGAATTTACAAATGACCCGTGCCTTCATTTTCCTTGCGGCTGCCGAAGGCGTCTTGTTGTTCCCAATGGTGCTGCTGCTTGTTTATTTCGACCTGACGGAGAAAAAAGCAATATATTATTTCATTTTTGTTCTGATTTTAAACAAAATCTTGTCATTTTATAAAGGGTGGGACATCTTTTTTCGCCAAAATGGCGGCACTTTGCAAACTTTTTTGTACTTTTGTGCGCTCGAATTGGTGCCTCTGCTGGCCTTTGGCGGCATTTGGCTGATGACAATTGATTTGTTAAAAATAAATTTTTAGGACATTTGAGAAATGATTAAGAAGATTTTGGTTTCACAGCCCAAACCAACAAGTGAGAAGTCGCCTTACTTCGATATAGCCGAGCGCTTCGGCGTGGAAATGGTGTTCCGCCCCTTCATCAAGGTGGAAGGCATGACGGCCCGTGAATTCCGAACGCAGAAAATCAGCATTTCAGATTTCACTGCCGTGGTCTTCACTTCGCGCCACGCCATTGACCACTTTTTCACATTGGCCAAGGAACTGCGCGTCGTCATACCTGAGACCATGAAGTACTTCTGTGTCACCGAGACCATTGCGCTCTACATACAGAAATACGTGCAATACCGCAAGCGCAAGGTCTTCTTCGGCTCATCGGGCCGCGTGGACGACCTGCTGCCCATGATGGTGAAGCACAAGACGGAGAAATACCTGGTGCCGCAGAGCGACGTGCACAACGACTCGCTGACCAAGCTGTTAGACTCGAAGAAGCTGAACCACACCGAGTGCGTGATGTACAAGACGGTGAGCAACGACTTCACCGAGGAGGAAATCAAGAACTTCGACTACGATATGCTCGTGTTCTTCAGCCCTTCGGGCATCGAGGCGCTCACGAAGAACTTCCCCAACTTCGACCAGGGCGACATAGCCATTGCCACCTTCGGACCGGCCACGGCAAAGGCAGTGACCGACGCCGGCCTGCGACTGGACTTGCAGGCACCCACTGAGAAATACCCCTCGATGACAGGGGCCCTGCAGCACTATCTGCTCGAACAGGAAGAAGAGTGATGAGCGACGAGGGCCGACCGGAAGAGACCACGGGAAGAGGGGGCGGCAGACTGAGAAAGCGGGAACGTGTAGTAAGCCAAAAATTGATTGACCAACTCTTCAGCGGGGGCCAGAGCCAGACTCTGGCCGCCTTTCCTTTGCGTGCCGTCTTCATGCAGAAGGACAGGGAAAAGGGGGCAGAACCAGTGCAGATACTGGTGAGCGTGCCCAAGCGCAGATTGCACCACGCCGTAGACCGCAACCGCGTGAAACGCCAAGTGCGCGATGCCTACCGCAGGCAGAAAGAGCTGCTGACAAGCGGCCTGAGCGAGGGCCGAAGTGTGGTGGTGGCCTTTCTCTGGCTCAGCGACAGGCTGTACGACTCAGCCGAAATAGACAGCCGCATAAAGAGCATATTGGAGCGGATAAACCAAAGAACTACAGATAACTGACCTATGAAACAACTGTGGCATTGCCTGAGCATAGTGCTGAAGTGGATGCTGCTTGTGCCCATTGTGTTCTATCAGCGCTGCATCAGCCCCTTCACGCCGGCGGCCTGCCGATTTACACCCACCTGCTCGCAGTACGCCCGCGAGGCCATAGAGAAGCACGGACCGGTGAAAGGACTGGGGCTGGCCATCTGGCGCATACTGCGATGCAACCCGTGGGGCGGCAGCGGCTACGACCCTGTGCCGTGACGTATTTTGCCCATCTGACTCTACTATGAAGACTACGAAAAGACTGCTCGTTGCCGCTACGCTGCTTGTAGCGGCCGCTGTTGGGGCTGAAGCCCAAGAGACGACAAACATTACAGCCACCGACGCCAAAAGCCTGCACGAGGCGCTCAGACAAGCCCGTGAGTGGCGTCGCACCGCCGACCCACGCTGCAGCCACGGCATCAGCATCACGCTGAAGGCCGGCCGCTACTATATGCAAGAGCCGCTCTATCTGAGGCCCGAAGACAGCGGAACCAAGGCTTCGCCCACCATCATCCGTGGCGAAGAGGGGGCCGTGGTCTGCGGCGAACCCCGACAACGGCACACGCAACTGTGGCCGAAGGAGGGCATGGAACGGCTGAAGGGCTTCGACCCCCAGAAGCGAACCATCACCATAGCCACCCCACCGAAGGAGGTGCTGGAGTGCGTGCCTACGGCTGACCAGCCAGACCGGCAGTTTGAGATGGTGGTGCACCAGCGGTGGGCCATCGCCATCCTGCGCATCAAGTCGTTTGCCGTGAGGGGCGACTCCGTCGTCGTCTCGTTTATGGAGCCTGAAAGCCGGCTGGAGTTCGAGCACCCCTGGCCGCAGCCCGTCATAGGCGGCGAAAGGGGCAACAGCGCCTTCCTGCTGCGCACCACGGAACTGCGTGACGGCATAGAGCAACTCGTCGTCATAGACGGGGCCAGCCACGTGAAGTTCCAGGGCATCACCTTCGAGCACACCTGCTGGAACCGTCCGCTGCACAAGGGCCACGTGACGCTGCAGGGCGGATTCCCCCTCGTAGATGCCTATAAACTGAAGGAAAGCCCCGGACTGCCTTGGGACGAGGGGCTGGAGAACCAGGCGTGGATAGAGCGTCCCGTCAGTGCCGTCAGCGTGCGCAATGCCAGCGAGGTGGACTTCTCGGAATGTCGCTTCCAGCACCTTGGCGCCACAGCCCTCGACTACGAAAGCACTGACGGCGGAACGATTAAGGACTGCACATTCGAGGACATCGGCGGCACAGCCATTATGGCCGGCTCGTTTGCCGAGAGTCCACGCGAGGTGCATCGGCCTTACACCGACCTGGCCAACCGCTGCCGGGGGCTGCACATCATCAGGAACACCATACACGACGCGGCCAACGAGGACTGGGGTGCCGTAGCCATCGGCTGCGGCTACGTGCGTGAATGTACCATCCGAGAAAACAGCGTCAGCCACGTCAACTACAGCGGCATCTGCATAGGCTGGGGATGGACACCCCACGACACGGGGATGACGGAGAATGTGGTAGAGGGCAACACGGTGAGCGACTATGCCCGACAGCTGTACGATGCAGGCGGCATCTACACGCTCTCAAACCAACCCGGTTCGCGCATCACCCACAATGTGATATCGCAGCCATCAGCCGCTCCATACGCCACCAACCACCGCGCCTTCTGCATCTATCTGGACGCCCGTACCGACGGGTTCACCATCAGCGGCAACACCACCGAGGGGCGCACCATCAGCAGAAGCGAAATTGGCGACAACCACCCCGGCCCTAACCTAAACTTCAAACAATGAAACAGACCAACTATCATCTCTTCGACTTTATGGACTTCGACCCCGAACTGAAAAAGGCCGAAGACCTGTGGAAAGCCTACGCCCCCAGTAAAATAGTGGAGCGTGAGGGCGACATCGTCATCACCATACCCTATCAGCAGCAGAAGCGACAAGAGGACACAGCGCCCGACACAACAGTGGCGCAGAGAGCCTTCGAACTGACCGTCAGGGCATACAAACCGGGCATACTGAGGCTCTTCACCTCGATGGCGGGCGACCCGATGGTGGAGCAGGACGACATGCTGCAGTTTGCGCCAGACATCAGGCACACGCCTCTGTCGCTGCGAAGAGAGGGCCGCATCTGCCTCATGATGGCCGAAGAGGCCGTGGTGGGAAAGGTGGACCTCCAGCCCACCCCACTCGATCATTGGAGCGACCTGCTGCCGGCGCCGCAGCCCGCTCCCAGCATCACCTTCTACCCCGACGGCGACCAGAGCAAGCCCGTCATGCTGAGCGACGACCACTTCTCGCCGCCTCGCTACGACGCACTGCCACTGGGATTCGTCAGCACAACGGGCAGCCAGACGGAGAGGGCCACCATATCCTTCAGATGCAACGCAGGGGAGTGCTTCGCCGGAACGGGCGAGCGATTCCGCAAGATGGACCTCAGCGGGCAGACCTTCTACATGAAGAACCAGGACGGACAGGGCGTGAACAACCGCCGATGCTACAAGAGCATACCGTTCTACGTCTCCAGCCGCATCTATGGGGCATTCTTCCACACCAGCGACTACTGCAAACTGTCGCTGGCCGACCACAGCACACGCTCGGTGCAATTCCTCAACCAAAGGGCCACCATCGACGTGTTCCTCATTGGCGGCAACAGCCCCGAACAGGTGCTCAGACGCTACAGAATGTTGACGGGATTCCCACAGATGCCGCCACTGTGGAGCTTTGGCATCTGGATGAGCCGGATGACCTACTTCTCGGCGCAGGAAGTGGAGGACATTTGCCAACGGCTGCGCAGCGAGGACTATCCCTGCGACGTCATCCACCTGGACACGGGGTGGTTTCGCTCTGACTGGCTCTGCGAATGGAAATTCAATCCTGACAGGTTCCCCGACCCGGAGGGCTTTGTCAGAAAGTTGGCAGAGATGGGCTTCAAGGTGTCTCTGTGGCAACTGCCCTACGTGGCCGAAGGCGCAGAACAGATAGGCGAAGCCCGCAGCAACCATTATATCAGCCAGCCAGAACAGGAAAACAGACAGAGCCAAGGCGAACAGGGAGAGAGCAACTTCTCGTCGCTCGACTACGCCGGAACCATCGATTTCACCAGCCAGGAGGCAACTGAGTGGTACAAGTACAAGCTGCTGAAACCACTGCTGGACATGGGCGTAAAGTGCATCAAGACCGACTTTGGCGAGAACATCCACATGGACCACCGCTACCACGCCATGACGGCGGAACGGCTGAACAACCTCTACGCCCTGCTCTACCAGCGGGCCGCATACGAGGTGACAAAGGAGGTGACGGGCGAAGGCATCATTTGGGCACGAGCCGGATGGGCCGGATGCCAGCGCTACCCCCTGCACTGGGGGGGCGACAGCGAGAGCTCGTGGAGCGGAATGGCGGGGTCGCTGAAGGGCGGACTGCATCTGGGACTGAGCGGATTTGCATTCTGGAGCCACGACGTGCCGGGATTTCACAGCACGCCCGACTTCATGAATTCGCCCATCGACCCGACGGTCTACGTCAGATGGACGCAATTTGGCGTCTTCTCGTCGCACATGCGCTACCACGGCACTTCAAAGCGCGAACCGTGGCACTTCCCGCAGATAGCACCGCTGGTGAGGCGATGGTGGAAACTGCGCTACAGACTGCTGCCCTACATCGTGGAGCAGGCAGAGAGGTGCTGCCAGAGCGGACTGCCGATGGTTCAGGCCCTGCTGATGCAGCATCCGCAGGACAAGACGGTGTGGCACATAGACGACGAGTATTACTTCGGCAGCAATCTGCTGGTATGCCCCCTGATGAACGGTGAGGGCGTGCGCGACATCTACCTGCCCAAAGGCGACTGGGTGGACTTCTTCACCGGCGAGCGGTGGCAGGGCGGCCGATGGTACACCGGCGTGAGATGCCCACTGGAGCGCATGCCTGTCTTTATTCGCCGAGGCACACGTATCACCATCTATCCCGACGATGTGGAGAGTACAAACCAGATGGACATGGCTCGCGCCATCACCGTCGAAATAGACTCTAAGTTCAAGGGCTTCCCGCTATAACAGGAAAATTGCTGTCTCCTATCAAAAAATAGAGTTAGAAGGCATATCACTCTTAGGCAAAAGTGAGAGAATTAGGATAGAGATGCGTTAATTCTCTATAAATTGCGGCTACATTTCGCTTCTTTTTAGTATCTTTCCTCTATAAATGGAGAACAAATTGCCCCGCTGAGGTAACAATCTCCGCGCAATCCGTTCCTGTATGCACATGAATCCCTATACACGGCCTTG
>CADACW010000055.1 GCA_902786565.1 uncultured Prevotellaceae bacterium | reverse complement strand
GATGTAAGACGTCTGGGAGTCCCTCTGTGGGTATACGTCAGTCTTTAAGGAATATTAAGAGTTTTCGCCATCTTAGTTTACGAGTGCAAAACTAAAGGAGAGAGAGTAATCAAATTATCGGAATGGCCAAATGTTTCGGTCATTCTTTTCGCTGTGTTGTGATTATTTAACGTCTCTCTGCGGGGCATAAGCTAAAATGTGTATTGAGTTTCTGCGTTTTACAGCTCCACGCCGCCCTCGCTGGGTGTGCGGAACTGGAAGGTGGTCTTGCCGTCGGCGTTGGTGATGAGGAAATCGGTCTCAGTGATGATGTCCATACCAATGAGCATGTCGTAATCATCAAGGTCGGCACAGTAGGCGTTGACATAACGCTTCAACTGACCATTAGGAAGGCCGATATGTACCAAGTATGTATCTGATTCCTGATCACCACCAATGCCCATATACTGACCTTTGCCGCTTGGCTTAATGGCGAGGGCTTCAACTACACGGGGCGAAATCAGAGTGAACTGTGCGCCTGTGTCCCATGCCGCACTGTCAGTATAATAATAGCGTGAAGGTTGCTCCCCAGCCTTCACCTCTGCGTCCATCGGTACAACAATGGCGTTGGTGACAATGGCATCAGCCAATACGGTATACTCCTGTCTGTAGGTGCCCATCGAATATCTCCTTAGGAATAGATATGGTGCTATGTTGCTTATACTTGGGCTTGGGGCTGCCGGGCTTGGCGCGGTAAATGCCGCAGCGAACTTTCTGCCCAGGCTTTAACTCACGCCTCGGCATGTCGCTGATATGGAAATTCTCCCACTTCGGGTTCTTTAAGTCAATCATAATTCGAATTATTTTGTTATAACGGCTGCAAAGGTACAAAAAGTTTGTGAAAAACGGGGCATTTGCGCGTTAAAAGTGACGGAAGGCGGGTGTTTTTTCGTTACTTTTGTATTCTTTTTGATGGGAATAGTCCCAAATAACCATCAAAACAGTTACAACAATGAAACGATTATAACTCTCTGCGTGGCATGGGGAAAGGGGATTATAAGGTCCTTACAATGTTTAGGAACTCGGAAAGTTTACGCACGTCAACTTTCGGGAAATCGTAGCGCTTAAGTTCATCGAAATGGCGGTCGTTGCTCACGATATAAGTGGCTCCGGCAATGACGGCGCAATCTACAAACTTGTTATCGTCGGGGTCGGCAGTGATGATGCCCATGTTCGACACGCATAATTGGTAGCGACCCTGAAGAAAAGCGTCCCAAATGGGGCGGTAGGGGCTGCGGCGCGAAATAATCTGCAAAAGACAGTTCGTGTCTATGACTACGGGGTTCATCGGCTACTTCGTGTAAGGCGTGCGGAAGTGTGAGCCTCGGAGTTCCTTGAGGCGCTTGTCATCGAACTGGCCACTCTCCCAAAGGGCATCCATCTCGTCGTCCACTTGCTTGGCGTAGAAAGCGGCGAGTTGCTGGCGCAGATGCTCCAGGCCGACTGCTGACTTGATATGCGACACGAGGTTGAACACGTGAACCTGTGCGGGGCTGAAAGTGATAGTTTCCATATCTGTTGTCTTTTTATTGTTTACGGCTGCAAATTTACGAAAAGTTTCCGATATTATGATGCTTTTCGCAGGAAAAGTGCAAAATGCTTATAGACGTTCTGCCCAGTCAGCCTTCTATTCCTCTACGTCCATCTGCTGCCGTGCCAGGGCTGTCATAGCGCTGAGGATGGTGGCGATGTCGGCCACGTCGATGGTGCCGTCCTGGTTCACATCGTTTCTGCTGACAGCGAATTTCATCTGTGCCGGCTCCGAGCGGTCGTAGCCGGGGGCCGTGGCATAGACGGTCAGGATATAGACGAGGTCTTTGTTCTCCATCACCAGCTTATTTCCCGTGAACCGCTGCTCCTCCGTGGTGAGTGTGCTCTCAAACTCAGCCCCTGGAGTCTCGCACTCATACCTCATCTCCTTCCCGGCTATGATGATTGTTGGCTTGGCGCACTGCCCGTTGGGAGCAGGTTCAGCAACAACCTCTTCTATCTTCAGGAACTCCCGCCAGCCGTCATAGCGGATATACAGGTCCTTTGTTCCAATGGGCACATAGAGCGTGCCTTGGCGGTAGGTCTCGTCCGCAAATAGCCCCGTCACGTTAAATGGCTCAGCAATAAAAGACTTCACGGACATGATGGAGGTGCAACCAGAGAAAGCCTCGCTTCCGATGCTCGTCACGCTGCCCGGAATCGTGACTGCGGTCAGGCCGCTGCAACCACGGAAAGCACCGCTTCCTATGCTGGTCACGCTGTTTGGAATGGTGACTGAGGTCAGGCCGCTGCAGTTTCTAAATGCATCGCTTCCAATTGATGTCACGCCCTCTGGCACCACGTATTCTTTTATTTCTGTGCCATCACCGTCAATCAGCTGTACTGGTTTTCCTATGTTGGAATAAATAAGCCCTACTGCTTTGTTCTCACAGAAAGATGCATAGTCGGTAACAGGTACGCTCACAAGTTTCAGGCCGCTGCAACCAGCGAAAGCACCGCTTCCTATGCTCGTCACGCTGTTTGGAATGGTGACTGCTGTCAGGCCGCTGCATTCATAGAAAGCATAGTTTCCTATGCTTGTCACGCTGTTTGGAATAACGGTATTCTTGCATCCTGCAATCAGCGTTTTTGTGGCAGTCTCAATGATAGCATTACAATTATTGCGGGAATCGTACGCCATGTTACCACTTTCCACCTTAATGGCGGTCAGTCCGCTGCAACCAGAGAAAGCACTGAGTCCTATGCTCGTCACGCTGTTTGGAATTGTGACTGCGGTCAGGCCGCTGCAATAAGAGAAAGCCTGGTATCCTATGCTTGTCACGCTGTTAGGAATTGTGACTGCGGTCAGGCCGCTACAACGCAAGAAAGCCCAGTTTCCTATGCTTGTCACGCTGTTTGGAATTGTGACTGCGGTCAGGCCGCTGCAATAACAGAAAGCATAGTCTCCTATGCTTGTCACGCTGTTTGGAATTGTGACTGCGGTCAGGCTGCTGCAACCAAAGAATGCTGAGCTTCCTATGCTTGTCACGCTGTTAGGAATTGTGACTGCTGTCAGTCCGCTGCAACCATCGAAAGCATAGTTTCCTATGCTCGTCACGCTGTTTGGAATTGTGACTGCGGTCAGGCCGCTGCATTGCGAGAAAGCAAATTCTCCTATGCTTGTCACGCTGTTAGGAATTGTGACTGCGGTCAGGCCGCTGCAACGCAAGAAAGCCCAGTTTCCTATGCTTGTCACGCTGTTAGGAATTGTGACTGCGGTCAGGCCGCTGCATTCATAGAAAGCATAGTTTCCTATGCTCTTCACCCGGTACGTCTTTGCATTATACGCAACCGTTTCTGGAATGGTGACTTGGCCGGAATACTCACCGCCATAGGAATAATAATAATCTCCCCTATAAGTGACCTCCACGGTCAAATCCGTGTTTGACTTGATGTTGTAGTAGATGCCGTCCACCTCAAAGTCGTGGGCGGAGGCGCTGAGGCTGGCGATGCAAAGCATCAGCATGAGCGGGAATAATGATAATGTTTTTTTCATAATATTATTATGTGATTAAACTTAATTGTTTTCTTGAGTTTGGTGCAGAAGGGTGGGTGGGATGGGCTACAACGCCCTTCGTTCTGAAATCGGAGGCAAAGGTAGCGATATTTTTCCAAAGTGTGAAGCTTTTTTGCAATTTTCTGCGCTTCGTCAAAAATTCCCACCGTGGGAACGTGAGTTCGATGTAAGTCTTACGCAATAAGCCTGCTTTTGTCAATGATTTCAATGTTCATTTCGGGCTTCTTTGCAGCTGGTAGTATGCAATAAGCCCTGCGAACAGGTTGGTAGCAAAGTTGTCGATGGAGCGGTGTCTGGTATGCTCAATCTGGCAAGCGGTGCCCTGTCATCCACATTGCCCGGTGTAAGCTGCCATTGTATGATCTCTCCCTTGTCATTGATGACCAGATGCAACTTGAACCCATAGAACCATCCCATGGTACACTTGCCCTTGGCAGCCCAGCCCTTCATTGTCTTGTGCATGTGCATCCGCTTGATATGGCACGACACTAACGTTGGAAAATATTTTACGTTATTAAGGGGAGGACGGAGCGGACTCAGAGATAAGTGCCTTTTATCTCGGAGATAAGTGCCTTTTATCTCCGAGATAAGTGGCACTTATCTCTATAGGGGGGTATTTGGGCTGTCTCTGAAAAATTGACAAAGAATGACTCGCAAATGATTCCAGTTTCCTCTGAGAGGGGGGCAATCGGGGTTACACCTCTTCCCCTTTTAGGATGGGCAGCGAGAAGTGGTAGCGGACAGCCAGGAAGCGGATGAGGCAGGTGGTGAAGAAGCTGATGATGGAAGTGAGGCCCACCGACAGGCCCAGTGCGGTGCCGCCCCAATAGGCAATGCCGCCCAGCACGCAGGCAATGGCATAGATTTCGCGGTGGAAGATGACCGGCTCGTTGTTGAGCAGCACGTCGCGAATGACACCGCCGGCGGCTCCCGTGACACAGCCCATGATGATGGCCACCCAGAAGGGCTGGCCCATGACCAGGCTCTTCTGTATGCCGGCAATGGTGAAGAGGGCCAGGCCCAGCGTGTCGAACACGAGCCACGCATTCTTCAGCGGCTCCATCCAGCGACCGAAGAAGGCCACCGTCAGCAGGGCCACGGCGGTACATATTATATAAATAGGTGTGGTCATCCAGAAAGGCGTGGTGCCCAGCATCACGTCGCGGATGGTGCCGCCGCCAATGGCCACGGCAATGCCGCACACGTAGCCTCCGAACCAGTCGAAATGCTTGGCGGCAGCGTGGCGGATGCCCGAAATGGCAAAGGCGAAAGTGCCCAGCAATTCAATGATTTTGACAATGATTTCCTCGTTCATAACCCGAAGGGGTTGATGGGCGAATAGGCCCGTTTCATCATCTGCTCCACACCCTCGGCCTGATATTCGCCGTTGGTGCCGTCCAGTTCGCCGGGGTTCAGCTCCAGCAGTCGGCGCATGTCTTCCTCGGCGCCCTGCTTGTCGCCCTGCTCCAGCTTCAGCTTGCCGCGCTCGCGCAGGGCATCCAGCTGGAAGGGGTTCTGCTCCATCACCTTGTCGTAGACGGCGATGGCCTCTGCGGCCTTGCCTTCAGCGTAGGCCACACGGGCGGCCAGCAAGAGCACGTCCTCGTTGTCCTCGGTGTGGCCCATCAGCCAGTCGGCATCTTCGCGGGCACCCTTGGCGTCGCCCATGGCCAGCAGGGTGCGGGCGCGCAGCAGACGGGCGTCGCCGTGCTGCTCGTCCTGGGCCACGGCCTTGGTCAGCAGGGCGATGGTCTCCACCAGGTTGCCCTCGCCCTTGGCTGCCTGTGCCAGCATGTAGCTCACGGTGGCACTGTCGCCCTCCAGCTCTTGCGCCTTCAGGCAGAGCTGCTTCATTTCTGCGTAGTCTTCCAGCATATAGGCCACGTGGGCGGCCTGCAGCAGCACCTTTGCGTTGTCTGGTGCCTGGGCGGCCAGCGTCTTCAGCTCGGCCAGCGACTCCTCCAGAGCGCCCGTGGCCAGCAGTGCCTGCGAGAGGTAGTCGCGGCTCTCCGGGTCGTCCTTTATCTTGAGTGCCTCGCGGAAGCACTTCACGGCATAGTCCATCTGGTGGGTGCGCATGGCTTTCACTCCGTCGTACTTCAATATGTCAAAGTTGCGCGCCTCGTTGTTCTTTTTCTGTTCTTCGGGGTCGTTCTCCTCTCCGCCAAAAAATGATTTCCAGAATCCCATAGTCTGTCAATATGTTTATTGTTTGTCAATGCGGGTGCAAAGTTACTCATTTTCTGCCAACTGGCCAAATAAGTTGGTTCAGAAATTGGGCTTGCCCCTAAAATTATAAAATTTTACATAAATTCCCCCAAAAAATATTTCCGTTTCAGTTTTCTGTTTGTATCTATCTGTTTTTGTTTTGTCTCATTCGTGTCCAAATAGGAGTTTTACTTTAAAATAGTGATAAAAAATGTGACAAAAATGTTAACGGTGTAAAATATTATTTACTATATTTGCGGTTGAAAACACTAAACCTGTTTTGGACGAAACTAAAATATTACAATAAATCGAGTTATGAATCAAAATCAGACAAGATGAAACAACAATTGACAAGCATCGTTAAAGGGACTGTTCTCCGGCCTGCGCCAATCGCTTTGCATAGTGTGTTGGTGTTGCTGGCGCTGATGTTCTGCACCACCATGATGGGCCAGGGCGTCACAATCAAGGGAACTGTTGTCGATTCCTCCGGCGAGGCGCTGATAGGCTCCTCGGTAGTAGTGAAAGGACAGACCTCACTGGGCACGGTGACTGACATCGATGGTAACTTCCAGCTGAATGTGCCATCGGAGCAGAGCACCATCGTGATTTCCTATGTGGGTATGGTGACGAAGGAATTCAAAGTAGGCAGGCAGCGCAACTTCAAGGTGACGCTCGCCGAAGACACCCATCTGGACGAAGTCGTCGTGGTGGGTTACGGCCAGCAGAAGAAAGCCTCGGTGGTGGGTGCCATCACGCAGACCACTGGTGAGGTGCTTGAGCGCTCTGCTGGTATCGGCAGCGTCAGTGCCGCCCTTACGGGTAACCTGCCAGGTATTGCCACCATCGCCTCTTCGGGCCAGCCGGGCGAAGAAGACCCGCGCATCTACATCCGTGGCGCTGCTGCCTGGAATGTGGATGCCCAGCCACTGATCCTGGTGGATGGCGTGAAGCGTGAAATCAAGTCGGTCGACATCTCGTCGGTGGCCACCGTCTCCGTGCTGAAGGATGCATCGGCCACAGCCGTCTACGGTGTGGAGGGCGCCAATGGCGTCATCCTGATCACCACCAAGCGCGGTGTCGAGGGCAAGGCCCGCATCGACGTGGGCTTCAACGCCACGCTGAAGGCCGTGTCGAAACTGCCCCGCAAGTACGACTCCTACGACGGCTATATGCTCCGCAACCAGGCCATCGAGCACGAGCTGGCCCTGGGCGGTGCCTCGTCTTGGGCTTACTATCGGCCGCAGACGTTCATCAACAACTTCCGCAACCAGGACTATACCGTCAAGCCTCACTACGATGCCGACGGCAACTACCTGGGCGACTACAGCCAGGCCGAGCGCTATCCTAACGTGGACTGGCAGGACGAAATGTTCAGGAGCACAGCCATGTCGTATAACACCAACCTGAACTTCTCAGGCGGTACGCAGTACGTCAAGTATTTTGTGGCTTTCGACTATCAGAACGAGGGCGACATGACCCGCATCTGGGACAACAACCAGGGCTACGAGGGCGGCTATTCTTACAACCGTCTGAACGTGCGCTCCAACCTGGACTTCCAGATCACTAAGACCACGCAGTTCAGGGTGAATCTGGCAGGCAGCAGCGCCAGGCAGAAGACTCCCCGTTATTATTATGGTAATAATGGCGAGTTCTTCCAGCAGCAGAACTGGGCCGGTGCCTACCGCATGCCGCCCAACGTCTACCCCGTCCGTTTCTCGAACGGCGCTTGGGGATGGTCCAGGCTGGCAGCCTCGAACATGGCCAACTCGTGTATGAACGTGGCCACGGCCGGCTACGAGCTGACGTCGAAGACCCGAGTGTTCACCGACTTCTCGCTGGAGCAGAACCTCGACTTCATCACGAAGGGCCTCATTGCCCGCGGCACCATCTCGTGGGACAACCAGTTCGACGAGAGCGACCGTGGCATCAATGCCGCCGGCGGCCAACACGTGAACAATACTGCCTACATCATTCCCGAAGACGGACAGCTGCTCTTCGAGAATGACATCTATGTGGACACCGGCTTCGACTTCTACGAGAAGCGCGACTGGTCCCCCCAGGCCGGCAGCGTGGGCTACACCAGCCGTGCCACTGAGATGTCGCTCCAGCTCTACTGGGGCCGTCAGTTCGGCGACCACAACGTGACCGCCATGGGCAACTGGAAGCGCCGCATCAATGCCAACAACTCCGAACTGGAGAACCGCCGTGAGGACTGGGTGTTCCGTACCACCTACGACTATATGAGCCGCTACTTCGCCGAGTTCAACGGTGCCTACAACGGCTCGCAGAAGTTCTCGCCCGACAGGCGCTTCGCCTTCTTCTGCTCGGGAGCAGCAGGCTGGATGCTGTCTGAAGAGAAATTCATGAAGCCGCTCAGAGACAAGGGCATCGTCGATATGTTCAAGATTCGCGGCTCCATCGGTGAAATCGGCGACGACAGCGCCGGCGACCGCTTTGCCTATACCACGGGGTGGGAGGTCATTGGACCCTATACCATCTCGGTCGACAACACGCAAAGCCCGTTCACCGGCTATAAGGAAGCCCGAATCGCCATGCCCGACCTGCGTTGGGCCACGGTGTCGAAGAAGAACCTCGGTTTCGACTACGCTTTCCTCAACGGTATGTTTGCCGGCAGCTTCGACTGGTTCCGCGACGACCGCTATGACATCTTTATATTTGGTGCCGACCGCTCGGTGCCATCATATTATGGTGCAGCAAAGACCCCCGACATCAACAAGGGTAAAATCAAGAACTCCGGTTTTGAGTTCGAGCTGCGCTTCAACAAGGTGCTGAAGAATGGCATGCGCTTCTGGGCCAATGCCAACTATACCTACGCCAAGAACGTGATCAAGCTGAAGGACGACCCCGCACTCTTCCCCTCCTACCGCAAGGCACAGGGCTATGCCCACGGACAGTATGTGTCGTTCATCGACAACGGCTTTATCGGCACTTACGACGAATTGTACAGTGTGCCCAAGCGCCAGACCAACGACGGGAATGTGCTCATTGGCGACCACTACATTTCCGACTTCAATGGCGATGGTGTCGTGGACGTGACCAACGACCAGGCCCCTGTGGGCTATACCGGCACGCCGGAGCACACCTACAATGCCACCATCGGATGGGAGTGGAAAGGCTGGAGCTGCTTTGCACAGCTCTATGGCGTGACGGGCGTCACCCGTGACGTAGGCCTCACCTCATTCGGCGACCAGCTGCTCACCGTCTACGACAATGGCGCTTGGTGGAATCCGGTGGAGGGCACAGGCGAGGTGGTCGTGCCACGCTTCACCACCCAGGTGGCCTACAACGACGGCCGACAGTATCTCTACGATGGTTCTTATTTCCGACTGAAGAATGTGGAAATCGCTTATACTTGGAATAAGGGCTGGATCAAGAAGCTCGGCTTCACAAGCCTGAAACTGTATATCAATGGCAACAACCTCTTCCTGATCACCAAGATGCCTGACGACCGTGAGAGCAACTACGGATGGAGTGGCGCCGGCGGTGCCTATCCTACAGTCAGACGTTATAACTTCGGATTTAAGCTTTACATTTAATCGCCTACCAATATGAAACACTACAATAATTTTAGAACCCTTTCGTGCGGACTGATGCTTCTGCTGGGATGTGGGGGTGCCCTGACTTCCTGCACCGATTGGCTCGACCAGGACCCGGAGTCGATTGTGGCAGAGGATGAGGCATTCAAGAACTACCGCAATTTCCAGGGATACATTGAGGAAATCTACAATATGATTCCCGACAAAGAGAAAATCAACTACTGTACGGCTTGGAATTTCGGCGACGACGCTGTGCACAACCCGGAAGGCTATGCCCACATGGACCATCAGGTGGACCTGGGCAACTATCGCGATTGGTACTACAACAACCAGTGCTGGCTGAATGGCAACAGTAATTCACTCTGGCGCAACTCCTGGTATTGCATCCGCAAGTGCAACATGGGCATAGACAGAATCAAGTCGCTCGTGGGCACCGACGAGGAGCGCAACCTGCTGCTCGGACAGATGTATTTCTTCCGTGCCTGGTGGCATTTCGAGCTGATGTGCTACTTCGGCGGCCTGCCCTATATTGACGAGGCTTTCGAGGCCGAGTCCATCCCTGAACTGCCCCGCCTGTCGTTCCAGGAGTGTGCCGACAAGTGTGCTGAAGACTTTGAGCGGGCATTCGACTTGCTTCCCCTGAACTGGGACGAGACCATTGCCGGTATGCAGACATCGGGAAAGAACGACTTGCGCGTCAACAAATTCATGGCTCTCTGCTATCTGGGCAAGTGCTATCTCTGGGCCGGCTCACCCCTGATGAAGGAGATGGAGAAGGCCAAGGACGGCGGTGTGCCCCAGCTGCTGGGCGCCAGTGCCAATGGCAAGACCTACGACTATGACGTGAACTACTGCAAGAAGGCTGCCGAAACCCTCGGCAAGGCACTTGACATGGTGGTCAAGGGAACCGTGCCTTACAAACTGGCTGAGTTCAGATTCTCGAACATCTATGACCATGAGAGGGACGAGAATGGCGATGAGGAGAATTTCTACTCGAACTTATTCTATACTGTGAAGCAGAACTGGAAAATGCCAGGCGTAAAGGAGGCCATCTTCCGTGGTGCCTATCCCGGCGTGAACTCTGCCAACTGGAACTGCGCCAAGATTTTCGGTCCTAAGGTGGCCGGCCTCGTGGCTCACGACAAAATCATACACCACCCCACGGCCAACCTCGCCGACCAGTACGGCATGGCCAACGGACAGCCCATCTATCTGGTGCAGAACGGCGAACTGGTGCTGAACCCCAATTCCGGCTGGGATCCCGACCATCCCTTCAAGGACCGCGACCCCCGATTCTATCACGACTTTGTGTTCGACGGCTTCCACTATGTGCTCAGCACCGACCCCCTGAATGCCGAGCAGAAGAAGCATGAGTATTGCTCACTTTATACGGGTGGTGCCATGCGCTCGGTGGCCGATGCCAGCAGCACAGGCTACTTCATCCAGAAGCTGGTTCCCCACCAGTGTAACGAGGGCGACAAATGGTACGACTGGGACTGGGCCTTCCAGAGCTATATCCCCTATATGCGTCTGGCCGACATCTACCTGATGTATGCCGAGGCAAGAGCCGCCATCGCCACCAGCGTGATTGACCTGAAGGACCGTCCTGTCTACTGCAAGGAGCTCTCGGCCATCGATGCCATCAACGCCCTCCGCGACCGCGTCAATTGCGACGACTATCCCATGGAGCATGTGCAGGCCAACCTGATGGACACCCGTGAGCACTTCATCGACGAGGTGCGCCGTGAGCGTGCCGTAGAACTGTCGTTTGAGGGCTTCCGCTGGTGCGACCTGCAGCGCTGGCTGCTGCTGACCGAGCCTCCCTACACCATGAAATACTCGCATGAGTTCGAGCGTCTGGAGAAGGACGACTGGTTCAAGTCTCACGACCCGAAGGACGCCAAGGTGGGCAACTTCCACAGAGAAGAGCTCATCACCCGTCGCTTCGAATCAAAGCACTATTGGTTCCCGCTTCCTGACAAGGACATTTATCTCTACGAAGGATTCCCCCAGAACCCAGGATGGTAAGTGACTGAAGATTGATAATTGAAGATTGAAAACAGAAAACTGAAGATTATGAAATACATAGGAACAAACATATTTCTCTTTGCCCTCTTGACAGCAGCGCCTCTGCCGGCCGGTGCGCAGGCTGCTGACGATGCAGACTCCATCGCGGCAAAAAAGAAAGTGCATGTTGCTTTCCGCGACAAGACTGCCGACCAGCTTCTCGGCGGCGTCTCCTACGTTGACATGGAAGAGCTGCAGAAGAAGGACTACACGATGGGCAGCCTCGACGACCTGTATGCACTTGTCGGCGGATGGAACGGCGCCAACCTTTGGGGCATGGACAATGAGCGTCTGGACACCAACGACAACGGCAACCTGCCGCTCGTCATCATCGACGGCGTGAAGCGTCCGTCAAACAATGTGCTGCCCTCCGAGATAGAGCAGGTGACCTTCCTCAAAGGTGCACAGGCAGTGGTGCTCTACGGCCCGAAGGCAGCCAAGGGCGCCATACTCATCACCACCAAGCGCGGCAAGGTGGACGGACTGCGGATTGATGTCAACGCCAATACGGGCTTCCACTTCGCAAAGGAGTTCCCGGAGTATCTTGGCTCGGCCGAGTATATGTCGCTCTACAACGAAGCCTGTATCAACGACGGCCTGGTCTCTGGCCCCAAGTACACTCAGGAGGACATCTACAACCATGCTTCGGGAATGAATCCTTACCGCTATCCCAACGTGAACTACTATTCGGACGAGTATGTGCGCAAGGCATACAACCGCAGTGAGGCCACGCTTGAGATTCAGGGAGGCGGCACCCGAGCACACTTCTACACGAACATCAACTATTACCGTTTGGAAGACCTCATCAACTTCGGACCTGCCAAGGACAACTACACCGACCGCTTTAGCGTGCGTGGCAATGTGGACCTGGTCATCAACAAGCTGGTGAAAGGTTTTGCCAACGCAAGCGCTACCTTCTACAATGCCCACCAGAACAAGGGAGACTTCTGGGGAGAGGCTGCCACCATGCGCCCCAACTTCCCGGAAAATGCCGCTCCGCTGATTTCCATAGACATGGTAGACCCGAATGCCAGCAAGGCACTTGCCATGCTGAACAAGTCGCTCAACCTGCTCAACGGACAGTACTTCCCCGGTGGCACAAAGGCCACACAGACCAATGCCATTGCCGACTGCTACTTCGGCGGAAAGACACAGAGCGTCAGTCGCCAGTTCCAGTTTGATGCCGGCTTCACCTACGACATGAACAAGTTTGTGCCGGGCCTGTCGTTCAAGACCTTGTTCTCCATCGACTATGCTGCCAGCTACGGCCTGTCGTACAACAACAAGTACGCCGTGTTCATCCCCACGTGGAGCAACTATAACTCAAAGGATGCCATCGTGGGCCTGACGCAGCAGAACGACGAAATCGTGACGGGCCACATGGGTATGTCGGACTCCAAGTATCGGCAGACCATCAGCTGGAATGGTCATTTCGACTACGACCACACATTTGCCGGCGTGCACCACGTCAATGGAATATTGCTCGCCAATATGTACACCACCACTTCCAGCGGCACCTACCATCGCTATGCCAATGCCAACTTGGGCCTCCAGGCAGGCTATGACTATATGAGTCGCTACTTTGCCGAGTTGTCGGTGGCTGGCGTCCATTCCTCACGTCTGGCCGAGGGCCATCGCGAAGCCCTTTCTCCCTCCGTCTCTCTTGGATGGAATATCGCCAAGGAGAACTTTATGAAGAATGTGAGCTTTGTCGACGACCTGATGCTCAGTGCCTCCTACAGCAATCTGAACGAGGACATAGATATATATAAAGGAGAAGACTATTTCTATCTCTACGATGCCCGTTGGGACTCTGGCGACAGCGGCTTCTCATGGAACGAGGGCGTCAGCACCAATCTGACATTCTCAAAGATTGGCAGCAACCCGTCGCTCGACTTCATTCATCGCAAGGAATGGTCAGTCAATCTGCGCGGCTCTTTCTTCAACAAGCTGATTACTGCCGACCTCACCTTCTTCAACACCGACTTGAAGGGCCTCATCGTGACGAGCCTGACCACCTTCCCCTCTCATCTGCAGAGCGGACTCCAGGGCGGTTCGTTCATGCCGGCCATCAACCATAACGTGCAGAACCGCAAGGGACTCGACTTCAGCATCACCGCTCAGAAGCAGATTGGCAAGGTGCACGCCAAGCTCGGTGTTGTAGGCACGTGGCTCAAGACCAAGTGGAAGAAGTTCGACGAAACGGTTGACCCAGTGGCAGCCCACAAGCACACTGAAGGCCAGGCTCTCGATGCACTTTGGGGCTACAAGTGCCTGGGTTTCTACACATACGATGACTTCGATTACGATGCTGAGAAAAACAAGTACAACCTGAAGAGCACCATGCCCACTCCGTCAATTGGCGGTACCATTCAGCCCGGTGACTTGAAGTACGAGGATGTCAATGGCGACGGCACCATCAACAACAAAGACATGGTCGTTCTTGGCAAGTCGGGCGGTATTGTCGCTTTGGACAACAAAGGCAATCCTACCAACAATGGCTTGGGCAGCATCGGTGCTCCCTTCACCTTTGGCGTGAACCTCACGCTCAAGTATAAGGACTTCACGCTCTTCGTGCTTGGCAATGGCCAGTTCGGTGCCTACGATATGAGGAACAACTCTTACTATTATATGCAAGGGGAGAACAAGTACTCAATCAATGCACGCGGACGTTGGACCCCGGAGACGGCAGCCACTGCCACCCATCCGCGACTGACCACCCTGAGCTCGGCCAACAATGCCTCGGCATCCACTTTCTGGATCTACAGCACAGACCGCTTCAACCTCCGCAAGGTGCAGCTCACCTACGACTTCCCGAAGGAGCTGTTCGACGGCAAGTGGGTAAAAGCACTCTCTGTCTATCTGAATGGAAACGACCTTCTCACCATCTCCAAGAACCGCAAGCTGATGGAGACCAGCATTGGCTACGCTCCTCAGACGCGTTTCTACAATCTCGGTGTGAGGGTGACCCTTTAATTGAAAATTGAAAATTGAATGTTGAAGATTATGAAGACAAGAAACATTATATTGTATTTCATTGGCATTTTTGCTTTTTGCTCTTGCGAGGATATGTTCGAGCCGGCCGATGAGAACACCCGCCAGGAGGATGCTATGTACGAGGAGTCTGACTATGCACACGGTCTGCTCATCTACGGATACGGACGCCTGCCTTATGCCACGACCACCCAGACCGATATTGCCACCGACGATGCTGTGACAAACCTGACCAGCAGCGTCTACGTGAATATGGCCACCGGCACTTGGGCTGCCGACAACGACCCCATGTCTCAATGGAACAATTGCAAGGACGGCATACAGTATGTCAACAAGTTCCTCACCGTCGTCGACAGTGTGAAGTGGGCGCTCAGTGCTGCCTCGAAGCAGCGTATGTTCATTGACCGTATGAAGGGTGAGGCACTCGGACTGCGTGCCATCTTCTATTACTATCTGCTCCAGGCTCACGGAGGCTATGCCGACGACGGCGTCCTCTATGGCGTGCCCTTGCTCACCACACCCGAAGATGGCAGCTCTAACTTCAACCAGCCACGCGCCACCTTTGCCGACTGCGTGAAGCAGTGCTTCGCCGACTGCGACAGTGCCTTGACATTCCTGCCTGCCGACTATCACAGTATTTACAACAATGACTCCATCCCTGCAAGATACAGGGCTTTGGGTGCCAACTATTCCAACTACAACCTCGTGTTTGGCGACAAATCTCGGAATCGCGTCTCTGGCAAGGTGGTAGAGGCCGTGAAGGCTCAGGTGGCCCTGCTGGCCGCCAGCCCCGCCTTCCGCGAGCAGAGTGGTGTCACTTCAGCACAGGCAGCCACATACTGCGCCAATGTGCTCAAGCGCATCGGTGGCTTGGAGGGATTCGACCCGACTGGCAACATCTGGTACAGGAACAAGTCCAAGCTTGAGCCGGGCGCTTCGGAAATGCCCGAGATACTGTGGCGTGCAGACCGTCAGAAGAATGCCACCCAGGAGAGGGAAAACTATCCGCCCACGCTGTATGGCAATGGCCGTGTCAATCCTTCGCAGAATCTGGTTGACGCCTTCCCGATGAGCAGCGGACGGCCCATCACCGATGCCAATTCAGGCTACGATGCAAAGAATCCCTATGCCGGCCGTGACCCGCGCCTTGCCAACACCGTCATCTACAACGGCTCCATCTTCCGCACCAATAAGGCCGAAATCATCACCGGCAACTATCCCAACAGCAACGACGAGAGCAACGACAACCTGAACTACGGCGGCTCTTCCACCCGCACGGGCTATTACCTGAAGAAGCTTCTCCGTGACGATGTGGTGCCCCTGTCAAGCTCTCTCATCGAGCAGCAGCACATCTACCCCCGCATCCGCTATACGGAGATTTTCCTGGCATACGCCGAAGCGGCCAACGATGCCTGGGGGCCCAAGGCCGATCCTACGGGCAATGGCTTCACCGCCTACGACGTGATCAAGGCCATCCGTAAGCGTGCCGGCCTTGGTACCGACGAATACGGACGTGAACTGGCCGAAGGCGATACCTACCTCGAAGAGTGCGCCAACGACCAAGCCAAGATGGCCAGCCTCATCCGCAATGAGCGCCGCCTGGAGCTTTGCTTTGAGAACAAGCGCTTCTGGGACCTGCGCCGCTGGATGCTGCCCCTCAACGAGACCGTCAAGGGCGTGAAGATTACACGCGACAAGGGCACTGATGAACTGACCTACACCATCTTTGATGTTGAGGATCGCAAATACGACAGTTCTTATCAGAATTACGGTCCGGTGCCTATGGGCGAAATCCTGAAGTGGAGCAACCTTAAGCAGAATAAAGGCTGGTAAGAGATTGAAGATTGAAAACTGAAGATTGTAAATTGAAAATTGATAAATACAATTATGAAACTGAAGAAATATATTTATGGAGCAGCTTTGGGAACCCTCTCGCTCACTTGCGCTTCGTGCTATAATGCAGACAAGGAGTTCCCTGACTACGAGGGGGGTACGACGGCCTATTTCGCCTACCAGGATCCCGTGCGCACCCTTGTCCTTGGCAACGACATCTATGACAACTCGCTTGACAACGCCCACAAGTGCCAGATATGGGCAACCATGGGCGGTGCCTACGGCGGGCGCAACGCCACGGCTGACATTGTGGTAGACGAGACGCTCTGCGATCATCTCTATTTCACCGACGAGGGCGGCAACCCAGCCGAACCCGTGCTGCCGATGCCGAGTTCCTATTACAGGCTCGTGTCAAATGTCATCCCCTACAACGGCAGTCAGCGTGGCTATGTGGAAGTGGAGTTCACCGATGCATTCTTCAACGATGAGAAAGCTGTGCAGAACACCTACGTCATCCCCCTGCTGATGAAGAGTGTGACCGGCATCGACCATATCCTCACGGGCAAACCGCGTGAGGGTCTCAATCCCTCACGCACCAACACCGGCGACTGGGAAGTGCCGGCCATGGACTATGTGCTCTACTGCGTGAAATACATGAACCCCTGGCAGGGCAAATATATCCGCCGAGGTGTGGACAACGTGATTGAGAACGACGTCACCACAACCTACGTCCGCAAGGACTTCAAGTTGGTCAACTCCGACATTGAGCACTACACCGAGAACCCCGTCAACCAAAACGACGAGATTTGCGGCATCATCACAAAAAATATGAAGCAGGCCATCTTCCCCGTGGCTGTCAATATCGGCGCCGACCCCGACGGCTCCATCAGGCCTTCGCAGCATTGCAGCCTTGTCCTCACCTTCGACGGCGACAAATGCACCATCTCCTGCGACGACGAGGAGACACCGTCGACCGGCTCCGGCGAGTTTATCATCAAGGGAACTGAAAGACCTGAGTACAAGGACTATCAATGGGGCAATATGAACGGCGTTCCCGTACAGCGCGACATACTCCGTCTGGCCTACTCGGTCAACTTCAAGAAGGGACGGGTCATCGGCAAGAAGAAAGACAAGACGGGTAAGGAAGTGGACTGGATTCTTGAAAACGACATCCAGGTATCGACGGCCGACACGATGGTTGTGCAGACCCGCGAGTCGAACAAGAAGGAGTTCTTCTCGCCAAAATACGTAAAGGAGTGATAACCGAAAAATATAGGAGGCTAAGAATATGAATAAGAATTTTTGCAAATGTCTCTCTATGCTGGCCTTAGGCGCGCTTGCCGTGTCATGTGCCGACTATAATGTGACCGATGACTTCAGTGCACGGTCCTATCCCGCTTCCGTCGTGCCCTATGGCGACCTGGCTCCCGTGAAGTCATACATCGACAAAAGCCAGTACCCCAACATGTCGCTTGGTGCTATGCTCAAGGTTTCCGATTTCAACAAGCAGGAACTGGCCCATGCCGCCGCCGTCACCAACTGTGACAATGTGGCTTTCGGCACATCGCTCATGTCGGGTTCCATCATCAACAACCGAGGTGTGATGAACTTCCTCGACATGATGGACCTGCTCGACCATGTGCAGGAGATTGGCTATGAGGTGTACGGCAGTCCAATCGTGGCCAATGCCAACCAGGCTGACGACTGGCTGAAAACGCTGACCGCCCCAATCGAGGTATCTGTCGACTACGTCGAAGGGAAGACGGTCGACTACACTACGATGACCAAGTTTGAAGGTACGGTGGAAAAAGGAACCTCTGTATCTATTGCCAAGTACGACGACCAGAACGCGCTCAAGATTGGTACCATGTGTAATGTCCGCATCATTGAGGGCTTCGAAGTAGACCCGCTTGCCAAGTACACCACGACGTTTTGGGCAAAGGCCGACAAGGATGCCACCTTCAACGTCACCTTCTCCGGCAATAAGATTGACGGCAGCGGTGCCGACGGAAAGTGGACTTTCAAGGCCGGCAAATGGGTGAAGATTGTGGTGGAAGGCCAGGCAGCAGAAGGCGTGACTGAAGGCTACCTCAGGATCGAGAACACCCGCTCGGCTGTCATCTACATCCAGAAGGTGCAGGTGGGCTACTATCCTGACAACCACCGTCCACAGACTGAGCAGGAAGTTGCCGACACCATCGATTACGCCATCAACACATGGTGCGACGGTCTGATGAAGATCAACGAGGGCCGCATACAGACCTTCGACCTCATCGATGAGCCACTCGATGCCAAGGCCCAGTTAGAGAACGGCATGCTCGACCTCAAGCACTCTACCGAAAAGATTTTCTGGCAAGATGTCTTTGGCAGTGAGAACTATGCCCCGAAGGTGTCGAGCGTGGCCAGTGCAGCCTATGCGAACTATGGCGGCGATCCTGACAAGCTGAAGTTCTTCATCGGCGAGACAGGACTGGAAAACCAAAAGAGGTTTGAGAGCCTGAAGTACTGGATTGGCATTTGGGACCAGAAAGGTGCAAAAATCGACGGCATCAATGCCAAGCTGAACCTCACCTACAGCGAAGACAGCGAGAAGCAAGCCGCCACCGAAGCCACTCTGAACACCCTTCTCGACAATCTGGCCTCGACCGGCAAACTGATTCGACTCTCCAACTTCGACATCAAGTATCAGGATGCCACAGGCGCAAATGTCGCAGCAAAGGACATCTCGGACGACCAGCGCCAGAGCCTTGCCGACTTCTATGGCCGCGTCATCAAGAGCTATATGACCAAGATTCCACACGACAAGCAGGCCGGCATCTGCAAGGGCAATCTATCCGACACGACCGACCCCGTGGGCCTCTGGTCTGTTGTCAGCAAGGACTGGGTGCGCACGGCCACCTATAAGGCTTTCTGCGACGCATTGAGCGGCAAATGAGATAAACTTTATTTTTTATATTCCTTTTATTATTAACTAAATTCTTTCATTATGAAAAAACTGTTTACAATGCTTGCTCTCTTGGCATGCTTCATGGGAGCAAAAGCTGTAGAGATTGTTGACGCAGAGGTCGACTTCTCTAAGTACACTGACATTTCTGAATGGAATTTCCCCTATGGTTGGGGTGGCAGCGAGTCGGCAAAAGCCCGCCTCTCCATTCAGGACGGATGTCTCCACTTCCACAGCGAGGAAGCCACAGACCCTACTTGGGACTGCCAGTTCTTCCCTATCGGTGGCGTCAATGCAGAGCCCGACATAGTCTACACGCTCCACTTCAAGATTAAGGGAACTGTAGCCCAGAATGTCTCTTTGCTTGGCTTCGGTACGACACCCTACGGACAATTCCCCATCACCACCGACTGGGTGGAAGGCACCGTTGACTACACAGCATCAAGCAGCGATGGCAATCTCCTTATGCAGTGCGGCGAATATGTTGGCGACTGGGATATTGCCTATCTGAAGATTACCCACGATGGCAAGGAGCAGCGCCCCGTTGAGTGGCTTGAGCAGCTCACCAATGGCGATGCAGAGGCTGCATGGCCCGCATGGGCGCTTGAGGAAACCGACGGTATCAATGCCAACTGGCGTGGTGACAGGGCTCCCGAGATTTGTGCTTGGGCTCTGACCATGGGCCGCAACTTCGACGATCAGGCTGGTGCCATCACTTCCGACAGTCCGCGTGCACGTCCATTCCCCGCTGACATCGAGGAAGAAGCTGGCAATCCCAGCAACCACGTGTTTGCCGTTCATGTCACTCAGGTTGAGCCTATCGACGATGAAGCTTCTATTGCTTGGTCCAACCAGTTCTGGATTGAGGCTCCAAAGGCTTGCAAGGCCGGCACACAGGTGAAGATCCACTTCCGCTACAAGGCTGAGAAGGCCGCTACCGTTGGCACTCAGATTCACCAAAAGAACCCTTCTATCTACCTCCATTATGAGGGCGTTGGCGATGTCAACTTCACCAACGAATGGCAGGAGTTCGACAAGACTATCACCTTTAGTGCTTCACAGGGTGGTGGCTATTCCGTGGCTTTCAACCTGAACTCTGGACTTAAGGAGCCGAACGTGTTCTACTTCGACGACCTCTCATGGCAGCTGATGAAGCTCGACGAGGGCTACTTCGTGGCTGCTGCCAACACTGCTACCGGTGCCGTAGAGTATGACCTCGACAACGCTGCCGAGCTCACTTGGGACGAGGATCTCCAGGCCTATACCGCTACTGTCGGTACAGCAGGCAAGCCCGACACCTGGGTCAACGAGGTGATGATTTCTACCGTACGTGGTAACGACGGTGCCTTCAAGGGTGCTACCCTGAAGCCTTCTGGCGCCATCACTGGCAACGATCCCGACGAGTGGCTCAACTACACCGAGGGTTCAAATGCAAAGATCAAGCTCCCCGCAGCTGGCGTATGGACTATCGCAGTTGATACTGTGACCAAGCAGATGAACTTCCTGCAGGTGGAAGGCGAGCAGCTCAAGGAGCCGCTGAAGGAGATTCCCAACCCCGCTGAAGTTGTCGTGCATGGACAGGAGCGTGACTTCACCTCAGCCGAGCAGCCTGCCGACGAGGAGGCTGGCATCGAGGCTGGTACAGGTCAGCCTTGGGACAACCAGTTCTTCATCGTTGCCAACCGTGCGCTGAAGACTGGCGAGGCAACCATCGTCAAGTTCAAGTATAGGAGCTCTATCGATGCCAAGACTTCCACACAGCTGCATGGTATGCCCGGTGCCTACAAGCACTATGCCGCCATTGGCGATGTGAACTTTGTAGGCAGTGACGAGTGGCAGAACTTCGAGTACAAGCTGACTGTTCCTTCTGAGGCCGACGGCATGCAGTCTATCGCCTTCAACATGGCCGAAATCAAGGAGGCTTGTGACTACTACATCAAAGACGTTGTCTGGATGCTTGAGGACATGACAGAGACCCTCATCAACACCGAGGGCGTTGAGAACTTCTACGTGAAGGAAGGTGCGGGCACCGATCCCCACATCTTCGGTCAGAATCCCAATCAGGGTGTAGATGGTGACGTGGAAGGCGACGGCGTGGTCGACGTGGCCGACATCTCTGCCATCCTCAGCCACATGTCTGGTGCTGCCACCTATGAGCGTGCCGACGTGAACGGCGATGGTGTGGTAGACGTGGCCGATATCTCCACTGTTCTTACCGTCATGGCTGGCGGTAAAATTGATGACGCCCAGTAATCATCATCCACAGATGACATAACCCCAATGGGGAGGGATGGCAAATGCTGTCTCTCCCCGTTTTCGTTTGATGCTCACAGATAGGAAAGTGCGTACCAGTCATAAGGCCAAGGCAGTGGCGGCTCAGATGGTTTTGGTCAGTCCCAACGACAGGATGCTGATTTTGACGTCGCCGGCTTGGCACAGCTGCAGGGCGCAGGCCTTGATGGTGGCACCCGTGGTCACCACATCGTCGACCACCAGCAGGTGTTTGCCGCTGATGCGGCTGCCATCGGTCAGCACGAAGGCTCCCTCCACGTTGTCCAACCGCTCCCAAACGCTGTTCTTGGTCTGGCTTTTGTCGAAACGCTGCCGCTTCACCACATCGGTATAGACCGGCAGCCCTGTCTCCAGACTGACGCCACGGGCTATCCGCTCGCTCTGGTTGTAGCCTCGCTGCCATCTGCGCATGCGCGTCAGCGGCACAGGCACTATGGCGTCGATGCCCTCGAAGAAATTGCTGCGCGCAAACTGCCGGGCCGCCATCTGCCCCATGTCGATGCCTATGTCGGCCTGCCCGTGATATTTCAGGTCGTAGATGATCCGGGCCACCTCCGAATGTGGCTCATAGTAGAACATGGCGGCCGCCCGTTCTACTGGCAGTATGCCCCAGAAGAGCCGTGCCATCACGTTGTCGTAGGGCTTGGCCTCCAGGTGGGTGAGCGGCAAGTGCAGATGGCAGACCACACAGATGGTCTGTTCGCTGGCCGCCAGTCTCCGGCCACAGATGGTGCAGGTGCGCGGAGCAATCAGGTCAAAGAGGTTAGCCCAAAAACTCGTCCTCATCCTCCACGTCTATGCATTGTTTGACGATGTCTATCCCGTAGCCCCGCGACAGGGCATACCTGGTCAACTTCATGTTCAGCTCGTAGGCGTTGGCGGCCTTGGTGCTGCGGCGCTTCTGCTTCAATAGGGGCTTCAGGGCCTCCACGTAGTCCTGCGGCGGCACGGCGTCGAGCACTTCGCGGCAAATCTCCGCGTCGATGTGCTTCTGTCGCAATGCCTGTTCCACCTTGCGGTGCCCCCACCGGTCGTAGTGCACCTTGTCGTTGACAAAAGCCCTGGCATATCGGCTGTCGTCCACATATTTCTCCTTTACCAGACGGGCCATCACCTGCGCCTGCTCCTCGTCGGTCACTCCCCATTGCCGCATCTTCTCCAGCATTTCCTGCTGGCAGTGCTCGCTGCGGGCGCAGAGGGCCGTCAGTCGCGAGTATGCCTGTTGGCCGGTCATTGGTTCTTTTCTTGTTTGCATACGCTTATGAATCGTTGTTTGCCAAACTGGTCTTCCCTGATTTCCGCCTTGCCGAATCCTGCCTGTCGTAGCATGTCCTGCAAGGGTTTGGCGTAGAGCGGATTGATTTCAAAGTAGAGCCGTCCGCCCGGCACCAGCGCCTTGGCAGCATAGGCCGCTATGGCGCGGTAGAACAACAGCGGGTCGGCATCGCTGACGAAGAGTGCCTCTTCCGGCTCGTAGTCCACCACGTTGGGGCGCATTTCGGCGCGCTCCTGCTGGCAGATGTAGGGCGGATTGCTCACTATCGTGTTCCACGCCGGCCCGGCAGGTGGGGTGGGGTGCAGGGCATCCATTCTCATCACGTTCACTTCGACCCCCAGTCGCCGTGCATTGTCGGCAGTTGTGGCCAGTGCCGTTTCGCTCACATCCCAGGCCGAAAGCCTGCTGCCCGCTATCTCTGCCGCCAGCGTGCATGCAATGCAGCCGCTGCCCGTGCCGATGTCGAGGATGCGCGCTCCCCCTTGTGTGCTGCCGATGATCCATCGGCACAGCTCTTCTGTTTCCGGTCGGGGAATGAGCACACCAGGCCCCACGCGGAAAGTGCGCCCGCAGAAGTCGGCCTGCCCCAGCACATACTGCACGGGTTCGTTCTGCAGCAGGCGTGACAGCACGTTGCGCAGCGGCGCTTCGGGCAGCGTCTGCATCCGTCCGCACAGCAGGTCAGCATAGGTCAGTCCGTAGAGCGTCTCCATCACCAGCCGTGTCACCGCCTTTGCCTCGCCGGCCTCGCACACCGCCGTCAGTGGCCTCCAAAACTCTTCATAGCTCATGTCTGTATCTTCAAAAATCATTGCAAAATTAAGAAAAAAGGGGAAATGACGGCCAACACCTCTCGCCTTTTTATGAGTTTTTATGGTTTGTTCTGCCTTTAGTTCGAATTTTTTTCCTAATTTTGCACCGTCAATTAGAATCTTTATTGGTAATTAGGTATATGGAAGACAGGAAATTGAGGCAGAAGAGCCTTTGTGGAAAAGTCATATTTGCAGTCATCGCCGTTGCCGGCATTTCGCTTTTCTCACCCTTGTCAGGCTTTGCGCAGAAGCAGTGGACGCTGGACGACTGCGTCAACTATGCGCTGGAGAACAACATCACTCTGCAGAAGGCACGACTGAGCCTGCAGTCGGCCAAGGAGGATGTGAAGGCCACCAAGGGCGCCATGCTGCCTTCGGTCAGCGGCTCCACCAATCAGAGCGTGGGCTACCGACCCTGGCAGGACAGCGGCGTGGCCACCGTCACCAACGGCCAGGTGAACTCGAAGGTGAACAAAACTTACTATAACGGCAGCTACAACGTGAATGCCCAGTGGACCGTGTGGAACGGCGGCAAGAACGTGAACAACGTGCGGCTGAACAAGCTGTCGGAGCAGCAGGCCGAGCTGAACGTGCAGCAGCAGGCCAACAGCATCGAGGAGCGCATTGCCCAGCTCTACGTGCAGTGCCTCTACCTGAACGAGGCCATCAAGGTGAGCCAGGCAAGCCTGGAGACCAGCCGGAAGAACGAGGAGCGCGGCCGACAGACGGTAGAAGTGGGCAAGATGTCGAAGTCGGACATGGCCCAGCTCACTGCCCAGCGTGCCACCGACGAGTACAGCGTGGTCGACGCCCAGAGCCAGTTGGCCAACTACAAACTGCAGCTCAAGCAGTTGCTGGAGCTCACCGGCGACGAGCAGTTCGACATAGCCATCCCCACAACCACCGATGCCGATGCCCTGGCCGAGATTCCCTCCCTCCACGCCATCTACGAGAAGGCACTTGCGTGCCGTCCTGAAATTGAGAGCGCCAAGCTGTCCATAGAGAGCAGCCGCCTCAGTCTGGCCATTGCCAAGGCCGGATGGCTGCCCACCATCGGGCTGACGGGCGGACTCTCCACCAGCACAAACTCGCTGGCCACCAATGGATGGGGCGGCCAAATGAAGACCAACTTCAATATGTCTGGCGGCCTTTCGGTCAGCATCCCCATCTTCGACGGATGGCAGACTCGCACTTCTGTCAGCAAGGCGCGCATCCAGCAGCAGCAGGCGCAGCTCGACCTGAAGGACCAGCAGAAGACGCTCTACCAGACCATCGAGGGCTATTGGCTCGATGCCACCACCAATCAGCAGAAGTTCCGCGCCGCCTCTGCCACCGTGGAGAGCGAGCAGCAGAGCTACGACCTGCTCACCGAGAAGTTCAACCTCGGGCTGACCAATATCATCGAGCTGTTGCAAGGCAAGGACAAGTTGCTCTCCGCCCAGCAAAACCTGCTCCAATCCAAGTATATGACGCTGCTCAACCAGCAGATGCTCCGTTTCTATGCTGGCGACGGTAAGTGATTAGACGCTCCTTAGGTCGTTTCTTTGTCAGAGGTGGGCGATGACGACTGGTATCCTGGCGACGACTGCGTGGACATCGTGGCCCGTGACGGCTATCCCAAGGGCAATACTGAGCATAGTTCGCAGGCATCTGACTTCAAGCGGCTGCGCGAGGCCCACCCTAACAAGATGACAGCCCTGCCTGAGTGCAACAGCGTGCCTTCGTGGGAAAATATGCAGCGCGACGGTGCCCTCTGGCTGATGGTGGCCCCCTGGTGTGGCGGCGGTGCCTTCGACCACGGCAATACCAATGCCTTCTGGAAGCAGTTCCTGTCAGAAGAGCATGTGGTTACGCGGGCTGAATGAGAGTTATTTGACCTTGATGGCCACTGCCTTGAGCGACTGCCAGCCGGCCCGGTTGGAAAGGCGGATCATAAAGTGGTAGTCGCATGTTTCGGCATTGGCCGGTATCGGAATGTCAACACGTGCGGTGTAGGTACGTTGGCCTGTGGGGATGATGTAGCCGCGGTTGAACACCCATGCCTTTGCGCCAGCCTCCTTCTTTTCGTCCATTTCGCACTCTATGGCGGATCCGGAATGGGTGTGGTGGTCAAAGTTGTTGTGAATCTCGATGTTGAATTTGCCCAGTTCCACATTGTCGGTGAAGACGTAGCAGAAGGGTATGACCTCACCCGGCTGGTATTGCTGGCATTCCACGGGGTTGGCCGTGATGCCCTGTTCAGAGATGACAGGCTGCGTCATGTCGCGCAAATCGTTGTCGTCGTAACTGCTGCACGCACAGAGTGCGCACAGCAGTATAGGTGAAAGGAAACTCTTTTTCATAGTGGTATGATGTCTATTTATGGTTGTGTTACTCCTAAATTCCGCAGCACTTTAGTTTAACTGTTTTTATAAGTTCTTGAGCAACAAAAAGTTCTTGCTGGGGCAAGCGTTCACTTACCTTAGTGCTGCGTTTAAAGACAAGCAAATTCATCAATGGCATGGCAAAGGTAAGCATAAAATCTGAGAAAATCACTCCTTTTGGAGGAATATTTCACGTAAGAGAGCAATTTTCCCGTTTTGTAGGTCCAGTTATCGACAAAGTACTGGGTCTCCGATGTACGTCATTCGGCTACCAGTACGGCGAGATTGCAGGTTCGCTGTCAAGCGTCTACTTTTGTGGCGGTGACTGCGTGGAGGACGTTACGAGCCACCTGATGCCCCATCTCTCGCTGCACCCCACTCTTCGTACCTGCAGCTCTGACACAATCCTGAGAGCGATTTCAGAACTGGCCACGGCTAACACGACCTACACCAATGGGGCCCTCACAGATGAACCATGCCCTGCGCTGGCTCAACCGCCTCACCTATCTTGGCGTGGGCATGGAGGCCATCCGTTTCAATCCATTGGAGGATGTGGAGTATTTCCTAAAGCACCCTGACGGTGGACACCTACACCAAGGGCGCCAACAAGTGGGTGCTCGGTGCCTTCGACCACGGCAATACCAATGCCTTCTGGAAGCAGTTCCTGTCAGAAGAGCATGTGGTTACGCGGGCTGAATGAGAGTTATTTTTACGCTTGCTGACAAACTGATACCATCGAACGATTCGACCGAAGGTCAAGTCCATCGAGCGAAGGCGGTATGTTGAGTTTTCGCTGCTATTCATACCATAAGCCTACAATTCACCCTCTACAGGCGGGCGAAAGTGAAAGGCTACGGGTAGGCGAGCTTGCTCGGGAATCAAAACGCAACACTTTCGCCCGCTTTTCGTCACTTTTTATACTCAAACTGCTCGTAATTCACAAACTTTTTTGTACCTTTGCACCCGTTATAACATTTTAAAGGCACATAATTATGAGCGAGAAACAGAAACAAGTGACGGAGCAGCGAGAGCAGATGCGAACTCGTTCGCAATCTGCCGAGTCGCGACGGAACTCGACCAAGGGTCAAGTAGAGAAGGAGCGCCGGGGCGTACTCGAACTGCTGCTCCAGAAGAACGGACTGAAGCGCAAGGAACTCGTAGATTTCCTGCTCGGCGTGTGGATGGCCGGGAAGGTGGATGAACTCACGGAAGAAGAAAAGGCACAATTCCCCAATCTGGCTTTCTGAACGATGACGAAACAGGCTCTCTCTTTCAATCCCAACCACATCTTTGTAGATACCAACGTACTCGTTGGCGGATACAGTGGTGATGCAAAGTTCCAGAAGGATGATGACTGTCTGCGCTACCTGTTCTCACTGACGGGCAAGCGGCTTTATATCTCGTCGCTCAGTGTGGCACAACTTATCTCCGTCTATTCAGAAGGGAGGAGTCCGCGAGACTACCAAGTGTCTCGTGGAGGGCACCAGAAATCGAACGAAGAAATTACTGCTGTGGTTCGTGACCTGCAGCACCGCTTCAACATCATCGACTTCACCGCCAAGGACATCGATGCTGCTCTTAAAGAGACGGGGGCTGACATCGAGGACAATGTGCAGTTCGTCCTGGCCAAGAAGCAGAAGTGCTATATCGTTGTCACCAACAACTACAAGGATTACCGTTTCTTGCAGGGCATCGAAGTGCTACGTCCTGCCAAGGTAAGGAAGATACCGCAGTAACTTCATATCTACAAACTACCGAAACCCCAGCAGAGTAATCCCCATGCCCCGCCTCAGAGAGTTAAATAATCACAACACAGCGAAAAGAATGGCTATTTCCTTGGTCATTCCGATAATTTGATTACTCTCTCTCCTTTAGTTTTGCAGTCGTAAACTAAGATGGTGCAAACTCTTAATATTCCTTAAAGACTGACGTATACCCACAGAGGGACTCCCAGGCGTCTTACATCAGCTAAGAATATGACGAGAAGAGAGCCAGCAACCTTACGAGAGAATATCTGCGAAGTCTTCTCCGGGAGAGCCGCTTCTTAGTTTACG
>CADACW010000054.1 GCA_902786565.1 uncultured Prevotellaceae bacterium | reverse complement strand
CGTGGGCGACAGACAACGAAACAAAGACGTTTACCCTGTCTTCGGTAACAGGTAGCAGTAATCCTTTATCGTACGACGGCAAAGTTTTCCTCAGCGCACAAGTTGGAACTGTCGGAAAGGGCAGTTTCATTAGCATGTCTACACCTTCGTCAGGTAAAGTCGGAACCATCAGACTATATCCGCGTATCAGTGGCAAGGTGAAGTCTCTGTCATTTAGTAGTGCTCAGGTAATGATGATAGATAGCAACGGCGGAGGGTACGTTAAAATCGGAAAGAGCAGTACGAATAATTGGACTAACTCCATCTCGCAAGAACAGATATCGTGGGGCAGCCTTTCATTTACTAACGCCAGCGGCATACAACTTGAAAATGAGAACGACTATCTCGAAATCGAGCTTTACAACCCAGTCAGGAATTGCAATTTCAATATGCAAGGCACACTCACCATTACCTATGAGCCGACACCGTCAAACCTGACACATAAGCACGACTTCACTTACGAAGTCACAAATTCTGGAAACACACTGACTGCTACGTGTGGCGAGGGCGACGAACTGACATGTACACTCACTAACCGCCAGATTTCGACAACGATAAAGGCTGACAATGCAGTAGCAAACGGGCTTAGTTATGTTGCACTGTTGCCAGACTTCGGACTGTTCCAAACGGAAACGGGAGCCACAAAGGGCGATTTCACCTACAAAAATAAAGGCACCAACGAAAACCTCGGCACAACTGGTCCCACGCAGACCGGCTACTATACCGCCAGCATAGTCATCACTGCCGGAGGTACAAACCATACGCTGTCTAAGGACTTCCACCTGGGCACCTTTTGTTCCATTAACCCCAACTATCCGCAGTTCACTACCGACAAAGATGGCAATTATGCTATGGACGGCGAGACGGTCACCCTCACCTTCACGTCGAAGTTCGGCGAGACATTGACAGGAGTTACCGCGACGGGCGCAACCTCGGGAAGTGACATCACGTTGACTGCGACGGGTGCCAACACCAATACATTCACTATGCCCGCTGAGGGAGTCAACATCGGTGCAACGTTCTCAGCACCCGATGCCAGCAACTTCGAGCAGAACGGCGACACCTACACCATCAAGACCGCCAATGGCTGGGGCTGGTTCTGCTTTGCCACAAACTACGACTTGGCTCCCTATGGCTTCAGCGGCAAGACCGTGAATCTCGCCGCAGACGTCATTTCGTCGGAGATGGCAGGCAAGAGCGGTCACCCGTTCAAGGGTACGTTTGACGGGCAGAACTACACGCTGACCTTCAACCGCACTGCCGCCGAGGACTTCTGCGCCCCGTTCCACTACATCAATGGCGCCACCATCAGCAACCTCCACGTCGGCGGCACCATCACGGGCGGCACCTATGAGAACTTGGGCGGTCTGGTGGGCCATTCCGAGGGCAATATCACCATCAATAACTGCCGCGTGAGCACCGAAATCAGCACCACAGTCAGCGGCAGCGCCCTTCACGGCGGTGTCATTGGCACGTGGAATGGCTCTTATGCCACCTGCACCGTCACGGGCTGCGTCTATGACGGACTGATTTACAATCCGAACGAGGCTGGCGTGACCACCTCCTGCCACGGATTCATAGGATGGGACTATGGAAATAGCGGGACCATCACGTTCACCGACTGCCTATCCGCTCCCGCCGCATACGGCATGGGCAAATACGCGCTGGGCGGCAACTGCTTCACTTTCGTCTTTCCAAACAGTGAGCCGACCCTCACCTACTACATGACGAACTGCTACTACACCAGCACCCTCGGCAACAGGCAGGGCCGCCCTGCAACCACGGCGACCACCGCGCCCGCCAACCTGGGCAATGCGACCACCGACCACGGAATAGTGGATGGCTACAAGAACGGCTTCCTCTACGACGGCAACTACTACACGCCGAAGTATGGTGACGCAGTGGTTGAATACCGCTTCGATGACGGGATTGAGAGGGCCGACGTGACCATCAACGGTACAAACAATCAGGTAACAGGCGTCAACGTCGTAGGCGTGAACATCACGGAGGAGGTAGGCAATATCAAGAGCGTGACCTACAACCGCCCGTTCAACACAGCACAGGCAGCCACGGTGATACTGCCGTTCAGCTATATCTGCAACGGCAGCGAGGGTGGCAAGTTCTTCGGCTTTAAGGAAGTGGTGTACGACGAAGGCTTGCACCAATGGGTCTGCACGATGCAGGAGCCAGGCGTAGAAGGCACAAATAACGTGACCTCGCTGACTGCCAACACGCCGTATGTATTCATGCCGAACGATGCAACGACGATGACGTTCCCGAACATCGTGAGCATGACGGGCGGAGTTGTGACGCTGCAGCCCACGACGGCCAACGATGGTCTCTATGGCGGTGATACGACGGATGACAATTGGAAATTCCATGGCACGTACAAAGGGAAGAGTTGGGCAGTTGCCAGCAATGACTACGGCTTTGCAGCCCAAAGTGGCACCGAGGCTGGCGGCGCGGCAACCGTTGAGGCCGGTCAGTTCGTCCGCTTCACCACGAACGCCTTCATCAAGCCCATGCGCTGCTATCTGTCGTATGTCGGCACGGAGACCCCGGCCCCGGCTCGCGGTTTGACCCGCGCAGCCGCCACCGACGACCTGCCCCAGAGCATCACCGTGCGCCTCGTCAGCCGCAACGGTGAGGTGGAAGGCATCGGCACTATATCAATTGACAATCGGATGGAGCAAGGCTGGTACACGCTGGAGGGTGTGCGCCTGAGCGGCAAGCCCGGCACCAAGGGCATTTATATCAATAACGGAAAAAAGATTATTATCAAATAACGAATGGAGGACACAGCTATGAAAAAGAAATATGAGAACCCATCAATGAGAATGGTCGAGTTGCAACACCAAAGCCAGCTGCTGGCCGGCAGCGGCGACCCCAACAGGAATGTCCCCTGGTGGGACGGCGAGGGCGGCTCCCGCAGAACCAACGACTTCGACGACGAGGAGTAAGGCACAGCCCCCCTCGTATATGGCTTTACCCCTCCCCCAACCCCTCCCCTTAAGGGGCGGGGGGGAGAGGTTAGATGCCCCCTACAAAAAAAGTTATATACCTTCTAAGTGGGAGTTAGAAGGTATATAACTATGGGTTAGAAGGTATATAACTATGATTTGGGCTCAATTCTTCTCGTTGGCCTCATCGGGGATGTCGAATGAAGTGGGGTTCTTCACCAGCTCGGTGGTGAGGGCGAAGTTCCACACGTCCTGTATGTTCTCCACGTAGTGGAAGCTGACACCCTTGAGGTACATGTCGGGAATCTCAAGGATGTCCTTCTCATTCTCCCGGCAGAGCACGATGTCAGTGATGCCGGCACGCTTGGCAGCCAGTATTTTCTCCTTGATGCCGCCCACTGGCAGCACCTTTCCACGCAGCGTTATCTCGCCTGTCATGGCCGTGTTCTTGCGCACCTTGCGCTGTGTCAGTGCCGAGGCTATCGATGTGGCTATGGTGATGCCCGCCGAGGGGCCATCCTTCGGTGTGGCTCCTTCCGGTACGTGTATGTGTATGTTCCAGTACTCGAAGATGCGGTAGTCTATGCCCAGCTTGTCGGCGTGAGCCTTCACGTACTCCAGTGCCAGCACGGCACTCTCCTTCATCACGTCGCCCAGGTTGCCGGTGAGGGTGAGTTTCTGTCCCTTGCCTTTTGAGAGCGAGGTCTCGATGAAGAGTATTTCGCCCCCCACGCTGGTCCAGGCCAGGCCGGTCACCACGCCGGCATAGTCGTTGCCCTGATAGATGTCGCGGTAGAAGGGTGGCTTGCCGAGCAAATCCTCCAGCTGTGCGGGTGTGAGGGTTGAGGAGTGTGCGGTGTCTTTCTCCGTGGGTGCAGTGTCCTTTCCGCTCTCGCCCCCCATCGCCATCCTGTAGGCCAGTTTGCGCATGGCCTTGTTGATTTGCTTCTCCAGCTGTCGCACGCCGCTCTCACGGGTGTACTGCTCTATGATTTTCTCGATGACAGCCTTGGGGAACTTCGGCTTGTCCTTGAGCGTCTTCAGGCCAGTGTTCTCCAGTTCGCGGGGGATGAGGTGGCGCTTGGCAATCTCGATTTTCTCTTCGGTGATGTAGCCGCTCAACTCGATGATCTCCATACGGTCCAGCAGGGGCTTGGGGATGGTGGAGAGATTGTTGGCCGTGGCGATGAAGAGCACCTTCGACAGGTCGTAGTCCACGTCGAGGTAGTTGTCGTGGAAGGCCGAGTTCTGTTCCGGGTCAAGCACCTCCAGCAGTGCCGATGCAGGGTCGCCGTGCACGGTGGCCTGCGTCACCTTGTCAATCTCGTCGAGGATGAAGACGGGGTTGCTCGACCCGGCTTTCTGGATGCTGGCCAATATGCGTCCGGGCATTGCTCCGATATACGTGCGCCGGTGGCCACGGATTTCAGCCTCGTCGTGCAGTCCGCCGAGCGACATGCGCACGTATTTGCGCTTCATGGCCGCGGCGATGCTCTTGCCCAGGCTGGTCTTGCCCACGCCCGGAGGTCCGTAGAGGCAGAGGATGGGGCTCTTCAGGTCGCCGCGCAGCGAGAGCACGGCCATATATTCCAGTATGCGCTCCTTCACCTTCTCCATGCCATAGTGGTCACGGTCCAGAATCTTCTGTGCCCGCTGCAGGTTCAGGTCGTCCTTGGTATATTCGCCCCAGGGCAGGCTGACGAAGGTCTGCAGATAGTTGAGCTGGAGGTTGAACTCAGGCGACTGCGACGAGGTCTGGTCCAGTTTCTCCAGTTCCTTCATAAACGCCTTCTCCACCTCTTCCGGCCATTTCTTGTTCTTGGCCTTCTCGACCAGGGCCACCCGCTCGGGCGACGATTCGCCGTCCTCGCTCATGGCAGCCTTCATGTTCTTGATTTGCTGTTGCAGGAAGTAGTTCTTCTGCTGTTCGTCCAGATCCTCGCGGGTCTTGTTGCGTATTTCAGCCTTCAGCTTCTGTAGGTTGATTTCGCGGTTCAGGGCCTTCATGGCCCCGAAGAGGCGCTCCTTGACCGACTCGACCTTCAGCAGGCTGATTTTCTCTTTGCACGAGAATGGCATGTTGGAGCAGACGAAGTTGAGCGCCATCACATCATTATTAATATTGTGGATGGCAAACATGGCCTCGTCGGGTATGTCGTCGCTGATGCTGATGTACTGGTCGCTCATCCGGCGCAGGTCGTCTATGGCGGTTCGCCACTCCTTGTCGTGCTTGTCGGGCATCAGTTCCGGTATGGCCTCCACGCTGCCCGTCAGGTAGGGAAATTCGCTGTTGATCTTCAGCAGCTTCAGCCGGCCCATGCCCTGCACGATGACGGTCACCATGCCGTTGGGCAGGGTGAGCTGCTTGAGCACCTTGGCGTAGACGCCGCAGTCGTGCAGGTCGCCCTCTACGGGCATCTCTATGTCCGGGTCCTTCTGGCAGACAATGCCTATGAGTGCGTTTTGCTTCTCGGCCTTGCGCACCAGCTTCATGCTCGACTCGCGGGCTATGATGATAGGGGCCACCACACCGGGAAACAGCACGATGTTGCGCACAGGCAGGATGGGCACCTCGGTAGGGGTGTTGTCGTCCATCAGTGAGTTCAAGTCTCCTTCTATGTCAGCAATCATTGAGAATGCAGAAGTGTTTTGTTCGTCCATCTTCTTCTTTTTCTTATTATCTTTTTACCTGTATTACCACAATTAAGCGTGCAAAGGTACTAATTTTTTGTTGATTAGGCATTAATATTTAGGAATTATTAGTAACTTTGCAACGAAGAATCAGTTAGAACGATGGCAAACGACTATTTTCGCTTCAAGCATTTCACCATCCATCAGGGTCTGTGTGCCATGAAAGTGGGCACCGACGGCACTCTGCTCGGCGCGTGGGCGGCGGTGCCCAATGGGGTGGGGCAGGGGAGTGCCGCCATACTCGACATTGGCACCGGCACAGGCCTCATTGCGCTGATGTTGGCGCAGCGCTGCCCGCAGGCCCAGGTGGTGGGCATCGACATCGATGCCGATGCCGTGGCGCAGGCCAGGGCCAATGTGGCCGAGTCGCCCTTTGCCGGCCGGGTGACCATCGTTCAGGGCGACGTGGTGCAGCCCGCCGTGCTGGCAGCCCGCCGCTTTGCTGCCATTGTCTGCAATCCCCCCTTCTTCGAGGGGGCACTGCTCTGTCCCGACAACCGGCGCACCGTGGCCCGCCATGCCGTCAGCCTGAGTTTTGCACAGCTGATGGACAGGGCACGCCACCTGCTGGCCGACGACGGCGAGTTGTCGGTGGTGGTGCCTGCCGAGGCACTGCCGAGGCTGGACAGCGAGGCGGCTCTGGCCGGACTGTTCAAGGTGCGGCAGTGCAGTGTGCTCACATCGTTGCGCAAGCCGCCTCGCCGCTACTTGGTGGCCTTTCGGCTGCACCCCGCCGAAATGGAAATTTCAGAGTTGGCCATAGGCTCAGAAAGACATCGCGCTTTAATGGAGAAGTTTTCTGTAAAATAACTATAAACCAACAAATTATATAAAAGCATGGAAGACAAGAGAAAGGATATGAACAGGCGCCAGTTCCTGCATAGATTAGGACTGGGCGCAGGGTCGGCTCTGGCCATGATGGCAATGGAGCCGCTGAACATGCTGGCAGAAAATGCCGGCAAGCCAAAAAGCGGCACAGGCGAAGCCGAAAAGAACCAGATGACCTACAGGGTGCAGCACGGCTCGGGCGAGAAGATTTCGCTGCTCGGCTTCGGCATGATGCGCCTGCCCGACGAGCAGGCGGAAGTGGACCGGCTGGTGGACTATGCCATCGAGCACGGCGTGAACTACTTCGACACTGCCCCGATGTATATGGGCGGGCGCTCAGAGGTGCTCACGGGCAACACCCTCTCGCGTTTTCCGAGAGACAAATTCTTCGTGGCCACCAAGATGTCGAACCAGAACCGCCGGCTGTGGAGCTTCGACGACTCGAAACGGATGTACGAGCAGTCGCTGGAGCGCCTGAAGGTAGACCATATCGACTACTATCTGCTGCACAGCATAGGCGGCGGAGGCGACTCGCTGAAGGGCCGTTTCATCGACAACGGCATACTGGAATTCCTGCTGAAGGAGCGCGAGGCCGGACGCATCAAGCACTTGGGATTCTCGTACCACGGCGATGTGCGCGACTTCGACTTCCTGCTCGACCACAACGACGAGTACCACTGGGACTTCGTGCAGATTCAGATGAACTTCCTGGACTGGCGCCACGCCTCGTTGCGGCAGGGCCGCCGCCACGATGCCGATGCCGAGTACCTCTACGGCAAACTGGAGAAACTGGGCATACAGTGCGTCATCATGGAGCCGCTGCGCGGAGGTGCATTCGGCCGCATGGCACCCGAACTGACCAGCCAGCTGGAGGCTGTGCGCCCAGGCGACAGCACCGCAAGGTGGGCATTCCGCTGGGTGGGGTCCTATCCCAACGTGCTGACAACGTTGAGCGGCATGAACCGCATGGAGCATCTTGTGGACAATGTGAAGACATTCTCGCCGCTGGAGAACTGCACCGAGGCGGAAAACAAGCTGCTGGCCGACATTGCCGACCAGATGTCGGGCTTCCCCACCATTCCGTGCACCACCTGTGCCTACTGCATGCCCTGCCCTTACGGCGTGGACATTCCCGGCAATTTCGCCTACTACAACGAGACCGTCAACAGTCATCTGCTGCCCCTGCCCGACAGCACTGCCGCCGACTTTGCAGAGCGCAAGCAGAAGTTCATCGACGGCTATCAGGCTGCCCTGCCCGATGCCGCCAAAAGGGCCAACCAGTGCACCGACTGCGAAGCCTGCCTGACCAAATGTCCGCAGCAGATTCGCATCCCCAACCAGATGGCACGCATCGTAGAGACAATGAGGAGGAGATGATTCGCTTCAACTTGTGAAGTATATTTGGTTTTGACGCCGCAAAGTCAGTGCTTTTCCGCGAAAAACGCAAGAAAAGCGGGGCCAACTGAAAAGCAAGGGCCGTCCAAACTTGACAAGACTTCAAACCTAAGCTGGAGATAAGTGCCACTTATCTCGCAAATTCTCTCGAGAATTTAAGAGTTTGGACGGTTCTTTCTCAGCGTCTGGTCGGAGGTGAGTTCAAGTTTGGACGGCCCTTCCTCAGAAAAAGGCCTGACGTGTCTTAGGAAAAAAATTGCGTAATTGACATGATAATATCTTGCAATACCACCATCTTCAGATGGGTGCAGTTGCAGAAATTACGGTGATTTTGTAGAAAAACACACAAGATGGAGGTAAATTATAGAAAAGATGTTTCCTTTATCGAAACTTTTTTTGTACCTTTGCACGCGAAAAGGTGCGAAACAGCTTGTGTTTGGCTATTGATTCAGCATCAATGCCTTATCAAGATTGCGACTTAACATATCATTTAAATAAACTTTAACATGACAAACAAATCTTTAAAGTGGGCTCTGATGCTTGGCACGGCGGTCGGAATGGCGGCGTGCAGCCTGGATATGCCCAAGGAGACAAAATCATCGTTCGAGACGATGACAGTGAAGAAAACAGACATTGAGCTCCCCTATAAGTTCAGTGCCAGAATGAAAGGTCAGAACGACGTGACCATCACACCCCAGGTGAGCGGGCAGCTGATGAGCATCAACGTGTCTGAGGGCCAGCAAGTGAAGAGAGGACAGACGCTGTTCGTCATCGACCAGCGCAATGCCCAGCTGGAGCTGGAGGCCGCCCAGGCCAACCTGCAGGCCGCCCTGGCCCAGGAGAACTCGGCCAAGCTGGAGTTCGAGTCGAACAAGAACCTGTTTGACAAGAAGATAGTGAGCCGCTATATGCTCGACAACTCCGAAAACTCCTACAAGCAGGCACAGGCATCGGTGTCACAGGCCCGCGCTGCCGTGAATCGTGCCAAGGTGAACCTCGGCTTCTGCACCATCACGGCTCCTGTGTCGGGTGTCATCGGCGAGATTCCCGTGCGTGTCGGTGACCAGGTGTCGCCCATGTCTCAGTTGACAATGGTGAGTGGCAACACCACGATGGAGGCTGAATTCTCCGTGACCGAGGCCGTCGTCGAGGCCATGGTGCAGGAGGGCATGAGCGCCAAGGAGGTAGACGACTACATCGCCAACCTGCCCCCTGTGACGTTTGTGATGAAGAATGGCACAGAATATCCCCACAAGGGCCGCGTGGTCAGCCTGACGGGCGTGGTCAATGCCACCACGGGCTCGCTGACCAGCAAGGTGTCGTTCCCCAACCCCGAAGGCCACCTCTACTCCGGCATCCAGGGCACGCTGGTCATGAACTTTGCCGAGAACGGCGTGATTGTGATTCCGCAGCTCGCCGTAGTGCGTCTGCAGGACAAGGCGCAGGTCTATAAGGTGAAGGCCGACAGCACCGCCACCGCCGTCGATGTGACGCTACAGGATACAGGCAACGGCAAGGACTTCATCATCACCAGCGGCCTGAACGAGGGTGACCAGATTATCACCGTGGGAGCCAACAACGTGACCGAGGGCCAGCAGGTACTGTTTGCAAATTAAGAATTAAGAGTTTAGAATGAAGAGTTATTCTCGCTTCGCTTCGATGAAGAAGCGGGAATTCAGGATGATGCACCATAAGTAAACTCTTTGCTCTGAATTCAAAATTTTAGAAAAGATGAAGAATAACATTTTTATCAATAAATACGTGATGGCATGTGCCATCTCGATTGTGATAGCGCTGGTGGGCTACATCTCGATGAGTACGCTGCCAGTGGAGCAGTATCCGGACATAGCACCGCCAACGGTGATGATCAACACCAGCTACTCCGGTGCTGACGAGAATACGGTGATGAAGTCGGTCATCCAGCCCCTGGAAGAGGCCATCAACGGTGTGCCCGACATGACCTATATGACCTCGAAGGCATCGTCAAACGGCGATGCCGAGATTACCGTCTACTTCAAGCAGGGCACCGACCCCGACATGGCGGCGGTGAACGTGCAGAACCGTGTGACCCGCACCCAGGCCCTGCTGCCTGCCGATGTCAACAAGGTGGGCGTGACGGTGGAGAAACGTCAGAACAACATCCTGCAGATCTTCGCCGTGAAGAGTGCCGACGGCAAGTACGACGAGGACTTTGTCTCGAACTATGTCGACATCAACGTCAAGCCGCGTCTGATGCGTATCACCGGCGTTGGCAATGTGCAGAGCATGGGCAACACCTACGCCCTGCGCATCTGGCTGAAGCCCGACGTGATGGCCCAGTACGGCCTGACGCCAAACGAAATCTTTGCGGCCATCGGCGGACAGAGCTTCGTCTCGGCCGTGGGTACGCTGGGCGAGCAGTCGGGCAACTCCTACCAGTACTCCATGCAGTACAAGGGTACGCTGAAGAGTGTCGAGGAGTTCAACGACATTGTGCTGCGCACCAGCGGTGGCGGCATGTTGCACCTGAACGACGTGGCCGAGGTGAAGATTGGAGCCATGAGCTACAACTTCACATCTAACATCCAGGACCGTCCGGGCGCCCTCTTCATGGTGTTCGCAGCACCGGGCGCCAACGCCACCGAGGTGAACGCCCGCATCAACAAGACGTTTGAGGAGTTGAAGGAAACGATGCCGGCCGGCCTGGAGTTTGTGACTATGATGACCAGCGACGACTTCCTCTTCGCCGCCATCCACAACGTGGTCGAGACGCTTGTCATCGCCATCATCCTCGTGATTCTCGTGGTGTTCTTCTTCCTGCAGAACTTCAAGGCCACCATCATCCCCAGTATCTCTATCATTGTGTCGCTGATGGGCACCTTCGCCATAGTCAAGCTGGCAGGCTTCTCGCTCAACATCCTCACGCTGTTTGCCCTGGTGCTGGCCATCGGTACGGTGGTCGACGATGCCATCGTGGTGGTCGAGGCCGTGATGGCTAAGATTGAGGGTGGCATTCGCGATGCCCGCGAGGCCACCCGCCAGGCCTTGAACGAGGTGTCGGTGGCCGTCATCTCGTGTACGCTGGTGTTTATGGCCGTGTTCATCCCCGTGACGTTCATGCCAGGCACCTCGGGCACCTTCTTCACCCAGTTCGGCATTACGATTGCATCGTCCGTGGGTCTGTCGTGTGTGTCGGCCTTGACGCTCTGTCCAGCCCTCTGTGCCATTATGATGCGTGTGACAGAAGGCAAGAAGGAAGGCAAGGGCCTGACCTATTACACCAAGAAGGCATATACCGCCAGCTATAACGCTATATATAATAAGTATAGCAAGAGCGTGCAGAAGTTCATCAAGCGCCCCGTCCTGGCTTGGAGCTTGTTGGCCATAGCCGCCGTGCTGCTGGTGTTCTTCATGAAGAACCTGCCGTCGGGCCTCGTGCCTCAGGAGGACCAGGGCGTGTTCCTGGTTGAGGTGCAAGCCCCAGAAGGTTCCACGCTGAAGCAGACCCGTGAGATGGTGAAGCTGGTGGAGGCCAAGGTGAAGAAAATTCCTGAACTTGAGAGCTTTGCTTCCGTCTGTGGCTACGGTATGATTTCAGGTGCCGGTTCCAACTACGCCACAATGGTGGTGCGTCTGAAGAACTGGGACGACCGCCCCGGCATGAACCATCTGCTCCAGCTCGTCGCCGGACGTTTCTACTATGATTGCCTTGACCTCAAGAACCTGGTGGTCATTCCCTTCGAGATGCCGCAGATTCCCGGTTACGGAACGAGTAATGACATTATGCTGGCCGTGCAGGACCCCACCGACGGCAACCTGTCGGAGTTTGCCAAGCAGACCGAGCAATTCCTGGCCAAACTGACTGAGCGTCCGGAGATTGCTTCCGCCATGTCGACTTACTCCGAGCGTTTCCCGAAGTATCAGGTCGATGTCGACGCTGCCCAGTGCGACCGTGCCGGCGTGTCGCCTGCCGACGTGCTCAACACGCTCGGCGCCTTCTGTGGCGGTGCTTACATAGGCAACTTCAACCAGTTCGGCAAGGTCTACCGCATCATGGCTGCCGCCTCGCCCGAGTATCGTCTCGACCCGCAGTCGCTGCACAACATCTTTATGCAGGTGAAGGACGGAAAGATGGCTCCCATCTCCGAGTTCGTATCGCTGAAGCAGGTTGTGGGCCCGGCCAATATCGAGCACTTCAACCTCTTCCAGAGCATCACCTGTATCATAAAGCCCGGTAGCGGCTACACCGAGGGTGACGCCCACAAGGCCATTGCCGAGGTGTTCAGGGAAGAGATGCCGTCGGCGGCTTCTTACGAATACAGCGGCATGTCGCGTGAGGTCGAGGAGGCCGCCGGCTCCAATGCCACCGCCCTCATCTACGTCATCTGCGCCATACTGATTTACCTCATCCTGGCTTCGCTCTACAACTCGTGGTTCACACCGTGGGCCGTGCTCTTCAGCGTGCCGTTTGGTCTGATGGGCGCCTTCGTGTTTGCCTACCTTGGCTATACGCAGGGCTTCCCCGGCATGGACAACAACATCTACTTGCAGACGGGTGTCATCATGCTCATTGGTCTGCTGGCCAAGACGGCCATCCTCATCACCGAGTTTGCCAGCGAGCGCCGCGCCCAGGGCATGGGCATCAGCGAGGCCGCCTTCGAGGCCTGCAAGGAGCGTCTGCGCCCCATCCTGATGACCGTGGCCACGATGATCATCGGCATGGTGCCCCTCGTCATCGAGGGTGGTGCCGGTGCCAATGGTAACCGTGCCCTCGCCCTCGGCGTCATCGGCGGTATGAGCATCGGCACCATTGCCCTGCTCTTCGTCGTTCCCGCCTTCTTCATCGTGTTCCAGAAGTTGCACGAGCGGTTCCAGGGCCAGGAGGTTAAATCGGAATAACGAAGGTCGTGATACCGAGACGAAATAACGAAATAACGTGATAACGAAAAAAGACATGAAAATCAAGAATATCATCGCCGCTGCAGCCGTGAGCCTGATGCTCACAGGCTGCGGCCTTTACAACAAATACGAGCAGAAGGCAGAGGCACCAGCCGATGCCTTCGGCACCCGTGAGCTCGGCGGTATTGCCACCGAGGGCGGCGAGTCGCTGGCGCAGATGTCGTGGCGACAGTTCTTCACCGACCCCGCGCTGCAGTCGCTCATCGACATGGTGCTCAGCCACAACACCGACATGAACTCGGCCCGCATCGCCGTGGAGAAGAGCGAGGCAGCGCTGAAGATGGCCCGCATGGCCTATCTGCCCGCACTCTACTTCTCGCCGCAGGGCACGCTGGCCAAGTTTGACAACAATCCATGGTCGAAGACCTACAGCCTGCCCTTGCAGCTGTCATGGGATGTCGACGTCTTCGGCAGCATCACCAACAAGAAGCGTGCCGCCAAGGCCGTGCTCCTGCAGGCACAGATGCAGCGGGAGGCCCTCCGCGCCAACCTCATCGCCACTACGGCCCAGCAGTACTACATGCTGCAGGTGCTCGACCGCCAGCTGGAAATCCTCACCATGACCGACAGCCTCTGGAACGCCTCGCTTGAGACCCAGAAGTCGCTCTGGGAGAACGGCAAGGCCTACTCCACCTCAGTCAACCAGATGGAGGCTTCCTATCTTGACGTGAAGTCGCAGATTGCCGATACCCGCCGCCACATCCGTGCCGTCGAGAATGCCATCTGCAGCCTGCTGGCCGTCACCCCGCAGCACATCAACCGCTCCCGCTGGGGAGGCTCGCCCCTGAGCCACCCCGCAGCCACGGGCGACGCCGGCCAGCGCATGTTCGACACCCAGTTCCTCAAGATTGGCGTGCCTGCCACTATGCTGGAGCTGCGCCCCGACATCCGTATGGCCAATGCCGCCATGGAGGAGGCCTTCTACAACACCAAGGCCGCCCGCGCCGCCTTCTTCCCCAGCATCACGCTCGATGCCTCTGCCGGCTGGACCAACTCGGCAGGCGGCATGGTGGTCGACCCCGGCAAGTTGCTGTTCACGGCCATCGGATCGCTGACACAGCCCATCTTCGCCCGCGGCAAAATCAGCGCCAACTACAAAATATCCAAGCTTACCGAGGAGGACCTGCAGCAGAAGTATGTGCAGACCGTCGTCGATGCCGGCAATCAGGTGAACGAGGCCCTGGCCGACTGCGCCGTGGCACGCGAGAAGCACCAGTACTACCACCGTCAGGTGCAGGTGCTGCACGACGCCTACAACGGCACCCACGAGCTGATGGACAATGGCAAGGCCAGCTATCTTGAGGTGCTCACCGCCCAGGAGTCGCTGCTCAATGCCCAGCTCGGCGAGGCCATGAACTTGTACAATGGCACCCAGGCCGTCATCGCCCTCTACATTGCCCTCGGCGGCGGAGGTGAACAATTGACAATTGACAATTATTAATTCACAATTCATAATTCACAATTCACAATTCATAATTCACAATTCACAATTATCAATTGTCAATTATCAATTATCAATTGTCAATTATCCTGCTGCTGGCCATCGTGGGCTGCACAGGAAACCCCTCTCCCCCTTCCGAAAAGAACGGGGAGAGGGATAACGTGACTCTGGGCCCCGATTCGCTCTATACCGAGGAGCGGGCGCTGGCCGTCTACGACACGCTGCCGCAGCGGGCACTCTTGATTCTCGACTCGGCGGTCATCGTGGGCAACCTGTCAGACTACCGTGCAGACATGTTGAGGGCCAAGGTCTACTGCTCCAGCCCTGAGGAGGCACACTACGACTCGGCTGTCATCATCGGCGAGCGACTGATGAACAACGGTTCCGTCAAGGCCAATCCTGACTTGCAGGAAAATGTGCTCTGGCATCTGATGTATGCCTGCAAACTGCTGCACGACGATGAGCAGGCACTGCGCTGGGCCACACAGTTGAGCCAAGTTTACCGACAGTGCGGCGAGACCACCGAGGCCCTGCGCACAGATGCCGAGATTGGCAAGCTCTTTGTCAGCCTCGGAGAGCAGCAGAGGGGGCTGGCACGCATCGACAGTGTGGTGCACCAGCTGGAGGGAAAGCGGCAATTCAGCGAACTCGATGCCTCTATCATCGCACTGAAGCGCAAAGCCGAGATTTGCTATGAGAAGGGTCTGAACACCGAAATGATTCCGCCGGCACAGCGCATGCTGGAGCTCCTCAGTGACTATGAGCAGCATCCTGCCGACTACCATGACGGAAACTACCGTGAGCCGACCGACGACGACCGGCCCGGTTATCTCGACTTCTACAGAGGCAAGGCCTACGGCTACCTGGCAGTGGCTTCACTGGGCGAAAAGGGAAAGAGCAAAGCGCAACAGCGGGCTGCCGCCAAGCACTATGTGGAACTGTTCGACCAGACCGCCTATGGGAAGACCCTCGACGGGAGGTATTTCATTGCCTTGACCGCCGGACGCCTGGGGCAGTATGACCGCATGCTGGCCACTTACGATGAGTACGAGCCCGCCTTTATTGCCGATACGCTCAGTCTGCCCTACGCCGAGCTGCTCTTCAACCGTGCTGAAGCCGCTGCCACCCAGGGGCGCTATGCCGATGCTTACAGCCTGATGGAGCGCTATGCGGCACTTTCCAGTCTGCTCAACGACAGCCTGCTCCGGGGCAAGGCCAATCTCTACATGGCACGTTTCCTTGCACAGGAGCAGCAGCAGGAGATAGACCGTCAGCGGGCCTACAAGCAATATGCCGTCAGGGTGGCCACTCTTATTGGCCTACTTGCTATGCTGGGCCTGTTCTTTGCCTGGTATGCCGTGCGCCAATGGCGCAAGACAAAGCTGAAAAACTTAGTGCTGGCCCGACATATCAACGATGTCATACTGTATAAAGAAAGGTATGAAGAGAATGAGCAGGCACCCGTGAAGAGCGAACAGTCGCCCGAAGAGCTTTTCCACTACATAGAGCGTGAGGTGAGCCGCAGGCTGCTGTTCCTCAACCCGGCATTCGACCGCCAGATGATTATGGACGAGTTTCATCTTTCCAAAGAAAGCGTTGGAGCTGCCTTCGCACAGGGCAGCAAATACAAGTCGCTGCCACAGTTCGTCAGCGACCTGCGGCTGGAGTATGCCAGCAAACTGCTCGTCACCACCGACCTGCCCATCAGCGACATCATGGCCAAGGTGGGCTTCAGCAATGCCTCCGTGTTCAGCCGCTACTTCAGCCGCAAGTACCAAATCTCTCCGACACAATACCGCCGCGCCAACAGCGAGCAGCAGTAGCAGCGTTTTTCGTGCAAAACCCGATGAGCAAGCTTGGCTTGCGTCCAATAATTCCCCGAAGCATTCGTGTTTCGGGGTTTTCTTTTTCTTGAGCACTTGTCTATATGTCTTTAAACACTTGACCATTTGTCCGAAAACACTTGACCATTTGTCTCTAAACTCTTGACCATTTGTCTAAACTATTGTCCATAAACGGGAAAACGCGTAATTTTGCAGGTCAAAATCACAAAAACAGAATAGTTCATTTAGTATGAAAGAACCCAATGACTCACGTCTTCTTAGATTCATATTCCGTCACGAGCGGCTGGCCCGCGCTTACGATTGGCTTGGCGACAACTGGCTCTTGGTGGTCATCTATACGCTCATTGTGGCCATTGCCCTTTGCATGATCGACCTGATAGTGATGGTACTCACGACGTGAAAAGCTGATTATACCGTTGCATATTATAATTAATGTATAATTAACAAATTGTTTTATCAAATGAAAAACTTTTCATTGAAACCGATGCTCTTGCTGTGCGCCCTGATGGCAGGAGCCGGAAGTGTAGGGGCGCAAGAACAACAAGGTGAAGAGCCTGCAACAAAGATTAAATACATCTTGACGGCTCCTAAGGACATTAAGGCAACTGACATCGTGGTGATTGCCGACACGGCTGCACTGGTGGCTATCCAGAACGACGCTGCCGACGGCAAGGCTCCCACGGCGGGGAAAATCAAGCTGAACGACAACAAGGATCAGTTGGTGGTTGAAGACAATAGCACCAGCGGTACAGGCACCAGTAGCGGCAGCACCAGCTATGGCGCCACCACTACCGATTTCAGCAAGCTGGAGTGGAAGGTCCAGGCCGACGGCGACCTCTGCAACTTCTATGTCGAAACTACCGAAGGTGACAGCCAGACTACAACTACGAAATTCCTCTTCGTCACCAATGCCGACGACGGCCTGCGCATGGGTACTCCCGCCGATGGCGATGTCAAGGCTTTCGGCCTGGCCAAGGACGAGGGCAACAATCAGGCAGACTTCCTGTCGGTGACGTTCCCCGGCGAAGGCGATGCCAAATCGTACCGCTACGTGGGTGTGAAGTCCATTATCGGCATCATCAACAGCTGGCAGACCAAGGCCAGCATCGACGATGACATCAAGAACACCAAGATTGCTTTCTTTGTCAAGAAGGAGTCAACACTGGTTGATGTGACGATGACATTCCCCGCAGCCAACTATCAGGGCGACTATAAAGGCGGTAACGGTTCATTCACCGCTCCTGCGCTGACCAAATCGCACGACGTGACCGTGACCTACTCCTCCAGCAATGAGGATGTGGCCACCGTCGACGCCAGCACGGGTGATGTCAACATGAAGAAGCGCGGTACCGTGAAGATTACGGCTTCTGCTGCCGAGCAGAATATCACCGAAGGTGAGACAACCATTTCTACCGAAGCAGCCTCTACCTCCTACACCCTGCGTATCGACGACAGCACAAAGAAGGGCTCGGAGAACAATCCCTACACCCCGACTGGTGCCATCAATGCCATGAAGAACCTCAATACTGAAGATGATGCTGATGTGGGTGCCAACTATTTCGTGGAGGGCTATGTGGCCAAGATTGGAGAAGTGAAAGATGATGATAGCAGCACAAGTGGCGTTCCTGATATCTTCACGAAGAGCGACAACGACAGCACCCTGACCTACTACATTTCCAATGATGGCGTGTTTGATGATGTGACGAAGAACACACTGAAAATCTCTTTAGGCTACTATACTGGTCTGAAAGACCTGACCGACCGTGTCATCTCTGTTGGCGACAAGGTGAAAGTTGTTGGCCCGCTGGTCTATGCCTCGGCCACTCCTGCCTCCTCTTCATTCAGCATCGGCGGCAGCGGCAGCTCCAGCAGCAGCACTACTCCTGGCAGCAGCACCACTACTGAGGAAAAGAAAGAGTTCCGCATGGATGCCACCAACTACATCCATGTTCACACGCCCGTGCTCGTGAAGAAGGACATGCAGATGGTGGTCAATCAGGAAATCGAAGAAGCAGACTTCGCTACAGAGGATGGTCTCTATACCATCAGTAGTGCGCTGTCTGGCTCATTGAATACATCAAAAAATGTCACCATCACGTCGAGCAACGAAGGCGTGGCCAAGGTGGGAAAGAACGGCAAGTTCAATTCGAATGAGGTGGGTACTACCGTCATCACCGTGACCGTTCCTGCTACAGTCAACGGCAAGGATTATGACTTGGTGGGCAAGTTCACCGTCACTGTCGTTGACAGGAACGTCTATCCCGCCACTGCCGACAAGTACGAGCTGGTGACCGATGCCTCTACGCTGACGGATGACGACAAGCTGCTCATCATGGGTACTGCCACCAACCTGATTGGCGAAACTGTCACAAAGAGTCTTGTGATGAGCACCACACAGGACGAGGCTGAACGTGGCGCCGTCGAGGTGACGGTTGAGGATAATATCATTAAGAATGCTCCAAGTGATGCCCAGGTGGTAACCTACAAAGAAAAGAGTGGCAAGTATTACCTCAACGTAGGTAATGATAATTCCGACCCCAGCGAGCCATTGGAGTACTATCTCTATGCTTCTTCTTCCGATAAGGACGAGCTGAAAACTGGAGCCATGTTTGAGGTAGGTAATAACGGTGCGGTGACAATCACTATCGACGGTGACAATAATGCTAAAATCAAGTTTGGCGATGGCACCGACGGTACCAGCACCCACAACCTCCTGAAGTTCGATGGCATGATGATTACCGCGAGCACATTCTGGGGTGCCAACTTCACCTGCTTCGAAGACAAGGAAAGTTCTGGCTCCAGTACCGGCACTTCCACAAGCACGGAGTCGAGCGGCACGCTGCCCAAGCTCTTCCGCTATGTGCAGACAAACAGCTACGACGTCACCATCAATGCCAGCGGCTACAAGACCTTCGTGGCTGGTGAGGACTTCAAGCTGCCCGAGGGCCTGCAGGCATACATCGTGAGCACCGTCGACAATAAAGAAGGTACTGCCAAGCTGACCGAGGTGACCAGCCAGAATATTAAGGCCAACACCCCCTACATTCTTAAAGGTACTGCCAAGCAGACCTACACCCTGACCACCACCACCACCGAGGCTACTGCTCCTGCGGGCAATAAGCTGGAGGTTAGCGATGACAAGACTACCAGCGGCGTCTATGTCCTGGCCACTCACGAGGACGTGACAGCCTTCTACAAGTGGGACGGTGGGTTGCTCGGCTCTGGCCGCGTCTATCTGCCCGCAACATCTTCCGCCCGTCAGATTATCTTCTTTGACGAGGAGGCTACTGGCATTGCCGACGTGAAGAGCGAGACGGCTACCGACAACCGCTGCTACAACCTCAACGGCCAGCGCGTGGCACAGCCCCAAAAGGGACTCTATATCGTGAACGGAAAGAAAATCATTAAGAAATAATTAGCAAGGAACAAAAGTTATGAAAAAGCAATATATGGAACCTGCCATACAGGTGGTAAACGTCCAGACACAACTGATGCTGGAGGCCAGTGACGGCAAACAGAGTTTTAGCATCAAGTCAGACAATATAGACAACTACGACGAGCTGGAGTAAAGATTTAGAGTGCATAGGCGAATGATGCTCGCTAAACAAAGCCCGTTTTTAGAGAAGTGCCTTTTATCTCCGAGATAAGAGGCACTTATCTTTTTGGTGGGAGGGTAGGGGGGAAGGTTGCAAAAGGTGGGCTGAACAGACGCATTTCTGTAGACCAAATATGTTTTTTTCTTAATTTCAACGATTATTTACATTAGTGCTATGTCCTTTTAAACATTTTTCGTATCTTTGCAGCGGAGAATTGAAGATTGAAGATTGAAAGTTGAAAATTGATAGTTGTTAAATATGGAAACAACAATGCAGAAAAATAGTGGGAATTGGATAATGAGATTGATTGTTGCGGCAGTCTGCCTGCAATTTTCAATTTTCCTTTTTCCATTTTCCATTTGTTCCGCCCAGCGTCGCGGTTTCCAGCGCGAAGCCTTCACCACCGAGACACCTATGGTGCACGACCCAGTGATGGCCTTCGACGGCGACACCTATTATATCTATGCCACGGGCGTAGGCATACAGCGGCTGACGTCGAAGGACCGCCGCACGTGGACGGTGCTGCCGCAGCCCGTGATGAGCGTCATACCCGGTTGGACCACCGACTCCGTGCCCGGCTTCGGCAGCCATGTGTGGGCGCCCGACGTCATCCAGTGGCACGGCCGCTGGTGGCTGGCCTACAGCTGCTCCACTTTCGGCAAGAATGGCTCGGCCATCGGTCTGCTCAGCAGCCGCTCGCTCCGCTCAAACATGTGGAAGGACGAGGGCTGCATTGTGGCCTCGCACGAGCGCAAACGCGGTGCCGACGGCCAGACGACGGGCGACAACTGGAACGCCATCGACCCCAACTTCGTCATCGACGACGAGGACACGCCGTGGCTGGTCTGGGGCTCGTTCTGGGACGGCATCCAGCTGGCGCGCCTCGACTCCACCATGCACATTGCCCCCGGCGAGCAGCCCCGCACCATTGCCCGCCGCTACGATCCGGACTACAAGCCCTCGGAGCCCAACCCCACGTCGAAATATGCCGGCACCAATGCCATCGAGGCGCCTTTCATCTTCAAGCACGGCGGCTATTACTACCTCTTCGTCTCGTGGGACTACTGCTGCCGTGGCGCCAAAAGCAACTACCGGGTGGCCGTGGGCCGCAGCCGGAATGTGGCCGGCCCCTATTTGGACCGCGAGGGCAAGGACATGGCCCGCGGCGGCGGCACCCTCGTCATAGAGGGCGACAAGAAGGAGTGGGAGGCTGCCGGCCACTGCGCCGCCTATACCTTCGGCGGCGAGGATATTTTCGTCTGCCATGGCTACAGCGCCACACGCAATGGCGCCGCCATGCTCATCCAGCGTCCCATCAGCTGGACTGCCGACGGGTGGCCGCGAATTGACAATTGACAATTGTCGGCGGAGCAATATAGTCAAGTTCCTTACGTTCTTCGCCGAGGGGGGCGTATGCCCTGCAGCTGTATCTGGCCTTTACGAGTTCCAAGAAGTTCATATTGTCTTTTTTGATAAACATTACTAAATAATGTGGGCATAATTACGAATAATCGGGCAGAAATGACTACTTTTGCAAAAGAAATTTGCAAAAACAGGCTTCACCTCAGCAAAAAGCAAGCTTTATGCGTTAGGTATGCATTGTTTTGCCCGATGATTTAATGAGTATGATTGACCAGATTATTGATTTCAATAAGGACTTCGTGGCTCGTAAAGGCTACGAGAAGTATCTGACCGATAAGTACCCCGACAAGAAACTGGCGGTACTATCATGTATGGACACCCGTCTGACCGAACTGCTCCCTGCAGCACTGGGTCTGAAGAACGGCGATGCCAAAATTATCAAGAACGCTGGAGGACTTGTTATCTCAGCCTTCGACTCGGCCATGCGCAGCCTGATAGTAGCCATCTACGAGTTGGGCGTGGAGGAAATCATGGTGGTGGCTCACTCGCATTGCGGAGCCTGTCACATGAGCTTCAGCCATTTTCATCACGAGATGATAGCAAGGGGTGTGACGGACGAGACGCTTGACACGATTCAGAAGTGCGGCATCGACCTGCATCATTGGTTGGAGGGATTCAAGGACACTCCAGAGTCTGTCCGCAAGACCGTTGAGACCATCAAGACCCACCCGCTGGTGCCGAAGGACATCGTGGTTCGCGGCTTCATCATCGATTCTGAGACAGGAGCATTGGAGGAAATAAACTGATGGATAGGAGCAGCCATGCAGCTGAAGCGTATGGGCTATCACCTGACTCTGGGTTCTGCTACCAAACGACTTAAAAATATACAACTATTATGTTAGGAAACTTTTCGTACCACAATCCCACCAAACTGTATTTTGGTGATGAATCGCTGAACTTCCTCAAGGACGAACTGAAGAACTATGGTCCCACGGTCATGTTGAACTATGGCGGTGGCAGTGTGAAGAGAAACGGCATCTACGACCAGGTGGTGGCCATCCTTCGAGAGGCCGGCAAGACCATTGTGGAGAACCCTGGCGTGATGAGCAATCCGACGCTGGAGAAACTGAACGAGGGCGTGAAGATAGCCCGTGAGACCCCGCCAGACCTGATTCTGGCTTTGGGCGGCGGCAGCGTCTGCGACTACTCGAAAGCCGTGGCAGCATCGGTCTATTACGAGGGTGACTACTGGGATCAGTTCTGGCTGAAACAGCAACAGCCTTCTGCCGACCAGCGATTGCTGCCCGTGGCCTGCATCCTGACGATGGCCGAAACGGGTTCGGAGATGAATGCCGGTACGGTGATTACCGATGCTGAGCACACGTTTAAGGTGGGTCATGTGTTCGACGACCGACTGATGCCCAAGTTCTCCATCCTGAACCCGAAGTTCACCATGACCGTGCCCGAGAACCAGATGAAGGCTGGCATCTACGACATCATGAACCACATCATGGAGCAATACTTCAGCGACTTCGATGACAACACCAGCGACTACCTCTCTGAGGGGCTGATGCGCAGTCTGATTACCGCCTCGCGCATCGCCGTGAAGAATCCGCAGGACTACGAGGCCCGCTCTAACATCATGTGGACGGCCACTTGGGCACTGAACACCCTCATCGGTCTGGGCAAGCACGAAGACTGGATGGTTCATATGATAGGCCACTCCATCGGAGCGTGGACACATGCTCCCCACGGTTACTGCCTGGCCTCTGTCTCTATGGCCTACTATCGTCGCGCCATGCAGCACGGCCTGCCCAAGTTCGTGCGCTTTGCCAAGAACGTTTGGGATATCAAGGGCGACGGCATGACCGACGAGCAGATAGCTGGAGCAGGACTCGAAGCTCTGAAAAACTGGATGCTGGAGATTGGTCTGCCGCTGACTATCAGCGAGCTTGGAGCCACAGAAGATATGATTGCCGGCATTACCGAGGGCACTATTTGCTACCCTGCAGGCTATATGGACCTGAAGCCTGGGGATGTCACGGAGATACTGAAGGAAAGCATGAGCCAATTGTGATGAAAAGTTTCAAATCGAATGCGTGGATGCTTCCACAACCGGTGCTGATTATCGGCACTTACGACAAAGACGGTCGGCCAAACGCGATGAATGCTGCCTGGGGCGGCCAGTGGGATATGCATGAAATCATAATCTCGCTCGGCTCACACCAGACAACCGACAACCTCGCTGTCAATCCTGACTTCACCGTCGCTTTCGCCACCGCTGATACGCTGGTGGCTGCTGACTATGTGGGCATTGTCAGTGGCAGGAATACCCCTGACAAGATGGCAAAGACAGGCTGGACTATCGAAAAGGCTCCCAACGTGAATGCACCTTTGTTCCGCGATTTTCCGATGACGCTCGAATGTCGTGTAAAGCAGAAGTTGGACGAGTCGGAGACGGGCTACTACCTGATAGCCGAAATCGTAAACATCCTCTGCGACGAGCAGTTTCTGGACGAGGACGGCAAGCCCGATGTGGAGTCGATGGATCTCATCACCTACGACCCTGTGCATCATAACTACATCAAACTGGGCAACATCGAGGGTAAGGCTTTCTCAGACGGTAAGCAGATAGGATGATCAGCAAGATGGATCCGATGGGCAGAGCCATCGCTGAATACCATAAGACAGGAAAGGCAGCGAGGCTCAGGGTGTTCTCCCCGATGTTCGAGGAGGATGAGATTCCGTTGCAGACACTCTTCCGCACCTGTCAGTCGATGCTTTGGGTTGAAAGTATTACGTGAAAGTAACGATAAGGTATGATGACAAATGCTCAGACCCGATAAAATGAGGAAACACTATGAATAAGGTGCGAATAACGGCAGTTCGCCAGACGGTCTATTTGGACTTGATGGCGAAGTACGAGAATCCCATTGAGCATGCATGCGATGTAAGGGAAGGACAAGAATGGATTTCCGTTAATGGGCAGCGTCCAGACGGGATGTGTCTGTCGGCATGGTGTTCGATGCGTGAGTTTGTGGAGTCATTGGCCCGTGGCGAAGGCGATTTCTTCGACGGCTGGATGAAGAATCCGATGAGTGCGATGATCAGTTGCAACGACGGATTCCGTCCGTTCAGCTTTTATATTGAGGTGATAAGCAAATAAACGCATGGCCTGGAAACTGAAGTATCGCTGCAAGGACTGCGGCTACGAGGCCGAGGTGTATGAGGGTCGCGGCTTGTTTCGCCAACAGATTACGGCGATGTCGTGTCCAGACTGTAAGACAATTCAGAACATCGTCGTGGGCGGCATCATCGCAGATGTTGCACCATCCTACAGGAGCGAGGTCGGCCGTTTGTGCCTGCAATGCGGCAGTGATAAGATACGCATCTGGGATAAGCGGACATGCCCCAAATGCCAAGGACGAATGGAGAGAACGGGCGAGAAAGAGTTCTGGACTTAGTTTTTGCCTTTATTGATGATGTAGATGCCGAGGGCTGCGAGACCTCCGGCGAGGGCATACTTGGCATGGAACGTCTCGCCGAGGCAGAGACACGATGTGACGGCTCCAACGATGGGAATCAGCGAATTGTAGATGGCCACCTTGCCCACAGGATTCAGAGTAAGCAGCTTGTTGTAGAGCGCGAAGCCGAGGGCAGAGATGGCGATGAGCAGCACGAGACAGATGATGCCGAGTATGTTGACCGTGGGAAGCAGGCCTCCGAGAGCCAGTCCAGGGACGATGAGTAGCAGTCCTCCGATGGTGAGACCGTAGCCCGTACCCACGAATACATCCACCCGTCGGCTCAATCCGCGGATCATCAGGTTGGCACAAGCACTACAGATGGCGTTGACGATGATCATGCCGTCGCCCAGCCAGGTAAACCGCCCGCTGTCGGCCCCACCCAGATTCAGGGCCAGCACGCCGCCGAATCCGATGGCGCAGCCCAGCATCTTGCGCGGTGTCAGGCGGTCGCTCTTGAAACAGACACACGCCAGCAGCACCACGAGGAACGTGCTGAGCGAGTTGAGGATGGCAGCCCTCGAACCCTCGCTGTGCGACATGCCGATGTAGAAGAAGAAATAGTGCAGCGCAGTGTTCATCAGCGCAAAGGCAAGGATGAACCACCAGTCTTGTTTGATGTCAGTTTTGAACGACCGCCCGCTGCTGCGGGCAACGGCCAGCACAATCAACCCTGCCGCCGCGAAGCGGATGCCGGCAAAGAGCATCTTGCAGCCCGTCATGTCTGCCGTGATGCCAAAGGCACTGAAACCTATCTTGATGAGCGGGAATGCCCATCCCCACGCTATAGCCGCCGTCAGGGCAAACACCGTCACCCATACTGGCCGCTGGAATATAGAAGTCTTCGCTGGTTCCATTGCTTGCTGATTTTCATTTTAGTTCGGTAACGTCGCTCCAACGGGTCGTTGGGTTCTTGCGCTTGAGGAAAGTGCTTCGTGGCGTTGGCAAATACGTCTGCTTTGCCCTTGCCGTCTTTTCGTGTGTATTGCTGGGCACCGATGACCATGGTCTCTGAGCCGTGCATGCGGTTGATGCGGTCAACCACCTGCCACGTACGGACGATGTTGATGTTGTTATAGGTCTGGCTTCGAGTGCCTTCACCCTGTCGCCATCTGACGAGGCTTCAGGATGCCGGATATAGTCGGCTGGCGAAGGCAAGCCTGCCTTCACCCCTGCTTGTTGCAGTTGTAGTTGGGTGTCAAACATGCCTCGAATGATCTTGATATTGCCCATTATCTGATATTTTTTCAGAATTTGCTGGCAAAGGTACGACAATTATTCGAGATATTTATATCTTTGGCGTAGAATCGTCTACGGAGTTGAGGGGTAAAGGAGTTGCTTTGTCGTTTTTTTTCAAACGACCCCCCTTAGAGATAAGTGCCACTTATCTCCGAGATAAAAGGCACTTATCTCCGAGATAAGTGGCACTTATCTCTGAGTTTGCTTTACCCTCCCTCTTAGTGTGTAAATATTTTTCTGTTAGTCACCTTGCTTGCCTTCCTTAATTGGCTATGCTTACGCTGTTGTGTACAACGGCATCGGCAAAGACACTCATGGCGTAGTATAGCTACACGAACAACTGCCGTGAGGTTGTGACCACGCTGACCAGTCAGATAGAGGCTGACGGCACCCGCTACAAAACGATGCAAAAAGGCATCAACATCGTGGATGGAAGAAAGATTATTGTACAGTAGCTGAAGATTTGCACCCGAATCGGTGGGCGAAAGCGGCGAAACGGCGCCCTTTCACCAGCCTTTCGTCACTTTTTATTCTCAAACCGCTCGTCATTCACAAACTTTTTGTAACTTTGGCTTCGCCGAAGTTACTTGCACTCGGAAAAGCTCAAATAAATTTGGCTATTCTCTCGTTTTTTCGTATCTTTTTAATAATTCGCAGGATTTCTTTGTATAAAGGCGTTGCAGAGGATTGAGAAAAATCAGGGTTACGATTTGGAGACTGTTCTCAATTCAATGTTCTGCTATAAATTGCCTAAAATAGCACCCGACTCGGAGCCACCGCCTGTTTCGTGACTCATCATCGGGTGCAAAGGTACGCATTTATTTCCAATTTTCAAAATATTCTCTTGGAGAAATGTTTTGTATTGAACTCAAATTTGGAATCTAGCTACGATTGTTCTCGTTCTTTCAGTTTGTAAGTGCGATTTCTATTCCCGCCACATGAGACAAGTATGCCCTCATCCACCAGTTGATAAAGAAGCATCTTTATTCTTGTTGTGCTGGAACTTAAAAGTTTTACAAGATCTTCTGTTTTTACTTCCCCATTCCTATGGATGTACTCAATGATTATCGTCCGTTTGTCGTCCGCTTTTATCGTCCGCTTATCGTCCGCCTTGTCATTATCGTCCATTATCACCTTTTCGTCCGCTTTTATCGTCCGCTCTGTGTGCGTCATTTTACTAGTGTCTATAGTCAATGTTGTGCGGGCCGGAGCGTAAGTGACGTCGTAATCTGGCTGTGTATCGAGTTCCGAGTTACATATATCAAATAGATCAGGGATGCCACTGCCAGCCCGTTCTCCGAAGTCAAGCAGGCCAAACATCTTCATGATGGTAGCATTTCGTGCATCAGAAGTGCCTCCACTCAATGCTGTTTTTAGCCCAGGACGCATATCACCGGGGTTGGCAAATGACAGCGAATCAGGCCGACGGACGATAACGACACCCTTTTGGCCATAGTAATCGGAGTGGGCCAGCGTATTGACCATCATCTCGCGCAAAGCCTTATGCATAGGAACATCATCTTCTCGACTTCCATCCTGACTGAGTTGGAACGGAACAGGAAATGCGCTCCGCAATCGATGATATACATGAAAGAAGAAATCGAACAAATTGCCACTCCAATCGCCCGAAGACGAGACGATGCGATGTGTCCATCTAATTTTGGGGTCAAGTTGTTCGCGGTAGTCGAGGAAATAGTCAGGCATTTCTCTAGTGATGTCATACTCATGACCAAACATCAGCAGACCTGCCACTGTAGGATATACACGCCCATCCTCACGGTCGAAGCCCATAGCCCCTATACTGCGTAGGAACAATTCATCATCCTGTTTGCTCCATACATGTCCAGCATGTTTCCCGTTAAAGTAGTTGCGGTAGTCATGCACCGTATTCATATCGAATACCGACATATCCAGTCCCTTAAGAACTTTAGTATCTGTAGTTGATGCGGCAGCATCACGATAGATAGCCGCCACTTGGTCACGATTGCACAAATGGTCACCTTCGCCATATCGGACATAAGTCCCACGCATCGGGTCTTGTCCTATATATACTGGTCGAATGGTACGATCAGCCCGAGGAACTTCAATCACGACAATTTGTTTTCCTTCAATTTCCTGATCATATACCATGTTATTGGTTAAGATGTTCACGCTAACCTTCTGCCGGTTATTCACAATGTTCCAGAAGTCACCTATCAGTTTATGTGAATCCTCAACACCTCTCACGGACAGCGAGTGGTCATTTTCTTCCACGACTCCCAAGAGGATAATACCCCCTTCTGTATTGGCAAATGATGAATAAGTCTCCCAAATGTTATTTGGAATCTGGTTCTTTGCCGTCTTTGCCTCTATACGGTGATCTTCCTGATACGCCGTAAGATTGTAAATGTCTATTTTCATATCATTATAACGTTTTGCCATTAACTTTAGTCTTCAGAGTTTATGGTGTCAGCAAACCTCTATATTCAAGGTCATGCTTCATTATTCATTCTGTTATATCTTGTATCTGTTCCCTAATTAGTTGTTACCCTAAATTCCGCAGCACTTTAGTTTAACTGTTTTTATAAGTTCCTGAGCAACAAAAAGTTCTTGCTGGGGCAAGCGGCAAAGCCGAGCGGCCCAGGATTTTGCCATGTCAGATTTTTCACTTACCTTAGTGCTACAAATCAAGACAAGCAAATTCATCAATGGCATGGCAAAGGTAAGCATAAAATCTGAGAAAATCACTCCTTTTGGAGGAATTTTTCAAGTGAGAGAGGAA
>CADACW010000053.1 GCA_902786565.1 uncultured Prevotellaceae bacterium | reverse complement strand
CAAGACGCTCATACAGTCAGGGCGCTCACCTAAGCAGATGATAGACCCTAACACACGCACCGACTACGGCAAGATGAAACGGCTCATACGCCTCGACGGGACGAGCAACTACCGCACAGGCATCATCAACGAGATTGCGCAGAAAGGATACATACTGGGCAATATAGAGGAGTCGTTCCCTGCCGAGCGCCTCACACAGCCCGACAAGTTCGTCAGCCTGCTCTTCTACTACGGCATGCTGACTTTTACCGACACCTTTGGTGCAAGGATGAAATTGGGCATTCCAAACTTAAATGTACGTAAGCAATACTATGATTACCTTTTGGAGGAATACCAGTCTATTCGTCCAATGGACTTCAGGGAGCTGACCGACTCTTTCGACGAGGCCGCCCTTTACGGCAATTGGCGTCCGATGTTGGACTATATCGCCCGAAACTACTCGGAGACCACTTCCGTGCGCAGCCTCATCGAGGGCGAGCGCAATCTGCAAGGATTCATGAACGCCCTGATGAACCTGAACCCCTACTACCTCACCGCCCCTGAGGTGGAGCTGAACCACGGCTTCTGCGACTTCTTCCTCATGCCCGACCTGATGCGATACCCGATGGTGGAGCACAGCTACATCCTGGAACTGAAATACCTGAAGGCCGACGCCACAGAAACCGCTGCCGAGCAGCAATGGACCGAGGCCGTCGACCAGATACGCCACTACGCCGAGGGCCGCGTGGTGAAGCGTCTCATCCAGCACACCCGCCTCCACCCCATCGTAGTACAGGTGCGGGGGTACGAGGTGCAGAGAATGGAAGAAATTACGGATTAACATACCCATGAGAACGAGTATCAAGGAGCATAAGTTCATCATCATAGGCAGTGACCATACGAACACGCTGGGGCAGATACGATGCCTTGGCGAACAAGGCATCAGGCCCATTGTGGTCATCACAGAACAGCATCCCTATCTGATCACCAAGAGCAAGTATCTGGGCGAGCTGCATCAGGTCGGCTCCATAGCCGAAGCTCCCCGCTATGTGGCCGAGCGCTGGGGCGACGAACCCGTCATGCCGTTCCTTTACACTGACCGCGACGACTTCATGTGTGCCATAGACGACTGCTACGATATGCTCCTTGGCCGTTTCCATTTCTGGAATGCGGGCCAGAAGGGCCGGATACGCAAGCTGATAAACAAGGAAGAGCAGATGGCTGTGGCCAAGGACTGTGGCCTGAACGTCATCCCCACAGAGCGTGTCAGACGCGGTGAACTGCCGAAGGCCCTTCCCTACCCCATCTTCACCAAGGCCACCAATTCGCTGAACCCTTACTGGAAGGCAAATGCCTTCGTCTGCCACAACGAGCAGGAACTGCTGGAGGCCTACAAGCACATGGGCATCGACGACGTGCTGCTGCAGAAATATATACAGAGGAAGGACGAAGCCCCCATCCAGGGACTGAGCATCGACGGTGGCAGAGAAGTAAAACTGTTTGCCAGAAAGACCTCTCATCGCTTCTCTCCAACGGGCTTCGGAGTCTACAGTTCCATTGAGCGTTTCGACGATGCCGACATGGAGCGAAAGGTTGCTGCAATGGTAAAAGCCATCGGGTTTACCGGCATTTTTGAAATAGAGTTTATACAGGACGTCAGCGGCGTGATGTATTTCCTGGAGATAAATTTCCGCTGCACCATGTCCATCCATGCCTATGCCGAATATGGCGTAAACATCCCATACCTTTTCGCAAAAGCCACACTGGACGGGCATATCCCCCTGGAAGAGATTCAGTATTCGTCAAAACCTGACTACCGCATGATGATTGAACTGGAAGACCTGAAAGAATCTGTCGTCCACGGCAAAACCTCATTATGGAAATGGCTGGGCGATTTTCGGCACGCCGACTCGTACCTCATCATCGACAAGCACGACATGGGGCCCTTCTGGGCTTTACTGCGCCGAAAGATTGCCAATGCTGTCCGCGCAGCGGTAGGGATGAGAAAGCAGTAAGTAAATATCCGCCTCCACCCCATCGTAGTTCAGGCTCGGGTGTGTCAGAGACATCGTTTTTCTGATTTTTCACCGAATCACTCGGCTTCGTTTCCGATAGTCACCCCACTATGTGATAATCCAGTATGACTCTTTATGTCATTTGCTATTTGCCTAACTATACAGGAGTCAAGCACAGCGTAACCTTTATCGTTAAGATGCATGCGGTCTTCGGTAAAATGGCGATTCTCAAATATGGTGTGTGTCACCATCAATACCTGCTGCGCAAGCCGCTCAGCATGTAATGCCTCTGCTAAAGCCTGACGATAATCCTCCCGGCAGTCAAAAGAGCTGTGGTTGCATACCATACTGAGCCTCCCTGCCAAGACCTTGCGAAATTCCTGATGGGTGAAGGTGTATGCTATATCATAATCGGGTATTTCCAGCAAGATGGGTGTGATATGGTTTTTCAATAAGAAGCGGATAATGTATAGGGTATGCCGGACATAATAATTGGTGCCCATCTTGCGGTTAGAGTCGTTGATGCCTACCGAGACAAAGCAATAGTGCGGACCTGTCCTAAGCACCTTTTGCACACCCTCGTTGTCAAACATACTACAATAAACCTCCTTGCTGGACAGCCTGCTTATTCCACAGGAGGCCACTTCAGCAGGCACGCCTGTCACTCTGTGAAGCTGGCAGGCCAGCGAGTGGTCGAAGGGCTTATGTAAAAACACCCAGCTGTCGCCGACCAAGGACAGTCTCAACGTATCATCTTGATTCTGAGTACAGTTGTATGCCGGCTCTTCGTCCATAATGCTGAAGTAGGAATGAAGCTTATAGCCATAGTAACTTGCTGAGACGACAATAGCAAGTACAATTGCAGAAAAGAGTATGTTCTTATGTTTCATTGGAAAGACCGTTATTTTCTTGGCTTTAACAGCGGCATCATCCAGGCCGGAGAAGTGCTGAGGATGACGCAGAGGACGATGTAGAACATACTGCCAAGCAGCTCGCCGGCATGGCTTATCAGCCAAGGCCGCATGGGGAAAATGTCCAGAATCGAGAATAAAGCCATCTGAGACAAGAAAATGTTGAAAGATTCCTTTCCCATGGTGCAGAAGAATCCCTTGACCTTGGCTGTGTATGTAGAAAGAACGCTGTATGCCTTGACATAGAGGAAAAGAAGAAGCAATGCGACATAAAAATAGCAGGGCCAGTGGCAAGTGGTGAAGTGGGGATGGTTGTAAAAAAGAGGCCTGAGAGGCAGGTCGGTGTACGAGAAGAAAAGCAGGGTAAGCAGGCTCAGTAAAGAAAGAGCAAGGGCCATTGGAGTAAGCACAAAAGGACGAGTGGACAGCCAATAGCCCAGGAAGATGAGGAACAGATAGCGAAAAAAGGTCAGCTGATAAATATTAGGCGGAATGTTCAGAACACACATGAGCGTCTCTGCCATTTGAGACAGAAACAGGAAAGCGAAGAGGCAGACTACGGGATTTAGCTTTTTGAGAATGGGTGCAAGGATGGGCAGCAAAAGAGCGAACTGGACATAAACCCAGATATAATAGGCGCCCGGCCCCTTGCCACCCTTATATGCTGCCAGTTTCAACTGTTCGCCCAACGGCAGGTCGTAACACACTAACCAAATCACAATAAGGAGTGCCTGTACAATGAGAAAAGGCTTAACCACACGCTGGAAAATGGTATGTCGGAATATGGCTTTCCAGTTCACCCTATCCAAGGTGGTCTCCTTTTTGTAAACATGGAAAACCTGAATAAGCAGGAAAAGGCTAACGGCAGGTGCACCCCATAAAGGGAACAACACACCTTGGAGGTCGTCAATACAATGGTTCAAGACAACGAAAAGAATACACAGACCTTTGACGAAATCTATTCTCTCGTCATATCCGTTCTTGAGAAACAAGCATGGCTTATAGGCTGGCCAGTTCATTTGATTTGCTGCTATTTCGCACTACCAAACAACATCTTTCCGAGGAATCCCCATTTGTAAATCTGCTTGATGATGAGAATGCAGCATACGAGGACAGCGCAAGACGCTATAGGTGTAACCACGCAATTGAATAAAAAGGGATGCATGTCGTCGAGGCTGATGTAATGGCCCAAAGACTTTTCCAGGACAAGGCTTTGCAAGATATAGACTTCGAGTGTGTACTTACCCCAGTCGCAACAGGTGCGAACCAGAGAGTGGCTGGACACCGTCTTGAAAAGGTTCATAAAGACCGGTATGACGGAAAGGCCACCCACTATGCCAATGAGCAAGCGGAAGAGCCTGCTATAAATAGTGACCGCCCAGACACTGGTTTCCGCGTGCATCAGGCCAGGAGGCAAGCCAAGGCTCTGATTCCAGACATCCCTGCTCCAGAACGCCAGCATCACAAGGAAAAGAGCTGACAGGACATACTGTCCGGACAGCACTTTCTTCATCAGAACACTGTTCTGTCGCAGCTCCATCCCCAACAGGAAGCAAGGGTACATGAACGAGACGAAGAAAGGACTGATGACCTGGCTGATGACGAGCGTCAGTATGGCCCAGTATTTCCTGCTCAGGCCACTCCTCACACCGGCATAGGCCAGAAGATAACAGATGAAACAGCTCTTGAGGAACCAGAAGTCCGAAAGCCAATAATAGTCGGTCAGCAGTCCTACGAAGCTAAACTGAGGATTGCCGTAATGAAAGCTGTTGGCACATTCCAGAACAATCCAAAGTATGCCACCCCACACGAGACATGGATAAATAAGCTGTCTGAATTTCTTTGCAATAAAATCATACACCCCCATCGTCATCGACGAACAAGCAAAGTAGCCAGATATCGTCATGAACAGCGGCATGTGAAAAGAATATATATATCGGTAAAGTGCCGACTCGCTTCTATCTGAAGACAGAAACTCTCCAACGCAATGTCCCCAGATAACCAGAAAAATCGCGAAGAACTTCATCATATCGAATGACAACAGCCTTGTTTTCTCCATATACTGTTTCTTTTTCTAAATACAACAAATGAGTTCATCTTTATCCCACGATTACCCCTTGCGTTTGGAGAATGGAATTCTGTTGACAAGGTCCTTGGCGCCGGGACACAGCAGGTAGACGGCGGTGGAATAGACAACGACAACGGGCAGCGTCACACAAACACCATAAACAAGGATTCCCGCCACCGTGCTGTCGGCACGATAGAATGAATTGACAAAAGAATTCAAGAAGAGCACGGCTGCCAAGATGGCCAGATGGACACCCACATTGCGGCAATAGGGAAGGAGGGACTCCTTGAACCCTTGCTTGTAGAGGAAATAGGGCTTCCAGATGACCACCAGAAGGAGCATGCTGACAATCTTGCCCAACAGGATGCCTACAAGCCCATAGAAATAGCCCACGAGCAGGGTGACGGCAAGGTTGATGATGCCCTCGGCGTAGGCCGCCCACACATCGTCGTAGAGACCGTAGGCATTGATGAAGAGGTCGACGGATGGCCGTGTGAGCATGATGTACATGTTGAGCAGGATGAGGAAGACGATGTGGTCTGCCAAGATGTATTTGGGGCCCACCCACCAGCTGATGACGGGATTGATGAGGAAGGTGAGGGCGATGATGAAGCAGCCCGTGGTCCAGTAGCGGAAGGTGAGATACTCCCAGAAGACCTTGCGGATGTTCCACTTGTTGCCCTCGGCCACCAGGTTGCCTATGCTGGCGTTCATGCCCATCAGCACCTGGTTGAACAGGCCCGTCAACTTGCCCACAATCATCACGTAGTTGCCATAGTAGGCCACCATCTGCAGCGACTCGAAGGCGAAGATGAGTATCTCGTCGCTCTTCGAGAGGAAGAAGTTCTTCAGCCGGTGAATGACAATCTGCTTGGCCTTCACCAGGATGTCGGGATATTTTTTCAGTATCTCCCGCCCCCTGCTCTTGTCGGTTTTCAGCCAGGGATATTCGCGGCTGATGACCCAGTTGAGCACCCAACAGGTGAAGACACTGAGCAGGAACTGGATGGCGGCCCAGATGTAGGGATTGTGGTAATGATAGGCCAGGGCCATCTGGAGAATGGTGGCAATGGCGCCGCCGGTCTGTGTCCAGATGGAGATTTTGTAGGTCTTCTGGTCGCTGTCCAGCAGTATCTGGCGGTAGTTGATGAAATAGGCTATGAGATGGCTGCCGAGAAAAGCGTAGAATGCAAAAAAGGTGAGCGACAGGGGCACGCCCTTGTCGGCAAAGATGAGGGGGAAGAAGGCGCTGACGGCAATGGCCCCCGTCAGTATGACGGTGCCTATGATGCGATAGAGATAGCCGAAGAGGGAGACTATCTCGCAGATTTTCTCCCGGTTTTGCTCCTCAATGGGCTTGTAGAGGAAGTAGGCAATGCAGGTGCCGATGCCGATTTCGCTGATGTTCAGAAAGTTGAGGATGCTATAGAGCGTGCCTGCCAGACCGATGAACTCGTCGCCCAGACATTCCAGGAATATCCTTCTGGAAAAGAATGCCAGGAAGATAGACACGAAGTAGAAAACGAATCCCACCTTCGCGTTCATCACGGTCTTATGTACTCTGCTGTTAGCCATACTGACTGATAGTTTCAAGAAACGATTTGGCATAGACCTCCTTGGTGAAGGGAGTCTTAAGGCGATTGCCTGTGAAATCTGCGTAATTGCACTTGACACGCCTGATGGCATCGGCTATCTGGCGGGGCAAGTCGCCGTCTTTGTCAATGAGGATGTGCTTCTGGCCGGCCAGCGTCTCAGGGATGCCGCCGTCGTTGGTGGCAATGACGGGCAGTCCCATCGCCACAGCCTCTAAGCACGTCATGCCCAGTGCCTCGTTGATGCGCGAGGGCACCACGGCAACATCGGCCAGACGCAAATAGGCCGGCAACTGCCCGTAGGGCCTGAAACCCGTGAAGCAGACTCTGCCGGGCATCTGGCGCCCCAGCGCGTGGAGTTGGTCCAGATAGGGATTGCTGCTGACGCTGTCGGCATAGTTGTCGCCGCCGACGACCAGCAGCTTGATGTCGGGCTGGTCGGTGAGCAGACGGATGGCCTGAACCAGTTCCTTCACGCCCTTCTTGGGAACGATACGGCCAGTATAGATGACCAGGAAATCGGTTTCGCTGAAGCCAAGTGCCTCACGGGTGACAGCCGAGTAGGCTTGCGGCCGGAATTTCTGCTCGTCCAGGCCATTGTACACCACGAAAGCCTTGGTCGGTATGCCCACAGAAAGGATTTGCGCTCTGATATATTCTGAGACGCCGATGAAGCCATTGGTGCTCTTGATGATGGCTTCGACTTGTGCAGTCTGGGGATTAATCAGGTCGGTGTGGATATGCGACACGATGGGGGTGGTCAACCGCTGTCTAAGTTTCAAGGCATAGCCGGGGCGGTTCTCCAAAATAATCAAGTCGAACGATTGCTTGCAAAGTTCTGCATAAGCCTGTTCGAAAAAATATTCCAGTTGGTAGTGGTAGTACTCGTTTTTATGAATCAGGCCATAGACCTTGGCCTTCAGCCGAGACACCCAGTCATACCTCTTAATATATATATAGTGGTTGGCCTGAGACCGCAGTGCAGGATGCTTCTCAACGGCAGGGTGATAGACACTATAGACGGTCATATCGTGCAGATGGTGCCGGTCATTGTACGCCAGATAGTAGTCGATGAGATTCTCAGCGGCCCCACCCTGCACGGCAGGTACAGGCAGTATTCCCGATGTCAGAATGGCAATCTTCATGTGTGATGGGTGGTATGCAGGAACTCCTTGTCGGCAATGTTGATATGAAAAACGTTGCACAGCATTTTCCAGACAAGTCCGGGCAGCGCCACGGCCTTGGTGAAGATGGCCCTGGTGCGCAAGCGCGACGGGATGGCAACGATGAAGGCTAAGATGAGGCAGGCCAACATCAGCCACCACTTGAGGGAAGACTGGTGAGGGCTGAGAAGCGAAAGGGCGGTGGCAACGAGAGTGAAGAGCGGAACAAGCAGAAGGAGGATGGAGCGGGGGATGAGAGCCTGCTGGATGGTCTTGTCGATATAGTTGATATTGCCCGTGAGGATGGCTTTGGGTATATAGGGGAGCATACGACAGAAGGCCTGCACCTGGCCCGTCATCCAGCGGAGGCGCTGACGCTGGAAGTTGTCACTATTGCTCACCTTCTCGTCCTTGACATAGATGTCCTCGGCATAATGTATATAGACGCCCTGCTTCAGGAGCAAGGCTTCCAGTTCGCGGTCTTCCACGGCAGAGTCGAGTTGGCCAACATGGTCTCTGAACCAGTCGTAGCCGAAGCACATGCCGGAGCCGATGAGGGCCGACGACAGGCCGATGCGGTTATGGCCCCGGCGGAAGATGCTGTTGTTGATTTCCTCGCTGATGCCGTCGAGGGCGGCTATGTCGTTGTCTACATTCTTGGCCGTGCGGTGGCACTGTATGGCCGCATAGCCTTTCTGACACTCTACATTCAGACGTGTCAGGAAGTCGGGCCCCACCACATTGTCGGCATCGAGAATGACAACGTAAGTATAGAGGTGAGAGGTGAGAGGTGAGGGGTGAGAGGTGAGAGGTGAGGGGTGAGAGGTGAGAGGTGAGGGGTGAGAGGTGAGAGGTGAGAGGTGAGAGACTGCATATTGCAGCGCTTTCGCCTTGCTGCTCTTATCAAATGTGGGCTGCAGCAGGGTGACAGGCAGTGCGGCCAGCTGTCTGTTGGTGTCAGCCTGCATGTGATCGGAAACAACCGCCACCTGAAAACACTCAGCAGGATAGTCTTGCTGAAGGAAAGTCTTTACAGAATTAAGTATGACCGCATCCTCATGGTAAGCAGGAAAGAGCACAAGGAAATTTTTTCTGTCGGCCTCGGCAGACTGTTTCTTGCTGAGGCCACGGTGCGGCAGGAGCGAGGCGAGAGAGAAGAAGAAGACATAAAATGTTGATGCTGCCATGACAACCCACAGCAGAATGTCTATAACATCTATGACGGTCCAAAAGCTCACCTCTTCCTTCCTGGTTTAAGTTTTCTCAGAAGATGGCTGAAGGCATCCAGACGGTTGCCAGCCTCGTCGCGGCCGGCCCGGAAGATGTTCAAGAGCGAGGTTAGGGCAATCAGCGGAGCCCGCAGGAAGTCCTTGTCCCACTCTTTGCCCACCAAATAGTCGGGAGTGGCAAGGGCACAAGCAAACAGGGCCACGGCACCTACCGCCCACCACTTGATGGCCAGTGTAAGGTAGATGAACGGCAGCAGACACCCCATCACCATGACAATGCCCATCAAGATGGTGCGCGGGATGAGCAACCACTGCAGAATCTTGTCGGCCCAGTCATAATGGCTATTCATAAGGGCGGTGGGCAGGAAGCGGAAATTCTTCAACAGCGAATGGAGCTGGATATAGGTCCAACGGCCATGCTGGTTGTTAAATTCGGTCAGGGTCAGGGCACGGTCCTCGAACACGTGAATATTCTCAAAGTAGTCGATGTAGATACCATCGTGCATCAGGACGGCCTCCAACTCCTTTTCCACGCCGACGACGGCACGTATTTTCATGATGTTCTGCTTGAACCACTGGAAATTAAAGACGGAGCCAGAGCTGCTGAGGGCAGCGGAAAAGCCTATCGAGAGGTGGCCGCGGCGGAAGATGGTGTTGTCGATTTCCTCAAAGGTGGCCTGCATTCTCGAGACAGCGGTGTCAAGGTTTCTCATCATCCGGTGGGTCTGCAGCGCCTTCGTGCCCGATGTCTCGTAGGCATCGTTGACTCTCTGCAGGAACTCCGGCTCGACCACATTGCCTGAGTTTAGTATGATGACCGCATCGTAAATCTTGAACTGGGGCAGATTGAGAATGGCATATTGCAGGGATTTAGCTTTGGAACTCTTGTCAAAGTTGGGGGTAAGGAGCGTGATGGGCAACTGTGCAAGACGCATGTTTACCATCTCGCTCTGATGGTCGGAGATGACCACCACATCGAAGTTGCGCTGCGAATAGGTCTGGCCCAGAATAGAATTGACAGTCTCCAAGATGCGCTTGTCGCTTTTATAGGAAGGGATCAGCACAATGAAACGGTTCTGCCTTTTTGCTGCCTTGGCATCTGCCCTGGGCCGGAAAAGGGCCATGACAGAGAAAAACAGTATGTAGAGGGTTGTCAATGCAACTGGCACGAACAGCAACCAATCAATGATATACAATATCCACCAGAAATTCATAGTCCTAAAGTTTTGTGAAGTCAATGATGCCGCGAACTGTGGCTTTGGCCAAGTCGGCACGCCCCTTCAGCAACGAAGAGAGCACGCCCTTCAGCCCTGCCACGCAGACCAGATACAGGAGAGAGAGCACACGGGAGAATCCCGTAAGATTACGCTTGGCAAAGAGCAGGCGACTGCGTGTCACGTAATATGTCTTCAGGGGGCTGTCTTGCCCCGTAGCCTGGCTTTCCTTGTGATAGACGCAACAGGCAGGCTCGTACCAGATTTCATATCCCGCACGGCGGAGCATCAAGGACCAGTCAAGCTCTTCATAGTAGAGGAAGAAACATTCAGGCATAAGGCCTGCTTTCTCTATCGCCTCGCGCTTGACCATCATGGCCGCACCGTGAGCGTAGGGCGTAGGGTGAGGCGTGTTGTACTGGCCCCGCTCTTCCTCGCCATATCCAATCGCATGGTTGCGAAGAGTAATTTTGGACAGGGGGGTGTAACCCGCAAACTGTATGGGCCGATGGTTCCAAGCGAAGCAGATTATGGGACACACGGCCCCGATGTCAGCTGAAGACTCTAACCTGTCAGTCAGAGCCGCAATTGAGGCCTGCTTCTCGGCATCGGTGCCTTCAAGGATGGTATCGTTGTTGAGCAGAAACACATAGCGGCCCCGCGACGCTTTGATGCCCAGGTTGTTGCCACCGGCAAAGCCCAGGTTCTCCTTGCTACGGACCACGCTGACTTCGGGATAACGCCGCTCTATCTCGGTGGCTTCATCACGGGCAGAGCCATTATCAACCACTATCACCTCCAATGAATCGCTGAAGGGGATTGTATCAATCAATGCACAGGTGTCGTCCAGTCCATTATAATTGATAGTGATGACAGATACCTTTACTTCCAACTAAACCAAGTCTTAACTCGCGACTGCTTTTTCTTTTCAAGCCGCAACCGCTTTTTCTCTTCCTGTATGGCGATATAATTATCTTCGTAGGCAATGAAGTCTTTTTCGATGGCTGGCAGCAAATAGACGATGGCCATCCCGCCATAGAACAATATCAGATTTGGATACTGCAACAGAATATGGTTGGCATAGCCGCCCGCCTGTATGGCAAGGAAAGCACAGCAAAATGCCGCCGCAATGCCCTTGCACATCTTATTTTGAAGTCTGAACAGTGTGACGAAACTGCCCCCCAGAAGAATCAGGATGTTCATAAAGGCGAAAATGTAGACCCCGACGATGCCGGTACGCTGCCAGAAGAACACGTAGGTGGAGTCGTTGGAAGTCTCATAGACCACTTTGAATTTGTTGAAGGCGGGGATGCTTTCCTCGTTGATATTGATTCCCATACCGAAGGGGGCATCTTTAAGATATTTGGCCAGAGCCTCCTTGTTGATGTCGCGCACATTCTTCGAGGCATCGTCTGAGTCGAATGCAGAACGCATACGCCTTATCTGCATATTTCCTTGACCAATAGTCGTCCCCATCATGAAGAAAAGGAACAAGCCGCCCATAACGGCAGCAAAGATGGTCAGCTTGAACGATTTGGAAAGTATCAAATAAAGTGCTCCACCCACAATGAAGCACATCAGTCCGGAACGTGTGCCAGACACAAAGAAGCCATAGGTGGAAGCGGCGGCGGCAATGAGAAAGAGGATTTTGTCTTTGCGAAGCTTTGAGGTCAAGCCCAGGATGTAGAAGGCCACGGCCACGGCACCCATATTGCACCCGAAATTGGCGGCATCGGAGAAAAAGGAGAAGTAACGGATGGAACCGCCAATGATATGAGTACGCATGGCACCGCCCATCAGCCACGCATTCTCGGCTGAATCCCAGCCAAAAGTCTGCTGACGCCAGGCCCAAAAGGCTGCGGCGATGGAGAAATAGGCGGTCAACCGCAGGAAGCGCATGATGTGTCCCGGCGTATTGACGACCTTATTGACAATGGCAAAGGCTATGATAAAATAGAGCGCAAAGAAGTTCATGTTCATCAGCCAGTCGCCAATACTCAAAGGCAATCCACACGTATCATTGAACACTTGCAGTATCAAATAGAATGTCCACAAGGCAATGCCAATCGACATTGGATTCAGCAAGGAGCTCTTGGTGGGGCGATTGGTAAAGACAAGCACCATCAGGAGAAAAATCTGCGGGAGCACCATTACGACCGTGATGGGCAATGGGATAAAGCCATAGCGCTGCAACCCCATCACGAAGTAGTTCATGGTGAAAATATACCAGAAAAGGGTGTCCTTGCCTTTGATTGCCAAATAAATGAACAGCAGGACAGCCGGTATGGAAGCAACGACAGCAAAACCAGTAAAGCCAACTGCCCAAAACTGGTAGAGCGCTAACAGAAACAGGAGAAAGAGCACGATGACTCTTCCTCCATGATTCTGCGTGTATGCCATTGCTCCTGTCATTATTTAGCGCGGTTGTTCTCTGTTGCGGTCAGTCCAAGTTGTGAGATACGATAGACAAAATTGTTGAACTTGGTGTAAGGCGGCAATTGGCCAACGAACTCCTCGACAGCATAGCGGCTCGACTCCGTGAGATACATGAAGAGGGAGTCCTTGTTTTCAAGACGTGCCTGAAGTTCGTTGAGGGCCTTTTGGTCAACGTCTTTCCACGTGCGGTTGGCACGCGTCACCATCAGATTCACCGTTCCCATATTGAGTAGGCCCGTTGGAATGGTGTTCTCATCCAGATTCGGGTATTCAATGATGGCAATCTCGTTTGGCAGGATGTCGGGACAGAGGTCCTTGATGTCTTTGGCCATCAGGTAGCGGCTGTCTTCGGCCAGGAAGTCCTCGTCGTACGTCAGGCGGCGCACCTGCAGACCCAGACTGAGCCAGTAGTTCTCCAACTCCTGGGCCATATAGCTCTTGCCATTGCCGGCATCGGTCGAAATCAGGTTCAACACATTCTGCTGCCCCTCCTGGAAATGCGGCAGGAGCGACTTGCTCAGTTGGCGCAGGGCCATGTCGTTGATGGTCTTGTTGAAACGGCGATAGCGCAACGTGCTCTCCTTGGGATAGCAACCCAGGACTGGCACTTTCGTGATGCGCTCTGAGCGCATGCGGTCGCGGAGAGTGCGGTCAAGCATCTCTATGATAAAGAAGTAGAGAGCCGTCATCAGGAAGGTCAGGAAGAACGTTCCCAGCAGAATCATCATGCGGTTGGTGGCCTGGGCGTTGAGCGGGAATACAGGCGGATTGAGCACTTTAAGCGTGGCTGTGGTCATCTGGAGGTTGCGCTGTCTCAGTCGGGCGGCATTCAGACCCTTCAGCATTTCAATATAGTTGGCCTCAATGAAACCGATGTGGCGGTCTTTTCGGTCGATGGTGGCTCCAATGGGCGAATAGAAGATGAACTGGCGGTCGATGCTGGACCTCATAATGTCTTGCGCATTCAGTTCGGCCTTGGTCTTTTCCAGCAAAATGGTTTGATCAAGCCAACGGTTAATGAGTTCTGAAGCCTTGATGCCGGTATCGGTATTATAGTTGGCCCTCTCAATCTCCTGGGTCAATGTGCGCACCCTTTGGGTGGTCTCGTTCAGTTGGCGCTCGGCCTTGGCCAGTTCCACCTGTGCCTCTGAGTTATTACCGCCATTTTCGCTGTTCATCAGTTTCAGATTGGCAATGCGCGACTGTAGGCGGGTGATATCGCGCACCAAAGTGGTAAACTCCTGATTGGACTCAATAATCTTTGCACGGTCGCCCAGTTGCTGCTTCAGATAGGCAATCAGTGCCTCGGTTGTGGCAATATTCATTCGCAACTCATTATCCTTGGTCTGCTGTCCGGCCTCAAGGATGGTCAGCTGCTTGGTCTGCTCGCCATAGTTGATGATGCGATGCTTCACGTTATAGCGGATGAGGTCGTTCTCTGCGCCTGTGAGCACCCGGTAGAGACGTGCCACCTCGCGCTCGAAGAACTTGATGACGTTCAGTGTCTCGCCAAAGCGCAACTGCTGATACTGGTTGGAGAACACATTGTTCAAGATATCGAGCGTGTTGTAGCAAATGCCGGGGTCGTTGGCAGAATAAGTGATGTCGATGATGTCGCTCTGGTTGAGCTGGAGTACCTTCAGGCGGCTGGTGATGCTGCTGGCGCTGAAGTAGGGATGGTAGTTGAGCAGGCCGAACAGATAATTGTCCTGCGAGGGCTTCTCGTAGGCTTTCAGATTGCGGTAGGTCTCGTTCTCGCTGTTGTGGTTGATCAGGGCCTTGACATCAGCGGGGACGCCTGCACTCAGTTGGCGGAAATGCTCTGCCGATATATAGTTATTGTCTTTGTTGGGATTGCCATACATCATGCAACGTGCAAACAGGCGCAATGCCACCTCGTGGATGGTGTTGTCGGTCTGGATGATGAGCAGCAAATTGGCCATGTTTGTCTGCTGGTTGCCGCCGGCTGCCCCAACACCGCCCTCAATGTTGTAGCCGGTAATCATGCCGGTATAGATGGTGGTCTTACAATCATAGACACGCTCCATATTCCTGGTGAGGAACCATGCCACCACAAGTGCTATGAGCGGCAGGATGACAAGATACCAACGAATCTTGTACAAAAACCTTACTAAATATCTGAATATATCCATTGTGTTTACTACTTTTTATTGTTCTTCTTAGCGGCCTTGGCAGCCTCCTTGGCCTCTTTCTCTTCTTGCTTCAGCTCTTCTTTCTCACGCTTTTCCTCCTCTTCAGCGGCTTTCTTGATACGCTTCTCTACCTCCTTGTTCTCCTTGGCAATCTGCTTCTCTGACTTCTGAACGGCAGAGTCGAGCGTGATCTCCGTGGTAGTATTGGTGATAATGGGGGTATGGGTCAGAATCTCAAGTGTCACGATATCTGTGGTAATCTGGGTGAGCAGCGCCTGATACCTGTCGACAGCATTCTGTCCGCGCAGTCCGGTATAGGCATAGTCCTCAATCTCCATATTGCCCTGGTGGAACTCCACCTCATTCAGGGCGCTTGCACCTTGATAGGCGGCAGCATTCTCGCCGGCGGTCTTCAGGGCTGCCAAATCGTTGGTGATTTTCACATAGAGGGTGGCTATCTGCAGTTTCAACTGGTCGAAAGCGGCATCTTTCCGCATCTGGGCCTCCTCCACCAACAGACGCTTGCGCTTCACCGAATGGCCCAGGTCCAGGATGTCCTCCAGCGGCACATTGAGGCTTGCGCCCACATTCCAATAGCTCTGCTCGGCACCTTGATACTGCATAATCATAGGGCTATAGCTGGAGGAACCGTTGCCCCAGACATCCGACTTGCCATAACTATAACTGGCATGTCCGCTCAGATAGGAGAAAATGTGTTTCTTCTGCTTCACCACCTCGGCCTGTGCTATTTCCTGCTGCTTGGCCATTTGCAGAATGTTTGGGTTCTGCTTGGCATTCTCGAACAGGACTGCCAAGGGGGGCAATTTGAAAATGGAGAAATTGATGTCTTTCTCCAGGCTGGAGTCGAAAAAGCCCGCACTGATGCCACTATCGTCAGCCGTCTGTGCCACCGCAAAGGTGCAGACGGAAGAAAAAGCAATAGCAAAAAATACTTTCTTAAACATTCTCTGTATAGTTATATCTTCTAATTTCACACGTTCTCTTTCTGCACAAAGGCAAACAATGTACGGAAAATAATCTTCATGTCGAGGGCAAAACTATAGGTCTGCCCGTATTCAATATCCAGTTGTTTGCGCTCTTCGGCCGACATGGCGCCGCCTCTTCCCCGGTCTTCCACCTGCCACAGGCCGGTCAGACCGGCAGGAGCCATGAAACGGTCGATGCTGCTGTCGGCAGTCAGCTTCTCTGCCTCATAGAGCGGCAACGGTCGGTTGCCCACTATCGACATGTCGCCTCTGAGTATGTTGAATAGCTGCGGCAGCTCGTCAATGCTGTATTTCCTGATAAAGCGCCCCACCTTTGTCACACGCGGGTCGTTCTCAATTTTCACGAAAGCATTGTTGTTCTCCTCATCGCGCTGCTTGCTGAAGTCGGTCTCGGAAACCACGAAATCGTCGCCGACAAGCATCACCTCGTCATCACTGATCAGCATTTCCGACTCCAGTCCCTGGGCCTTCATCTTGCGCTCGGCCTCCTCGCCCAAGGGCGAAGTGACGACCGTGCCATGCACCCTTCCCTGGGCATACTGGTTTTCGGTCTTGCTGAGTTCTTTGAGCCGTTTCTCGGCATCGGAGTACATGGAGCGGAACTTCAGGAAATCGAACACCCGGTAATTAGTGCCCACACGCTTCGACTTGAAGAGCACCGGCCCGCGGCTTTCCATCTTGATGGCCAGGGCTGTCAGCAGCATGACCGGCGAGAGGAAAATGATGCCCAACAAAGAAAAGACAACGTCAAAGGCCCTTTTCCAGAAAGGAATTTCAAACCTCAAGATTCGCTTCCTCGACACCATCTTGTCGAAAAGTATATCCTCCCGCTCACAGATGAACTGTATCTTGTTGCTGAGCACCTCTAACGACGAGTCAACCTCCAGCGTGTCGTTGATGCCGCAATGCTGGTAGAGCTTGCGCTCGTCGCCCGACAGATGGTTGGTGAGCAGAATGATGTAGACACCCTTGACGTTCTTGCGCAGATAGGTGATCGCTGTGATGTCTTCGGCCTGGACGCTCTTTTCCACAAAAACAATATAATGCACCTGGCCGTTGCGCGGTTTGCACGCCTCGGCCGTGTCCATATAGTTTTTTGTCAATACGATCTGCCTGTTTGGCAGATACTTTAAGCGCTCCTCAGTGTGAGGATTGTTGCCAAGGTAAACGACACCTATCATAAGGGGGGGGGAGACTTAGTTCGGCAGAATCTTCTTTACCCTGATCTTCAGTTCCATCGGGTTGAAGGGCTTCACGATGTAGTCTTCTGCGCCAATCTCCAAAAGACGGATGCGCTCGCTGGTGGAGTCCTCGCTTGAGAGCATGATAACGGGAATGTGGCGGAACAGCTCGTTCTGCTTGATCCACTCCAGGAAGTCATCGCCACGCATCCCCGGCATACGGATGTCAGAGATAATCAGGTCGGGGGTGTTGCCTGCCTGCAGCCATTTCACGCCTTGCAGGCCATCGGGCAGCCACTGCACTTCATAGTCACTCATCAAGTAGATGGAGAGCACCTTTGCAATGGTCTCTTTGTCGTCAAGGATAAGAATTTTCTTTTTCATTATTCTTAGATGAAATAATCTTTATAAGTCATACATATTATAACTAATCAAAGTGCAAAGGTAAGTATTTTTTTTTAAACCGCAACAATTTAACGGGAAAAATTAGTATTTTTAGCAATTTTAGCCTTTAACTGAAAATAAATCACGAGTAAACTCGTTTTTTTACGCGTATCATACCATGATACTAAGTACTATGTAAATTCATTTTATTTGACTATGGCAACAAACTATTTGCTTGGTTTCGATGTGGGCAGCTCTTCAGTGAAGGCTTCCCTGGTTAATGCCGATAGCGGCAAGTGTGTAGCTTCAGCTTTCTTCCCCGAGAAGGAGGCTCCCATTCAGGCCGTCAAGGCTGGATGGGCAGAGCAAGACCCCGACTCTTGGTGGGAGTACGCCAAACTGTCGCTGGGGAAAATCATGAAGGACAGCGGTGCCAAGGCCGAAGAGATTGCCGCCATTGGTATCTCATACCAGATGCACGGACTGGTATGCGTGGGAAAGGACTTGCGACCCCTGCGACCCGCCATCATCTGGTGCGACTCCAGGGCCGTGCCTTATGGCGAGCGCGCCTTCCGCGACCTGGGGGCGGAGCAGTGCCTCTCACACCTGCTCAACTCGCCTGGCAACTTCACTGCGGCCAAGCTGGCATGGGTGAAGGAAAACGAGCCGGAGATTTACAATAAAATTTACAAAGTGATGCTCCCGGGCGACTATCTGGCCCTGCGTCTGACCGGGGTGGCCAACACCACCGTGAGCGGACTGTCAGAGGGCATGTTCTGGGACTTCAAGGACAACCGCGTGGCACAGTTCCTGATGGACTACTATGGCTTCTCCTCCGACCTCATCGCCGACATCGTGCCCACCTTTGCCCAGCAGAGCGTGGTGTCTGAGCAGGCGGCCCGGGAGCTGGGACTCAAAGCAGGCACACCCGTCACCTATCGTGGCGGCGACCAGCCCAACAATGCCCTCTCGCTCAACGTGCTGAACCCCGGCCAGATTGCTGCCACGGCAGGCACCAGCGGCGTGGTCTATGGCGTGCTGGGCGACGTGAACTACGACCCGAAGAGCCGGGTGAACACCTTTGCACACGTCAACCACACCGCCGACCAGACCCGCCTCGGCGTGCTGCTCTGCATCAACGGCACCGGCATCCTCAATGCCTGGGTGCACCGCAACATCACCCCCAACATAGGCTATGCAGAGATGAACGACCTTGCCGCCCAAGCACCCATCGGCAGCGACGGGGTGTGCATCATACCCTTCGGAAACGGTGCCGAGCGCGTGCTGGAGAACCGTGAGACAGGCTGCAGCATCCACGGCCTGAACTTCAACAAGCACTCGCAGGCCCACCTCGTGAGGGCTGCCCAGGAGGGCATCGTCTTCAGCTTCTGCTATGGCATGGAGATCATGCAGCAGATGGGCATGAAGATTGAAAACATCCACGCCGGACGGGCCAACATGTTCCTCAGCCCCCTCTTCCGCAACACGCTGGCCGGTGTATCAGGCGCCACCATCGAGCTCTACGACACCGACGGCTCGGTGGGCGCCGCCAAGGGTGCCGGCATAGGCGCTGGCGTCTATAGCAGTGCCGACGAGGCTTTCGCCACACTGGAGAAACTGCAGGTCATCGAACCCGAAGCTGCCAACCGCAACAACTACCTGGCAGCCTACGCACAGTGGAAAGAGAGGCTGAAAAGCCTGCTGTAAGCCGCAAAAAAGCGCACAATGAGATATATTTGCAACAAAAAGAAACAAGCCAAACACAGCGGCATATATATTTTGTGTACCTTTGCAGCAGATTTTTTAATGTTTTATCGTTTTAAACAAGACAAAAAGAAAATGGCAAAAGAGTATTTCGCCTTTACAGGCAAGATTCCCTTCGAGGGAAAAGACAGTAAGAACGTGATGGCTTTCCACTACTACGAGCCGGAGCGCGTGGTGATGGGCAAGAAGATGAAGGACTGGCTGAAGTTCGCCATGGCCTGGTGGCACACACTGGGACAGGCAAGTGCCGACCCGTTTGGCGGACAGACCCGCACCTACGAGTGGGACAAGGCTGCCGACGCCGTGCAGCGCGCCAAGGACAAGATGGACGCCGGCTTCGAGATTATGGACAAGCTGGGCATCGAGTACTTCTGCTTCCACGATGTGGACCTCGTTGAGGAGGGCGCCACCGTCGAGGAGTACGAGGCACGCATGAAGGCTATCACTGACTACGCCCTGGAGAAGATGAAGCAGTATCCCAACATCAAGAACCTCTGGGGTACAGCCAATGTCTTCAGCAACAAGCGCTATATGAACGGTGCTTCCACCAACCCCGACTTCGACGTTGTGGCCCGTGCCATCGTGCAAATCAAGAACGCCATCGACGCCACCATCAAGCTCGGCGGACAGAACTACGTGTTCTGGGGCGGACGCGAGGGCTACATGAGCCTGCTCAACACCGACCAGAAGCGCGAGAAGGAGCACATGGCCACCATGCTCACCATGGCACGCGACTATGCCCGCAGCAAGGGATTCAAGGGCACATTCCTCATCGAGCCGAAGCCCATGGAGCCCAGCAAGCACCAGTACGACGTTGACACAGAGACCGTCTGCGGCTTCCTCCGCGCCCACGGGCTGGACAAGGACTTCAAGGTGAACATCGAGGTGAACCACGCCACACTGGCCGGCCACACCTTCGAGCACGAGCTGGCTTGCGCCGTCGACGCTGGCATGCTGGGCAGCATCGACGCCAACCGTGGCGACGTGCAGAACGGCTGGGACACCGACCAGTTCCCCATCGACAACTTCGAGCTCACACAGGCCATGATGGAAATCATCCGCAATGGCGGACTGGGCAATGGCGGCACCAACTTCGACGCCAAGATCCGTCGTAACAGCACCGACCTCGAAGACCTCTTCATCGCCCACATCAGCGGCATGGACGCCATGGCACGCGCACTGCTCAACGCTGCCGACATCCTGGAGCACAGCGAGCTGCCCAAGATGAAGAAGGAGCGCTACGCCAGCTTCGACGCAGGCATCGGCAAGGACTTCGAAGACGGCAAGCTCACCCTCGAACAGGTCTACGACTACGGCAAGAAGGTCGAGGAGCCCCGTCAGACCAGCGGCAAGCAGGAGAAGTACGAGACCATCGTCGCCCTCTACGCCAAGTAAGCCCGGCACACATCATTTAATCGAGTAGGAGGTGAACACTTATCAGAGGTGTTCACCTCTTTTCGTGTCTACTTGTTCCCCTCACACCACCGATATTCCAATGTTGGCGTAACGGTGGTTATTCCAACAAGATTTTTATTCCAACCTTTTCCCCGAGACAGATAGCCTCTCGACTTTTGGGGTATAAAGCGACCAAGACTGCGCACCTGCTTTAAGGGCGGCAGGAGTGACGTTGACGTTGACAATTTGAGCATTGAAATCATCAGTCATATCGAGCGTGTATAAAAAATAATTCGAAAAATTGTTGATGTTTCGGATATTATTCGTAACTTTGCACCAAGAAAACCACTCAAAAGGCAATGAATGTCGAGGCACCATTCCATTAAGCGACCGAAATCTGCTGAAAGAACTTGTCCGCAAGTTCAACTGGGCATGCACCTTTTACTACACGAGAACTTGACTTTTGAGCATAATAACTGTTGAACCCTTAAAAACCGTATTGCCTATGGGCTAAGTAAAAATAAAAAGGACATTATGACATTGAACGTCCACTTTTGATTCTTGTCTTCTGATAAATCGCCAATCTATCAAAGATATTGCAAGAACCAAAGTAGATAGTTCACGCCGTCTGGCGTGGGCGTTTACTTGTTTAAGCAATATAGGTGTTTGGCGATACCTCAGAAGACGTAGACAAAGTAAACTGTCCACGTTTTCTTTTTGCCTAAACATTTCTAATCAAATACACTTTACAGCTATGAAGAAACTATTATTCTTATTTATGATGACGCTTCTGCCCTTAGTGGCAAGTGCCTACAATGCTTTGGTCAATGGCATCTACTACAATTTAGACAAAAGCAGCAACAATGCCAGCGTCACATACCGCGCACAGTATTCGCCATCGTACAGCGGCGATGTAACAATTCCTGAGACAGTGACATACGACGGGGTTCAATACAGAGTGACGGCTATTACGGCCAACGCCTTTTTCAGTTGCGGCGACCTGACCTCCGTCTCTATCCCCTCTTGCATTACCGAAATTGGCATTTCTGCTTTCCAGGGATGCTATAACCTAACGGAGGTTTCTTTGCCAGAGAACATAACATCAATCGCAAACAGCACTTTTTATGAATGCAGTAGACTTGTCTCTGTGGTGATTCCCGACGGTGTGACAAGCATCGGCGAATATGCTTTCTGGAATTGCCAGAACCTTCTTTCAATCGATTTGCCCGACGCGGTCACCACGATAGGGAGGAATGCTTTTCGTGGCTGTACAAGCTTAAGCACTATAACCATCGGAAAAAATGTTGAGACCGTAGAGGACATTCCGTTTAATGCCTGCTCTGGCCTTTCTTCAGTGACTTTCCATTGCAAATCAATTGGGCAGTGGTTTGATTCAAATACCAATATAAAAGAAGTGAACATTGGCGACGAGGTGGAAATAATCGGCAATTCGGCATTCTATGGCTTCAAGGGCTTGAAGTCGATAGAATTGCCTAATAGCATTATAACGATTGGCAACTCCTCCTTTTCCAATTGCAATAACCTCAAGGACATAGTGCTTTCAGGAAATTTGAAGTCTATCGGCGAGAGCGCCTTTTACAGGTGTGACTCCTTAAAGTCTATCGTGCTGCCAAAGGGTTTAGAGAATATTAGCAGCAGCGCGTTCTACGAGTGCCATAATATCGAATCCGTCACGCTAAACATGCCCTCGGTTTCCACTTGGTTCCAGGGCAAAACTGCGCTCCGAGAGGTTATTCTTGGCGAATCTGTGAAAAACATTGAAGACCAAGCCTTCCTGAACTGCAGCAGTCTTGCAGCAATAAACCTTCCAGACGGTCTAGAAAAGATTGGCAGCTATGCCTTTGCTGGCTGCACAAGTCTCAGTACCGTCATCATGCCAGGCAGCGTCAGCAGTGTCGGGAACTTTGCTTTCAGAAATTGTGAGAGCCTTAGTTGCTTGAAGCTGTCAGACGCGATAACCTTCTTGGGCGAATATGCTTTCCAGAACTGCAAGAAGTTGGAGAGGATTGATATTCCCTCAAGCCTGACCGATATAGGCAACTATGTCTTTTATGGCTGTACTGGCCTTAAGTCTATAGTCATCCCCAACAGTGTCGAAAGCATTGGCTATGGAGCTTTTTATGGATGCAACCTTTCAAGTCTGACCATTGGCAGCAACGTAAAAACTATCAACGACTCCTTTAACACTGAAATAAAAAAGGTGCTATGGCTGGGAAACACGCCACCATCTGGCTACACGAATGCTTCAGGAAAAGTGAACTACGTGGCCAACGACCTATACAGTTCATTGAGCAACAAGACCATTTATCACTTTTTGAGTTCAATCTTTGAGGTCGATGGCATACGCTATGTACCAGTCATACCGTCTGAGCGCATCTGCGATGCCATTGATTGCGTATACGACAGCACTGCCGTCAACACCACGGTAGGAGCAGAAGTCACCTTCAGGGGTATCACTATGAAAGTCAGGAACGCCATGCCTTATCTCTGCCATAACAATCAGCATATCAAGAATGTGGTCTGGGCCATAGGCGGTGACATACCCCAATATGCATTTGCTGAATGTTCTAATATCCAACAGTTCTATACAGGCAGGGCTTCCAGAACAGGCACGTTGGTTATTGATGCTACAGTGAACAGTATCGGCAACTATGCCTTTAGCGGCTGCAAAGGCTTCAATACAGTGATTATCAGTGACCGTGACTCTACCCTGACACTCGGCTCCAATGGTAAATCTCCGTTGTTCTCGTCTTTCGACCTCGATTCTATTTATATTGGTGGAAACATTTCTTATCCCACCTCCGGCGGCTACGGCTACTCCCCCTTCTACCGCAACACGTCGCTTCGGTCTGTGGTGATTACCGACAGGGAGGAGGAAATATCCGAGAACGAGTTCTATGGCTGCACCAGCCTGCAGAATGTAGAGATAGGCGACGGCGTAACGGAGATTGGCAATCGCGCCTTCTCCGGCTGTGCCAGCCTTCAGCATTTCGGCTTTGGCTCGCAGGTGAAAAGCATCGGTGCGGAAGCTTTCTCCGACTGCACGGCGCTGACGGCCATTATCAGCAAGGCCGAAGTGCCGCCCACATGCGGCTCGCAGGCTTTGGACGACGTGAACAAGTGGGAGTGTACGCTCACTGTCCCCGAAGGCAGCGTGGACGCTTATCAGGCTGCCGACCAGTGGAAGGAGTTCTTCTTTGTGGAGGAGGGCGATGAAAACGGCAGCGCACCGATTGACCCCAACGGCAAAAAGTGCGCCACCCCCGCCATAGTCTTTGCTGACGGAAAACTGACGTTCACCTGCGAGACGGAAGGCGTGGAGTATGCCTATGAGGTGACAAACGCAGACGTGAAGAAAGGCCTTGCGAGCGAAGCGGAAATAGCAGGCACCTACAAGGTGAGCGTCTATGCCACGAAGGCCGGCTATGAGGACAGCGACACGGCCACCCTGGAGTTCACCCTCGGTGCCGGCGGCGGCAGCTGCGACGTGAACGGCGACGGTGCCGTCGATGTGGCCGACATCGCCACAATCATCAGTAATATGGCGGACCGGGCAAGGGCGGCAGAAAAAGAATAGCGCCAGCCACATCGACCGTAACTTTCACGCTATTATCCCCGCCCGTTTTCACAAAGGGGTCCACATGATTTAGTGTTGGTGGGACAAAAGTTAAATCATTGACATTGATTTATCGTTCATTGTCATTGATTCAACGTTCATTGTCTATGATTTAACTCTTGCCACATCCATTCCGACAGGAAGAACGAACCTTTCACACAGTTTCCCCGTACCTTTCCCGGCTTTATCCCGTAGACATTTTATGACCGGCGCCAATATAAAATCTTGTACGACCTCACAAAGAACCCATTATTTTCGGCATAAAAATCACCTTTTATGGCTAAAAAACAAAAAAAGTCAGCATAAAATTTCACCATCTCCAAGATTTTCAGTACCTTTGCGCCGCAAAATCAGAAAACAAGAAAAAACAATAACAACCAATGGCAGAAACAAAAGTCAATCAGGGTGCACCTCAAGTGGAGGTAACCCCCAGTGGAAGCGAGGCATTGCTCCTCAAGTACAAAAACATCATCATCGGAGCCGTCATCGCGCTCCTCGTTATCGTCGCAGGCTATTTCTTCTGGAAGAACACAGCCAACCAGTCATTCGCCAAAGCCAGCACAGCAATGGCAAAGGCACAGGAGTACTACTCACAGGCCGTGATGAGCGACGATGCAGCACTCTTCGAGAAGGCACTCAACGGCGACAGCATCAACGCCGGATTCCTGGCCATCGCCAGCGACTACTCAGGCAAGGCCGCCAATCTGGCCAACCTCTACGCAGGCATCTGCTACTCACGCCTGGGCAACAACGAGGAGGCCGCCAAGTATCTTGACAAGTTCAGCGGCGTCGACGACGAGATGGTCACACCTGCCGTCAAGGGCGCACTGGCCAACGCCAAGGCATCTCTCGGACAGCTCGACGAGGCCGTCAGCCTGCTCACCAAGGCTGCAGCAGAGGCCGACAACAGCGCACTCTCGCCCATGTTCCTCATCCAGGCTGGCGACATCCTGGAGAGCCAGGGCAAGAAGGCAGAAGCCCTCAAGCTCTACGAGCAAATCAAGGAGAAGTATCAGGACTGGACACGCTACAACTCCATCGACAACTACATTGAGCGTGCCAAGCAATAAGGAAAGATGGCAACACGAAACCTGTCTGACTACGACACCGCCAAAGTACCCGACGCGTCGAACATGATCTTCGGCATCGTCGTGTCGGAGTGGAACCCCGAAGTCACGGGGGCACTCCTTGACGGATGCGTAAACACATTGGAGAAGCACGGCGCTCTGCCGGAGAACATCCACGTAAAGACCGTGCCCGGCTCCTTTGAGCTCATCTACGGCGCCCACCAGCTGACCCTCAACGACGGCTACGACGCCGTCATCATTCTCGGCAGCGTCATACGCGGGGAGACGCCACACTTCGACTACATCTGTCAGGGCGTCACAGCAGGTATCGCACGCCTCAACGCCACCAGCAACATACCCGTCGTCTACGGGCTCCTCACCACCAACGACCTCCAACAGGCAAAGGACCGCGCTGGCGGTCGACTGGGCAACAAGGGCGACGAGTGTGCCGTAGTGGCCATCAAGATGGCCAAGTTTTGAAAAAAGTTTTACATCCCTAAAGGGAGGGTAAAGCAGACTCAGAGATAAGTGCCTTTTATCTCGGAGATAAGTGCCTTTTATCTCGGAGATAAAAGGCACTTATCTTTTAGGGGGTATTTTGCCCGTTTTGAAAAAACACTACAAAAAGACAGCACTCCAAGCAGCCAGCGCAGGTTTTCCACTCTTGCAGAGGTACGGCATAAGTGCGGCTACTTTCCCACGGAAATATTTGGCGCTTCAACAAATTATCCGTACTTTTGCAGACCGAAAGCCAATATACACCATCCGAAACCGACAGCTATGAACCACATCTCCCTCCATTTGGCCCGTCTCATCCTCCCGCTCCTGCTCCTCCCCCTCCTGGCCGCCTGCCAGAGGGGCCGGGCCACCTATATGCGGCAGCAGCTGGCCCACCTGCAGGCCCTCAACCAGGCCGACTCGCTGCTCACCGACGACTCGCTGGC
>CADACW010000052.1 GCA_902786565.1 uncultured Prevotellaceae bacterium | reverse complement strand
GTTCATCGTCAGTGTGCCGTCGCTGAAGGTGGTCGATGCGAGCGTCTTCACCGTGGCTCCCTGCAAGGGCGTGCCGTTGAAGTCGTCCACGCTGAACGGTAGGCACAGCGTGTTCCATTTGCCGTCCTTGTAGAGCGTGCGGCCGCTGAGCGTCACATTGGCTAAAAAGCCGTCAGCCGTATTGATGGTGGTGCTGTTGTCGGCGTTGTCAGCCAGGTTGATGATGGCCGGTATCACCTCGTATGTGCCGCTCTGGGCGGCTGTCCCCGGGTTGGCGCCTGCGCCGCCGGCAGCGCGGTTGTCGCCGTTGTACCAGTCTAAGAGTGTATAATCTTTATAGTCATCGTTTTCAAACACTACATTTGTTTTATCGCTGTTTATCATCGTTCCCTCACCGTCAGCAGCGGCTGTGCCATCCGCATTAACACCGCCTTTGCCTCCAAAGGCTCCTACCTGATAGTATGATTGATAAACAAAACCTCTATATGTAATGGTTCCTGAGGCACCGCCACCGCCTCCGCCTCCACCGGGACCGCCGGAGCCGATGTCGCTGGCCGCACCGCCGAAGCCGCCGGCACCGCCACCGCCGCCGCCACCTATAGAATAAATATCACCATCAGGATAGCCACCACTTCTGCGGGGGGCGCCACTGCTGCTGGTGCCACTGCTGCCGTCATGGATCTCCTTCCTGGGCGCAGGAATCATAATAATATCACCACTTTGAGAAAATGGCCGAAATACTGCATTGAGACCTGCAGCGCCACCACTGCCACTGGTGCCACTGCTACCTCCATGAGCCTCTATCGTTGGCGTGGCCATCTGATAAACATAGAGCGTGCCCATGTCGGCAGCGGTACCGCCGCCGACACCATTGCTGCCTACATTACCTGTTACGTCAGCAAACTCTTGTTTCCCTACTCCGCCAGCACCGCCTGCGCCGCCTGCGCCGCCGCGTGTGCCGATGCCTGCACCTGCACCGCCGCCGCCGTCGCCGCCGCGACCGCCGTCACCAGACTTTATCCCGTTACTGTCATATATATTTTTTGCAACTTTGTAAGCTGCATCTCCGCCCTTCGTGTCATTGCCGCCGTTGGCCGCCTGGCCACCTGTGGCGACGAGTTTGCCGCTGCCGATGAGGCAGAGCGTGTTGCCCTCCGTCAGTTCAATGCCCGCGCCGCCGCCGGTGGGGGCGGTGGCATTGGCACCCGTGCAGGTAATGGTCTGCCCGGAGGCGATGAAGAGATGCACCGTGCCCAGAATGGTCAGACCACTGCCGCCCGCGTTGCTGTTGGTGAACGTGCGGTCGCCCGTGGCGTAATAATATGTTGTAGCATCTGCCGTGCCAAGCGTGGCTCCCTTACGAGCAGCCCCGAACGGCAGCGCAATCCATTGGCTCTGGCTGGTCTTCGTCTGCTGACAGACCATATCCCATTCGTCCTGCGCAGGCATTTTAAAATTGAAGGTGACAGCCTGCTCGCTGGTGCTGGCACTGCCTGCCGTGTTGCCACTGCCGCCCGTGCCTACAGCCTGAGTACTGGTGTAATTGTCGTAGTTATACTTATCGTCCTCCCAACCTGAGGCATTGATTTTTACTTGACCACTTTTGATGGCATTATGGTTCATGATGCTTTCTGCACCTGCGGCAGCCCATGTTCCGTCAGCGTTCTGGCCGCCCTTGCCGCCGGGAGCCTTGACTACGTAGTAACCTGGTTCTGTTGACCAGTCAAGATTACCAGAGGCACCGCCGCCACCGCCACCACCGCCGGGGCCACCGGTACCGATATTGCTGGCTGCGCCGCCGAAGCCGCCGGCACCGCCGCCACCGCCGCCAGCTACTGTGTAGTTGTAACCAGTACCGTCGTATAAAGCGCTCTTGCCTGCACCGCCGGCACTGCCGACCTGGCTTGCTGCTGCGCCGCCCGTGGCTGTCAAGTTGCCGAAGGACTGCGCCACATAGAGCTCGCCCATGCCGCCAGCGGTTGCACCGGCTTGGCCAGCGGCACCACTGCCGCCACCAGCCGTACTCCATGCAGAGGTTACACTGGCAGCTCCGGCACCGCCATTGCCGCCCTGACCGCCGCGTGTGCCGATGCCGGCACCGGCACCGCCGCCACCATGACCACCGGTGCCACCGGTGCCAGACCAGTCGTTGCTATTATCCCAATCTGCGTCGCCGCCATTGCCGCCATTGCAGCCATCCGCAGCATTGCCGCCCGTGGCATTCACTGAGCCCTTGCCAAGGAGGAAGAGGACGTTGCCTTCCGTCAGTTCGATGCCCGCACCGGCACCCGTCTGACCGCTGGCATTAGCTCCCGTGCAGGTGACGGTTACGCCCTGGGGCAAGTAGAGATACACGTTGCCTAAGATGGTCAGGCCGCTGCCGCCGGCCGTGCTGTTGGTGAACGTGAGGCTCGCGTCGGCGTAGTAATACGTCGTAGTACCTGCCGTGCCAATCGTCGCGCCCGCCGTGGTGCCTTCGGGCAAGGCCGTCCAGTTTGCCGATGTGGTATTGGTCATAGCATAGACCTCATCCCAACTGGCTTGCGCCCACGCTCCCTGCGCGATGGCGCAGAGCAGGGCGAGGATAAGAAATAGTTTTTTTCCTTTCACCATTGTTTTTGTTTTTATTTGTTATTACTGGTTGACACTAATAAACCGATGCGGCCTCCCTTGGTTCGTTCCAAGGAAAGCCGTAAATTTACACGCCCACGCGGGCAGTATATAAAGGAAGTGCTATTGTAGGTAAGTGCCTGAGAGAGAGTAATAAAATGATTGGTAATCGACAAAGTCGCTTCGCTCGTCGAAGAATGACCAAATTTTGTGCAAGCCGAATGCCATTGGCAAGTGTTAAACTTGCCTAAATGGCTGAGGCGCCGCCAAAATTCGCTGAAAGCAAGGAAATCGGTCATTTTCTGCTCTCGCTTCGCTCGGCTCTGCCGCTTGGCTTGTCCAAGAACATTATTTATAATCTCTCTTTGGGGCATAAATCCTTGATGTATAAAAGGGGACTAATTAAATCCGCAGTAGGTCTTTGACAGAATAAATTTTGCTAAGCGACTCGAAAGAAAAATACTGATCGTCCATAATCATATAGTCCTCACGCTGTTTCTTTGACAATCGCTTGATGTCTGGAAACATTGAGACAGGTACTATAATCTCACGTCCGTCGGTCAGGTAAGCCGCCATTGTACCGCGTTTACCATTGAAGTCCAGTTTCTTGATGCCTATATTGGTGTCCTTGTATTTACACATATTCTTGTCCTCCTAATTATTTTATGCGTTTGATACGTATCTTTTTCCCAGCAAACACGTCGTCTATAAGACGATTTAATTCTTCCCAGTGCTCGTCAATAACCTTCAGCACATCTGCCTCTTCGTCACCAGTTAGCTCCGACCATGCAATCTCTATCTTCTTCTCTCCGTTCTCCTCTATCCATATCTTTGCCACTGTGTCGCCTCTGTGTGACTTTTTACTCCCTCGGCGCACTACATGGATGTGCCGTCGGTTTTCTGTCGCATCAGTTGGGAACACCGAAAGGATGAAATAGAGAAAAAACATTAGTTTACCCATAATTACAACATATTTTTGAACGAATAAAGTCAGAAACGACTTTCGCCTCCTGTCTTATCGCTTTAGCGGCGTTTACGCCACACAACTGCGGTTAAGCGAGAGCAATGATACTTGCATCAATTCTTGCGTCCCTTCGGTGGCAAGCGACCAGAGGTCGAGCGGCCGAGCATTAGCAGTTTCGCAGCCTTTCGGCTGCAAAGATACAACTTTTATTTCAATTAACGATAAGATTTGTAGGGTTTAATGTGAATTTATAAGCATTTTAGCATGTTTCCATAACACACACAGAGAAATAGCCAAAGTTCCTTGCTTTGCAAAGCGACCGGAGGTCGAGCGCTTGCCTTGCAAGCCAGCAGAGCTGGAGCGAACATTAAATTCATAGTCTACTCCTTGCACTCATGTGGCGGGGGCACTTGGGCCTTGATGCCCGCGGCAAGGATGCCGGCCAGGAGACGGTCGGCATTGGTCTCGTCGGTGAAGAAGGTGACGGCCATAGATTGTCGTTGCGCATTGACGTTCACGTCCTCCACGCCGTCGAGTATGAGCACCTCGTCCATTGTCTGCTGCGTGGCTTGGGCGGCAGGAATGTTGTAGTAGGCATAGCCCACCTTCGGCCCGGTATAGTAGTTGACGGGTGTGAAGCCGAGCCCCTTCAGGGCTGTGCGTATGGTGTCCTTGCAGGTGCGGTTGGCATCGTAGCGGATAAAGAAGTAGTGCTTGTCCAAATGGGGCGACATGCTGTCGATGCCTTCCATCTGTTGCAGTTTTGCAGCGATGCGGTTGGCGCAGTTCTGGCAGTGCATGTCGTCCATGCGCAGTCCGAAGCCTCGGCGTATGACCTCGGTTGGGCTGTAGGCCGACGCCTTGAAGCGCCCTGTGGCTGCCAGCCGTGCCCTGATGGAGTCGGCACAGGTCTGTGCGGGGTCGTAGACGATGGTGGAGGTGCGCCGCTCGTAATTGAAGCGCATACTCTCTATGCCCGGCAACTGCTTGACGGCCACCATCACCTTGTGGCCGCACTCCTCGCACTTCATGCCCTTGATGCGCACGGTAAGTGTGTCTTGCGCCGTTGCTGAACTGAAGAAGAGCGAGGAAAGGATGAATAATAAAACTCTCATACGGAATAGTGTTTATTTGGTTGTGTTGTCAATTTCCAGCCATGATGGTGAGCACATTTGATATGTCGGCCACGTCGATATAGCCATCGCCGTTCACGTCGCCCTTGGTGTCATAAATGCCGTCTGCCATATAGGAGAGAACGGTTGAAATGTCGGCCACGTCCACATAGCCGTCGGCGTTCACGTCGCCCTGCAGGGCGGGGGCAGGCTCTTCGTGGAAGTCGGCAATCACCTTGCCTGCCCACGTTATCCAATTCTTGTCGTCGGTCTCCCAAGTCCAGTTGCCAAAGAAGTGGTTGGCATTGCCGTTGACGGTCATATAGACTTCGTCTTTCTGCTCCAGCCATACTTCTGTCGACTCCGTGCGGTTGCGCTCAAATCCGGTTTTCGTGCCGTCGGCCACAAAGCGGTAATGGTAGCGCAGGGCATTGTTTTTCATCGGGATGGTGTTCACCCCTGCCACTTCGCCGCCATTCAGGCTGTTGCTGTTTATCTGCTCGTAATAGTCGGCTGAGAGCACAAACTGGTACGTGCCGGGATGGGCCAGGAGCACCAGGGCCGTGTTTTTGTTGATGACGTAGTTTTTGCCCTCTTCAGCCCCGTCGTAGTATCCATAGCTGACGGTGGCTCCCTTTGCCGAGGTGTAGCCTGAGGCCACCCTGACGGCCACTATCTCCTTGGGCACCTTGTAGCTGCTGGCTATGTGGTAGCCGCGGAACCCCTTGTTGATTTGCAGCGTCAAGGCGCCGTGCACCTCGCCCAGCGAGAAATGGGCCTGGGCAGGCTCGTAGTTGCTGGCATACTGCGGATTGGCCGAATTGCCGTAGGGATGCCCCCCGGTGCCGTAGGTCAGGGCGATGAGCAGGTTTTTCGTGTTCGTGAGGTCGGCCAGGTTGAGCTGTCCGAGAATCTGCCAGCTATAGGCCACAAACTGGCCCGTGGCGTCGGCGAAGAGGGCGGCCATGTTGCGGACGGTCTTGCCATCGGCATCCTCGGTGTCCGCATTGTCCGTCTTGGTGCCGTCTTCGCCCAGTCCTTTCAGGTCGGCACGCACCCACACGGTCTGGCCCGAGGCGGCCAGGGCCTCTTTCTGAGCCAACAGCTGGGCCACGGTGTAGGGGGCGTCCTTGGTCTGGGCCACGACGCTGCTGAACGACGAGGTGAAAGAAATGAGCAATAACAGAGATAGAATTTTTTTCATAATGCGTATGCTTTTATAAAGTTTTTTCCATTCATTTCAAAACCCCCGAAAAAGGGGCCTCAGAGATAAGTGCCACTTATCTCGGAGATAAGTGCCTTTTATCTCGGAGATAAGTGGCACTTATCTCTAAGGCCGCTCCGGGCGGTCTTTTGAAGATGTCAAAGATTTTGATTTAATTGAACAGTCCGAAGGCCACCCCCACGGTCTTGCGCTGCTGCGAGTGCTGGGCACCGATCAGGTCGCCGTAGGCTTTCACATAGAAGCGGCTGGCGTGGCCCTTCAGCTTCAGGGGGAAGAGGTACTTCACGGAGAGCTGTCCGCGCCAGAAGTGGGCATCGTAGTAGTACATGTCGGGCAGGAGCACCTGGCGCGCCACCTCGGTGGTGGCATCGGCCAGCGTCAGGTCGGCCTTCAGGGCACGGCTGTAGCCGACGGCGGCATCGACCCACAGGCGGTCGCCGAAAAAGCCATGGCCACCCTCAAGCGAGAAGTCCAGCCGCTGGTGCTTCAGCTCTGAAGTGGGGAGCAGGTGCTTGGTGGTGGTGCCCGCCATCCGGACCTGTGCGCCCACATATCCGCTGACAGCGGCATCGTGGGTGCCGTCGGCCTCGGAGGCACTGCCGGCAAGGGTGTTCAGCCTATAGTGGAGCGAGGCGTCGACGGTGGTCAGCTGGTGGCGCTTGCGGTACTCTATCTGCGTCTCGTAGCGATAGCTGGTATAGCCTTTCTTGGCATCTTTCTCCTGGACGAGCTGCTGGCGGTACTCGTCGGCATAGCCCTGCTGCCACTCGGCCTGCACATCGATGGCGTGGAGCAGCCGGCCGGAGGCGATGCGATTGTGCGAGGATGCCTTATAAATATAGGTGACATAGCGCCCCGGCGAGAACTTGTATTGCCCCCAAACATCTTCGGCCCCACGCGAAATGCCGACGGAGTTGAGGCTGTAGACGCCACGCTCCCAGGGCGAAGAGCCGGGGGCGGCGGTGCGGAAGCCATAGGTGAGCAGGGCGCCGAACTCATGGTTCACCCACTCGCGGCTGAAGCCGCTGTAGCCGCCAACGGTGCCCACGGCCTCGCCCAGTCCGTAGAACTGGTAGTACACCAGGTTGGGGTCCTGCTGCACGGTGGTCATATTGGGAATTTTCTCCTTGCGACGGCGGTAGTGGCCAGTGAGGCCCAGCGTGTGGTGGCCGAAGGCAAAGGCCACGGCCGGCGCTATGGCGTAGTCGAGCAACTCGGAGCGCGAGCGCGGGTCGCGCAGTCGGCTCAGGTCGCCAACCTTATAGTCCAGCTGCACGCCCAGCGAGAGTTCGCGGTCGGTCTTCTCGCCAGCCAGCGGAATGGGTATGGTGGCAAGGGCCGCCGAGAGGTCGAACTGCTGGCGGTCGTACTTGCCGCTGACGCTGCTGCCGCTATAGTAGGGGTTGGCATCGTAGGGGCGCATCACGTCGGCCCAGGCGCGGTCTTTCGTCCGGTCCATATCGAACTGGAACCGGCCATAGCCCACCAGAAACTGTCCGATGTGCTGATAGCGCTCGGTGCTGAATGTCAGCGCATTGCACTGTCCGCCCTCCTGCACCCTGGTGTAGTCGCCCTCAGCGTGCTGAAGGCCGAACTCGGCATAGCCTCGGTTGTCGCTGTTGTCCATGCCCAGCCCGGCGGCATTGCCCGACAGCCGCCACAACTGGGTGGCGTTCTGATAGCGGTAGCGGGCCTCCTGGGCGCTGACGCGGCTATAGGCCAAATGACAAATGAGAAATGATACACCTATCAGCTTTAGTCCTGTGCTATTTGTCATATTCTCTCGGTTTTATCTTTGTAGAAGTTTGGAAGTCGTTGGAACTGTTGTTGGTGTCCATCAAGACGGGCTGCCCGCCCTCCGTCAGCTTGGCGGTGCGGCGGTAGACCACCTCGCCATTCCATCCGCTGATGGCGTTGACGGTGACGTAGCCTGCATCGATGTCGTCGTAGAGTCGCTTCGTCGCCACGTCTACGGCGGGTGTCTTGTTGGTCAGTCTGAGGCACTCCACGCCGTCTATGATGTGGCGCTTGGGGCAGAGCACCCACTGCGAGCCGCTGGTCTTTCCGAAGGCGTAGGTCTTGGGCCAGGCAGCCACATCGTCGTCGGTACGGAAGATGACCACACCGCAGGGGCCGCTCTGCACGAGGTTCATGTTTGACACGGCGGGATACATCGAGTAGACCAGCTGCAGGGCCGGCGTGGCGGGGTTGTTCTGCATCTTGCCTGAGAGGTCCTTGGCCTCGAAGTCGGCGGCAGTGAGGTCGTTCTCCAGCGTGTCGTTGGGGGTATGGTCTATGGCGCTGTTCACAATGAGCACCGTGCCGCCGGGTGCCACAAGGTGGGCAGCATCGGCGGGGATGCGGAAAATCTGCTTCAGCAGGACGACGGAGTCCTGATAGACCGCATGGAGATTGGCAAGGGTGTAGGCCTGGGTGCTCTCGCCCTCGACCAGTCCGATGTAGAGGCCGCTCACGTCCACGCTCTCGCTGCTCTGGTTGCAGAGTTCCACATACTTGCCGGCCAGATACGTGCGGTTGTTCAGGTCTTTGGAGCCTGCATAGAAGACCTTGCCGATGAGGATGTCGCGGTCGATGGCCAGATTGGTAGGCAGGGCGATGGTCTCGTCGGCCTTGATGAGCCGCTGGTTGAGCGAACCGCTGACCGTGGCCCCACTGACCACCTGGGCATCGCCAGTCAGCGTGCGATAGTCAGAGGCGCTGATGGTCCACGAGCAGGATATGTCGTAGACGTCGGGCGTGAGGCCGGTGAAGGTGGCTATGCCATCGGCATCGGTGGTGGCTATATGGCGCTGGCTGCCCATGGCGAGCGTCACGTCGTGGCCGGAGAGGCCGCTCGAAGAGGTGAACTCGGAGGGCACGAGCAACTGCACCCGTGCGGAAAGGGCATGGGTGGCGTCGTCGAAATCGACACAGGAGACGAGAAGGACTGCGCCGATGGCGCAGCAAACAGAACGGAGGATGGTGGAAGGGATATGCATGGTCTTCTTTTAGAGGTTTAGCGACAACTCTGCCCCAAACTGGAAGGTGCCGGTGTTGCGCTGAGTGAGTGTCGAGGTGTTGTTGCCACTGAGGTAGGGCTCGTGGAACAGGGCGTTGTTCACATAGAGCGAGAGGCTGCCCACGCTACCCAACTCCTTGGAGAGTCGGGCCTGGAGGTTCCAGGTGACGGGGTTCTTGGTGGGGTCGTTGTCGGTGTGACTGATGGCCAGGTCGGCTGTGCTGACCTCACCGCCGGCAAAGGCGATGGTCGGCTGACTGCCCAAGCTGTGGTAGGCCAGGTCGGGGGTGATGTAGCCGATGGCTTCCTTGTCGGCTATGAAGGAGTAGTTGGAGTTGTGCCAGATGGCCTGCGCCGTAAACGAGGCCACCATCTTCAGCCGGGGAATGTGGGTGACGGCACGCAGGGTGGTGATGAAGCGGCGGTAGCGGGTATAGTCATCGCCCGAGGGGTAGACCACCTTGAAGGGGGTGGCGCCAATGGCCTGATAGCTGGCAGGCAGCAGGGCATTGCGCACCGACTGGGAGTTGATGTCGGTGCTCCACGTCTTGGTTTGACTCCAGGCACCACTCAGGTAGAAACGGGTCATCAGGAACTTCACCTCGCCCAGGTCGCAGTCCAGCTCCACACCTTTGTTCACCGTGGTATTGGTATTGCCTATCATGCCTGTGGTCATGAACACGTTGCGGCTCTCTACAGCGGCGGGATTGCCGATGGAGGGGTGCTGGGCGTCGAGCGTGTAGTAGTTGTAGTCATAGGTGAAATACTCGGTCACGGCGCCAAAGCCGTTGGGGGTCTTGTCGTGATAGGCCAGCACACTGAGCTTCCGGCCGCCGGGCAGCTTCACGTCGATGCCGCCCTCAATCTTAGTGGTGGTGGCATTCTTCATGCCCGACGAATACTTCACGTCGTAGACCTGGGTATGGTAGTTCAGCACCTGCGTGGAACCGTCTTGCGGCATATAGTTGGCGGCCACGCGGTCGTCGTACTTCTTGTCGGGGTAGAGATACTGCAGGCCGGGGGTCTTCGAGTTCATGCCGATGCCGAAGCGGAGGTCGAGCCACTTGGTGGCCGAGAAAGCCACGTTGACACGAGGCGAAAGGGCGGTGGTGGCCACATCGCCAAAGGGCTGCAGGGCCGTGAAGCGCAGCCCCACCCCGATGCGCAGGCGGTTCACCCTGTTCATGTTCCAGGTGAACTGGTCTTCGGCAAAGGCCGACAACTGATGCAGGCCGGGAATGTCGTTGAAAGCGCGTGGACGCCCGTTGCTGTTCGGGCGGAAGGGGCGGGTTTCGTCTGCGTTGTAGTAGCCCTCGCCGGTGTTCCAGTCGTAGTGGTAGTCGGCACCCAGCTTGAAGCTCTGCACGGTCTTGCCCTTGCGGTAGAAGAAATCGTCGGTCACCTTCACGAACACATTGCCGGGACGGCTCTCGGTGATGCCTGTTGCCAGGTAGGAGGTGGTCAGCCAGGGCACGTCGTAATAGCCCGTCTCACGGGCGGTCAGTATGGGCAGCAGGCCTGTAGAGTTGGCCACATAGCTGGAGTTGCGGGCATCGGTCCGGGTGAAGCTCAAGCCCACGGTGTATCTGACGGAACGGGCCAAGGGCAAATCGAGGCGCACACGCCCGTTGTGGGTCAGGCCGAAGGTAGTGGTCTTATTCTTCGAATAGGTACCGTCGTCCTGCGCATCAGGGTCGTGGCCCGTCCAGTCCTTGGCCTGCATGAAGCGCACCTTCGTGTCGGTGTGCCACTTGCGGCTGAAGTCGATGCCATAGCCCACGTTGAGGGTGTAGCGGTCGAAGGAGCGGGTCTTCTGCCGGGGGTCGCCCCAGGCCTTGGCATAGTCGCCGCTGACGTTGAGCACGCCGGCCTTGGAAAGGGAGAAGCCCTTTCCCACACTGTAATTCTGCAGACCGGGATTGATCTTGGCCTTCACTTGCAGCGGGGTGACGCCCACCTTGGAATGGACCACGACGAGGCCGCTGGTCAGGTCGCCGTATTCTGCCGAGGGGATGCCACGGATGATTTCCACATTGTCGATATCGTCGGCCGACACTTGGCGCAAGTCGGTGCCGGTGAATGACGTGGCGGAGAACGGGCCCTGCGACATCTGGCCATTGTTCGACATGGGCATGCCGTCGACCACGATGCTGGAGCCGAAGGCCGCCGTATTGTTGTTGACCAACGTGCGCAACTGCAGATTGGCCTGCTGAGTGAGGTCGTGGTTGCCCATCAGATGTCCGGGGATGAGTTGCATCACATCGGCCAGACTGGTGGCCTGAAGGTGGTCAATGGCCTGACGGCCCACGACGCTGGCCGTCGAGGTGCCGCTCTCCTTCTGTGTCGCCGTGACCGTCACCTCGCGGAGGGCCAGTGAGGTGGGTGTCATGCGCAGGTTCAAGCTCTGGTCGCGGTTCACCGTCACAGTCTGCTCGATGGTCTCCATGCCGACATAGCGCACCCGCAGCGTATAGCGCCCATCGGGAATGTTGGTCAGCGTGGCCCGCCCGTTGACATCGGTAGTGGTGGCTGCACCAGTTGGCAGCAGCTCTACGGTGGCCATGACAACGGCCTCGCGGTCGGGGCTCTCAGTGACTGTCAGCTGAAGGGTGTGGCCGCTCTTCTGCGCCGATGCGGAGAGATGGCACAAGATGAAAAACAAAGTAAAGAATAATGTCTTGATATTAACATTAATGGTCATAAACAGCACTTATTATGAGGGTGCAAAAGTACAAAATATCCTGTAAAACGGCAATAGCCATTAATAGGTAAAATGGATGGCGGACAAAGCCGGACATTACTAAATCATAATGAAACGGCCTTGCTCTTCAATTTGTCGTCGCGCTGAAGCAAAGTGGAACATAAGACGGCCGATGACAGCCGGCTCCACGAGGGGAACTGATAGACGGTCTGCACCGTCTGCTGCGCCTTGCCCGTGACGGTCAGATAGGTTTGCTTGACGCTGACCGTCTTCACCGTATCGACAGCCACCAGGCGCATCTCCAACAGCAGGGCATCGCTCATGCGGATGGCCAGCGAATCGTCCGAAAGAAAGAGCATCTCGCTCTTGCCGCCGAGCATATTGGTCACCTCGGCCTTCATCTTGGCGTCCATAAAGTCAATCATGTCAAGACGGTTGTTGGTGGTGAGCGTAGACACAACAGAGTCGGGTGCGGCCTTCAACACGTCGCGCATGGTCTGAGCCTGCAAAGGAACTAAAGCATAAAAGAGCAATAAAAGAAATGTAAACGTTCTCCTGTTCATATATCGATTATCTTGATTTTTTTGCCAACTGCATCATCATCACGGCAGCCAGCCCTGCCGTCTCTGTGCGCAGACGGCTCTTGCCTAACGTCACTGGCACATAGCCAGCCTCGACGGCCATACGTACCTCGTCGATTGAGAAATCGCCCTCGGGGCCTATCAGCACCAGCGCATCCTCGCCGTCGTCGCCCTTCTGCAACTCGTCGAAGAGGTCGGTGCGCTCCACCTCGTCATAGCAATGGGCTATGTAGCGGCGGCCAGTGGCGTGCCGGGCGAGGAACTTGCGGAAGTCGGCCATATCGTTCAGCACGGGCAGCCACGCCTTGCGGCTCTGCTTCATGGCCGCCACGGCAATCTTCTCCAACCGGGGCAACTTGACCGAGAGGCGCTCGGAAAACTGGGTGTGGAGCAACGACAGTTCGTCGAAGCCTATCTCGGTGGCCTTCTCGACGAGCCACTCCATGCGGTCCATCAGTTTTGTAGGGGCAATGGCCAGATGGACGCGCCCTGCCCACTGCCGCTGTTGCGGAAGCATTTCCTTGACGACGTAAGAACAGCGTTTCGGTGTGGCCTCGACCACCTCGGCCCGGAAGAAGGTGCCCCGGCCGTCCATCAGCATCATCGCGTCGCCCTGCCCCAGCCTCAACACACGCACGGCATGCACGGCCTCGTCGGCTGGCAGTTCGCCCTGCGTGGCGGCTTCGGGGACATAGAAATAACGCTCTTCTTTCATCTTCTGAAGTTAACAGGACTTGAGGCTAAGACTGGGTGGAATGGTCGGAATGACGGCGGTTGATTTCGTCGCGCAGTTGTGAGGCCAGTTCGTAGTTCTCCTCGTCGACGGCCTTCTGGAGCACGTGCTTCAACCTGCTCACATCCATTGTGTTGATGGGGATGGCGATGCCCGTTGCCTCTTCTTCAAAGGGCACGCACTGGCGGGCCATCAGGCCTTCTTCAATATATAATGGTATATCGGACATCATGGTGAGCAGCACGGCGTCGCTCATGCGGAGGCGCACCGTCTCGCCGTCGTTGCCCATCAGCGCCACCTGGTACTGCCCGTCGTAGAGGCCAAACACCATCATTTCGTAAGTGGAGGGCAGAAGGGTCAGCAGGGCCTCAGGCAGCATGGTGGCACACTGCTGGGGGGCCTGCATACGCAGAAGGAACTGCTGCTTCATCGGCTCGTCGCAAATGACAGTCAGCGCACGCCGCCGCTCCTGGTCGGTGAGCAGCACAATGGCAATGCCTTCGCCACCCGACACCTGCTGCAGATTTTCAAATCTCAACCTTATCCGTTTCATTGCTGCTACGTTATTGCAAGGCCTGACTCATCTGCCTACCGAAGTCGGGGGTGACATAATTGTCGATGTGCTGGCAGACATTGGCCGAAAAGTCCAAGGCACAGCCCACCAGGCCGTCCCATTGCGCTTCGGTGAGGGCACGGTTCAACTGCCCACGGGTGATGCCGTACTTGATAAGGCCATAGACAAAGCCGGCATTGAAATTGTCGCCAGCCCCCACGGTGCTCACCGCCTGCGTGTGGCTGATGGCGTACTGCTTGCGGAATCCGCCCTCATCCCTCAACTCCACCGGGCCGGCACCCTGCGTGTAGATGAACTTCTTGGTGTAGAAGGCTATCTGTGAACGATAGACATGGTCGGGGTCCGACGAGCGGAACATCACCTCGAAATCCTCGCTCGAACCGCGCACGATGTCGGCCATCTCCAGATTTTCAAGGATGTTGGGTGTGAGTTTCACCACCTCGTTCTTGTGAGAAGAGCGGAAGTTCACATCGTAATAGAGGATGGCCCCCTGACGGCGGGCATGCTCCAGGAAGCCCTGCACCTGCGGCCGAATGACGGGGTTCACGGCATAATAGGAGCCGAAGAGCACAATGTCGTCAGGCCCCACATCGGGGCAAACAAATTCGAGCCGGTCGCTGGGATGGTCTTTATAGAAGATATACTCGGCGTCGTTCTGCTCGTTGAGGAAAGCGAGGGAGATGGGCGACTTCGAGTCGGGATAGACATAGACCGACGAGGCGTCGACGCCATTCTCCTGAAGGAAAGCGATGATGCGCCTCCCTATGCGGTCGTTTCCCGTCTCACTGATGAAGGAGGCCTTGATGCCTGCCCTTCCCAGTGAGATGATGCTGTTGAACACCGACCCGCCAGGCACTGCGCCAATGGGCTGGTCGTTCTTAAAGATGATGTCGAGAACAGTCTCGCCAATGCCAAACACTCGTCGCATAAAGCAATGTATTAGAATAATTACTGACGGGCAATGATTCGAAGGAGCGAAAGGACATCGCCCACATCGGTCTTACCATCGCTGTTGACGTCGGATGCCACGTTTTTCTCGCCGGCCGAAACAAGGTTCACCAGGTCTTTCACGTCGGCGAAATTGATATTTCCGTCGTCGTTCACGTCGCCCTCCTTAAAATACTCAAGACAGACGACAATGCACTGCTGCTCGCCGCTGTTCTTAAATTCGACGGTGCTGAGTCCGGGCAGGTCGAAGCTCACGTGGTCGGGCGAAGCGGTGTTCTTCGTCGACTGCAGCTTTTGGGCGTTCTCCTCGGTATAGTCAACGCCTCCGACGCTGGCCCAATAGCTGACACGCGGCGTGGTGTCCTTAGTGAAGTTGGTATAGCTCCAGAAGGTGATTTTCGATGCCCTCATGCCCTCGGGCATATAAATGGTGTTCATGGCACCATTTGAGGTTTTGATGGTTGTCAGAGATTGCTTTGTGCCGTCCTGCTCCACGCTGATTTGGTCGGCTGCGGTATAGGTCTTGGCCAGATTGCCGGTGAGCACCATTCGGAACCCTTCGGCATCGCCGCCCTTGTTGCCTGTCAACATATTATTATACTCACTACCGTCGAAAGTGCCGGCCGTGACATTGTCCCAGGAGATGACCGAGGACTTCACCTGTACCGTGGGGAGTGGGTCGGGCTGGGGCTGTGGGTCGGGGTCGTCGGGCCCAGGCTCGTCACCCTTGCCTATCACCTTCAGCAGACCGTCGCTGTAGAGTTGGGTGGTGTCCCAGCTCAAGCCTTCGCCAGGAGTGGCGGGCAGGATTTCGCTGAAGGTGCCACTGACGGTGCCGCCGCAAGTGAACACCTGATAGGTCTGACCGGCAGCGGGTGCTTCTGTCAGCACGCCGTCGGACAAGGTCAGCACAGCGCCGTCGGCCAGGGTGATATTGCCGTTGACGGCCAGCGTATTGCATTTCGTAGCCAGGGCGGGGATGTTCACCACACCACCCTTGTTCACCTTCAGAGTGCTCTTCAGAGTCAGCTTCGCCCCATTGACCAGCGTGTCGCCAGCCTGGATGGTGCCACTGACCGTGACGGCACCAGCCACGCTGCCCTTTCCGGCCAGGGTGGCATCGGCGGCCACGGTATAAGCGCCGGTACCGCTGTTGGTGCCGTTCACCACAAGCGAACCGGCATTGATGCGGGTGGTGCCTTTGTATTCATTCGTACCCGTCAGTCGCCACACGCCGGTGCCCGTCTTCACGATGTTCACGGTGCCACTATGACCGCTGCCTGAGCATGACCAGTTGTTTATCTTGCCAGCGAAGGTCTCGTCGCTGTTGGCCGAGCCCACCGTCCAGGTGCACGAGAAGCCGTCGGTCTGCTTGCTCGAACCGTTGATATAGGTGCCGCTGGAGCCAGAAATGCCACCGATGGTCAAGTTGCCGTTGGTGTCCCAGTTGCACAGGTTGGCATTGCCCTTCAGATCGATAGTGGTCTTATCCAGGCCCTTAACCCCGTAGAACAACAGCAGCGAGCCGCGCTTGTCAGAACTTACGCCATTGGCGATGAGCCGGCCGGTGAAGCCGCTCCAGTCGCCCTGCACATACTCACGCAGATAGGGGATGTTGAATTGCAGGGTGCCGGCTCCGCTCACCTTGCTGTTGATGTAGCAATTGCGGTTGGGGGCGAACACCGACTTGGTGCCCTCTGTCACCTCGATGGGGAACGTGTAGGTCTCGTAGCCGCTCGTCTCACCCTTGGTCTTCAACGTGCCGCCCTGCATGACGAGCTTAGAGGAAGAGCCGATGCCAGCCTTCGAGATGTCGGTAGTGCTCAGGTAGAGGGTGCTGCCCTTCAGCACTGTAGCGCCCTTGTAGCCAAAGAACTTGGTGGTGCCCACGGTGATTTGTCCGCCGCCGTCGATGATGAAATCGGCATTGGCAATGCTGCCCTCGATGACGCCGTTCATAGTGACCGTGGCCGACTTGATGTCGAGTGTCGAAGTGGACGAGAGCTTCATTGAGCGGTTGGTGGTGGTGGTGACACCGGTGTAGCGGTAGGTGCCGCCGTCGGCAATCCAGTTTTGTGCAAACTCCACGCTGCTGCCAATGGCCGATGCCACGCCGCCGTTCTTCAGCGTCGAGAACTCCAGCACGCCGTCGTGCAGCACGGTGGCGCCAGTGTAGGTGTTGCTGCCCGTCAGTGTCAGTGTGCCGGCTCCACCCTTGTTCACCGACGTGGTGCCGGTGATGGCTGCTCCGCCCACGGTGAGGTCTACAGGCTCCATGTAGGCGATGGCTGCCGGTGCGGTAGTCTCTGTCAGGGTCAGCGTCTCGCTTGCCTTGGGAGCCAGGAGCACGTTCTTGCCCTCGGCCTGGCTGTGGTCGTATGCGCCGCCGGTCCACGTGTAGTCGGCCTCATAGCTATCCAGGTCGATGACGCCGACCTCCATCGGACGGGTCGACATGTCGGTCTCGGGTGTGAACGCCGATTCGGCGATGTTAGAGTCGGCCTTCACGCGGACGGTGTACTTCGTGCCAGGCTCCAGCCCGGTGATGGTGAACGACGTGCCGCCGGCGGGGGTCTCGCCAGCCACGGTCCATACACCATTCTTCTTGATTTCCACGACGAATGAGGTTTCGTCGTATGTATAGTCGCGCCAGCTGATGGCCAGCGTGGTGGTGGTAGCCTTGTCGAGGGTCAGACCCACGGGTGCACGGAGGAAGAAGTCGCGGTCGTCCACGGTGATGTCATTGATATAGTTCTCAATGTTGGCATAGCCGTTGCTGTCAATCACCATGGCATCGTTCTTCTGCGGGTCGGTGCCGTTGTCTATCTCCCACTCGTCGGGCATGCCGTCGCCGTCGGAGTCCTTCTTCTTCTCACCGGCATAGACGCTCCAAGTGGAGGGGGCGCCGTAGACGAGGTTCTCCTCGTTGCTGATGAGGGCACCGCGCTTGCCGTAGGAGAGCACCTCGTCGACCATATAGCAGTCTACCATGTCACGGTAGGGCAGCGAAGCGCCCACGGTGGGCAGATTGGTCTCCAGCAAGGTCTGTCCGGGGTTCAGCTGCAGTTCGGGATAGGGATAGGGCTGCGACTCGCGTGTGGCGGCATTATAGTCGGTCACGATGGAGGGGTTGAACACGCCGTCGCGGTTGCGGTCCTGCCAGTTGTCGTCGCCATAGCAGTGGAAGTCGGCATTGCCGCCCGTGAAGGCTGCGCCGCCCACGGCCGGGCCGTTGATGAAGAGGTTCGACTGGATGTTCACATAGCTCTTGCCCTCGCTGTCGCCGCCCATGATGTAGGCACCGTTGCTCCAGTTGTATACGATGTTGTTGGCATACTGGTTGATGCCCTTGATCTTGAAGTTACGGGTGCTGTTGTCGCAAAGGAAGTTGCCAATGATGGAGACGGAGTCGGTCTGCAGCAGTCCGCCGGCCGAGTGGGTCATCAGCCCCTGTCCAACAATGCTGTTCTGCAGGGTGATGTTCTGCGGCGTAGTGCCCTTGCCGTCGGGGTTGATGGAGAATGTCTCGTCGAGTCCCCAGGCAAATGAGCAGTGGTCGAAGATCATGTTGGCACCGTTGGCAATGCCGGCGCAGTCTTTGCCGCTGCTGCCCTTATGGCCCATGCGGAAGCGCATATAGCGCACGATGATGTTGCTGGCGCCCGAGAACGACACACCGTCGCCATAGACGGTGATGCCCTCGCCTGGAGCCGTTTGTCCGGCCACATAGAGGTTGTTGGAGAAGACGATGCGCGAATTGATGTTGATGACGCCAGCCACGTCGAAGACGACGATGCGGTTGGGCTGGCTGACGGCGTCGCGCAGCGAGCCGCTGCCGCTATCGTTCAGATTGGTCACGTGATACACTTTGCCAGTGCGTCCGCCAGTTGCGAAGCGACCCCATCCTTGTGCGCCGGGGAATGCCAGTTGCTGTGCTCCAGCACCCATTGCGACTACCGTCAACAGCAGTACCAGGAATAGTCTTTTAGTTGCTTTCATTCTTGTAGGTTATGTTGGCTTGTATTTTTATTTTATCTTACTTTTGGTTACAATTTGGGCGCAAATTTACGAAATAATTCTGATGTAGCAAAGCGATTTTGGAAGATTAACGCAGTTCGCCCCATAAATAAAGGCAATTCGAGGAAAATTGGGGAAAGTCCGCAAGGTGCCACTAAGCAAATCGAGGCAGATTGCGGAACGAATTAGGTTTCCAATTCATATCCCCCGATAGCCACATGGGCAGACCGTCAATTATAGTAGGTGGCTTCACTCGAACGAGTACAGGCATAATGCACTTGCAGATAATGTCACGGCACAAGTTATAAGGGACGAGAAGCGAAACTTGTTCCTACATATCAACGAGACACCAATTACCCAATGGTTTAAGGAGCAGTTCGGAATAGGACAAGAGCAACGGAGAGGACTCAGACGTTAAATGGTAAAGGGAGCAGATTTTACCAACTTTCTCCCTTTTCTTGTCCTTATCTGGGCTTTAAAAACTGCTATTTTGCATTTTTTCTCATGAAATGCCCACAATTTGGGAAACTTTTCGTAAATTTGCACCCAAATAACAAGTAATTATGAGTCCAGTATTCCGACGCGAGAGCGAATATACGTTCAAGATATACTCCAACGAGGAGGAGCGGATGCACATCCACGTGCTCTGCGGTCGGCATGAAGCCAAGTTTTGGCTGGAGCCAGAGGTGGAACTGGCCAAGAACACGGGCATCCCCGAGCACAAGTTAAATGAAATAGAAAGAATCGTAGAGAAATATGCAGACAACTTCAAAGAGCAATTCCGCCAGCACATCGGCAAGCGTATTGATGATTAACGCCCAGGGCATCATGCTCTCTGTGCTGGGTCAAGACTATTTCCTGTCGTACAACCGCATCCCTTGGATGCAGGATGCGCCCATCCGTAGCGTGTTAAATGTGCAGATGAGTGGTTCCGAGGCCATTGAGTGGCCCGACCTCGACGTCGACCTCGAAATCGACAGCCTTCGCCACCCCGAACGTTATCCGCTTGTTATCAAGCGGAATGCATTGGATTTTGTAAGTATCTAATTATTAAATGTTTAAATAGTAATGAGCAGATAGACCAATAGACTTAGAACAACATAAGGAAGCGTTGACTTTTTGATTCTGGTTCTAGAAATTTCGCCAAAATATCTCCCAAGAAGAAAAGAGTTGATGCTCGCGCAGTAGGCGCGGGCTGAAACTTGTATCTGGGAGAACGGCGTTTGGCGATGCCTCTAGAACCGATGCGGAATCAGTACCGCGCCGTTTCATTTTTTAATACTACATATATGTCATACGAAGCAGAACAAGAACAATTTGCCAAAGAGCTTGAAAGCGTAAAATCCAGATTCGAAGTTCTAGATACTTATTTCAAGCAAAATCCGAGCGAAAAAGAAAAAAGAAGTGGCTACACTTTTGGTGGTGACTCTGTTGTTGAAAACCACAAAAGACAGCAATATGAGCAAATCCTCATTCAAAAGTACTTCGATAGTGATAACTATAATTGCAGTACACTTTACTTGGAATACAAAATCTGCAAGTACAGAATGGCTGAACTCCAGTCAAAACTAAAGGAGTCTAAGACATCGCGGAATATCTCAAAGACGGTAGACTACATTGGAAGCATTACCCCTCAACACGTTAGTGGTCGTGTCTATAAGGTGGAGAATGGAGATGGATGTGGAAAGTTTTGTCTTTGGTTCTTGATAATAGATGCTTTCATTATTTTCTTATATTGGATAATTAGCGGAGGACATTAAGATTTTTCTCAATCCTCCGAACTGCCTTTATTTACAAAAGGTTTGCGATTTTATCCAAATTTACGAAATAATTCTGAATTGGCGAAATAAAACGAGGAAAAGTTAAGCCAACTCGTCCAAGTCAGCAATAACACGGGAAGGAAGCGAGCGGTCTACGGGGATGTCCGACCACTGTTCGCCTTCGAGCCACACCGTGCTGCAGCCTATGCTGCCGGCTGGCACGATGTCGTTGGCGAGGCTGTCGCCCACCACGGTCACCTCGGCGGGCTGCAGGCCCAGGGCCTCCACGCCAAGGCGGAAAATGCGGGGATCGGGCTTGCGCACGCCTACCGCGGCCGACTCTATGACGGCATCGAAACAGGTGTCGAGACCATAGTGGCGCAGCACAGCAGGCAGATTGCCATAGAAGTTGCTCACCAGCGCCAAGGGGCTCCCCTGCCCTTTCAGCCGCTGCAGCACCTCCCTGCTATGCGCCACGTGGCTGGCCGCAAGGGCACAGACATCGGCCAGCACAGCCTCGCACTGGGCGTTGCCGGCAGACAGCTGCCAATAGCCCTGGTCAGCCAGAAAGCCGAACTGCAGACGCAGCTTGACGGCCAACGTATCGGGCATGGTGAACGTGGGCTGGACCAGGGGCAGTCTGCCCATGGTGCGCTCGGCGTAGACGTAGGCTTCGCGAAACTGCGCCTCTGTCACGCCCACTCGGCAGCGCTCGTAGGCATGCCAGAGCACCTTCCCCCAATGGCATCCGCCCGTGTCGAGGGTGCCCCCGAAGTCAAAGATATATCCAATCGCCGGCTCTTCAGCCTTCAGGATGTCGTGGTCTTCCTCTTCTTCAATAGCTTGATATTTCTTTCCTTCCATCATCTTCTTATTGCACAGAGCATCAAAGTGATAATTCCGAGAGACAAAAGTCTCTGCACATGGCCTCGTGGCGGTGACGCATATAATAATAGAGGGCGGCGAGGACGGTGATTTCGAAGAGGGGGTAGAGCCAGGGCTGGTCGATGAGGCAGGCCACGAAGAGCACGATGGCACGGGTGTTGTGGGTCAGCGTGTTGGTCATCCACATCAGGGGCAGGCTCCGCTTGCGGAAGGCCTCGCGAAGGTCGGCGGGGATGTCGGCGGCATTGGGCCACCGCTCCTTCACCTTGCTGAAGAAACGCTGGAACGCGGGCGTGACCGACTCCTGGCGGCGGCACCAGCCCATATAGAAGGTGAGGAAGGTGCGCTGCAGGAAATGGCCCTGTGGGGGCAGGGCGTCGCGCAGCCGCCGTTGCTGGTCGTAGCTGCTGAGTTCGCTGCCGGCCTCGCCTTTGAGGAAGAAAAGATGAATCTGGCGGTAGTAGTCGGCCAACTGGCACTGGCGGGCATGCCAGTAGAAGCCCGCATAGGCGCAGAGCAGGAATCCCCAGATGCCCCAGTGGGAGGTGAGAGGTGAGAGGTGGGAGACAAGGGGAATGGGCTGATGCCACAGGCGCAGGGCGATGGCCAGATAGCAGCAGAAGAACCAGACATCGCTGGCCAGCCCGTCGAGGATTCGGCCCAGCGTGGTGCGGTGGTTGGTGAGCCGCGCCATCTGGCCGTCGGTGGAGTCGCAGAAGTTGGCCAGCATCAGCAGCAGCACGCCACACACATTCCACCACAACTCAGTATGATAGAAACAATAGCCGGCGCCCGCCCCAAGAAACATGGACAGGATGGTAACAAAGTTTGGCGTGGCCCCCAGTCTGATCCACATCAGGGCGAAGACCAGGCCGATGGGGCGGGTGAAGTAGACGTCGAGCGTCTCCTCGGTATCGCCCGACTTGAGCGACTCTCTCAGCAATTGCCTGAATGACTTTTCCATTACTTACATACCTTTTGAAACCAACTGGCTGATGGCTTCGGCGGCCTCGTCGCGACAACGGGCAAAGCTGGGCCAGTCGTTGAAGTCGATGATACAGAAGGTGCCGTCGGGCCTGACGATGGCATCGCCGCCATAGACCTCAAGCCCGGTGATGGCTGCCAGCCGCACCACCTGGCTGTGCATTTCCTCTTTATTATATATATAGTGGTGGGCGGGGCCGTTGTGGTGCTCGTCGCCAAACTTGGTCTGACCGTCGTCGGTGGGATAGTAGCAGCGGAAGAAGTCGCAGCCCACGCCGTAGAACTTCACCACATCGCCCACAACGTGGCTGCTCACCACATGGTGGGCCACGCCCCTCGCCCTGAACCTGCCGATGGCCTCGGCCAGTGCGGCCTCGTCCTGGCAGTACACCACGTCGGCTGGACTCTGGGCAGAGGCGTCGCCGCGCTTCAGCCAGAAAGGGGGCAAGTCGGAGGGTGGCATCGGGATGCCATGCACCTGCATCAGACGCGTCAGCGTGGAGCGGGTGCAGTTCTCAACCGACAGCGGGGTGTTGACCACGCGCACACCCTGCCGCTGGAGCCTCTTCAGGCCAGCCAGTGTGGCGGGCAGGCGCCCCATGGTGAGGCAGACGTCGCAGTCAGCGGCCACCTCGGTTTCGGCACGCACCGCCACCTCATGGCCCTGCGAATGCAGCCGTCGGGCCACGGCCATCAGGATGGCGCGGTCGTTCTCCACCGAGTTGGGCGAAAAGCGCGGGTCGCGGGTCAGTGCCAGTATCTTCATCGTTGCTGTAAAAAACGTTCTGCCTTGCCGATGTCGGTGGCGTGGTCTATGTCGAGCACCTTCGTAAACGGATAGGCCCGCAGGCGCAACCCGTCGGCCAGCAAGGCCCGCTGGAAGTTGCGCATCCGGCTGTCGCCCCTCTCGATGCAGCGGCGCAGGGTGGCCAGCGAGGGCGGTGTGAGGCCATAGATGCCGCCGCTGATATAGACTGGGGCCGGGTCGGTGTCGGCAAAGGCGGTGATCATGGCCCCTTCGGCAGTCTTCACATAGAGCGGGCGCTCGTCGTCAATATAGTCGGTCACTCCCATCAGCCCGTCGGCCTCGCCTGTGGCCGCCATCTGCCGGAACTGGCCTACATAGCGGGCAAACTCGTCCTCGCGGAAAATGGTGTCGACGGTGGTCAGCACAAAGGGCGAGCCCTCCAGCAGGGGCGACAGGACATAGAGCGAATGCATGGAGCTGGGAGTGGTCTGCACCACGTAGTGCAGGGGCGCGCCCGACCGCTGCAACTGGGCCAAATGGCTGGCCACCGAGGGGCAGAGGTCGTTGCACACCACGTCAATCTCCGTGGCGCCATTGGCCAGGAACACCCGGACGAGCCGGTCAATGAGCGTCTCGCCGCCCACCTCGACAAGGGGCTTGGGCACACCGACGCCCTCGCGGGCCAGCCGCGACCCTTCGCCTGCTGCTATGACTGCAAATTTCATCGTCTGTTATGTCTTGCACATAAGCGGGATGCCGCCCGTAGAGGCAACATCCCGCTTATTGTGCTTGCGTAGTGTGAACGGACGGTTTACTTTCCGTGGTGCTCGTCTGAAACGGTGAGTTTCTTACGACCCTTGGCGCGGCGCGAAGCCAGTACGCGGCGGCCATTCTTTGTGGCCATGCGCTCGCGGAAACCATGCTTGTTCACGCGGCGGCGATTGTGCGGCTGAAATGTTCTTTTCATTGTTTTTATACTTATTAATTATTTATATATCGCGGTTTTGGGCTGCAAAATTACACAAATGTTTTTAATTACGCAAGAATTATGCGAAATTTAGTGAAAGATTTTAGGTTTTTTTCGGGAAAATGCGTACCTTTGCACCCAAATTCCAAATAATAACATTATAAACACATCTTATGATTAACTCACAAGACATCAAAAAAGGCACCGCCATCCGCATGGACGGCAGCATTTGGGTTTGCATCGACTTCCAGCATCGCAAGCCGGGTAAAGGAAACACCATCATGATCATCAAGCTGAAGAACGTCAGCGACGGCCGTGTGCTGGAGCGCCGCTTCAACATCGGTGAGAAGCTGGAAGACGTGGTTATCGAGCGCCGACCCTACCAGTACCTCTACGAGGACAACAGCGGCCGCATCTTCATGAACCAGGAGACCTTCGAGCAGATTCCCATCGACAACGACCTCGTTATCGGCCATGAGTATATGAAGGAGAGCGACATCGTGGAAGTGGTCAGCGACACTACCGACGGCACCATCCTCTATGCTGAGATGCCCGTGAAGACCATCCTGCGCGTGACCCACTCGGAGCCGGGCATCAAGGGCGACACCGCCACCAACACACTGAAGCCCGCCATTGTGGAGACCGGCGCAGAGGTGCGCGTTCCACTGTTCATCAACGAGGGCGACCTCATCCAGGTGGACACCCGCGACGGTTCGTATCTGGCTCGTGCTAAGGAATAAGGATGAAATACTCTGTCATCGTTCCCGTATATAACCGCCCCGACGAGGTGGAGGAACTTCTTGAGAGCCTCGGCACTCAGACGTTCAGAGACTTCGAGGTGATTATTGTGGAGGACGGTTCGAAAATCCCATGCAAGGATGTTTGCGACAAGTTCGCAGGCATCCTTGATTTGCATTATTACTTCAAGCCCAACAGCGGGCCCGGACAGAGCCGCAACTACGGCGTGGAACGGGCCAATGGCGACTATGTGGTCATTGTCGACTCGGACGCCGTGCTGCCGCCAGGCTACATGCAGGCCATCGAGGACGAACTGCAACGCCAGCCCGCCGACGCTTGGGGAGGGCCCGACGCCGCCCACGAATCGTTCACCACCATACAGAAGGCCATATCCTACGCCATGACCTCGTTCTTCACCACCGGCGGCATTCGCGGCGGCAAGAAGCAGATGGAGAAGTTCCACCCCCGCTCGTTCAACCTCGGCGTGCGCCGGCAGGTCTACCTCGACCTGGGCGGATTCTCAACGGAGCGCTTCTCCAAGATGGCACTCTACGGCGAGGACATCGACTTCAGCATCCGCATCTTCAGGGGTGGCTACTCCTGCCGCCTGTTCCCCGAGGCGTGGCTGTGGCACAAGCGCCGCACTGACTTCAGCCGATTCTGGAGGCAGGTCTACAACAGCGGCTATGCCCGCATCAACCTGTGGCGCAAATACCCCGAGGCACTGAAGCCTGTACATGCGCTGCCAGCCGTCTTCACCGTGGGCGTCTTCGGTCTTCTGCTGCTCTTCGCAGCGGGCGTGGCGCTCTACGTCACGGGCCAATGGCTCGATGCCTACGGCCTGCGGCCCACCGACGACATGCACCAGGGCGTGGGCTTCGTGCTCTGCGTATTGGCCCTGCTGCCATTGTTGCTCTACAGTGCCCTCATCTTCATCGACTCCTCCATCCGCAACCGCAGCCTCATAGTGGGGCTATACTCCGTCCCCGCCGCCTTCGTCCAACTGACAGGCTACGGCATAGGCTTCATCGAAGCCCTGTTCAGAATTGGGTAGGAGCATGGGGATTAGTTCCCCATGCGTCCTCCCACACCACCGTACAAGCGGTTCCGCATACGGCGGTTCCGTGCTTTGACACCTCCGAAGGCGTGCGTCTTGTTGTCTTCGGTTACTTCCTACTAAACGTCGCTCTAGCCTATCCTTTGATTCCTTCATACTTTCGGCAAGCAGCCTCCTTATGGAGCAACTGACTCATAAGTAGTCATAACCATCAATTACTAGTCCGCTGCACGGTTCGGCCCTTCCCTTTAGGTACACGTACCTTGGGTACTTTGGCCTCGGCTGACTTCTCATGGCAAGCTTTACTCCGCTATAGTACATCGAATAACTGAATCTTCGCCATGCGTCCATGAGACCTCCCCGATTAAGAACATAATCTTTCACACTTATACCTGCTTGATTTACGCCACCCGTTCCGAATAGCTATAGGGCTTTAACTTCTTCGGCAGTCTTACCCACGGGCAAACGCCTTATTATCAAGTTTCTGTCCGTCAGGCCAGTGATTTGCCGCCGGCTTCCTTCAGATTCCACCTCGCGATGGACACCCTTGCCTTTGGCTGTGCGCTTGCCGCTATTAGGCCGCGCTCGGGACTTGCACCCGTTAGATTATGCCCATGTCGGGCGAACCGAAAGAAGTAAGGCTGCGTTTGCAGCCTTATTTCTTTCAAAGCATCATTTTTCCCCCTTAGAGATAAGTGCCACTTATCTCCGAGATAAAAGGCACTTATCTCCGAGATAAGTGGCACTTATCTCTGAGTCCGCTTTACCCTCCCCTTAGCAATGTAAAGTATTTTCTATTTTCTTCCTCCATGCGCAGTTGATGCCATAGTCATCTGACAGGGGTAGCCTTCCAAATGCTGGCAAGCCCAGACTAAGAGCAAAAGAAGAAAGCGGAAGAGGTAACCTCTCTCCACTCACCTCTTGCCTCTCACCTCTTACTTCTCACCTCTCACCCCTCACCCCTTGAATTACAGGTAAATTACGCCGTAATTTTAATTTTCCCCTGGGCCGACTTGCAAATATGTCGGTCTTTTTGTACCTTTGCATCCGACTACGAAAACAAATGTCACTATACACGATATGGCTGAAGACAAACTCACGATAGCCCACTGGGCGGAGGACGACCGGCCACGGGAGAAGCTGGAGCGGCTGGGGCCGCAGGCACTGAGCGACGCCGAGCTGCTGGCCATACTGATTGGCTCGGGCTCGACCCGCGAGGACGCCGTGACACTGATGAAGCGCATACTGGGCCACTGCAAGAACAACCTGAACACGCTGGGCAAGATGACCATTGCAGAGCTGTGCCAGTTCAACGGCGTGGGCCCGGCGAAGGCCATCACCATCCTGGCGGCCTGCGAACTGGGCAAGCGGCGGCAGATGGAGAAGGCCGAGGAACGGCCCGAACTGAACTCGGCCACCCGGCTCTACAACCACATGCACCCCGTGATGCAGGACCTGGACGTGGAGGAGTTCTGGGTGCTGATGATGAACCAGGGCTTCCGGCTCATCAAGAAAATCCGTATTGCCCACGGCGGCATATCGGAGGTCAGCGTCGATGTGCGCATCATCATCCGCGAGGCCGTGCTCTGCAACGCCACCATCATAGCCGTCTGCCACAACCACCCCAGCGGCACCATCAGGCCAAGCAAACCCGACAACGACCTGACGCAGACCATCAAGCGGGCCTGCGACATCATGCGGCTGAAACTGATGGACCACGTCATCATCACCGATGGCGCCTATTTCTCGTATCACGAACAAGGGCTGATATGACTATGAACACACTGCCACAACCATTTATATTACACACGCGCACTATCATGGGCGAGGCGCGCTTCGGCCGCTTCCTGGCCGCCATGGCCGAGGAGCCGCCCGTGAGCATCAGGCTGAACCCGCAGAAATGCACGCCCGCAGAGCGGACCACGGCCGAGGGGCGGTGCGAGCGGGTGCCCTGGTGCCCGCAGGGATTCTATCTGGACCAGCGGCCCAACTTCACCTTCGACCCGCTGCTGCACGCCGGATGCTACTATGTGCAGGAGGCGGCCTCGATGTTCGTTCACCACGTGGTGGCGCAACTTCTGCCGTCGGCCCCCCACGCCGCCCTGGACCTCTGTGCTGCTCCCGGCGGCAAGTCGACGGCGCTGCGCACGGTGCTGCCCGCCGACTGCCTGCTGATGAGCAACGAGCCGGTGCGCCAGCGAGCACAGGTGCTCAGCGAGAACGTGCAGAAATGGGGCGGTGCCAACAGTGTGGTGACCAACAACTACGCCCGCGACTTCCGCAAGGCTGGGCTCGTGTTCGACCTCATCCTGTGCGACGTGCCCTGCTCCGGCGAGGGCATGTTCCGCAAAGACCCGGCCAGCATAGGCGAGTGGAGTCCGCAGGGCGTGGAGCGCTGCCAGCGCCTGCAGCGCGAGATTGTAGAGGACATCTGGCCCTGTCTGCGCCCCGGCGGTCTGCTGATTTACAGCACGTGCACGTACAACACCCGCGAGAACGAGGAGAACGTGCGGTGGATGGAGCAGACACTCGACGCCCAGCCGCTGGCCATTGCCACAGAGACAGGATGGGGCATCACCGGCTCGCTGCTGGAGGGTTACGCCGCGCCCGTCTGCCGCTTCATCCCCGGACTGACACGCAGCGAAGGCCTCTTTATGGCCGCCCTGAGAAAACCCGGCGACGATGCCGCCCGGCCACTGACGGGAAAAGCCCTGGCCGCCAAGCTGAAAGGCCTGAACGTGCTCTATACGGCCGAACCGCATCAGCCCTGCCCCACAGCCGAACTGCCCTACCCCACCGCCATCGCCTACCTGCGCCGCGAGGCCATCGTGCTGCCCCCCGACACGCCGCGAGGGCTGGTGGAGGTCTGTTTCAAAGGCCATCGGCTGGGACTGGTGAAGAATATCGGCACCCGCGCCAACAACCTCTACCCCCGCGAGTGGGCCATCAAGACCACCCACGTGCCCACCACCTACGAGGGCAACGAAGTGTTGTTTTGACTGGCGCAGCACGTTATTTTTCACTAAATCTTTGGATAATAAAACAATTTGTTGTACTTTTGCAATCGATTAGGGGCAGAGGCATCGGGCTTCTGACCCTTACAGACGTAAACTGAATGATATGATGAAACAATCAAACGTGCAGCCCGCAGAGGGGAAACTTGGCATTTTGTGCGTGGGGCTGGGGGCCGTGGCCACCACATTCATCACCGGCACACTGATGGCCCGCAAGGGGCTGGCCAAGCCCGTGGGCGCGCTGACGCAATACGACCGACTGCGCGTGGGTCGCGGCAACGACAAGAAATATGTGGGCTACGGCGAACTGGTGCCGCTGGCCAGTCTCGACGACCTGGTATTCGGTGCCTGGGATGTCTATCCGCAGAATGCTTTCCAGAGCGCCATGTACGCCCGCGTGCTGGACGAGAAGGACATACTGCCCGTGCGCGACGAGCTGGAGCGCATTGTACCGATGGCTGCCGCCTTCGACAAGAACTATGCCCGCCGACTGGACGGCGACAACGTGAAGCGGCCCGCCGACGGAAAAGGCGAGAGGCCCACCCGCTGGGAGATGGTGGAAATGCTGCGCGAGGACATCCGCCGGTTCAAGATGGCCAACGGCTGCGCCCGCCTTGTGATGCTCTGGGCCGCCTCGACCGAAATCTACGTGCCCTTCGACAAGACCGTGCATGCCACGCTCTCTGACCTTGAGGCTGCCATGAAGGCCGACGACTGCGACCACGTGGCCCCCTCGATGTGCTACGCCTACGCCGCCCTGCGCGAGGGCGTACCCTTCATCATGGGTGCCCCGAACACCACGGTCGACATTCCCGCCATGTGGCAACTGGCCGCAGAGACCCATCTGCCCATTGCCGGCAAGGACTTCAAGACGGGCCAGACGCTGGTGAAGAGCGGATTTGCACCCATCATAGGCACCCGCTGCCTGGGGCTGGACGGATGGTTCTCGACCAACATACTGGGCAACCGCGACGGCCTGGTGCTGGACGAGCCCGACAACTTCCGCACCAAGGAGGTGAGCAAACTGTCGACGCTGGAGACCATCCTGAAGGCCGACGACCAGCCCGACCTGTACAGCGACTACTACCACAAGGTGCGCATCAACTACTATCCGCCGCGCAATGACAGCAAGGAGTCGTGGGACAACATAGACATACGCGGGTGGATGAACTATCCGATGCAGATCAAAATCAACTTCCTCTGCCGCGACAGCATCCTGGCCGCTCCCGTCTGCCTGGACCTCTGCCTGCTCATCGACTTGGCAGCACGTGCCGGACGCGAGGGCATACAGCGGTTCCTCAGTTTCTACCTGAAGAGCCCCATGCACGACTTCACCCAAAACGAGACCCCCGTGAACAACCTCTACCAGCAATATACCATGCTGAAGAACGCCCTGCGCGAAATGGGCGGCTATGAGGCCGACGAGGAGCTGGACTAAGCCCCTCCCCCCCCGAAATTTCGTGATAACGAGATAGCGTTATAACGTTATAACGAAATAACGTTATAACGAAATAACGCCATAACGATAAAGAAATGGAAAAAGACGCAATATTGATACTGAGCGGCGGACTGGACAGCACCACGCTGCTCTACGACTACCGGGAGCGCATCGCCCTGGCCTTATCCTTCGACTACGGGTCGAAGCACAACGCCCGCGAGATTCCCTTTGCCCGCCTGCACTGCCAGAGACTGGGCATTGAGCACATCACCATCCCGCTGAAGTTCATGGCCCAATACTTCGACAGTTCGCTGCTGGAGGGCGGCGACGACATACCCGAAGGCCACTATGCCGCCGACAATATGAAGTCGACCGTGGTGCCCTTCCGCAACGGCATCATGCTCAGCGTGGCGGTGGGAATGGCCGAGAGCCGCCACCTGAAGGCAGTGATGATGGCCAACCACGGCGGCGACCACACCATCTATCCCGACTGCCGACCCGAATTTGTCGAAGCTTTCGACCAGGCGGCACAGGCAGGCACCTTCGACGGGGTGAGGCTGCTATCGCCCTACACCCATCTGACCAAGGCCGACATTGCCCGACGGGGCAAGCAGCTGGGCATTGACTACAGCGAGACCTGGTCGTGCTACAAGGGCGGCCAGCGCCACTGCGGCCGCTGCGGCACCTGCATAGAGCGCCGCGAGGCTCTGGCAGAGGCCGGCATCACCGACACGACCGACTACGAGGCCTGACCCCCACCGCATGAGGAATCCCTTCGCCATACTCAAGCCCCTGCTGCACGTGAGAAGACCCAGCCGGATGGCAGACATGCCTGCCATGACCGACGGGTTCTGGCTGCGAAAGGGCTATGATGCCCTGACCTTCTTCGGGACCATCGTCACAGCCACCAAGGAGGCGGCACAGGAGATGGGCAGAAAGGAAAACGAACTGAAGACCCACGAAATGATTCACCTGCGACAGGCACAGTCGACCCACGACTCATGGCTCTGCTTCTACGCACTGTACATCTGGTACTATCTGCGCGCATTGCCACAGAACCGCCACATGCGCAACGCGGCCTACCGACTGAACCCTTTCGAGATGGAGGCCTACGAGAATATGTACGACCCTGACTATGCCAACCACGAGGCCAACGGCTGGCGCCGATATGCGCGGATGAAGCCGTCGGAACGTCTGCGGCTCTTTAGAAAATGAGAATTGAGAAATGAGAATAGACATCATCACCGTCTTGCCCGAAATGATTGAGGGCTTTGTACACGAATCCATACTGGCACGGGCCGAAAAGAAGGGCCTGGCCGAAATACGACTGCACAACCTGCGCGACTACACACTGGACAAGTGGCGCCGAGTGGACGACTACCCCTACGGCGGCAGCGCCGGCATGGTGATGCAGTGCGAACCTATAGACCGGTGCATCAGCGCCCTGAAAGCAGAAAGAGACTACGACGAGGTCATATTCACATCGCCCGACGGCGAGCAGTTCACACAGCATGTGGCCAACGAGCTGTCGCTCAAGGGCAACCTCATCATCCTGTGCGGCCACTACAAGGGCATAGACCAGCGTGTGCGCGACCATCTCATCACCCGCGAAATCAGCGTGGGCGACTTTGTGCTGACGGGCGGCGAACTGGCGGCAGCCATCATCGCCGACGCTGTGGTGCGCGTGGTGCCGGGCGTCATCGGCGACGAGCAGAGCGCCCTGTCCGACTGCTTTCAGGACGACCTGCTGGCAGCGCCCATCTACACCCGTCCGGCCGACTATAAAGGCTGGAAGGTGCCCGACATCCTGCTGAGTGGCAACGAGGCCAAGATTCGTGAGTGGGAACTGGAAAAGGCCATTGAGCGCACGCGCCGCCTGCGCCCAGACTTGCTGAAAAATTGAAAATTGAAGATTGAAAATTGAAAATGATTGGCGTTTTCTTCAATCTTCAATCTTCAATTTTCAATTTTCAATCTTCAATCTTCAATCTTCAATCTTCAACCTCCAATTGCTGGCGTCCATCAGCAGGGTTTGAAGCGACGGACTGAAGACTCCGTTGCGGCGAGCCACCCGGCTGGCCAGATAGGCATTGTCGCCCCGGCGCATGGCCACACGCATCAGGTCGTAGAAACGCTGGCCCTCGAAGGCGCACTCCAGGGCACCCTCGTCGACGATGAGGTCCTCGACGTACTCTATCTGGGCATTAAGGATGGCAGACGGGGGCGTGCCGATGAGAGTGGAGTCTTCCAGAAAGGCATAACTCCCGTTGGCAGCGCTGTAGCCCGAACCGCGGGAGTGGATGCCCATGGTGTTCTCGGTAGCCAGTCCGGCGGTGGTCTCCAGGATGTACACGTTGTTGGGGAAGTTGAACGAGGCGATGAATGCGCTGTCGGCAGGATAATAGGGCAGCACCTCCGACTGGATGACGCTGTTGTTCAGGCCCGTCTTCAGGATTTGGAAGGCGAAGCGGGGGAATCCGGCGCGGTTGAGGGCCTCGGCCATCCGGAGATAGACCATAGAGCGGCGCAGGATGTGGACGTTGCGCGTCTGATATTTCCCGAACACACTGTAGTTGGTAATGCGCTTGCCGTTGATTGAGAGCTGGCTTCCACCATTTTCCATACTGGTATAGGTAGCCTGCAGGCGCAAGTCGCCCGTGCGGTAGCCGTCCAGTCCCTCAGGGGCGGCAATGTACTCGCCACCGGTGGTGTAGTGGCAGTATTTCTGTGCAGCCGAGAGGGCGATGATGACCGGCGAGGGCACGATGCTGGAGCGGTAGTCGTTGTTCTCGTTGGTGTTGAACAGGTCGCGCAGCTGGCTGTAGTTGCCCTCTGAGGGGATGGAGTCGCCGGGAATCATCGTTATCAGCTCGCTGTTGGCGGTGCCGGTCTCGATGCTGAACTTGGGGCTCCACGAGTCGCTGGTCGACATCCATCGGGAGTCGCTCTTCATGAAACGCACTGCATCGGTAGACAGCGGATAGGCCGAATTGGTGCCATTGCGCGAACTGATGTAGCGGTAGTAGCTCTGGGCCGCCTCACGATACTGGCCCGACCAGAGGTAGAGGTCGCCAAGGAGCACGTTGATGGGATAGTAGAACAGGCGTGAGTCGGTGCTGCGTATGGGCCCATAGCCGGGCATCTCGACGCTGGCAAGGGGCGTAAGGTCGGCAATGAAGTAGCGGCAGATTTCGGCCAGGTCGGCCTGATTGTCTATAGTAGCGTCGGCATCGTCGAGCGAGAGGATGGGCGTGGTGATGAAGGGCACGCGCCCGTAGTTGAGGGCCAGTTGCAGGTAGGTCCAGGCCCTGAAAGCCTTCACGGCGGCATACTCCTTGATGAAGATGCGCTCGTTGCGGCTGTTGCGCAGCGTGGTGTCGGCATGGGCCAGGAAGTAGTTGCAGTTGTTGATGACGGCATAGTAGTCGCGTGGCTGGTTGTACTTGTTGTCGCCATCCACCGTGAAGTCGGCCAACTGTCGCAGATCGGCAGAGGCATCGGTGGTGAGGCTGACCAGGTCGCCACGCACCTCGCCGAGCAGAATGGTGCGGTCGGCAATGACCTGCATCTTGTTCATGATGCCCGCCACGGCCCAGAGCGTGTCGGCATCGTCGGCGAGGATGCTCTTGTCGGCATAGGTCACCTGATCGGAGTCGTCGTAGATGAAGTCGGAGCAGGAGGTGGCAGCTGCGGTAAAACCGCAGCCTACACAAAACGCGAGGAGATATTTATTACACTTGGAAATCATAACTATATACTACTATTCACAATTGACTACAGGTTTATTTTCACACCGGCCACAATGCTCCGGCTCTGTGGCAGCAGGCCCATGTCGATGCCCTGGCCTATGACGCTGCCGGTCATGGCCGACTCCGGGTCAGCACCCACGTAGCGCGAGAAGGTGAGCAGATTGTTGCCCTGCACCCAGAACTGCAGACCCTGCAGGAAAGTGGTGTTCAGCGGAAGGGTGTAAGAGAGCGTGACCGACTTGAGTCTCAGGTAGGAGCCATCCTCAATCCAACGGTCGCTGAAGCGGCTGTTGCCCATCGGATCCTGGAAGGCAGCCCGCGGCACGTCGGTATGCTGGCCCTCGGTGACCCACCGGCGGGTGATGGCGGTGGTCTGGTTCATGAACCGGCTGCCACCCTCCAACTGACAGCGCTGATAGTTGAAGACATCGTTGCCCAACGAGTAGTTCAGGTTGATGTCGAGCTTCAGCCGATGGTAAGCCAGCGAGGTGAAGATGTTGCCGTAGATGTCGGGATTGGGGTCGCCGATGACCACGCGGTCGGCCTCGTTGATTTGCCGGTTGCCGTCGACGTCGGCAAAGTGAATGTCGCCAGCACCGAAGGGCTGCCGGTCGATGCCGTTGGCGGCCAAGATGTAGAGACCGGCGTTGGCGGCTTCTTCCGAAGTGGCGAAGACGCCCTGGGTCCTGTAGCCATAGAAGAGGTTGGCGGCCTGACCGATGGCCGTGCGGATGGTGGCTCCGCAGAGTGTGTTGTCGATGGCGGTCTGCCCGTCGGCCAACTCGGTGACCTTGTTCTTATAATGGCCCACGCTTGCGCCCAGCTCCCACTGGAACGCCTGGCCGGCAATCAGCTTGGCCGAGGCCTTCACGTCGAAGCCCTCGTTGCGCATGGTGCCGCCGTTGGTCCAATTCTGCTTGATGCCGGTAACGTAGGCAAGTCGCTGGAACATGAGCAGATTGCTGGTGGTGCTGTTGAAATAGTTGAAGCGCACACTCAGGCGGTTGTGCAGCAGTTTGGTCTCCAGCCCGGCGTTGAAGCGGCGGGTGGTCTCCCACTGCAGTCGGGTGTTGCCGATGTTCTCCAACGAGAGGCCCGACACGTCTTCGAGGAAATTGCTGCTGGCAAAATAGGAACGGGCGGCATGGTAGTTGATGTCGTCATTGCCGGTGAGGTCGAATCCGGCAGAGAGTTTTAAGTAGTTGAGAGCTGAGTGGTGTGCGTTGAGAGACTGGAACCACGGCTCATTGCTGACGACCCAGGCGGCCTGGACACCGGGGAAGAAGGCCCAGGGCACCTCGCAGAACTTCAGCGCGGCAGAAGCGTCGCGGCCGAAGCGCGAAGAGGTCTCCATGGTGAGGTTGGCCTGCAGATAGTAGCGCTGCAGGTAGTTGTAGCCCACCTGCGCATACCAGGCGATGGAGGTCCACTTGTCGTTGCTGCCCGTGGTCTGGGCGTGGTCCAGGCTGGAACTGATGGCCGGCATCTTGTCGCTGCTGGTGTTGTAGCCCAACTGCGAACTGAGGGTATAGGTCTCCCAGTTGATGCGCACGCCGCCGAAGACATCGAGCGAGTGGGCAGCAAAGCGGTTGGCATAGGCCAGACGGGTGTCGCTCATCACCGAGTTCTGCTTGCCGGCCATGGAGCGCACTTCGTTGTGCACGATGGCATTGACACTGCTCACGTAGTAGTCGGGCACGCCGTTGAGGGGGATATACAGTTTCTCGTTGGTGTTCACCAGATTGTAGCTGAAGTGCTCGCTCAGTCGCAGATGGTCGCCAAACTTGTAGTGGGGCTTCACGCTGAGGTTGATCATCGAGTTCTCGAAGTGGTTCTTGTTCTCTGCCTCGCCAAAGTCGTTGACAGCCAGCGGGTTTGCCAACTTATAGTTGTAGTTGGCATAGTCGGCCAGCGCCTCGTCGAGATAGCTCTCGTCGGTCACGTCGATGTAGCCTTCGGAAATGCGGCCGTTGGCAAAGGTGTAAGGACTCAGCATGGGGCTCTTGGCATAGGCAAGGAAGGCGGTGGAGGTAGGCGTGCCCTCGTCGTAGCCGGTGGGTGCACCGTCGTTGCGCAGGTTGCGCGTCTGGTTGGCAAACGAGGCGTCGAAACGGATGCCCAACCGCTGGGTGAGCCGTATGTCGCTATTGAAGCGGATGTTCAGGCGGTTCATCTTGTTGCGCTCCAGCGTGCTCGCCTGATTGACGTAGCCCAGCGAGAGGTTGTAGTCGGCAATGTCGTCGCCACCCTCCACGTTGATGCTGTAGTTCTGGGTGATGGCCGTGCGATAGACTTGGTCTTTCCAGTCGGTGTTGTTGTGGTACTGGTTGTAATAGTAGTACGACGGCTGGTCGTTGAGGAACTTGAAGTCGGTGCTGGTGGTGTTGGTGGTCTGCAGCAGGTCGGAGGCGTAACTACGGTACTGCGTAGCGTCCATCACGTCCAGGTATTTGGGCTCCAGGGTGACACCTGCCGATAGGCTGGCCGTGATGCGGGTGGCCATGGAGTGGTTGCGGCGGGTGTTGATGCGGACAACGCCGTTGGCTCCCTTGGCGCCGTAGAGGGCGGTGCCGTTGCGGAGCACCTCGACGCTCTCAATGTCGGTGGGGCTGATGTTTGAGAGGATATCGTTGTAGAATCCCTCGTGGAGTGTGGTCCGCCCATACTGCTGGTCGTAGATGACATCGTCGACGACGATGAGCGGCTGGGCATTGGCGTTGAGCGACCCCAGACCGTCGATGAACATCACGCTGCCGATGCCGGGTGTGCCGCTGCGCGTGATGGTATAGACATCGGCAGCCAGCCGATTCTGTATCTCGCTTTCAATGGTGACGGCATTGGAGAAGCGGAAATCTTCGGCCCGCTCGGTGCCGGTCACGTCGGTGCCCCGCCGATAGTCTACGGCAAAGGTATTGGGATAGAGCAGCACGTCGGCCTGCTGCTGGGCCTTGACCAGTCCGACCTTTACCATGTTCAGGTCGGGTGAAGATATCTCCAACGCACTGGCAAAGAGCGGCACCCGCAGCTGGTAGACACCTTCGGCATCGGTGAGCACACTATAGCCCTCAACCTCGCTGACAGAGACGAGGGCGCCAGCGAGTGGCTTGCGGGTGGCGGCATCGAGCACGCGGCCACTCACCTCACGGGTGGGATACTGGCTGCGCTGCTGCACTGTGCGCTCCTTGGCGACGGCGACTTGCAGGGTGTCGTCGCCATCGTTCTGCGGGTGGGCCGCAAGGGTGTTGCAGCAAAACGCACAGGCAGCAAGGAGGGTATAAAAGAGGGATTTATCCATTGTATTATTGTTCTGAGAGTTGGTGTGGCTTGATGATGAGACAGTCTATGCGGAAGGTGAGCGAGTGGGTGGCCGTCTGCTTGGAGCTGACGTTGGAGCGGAGGGCAATCTTGGCCTTCTCCTCACTGAGACCGTATGAACACGTTGGGAACGAGAAATTGCTGGCCAGCAGCACGGTGTCGACCCGGGCGGGGTCGTTGATGATGTTGTTGTTGAAACGCCGCTGGGCCTCTCGGCCGTTCTGGTCGCTGTAGTAGAGCGTGGCACGGATGATGTTAGGCTTGTCAATGTCGCTGGTGTCCAAGGGGTCGTAGGCCGTTGAGGGCACCAGCACGCCATAGATGTCGTAGCCCATGCCGGAGAGCACGCCGGGAATCTTGTAGCTGACGGTCACCTGGGCCGTGGCCGGGTCGGGTACCACCTCGACGAACCTGTTGCCGGAGACTTGACCATAGAAGGGATTGTCGGTGGTCACCTCGCGGACGATGAGGGGGTCGATGGCATTGATGATGGTATCCTGATAGAGAATGTTCTCAGCCTCGACCTTGATGGTCTGTGCAAAGGAGGCAAATGGCGAGAGATGCCACTGGCGCGCCTTCCGCACATGGCCGTTGCTGCAGCGGATGTCTTCCGTGTCATAGAAGATGCCGCCGGGCTCGAAAGGCTTGTAATAGGTGTAGTAAGGATAGTCCTCGTCAAGCATCTGCCGGACCAGGGCCGAGGGTGCCTGGGTGGAAACGGCAGAGTCGAGCAAAGCCGCATCGGTGTTGAAAGTGCGGCTGAAGAAGGCACCGCGGATAATGGCCATGCGCGTGTTGGCATAGACCATAGAGTCGCGCTTGGCCACGGAGCCGGGATAGTTGAAATAGGGTTCATACTCGGCCACCAGACGGTTCCACTCGCTGTTGGTGGGGCATAGCATCCAGTAGGTGCTGTCTTCGGAGTTGATGAGTCCGCAGGCTGAAAGCACGCTGTTGCGCAGCTCCGAGACGGAGTCGAGGTAGATGGTCATGCCGTCGACAATCTCGCCCGGCACGCTCTTGGCATCGTTGAACTCATAGACGCTGTATCTGTTGAGGAACTGGTAGACACTGTCCAACTCAGCATCGTGGCCCAGATACTCGAACACGTTGGGGAAATAGTCGAGCTGACGGTCCAGGGTGAAGAGCAGGCCGTTGTTGTAAAGGACATTGGCGGTCTTCAGGCTGGTGCCTGCCAATTGGTCGGCAGTAAGCAGCGCATACTTGCTGTTCATCATTGTGATGGAGTCGGCCGTGAGCGACGAGACGGGATGGCGGAAGAGCGCAATGTGGTTTTGCAGGAACTGGCGCACCACGGTATTGTCGTTGGTGCGTGTGCCGGCGTCGGCCTGGCGCTGGAACTCGGCAATGAGACTGTCGGCCTGGGCGGCGGAGAGGGCATTGTCGGTGGGTGCAAAAACGGTGAACGTCTGGCTGCCGTCGAGCAGCGTGTCGTAGCCGGCGGCCTTGACCACACGGGCAAAGTTGGTCAGGCTGCTGTTTTGCGCGACGGCTTGCCACAGGGTGCCACTGTTGGCTGTCGAGGCGTCGTAGTGGCTGTTCCACTCGTCTTGGCAGGAGGTGAGGGTTGCGACAAATCCGCAACCTACGCAGAAGGCGAACAGGTATTTCAGACTGTCAGTAATCATAACTATATACTATTCACTATAAACTGTAAACTAAAGCATGCTTTCCATCTTTCCCTCGTCGGTGATGCCATAGACGCTCTTGGGCACAAGTTCCAAGTAGTCGAGCATGAACTCATTGTCGTTGCCCTGCTTGGTGGAGACACACCGGATGCGGAGATAATGGTCTTCGTTGGGAGTGATGTGGGTGGTGCAGATGACCATACGGATGGTCAGCTCCTGCGTGGCGAAGATGGTCTGCTGGGTGCTGCCCTGCGCATAGCGGTAGCCTCCGGCGGCACCACGATAGTAGCCCTTGTTTTTGAGCACTTTCTGGTCGGTGGCCAGGTCGACGGTCGACATGCTGTTGTAGTCGCTCTTCCAGTCGGCTCCCAGGATGGAGGGGTCGCTGAGGCTCTTGGTCATATCGAGCGGGATGCCCTGCGGCTTGCCGTCGAAGTAGAACTGGGCCACGCCGCGGGAACCTTCGGCAGCAAAGCCGAGACGCAGCTGCCACTCGCCCTCGTAAGGCACGGGGGGAATCTTGAAGGTGATGTCGAAATCGCCGAAGAGATTCATCTCGTCGCCTTCATAGCAGTCGTACCAGTCGCGGGGGCGGCGGTAGACAAAGGTGCCCCCCTCGTTGAGCGTCACGCCCTTGAGATAGCCATTGGGGAAGTAGTAGTTGCGACCGTACTTGGCCGTCTCGTCGTATTCCGGGTCGTTGTATTTGCGGCCGTTGTTGCGCTCGTTCAGGCGGATGTCGTTGGTCATCAGTTCGGGGAAGATGGTCGAGAAGTCCATGCGGATGCGGTCGTTGAGCACCACGTCGCGTGTGGTCTCGTCGAAGGCCAGTATGTCCTCCACATAGAAGTAGCGGCCATTCAGGGCGTCCTGCTTGTACTCGGTCTCTACGGTGGGCACGACACGGGTGCCGTAGACCTGCCACTCGTCGTCGTAGCGGCGGTTGATGTATCGCTGGCCCACGGTGCTGCCTCCGGCCCACTTGCGCACGGTGAGTCGCTCGAACTTCATCATGGTGTGGGGCAGCATGGTCTCATACCAGTCCACGGGATTCATCACCGTGGTCAGTATGCCGATGTCGGTATAGGGTGTCAGGTAGTTCCAGCCCTTCACGTCGCGTGTGAGCACATGGTAGGCCAACAGCCTGAAGAGCGGGTTCTTGGGGTGCTTGACGTGGGCAAAGTCATGGTATTCGGCATGCGCGTCTTCAGGGTAGATGGGGTCGTAGATTTCGCAGGCTTTCTGGTAGAGTTGCTCCACCGTGGTGATGCCGTATTTCTCGCGCAGGACAGAGTCGGTGGGGACAAAGACGGTGAAGCCGGTGCGCTTCTCGTCGGGCACGGTGGCCGTCTCCTTGTTCACGTGTGAGATATAGCGGATGCGGGGATAGTTGAGCCGCTCCTCGTCCCAGGTGGCATCCTTGTAGAGATAGAGCGAGTCGCGCAGTCCGGTCTGCTCAAGGGCCTCGGTGAAGAGCGAGATGTTGGGGTTCTGGCGCATCACGTCGTGAATCATGCGGTTGCTGCTCTCCAGCACCTCGGTGATGGGCTGCATGATGCCGTTCTCGACGGAGTCGTCCTGCAGGGCGAAGATGATGTGGGAGGTGCCGTTCAGATAGACCACAGCATTGTCTTGTTCGTCCAGCCCGTGGCTCACCTCTATATAGCGGCGGTTCATATTGGCGGTGGAGAGCACGCCATCGTCCATATCGGCGGTGGTGTACATGTTTTTCACCAAGTGGGAGCGCGCAATGGTGTCGCAGTCGGCATCGGTAAGGCCGTCGATGGAGGTGAGGCCGCGCTTGTGCAGGAATGCCTCGACGGCATCGTTGGTGGGCGGAAAACAGGTCAGCGCGCCATAGCTGGCCAGCAGTTCCATCATGCCGGCACGCTCGAGAATAGCCGAGAACTGGCTGAACTCCTCGTGGCCACGGAGGTACTCGCTCATCATCTGGCCCTTGAAGGTGTAGAAGTTTGACTCGTCGGGCTCGTCGGAGCAGGAGAGCTGGGCTGCGACGAAGGTGCAGCCTACACATAAGGCGAGGAGATATTTAAGGGGTTTGGTCATCATAACTGTTAGCTATTGTCTGTTTACTCTTTTTTTCACTATTTGGTGCGCTCGTAGCTGCTGTTCTCACCGCTGCCGAAGGCGGGGTTCTGCACGAGCTGGTCGTTCACCTTCAGCTCGTCGATGTGGTAGGGCCAGTAGATGGCATCCATACGCGAGAGCTTGCTGGCGATGGCACCGGCGGTGCTGCCCTTGCGCGACACGCAGCCCACCAGATAGTTGGTGTTGCCGTCGCGACGGGAGCGGCGCACCAGGTCGAACCAGCGCTTGCCCTCGAACATCAGTTCGCGCTGTCGCTCCTCCAGCACCAGGTTTTGCATGAGCGGCTTGGTGGCATAGTTGGTGCGGTCGATGTCTTTGCTGCCCGACGTGCAGTTGCTGCGCTTGCTGATGGTGTTCACAATGTCGAAGGCCTGCTGGAGGCAGATGTCCCCTTCAGGTGTGGAGACGCTGTCGGGGGCCATTTCCACCAGGGCTTCGGCCTTGATGAGCATGATGTCGGTCAGGCGGTAGAGAATCCAGTTGGCATGGCACAGGTCTTTGGAATAGGCCAATCCATAAACGCCCTGAATCTCCGCCTTGGTCAGGTCGACCATTGTGGAGGGATAGGCATACTTGCTGATGCCGAAGAGTGTGCGCGAGCCGTTGATGGGCTGCAGGTTCTCATAGTAGCGGGCGTCGTACTTGTTGAGGAAGACGCTGAACACCTCGTCGTTCACATCTGTGCAGATGAAGTCGGAGGGCCGCACATCGCCGGGGAACGTGGTCTCGTTGCCATAGTGTGTGCTGACGGCGCCATTGGCCAGCATCTGGTCGTTGTCAAGATAGACCAGTTCGAATATGGCCTCGCGGCTGGCCCCATCGCCGAAGATGTCGGTATAGGCGCTGCCATAGTAGTTGCCCGTGGCGGCGGCATCGGTGATGAGGGGATAGCCGTCTAACATGCGCTCGTCGGCGGTGGCGCTGCTGCCCAGCCGGTCCAACTGCTCCTGATAGGCATTGGTCTTGGCGCTGATGACGAGGTCGGCATAGCGCACGGCATTGGCATAGTCCTGCTTCCAGAGATACATGTCGGCCAGCAGGGCGTGGATGGCATCCTGCGTGATGCGCCCCTGCTGGTAGTTGCTCTTGTTGGCGGGATAGCGGCGCACGGCATACGACTGCACGCTCTCCAAATCGCTGATGAGGCTGTCGAGTACGGCCTCAAAGGGTGTGGCGGGCAGGTTCATGGCCTGATTGTCGTCGAGATAGGGCTGGGTGTAGAAAGGCACATCGCGGAACGTGCGTATGAGATAGAAGTACATCAGGTCGCGCAGGGTCTTCACCTCGGCTTCGGTGGCCCGGAGTTCGCTCTGCGTGTAGTTGGGGTCGCGCTGGGCCACCTGCGGGGCATAGTACAGGATGGTGTTGCAGCGGTTGATGATGTTGTAGAAGTCGCCCCACTTGGCGTAACTGTTGCTGGCGTTGATGTTCTCCTTGAAGATGTTGGAGAGGTCGGTGACATTCTCTATGCCGGTGCCGCCCACGGTATTGTCGGAGCGGAACTCTCCCCAGGCCATCATGCGGCTGACCACGGCCTCTTGCTGCATGGTGGAGTAGCACCCGGCAACCATATTCTCGACGTCGGCCTCCTCGTTCCAGAACTTGTCGAGTACAATGATTTCCTGCGGTTCTATCTCGAGGAAGTCAGAGCAGGCCACGCTAAATGATAAATGATAAATGATGAATGATAAACTTATCAGCCATGTAGGTAGCGAATGTTTGCTCTTTATGTTTATCTTTGTAATCATATTGTTCAGTTGTAATTATTCATTTATAATTTTGCGAGCGCATTAGAAATCGACGGTGATGCCGAAGGTGTACGACTTGGCCCTGGGCGTCTGGCCGGTGTCGACGGCTGCGCCATAGCCGCCATAGCTCACTTCGGGGTCTACGCCCTTGTAGCGGGTGAGGATGAAGAGGTTGTTGGCGCTGGCATAGAAGCTGAGACGGTTGAGGCCCAGCACGCGCTTGATGACCTTCGGGTCGAAGGAGTAGCTCAGCTGCATATAGTTGAGACGCAGGAACGAGCCATTCTCAACGAAGCGGTCGCTGACCAGGGTGTTGTAGTTGGTCTCGCTGCCGTACATGGCACGCGGGATGGGCGTCACATCGCCCTCCTTGCGCCAGCGGTAGTTCACGGCGCGGCTTTGGTTGTTGTTGTTGCTCATGGCCTCGGCATCAAGGCGGGCCAGGTTCAGGATTTTGTTGCCCACACGATAGTTGAACTGGGTGTTCAGCTTCCACCGGCCATAGTTGAGGGTGACGCCGAAGCCACCGGTCAACTTAGGCAGCGAACTGCCCAGGTAGACGATGTCAAGGGCATTGATGTCGCCGTCGTAGTTGATGTCGTCGTAGATGGCATCACCACCCTTGAAGGGATAGTTCTTGCCGGTGCTGTCGTGGGTGTAGTTGAACATCATGCGCACGGGCTTCCCCTCGTCGTCCACCACCACATTGCCGTTCTGGTCCAGTTCGACGGGGGCGGTATGGCCGGCGGCCAGGAACTCCTGGCGCTGCTGTGCATCCATGTCGAGGAAGGTCTCGTACTGATACTCGTAGACGCCTTTGTAGCGGAAGCCGTAGATGGCACCAAAGGGATTGTGCAGCTGCACGCGCTGCAGCACCTCGCGATTGCCGAAGGCAAACTCGGAGTTGAGCGACGAGAGCACCGTCTCGTCCATGGTGAGTATCTCGTTCTGGTTGTTGCCGAAGACCATATTGAAGTCGGCCGTAAACTTGCCCACCTTGATGAGCTGGTTGGTGTTCAGGTTCAGCTCCCAGCCGATGTTGCGCATCGAGCCCACATTGCGGTAGGCCAGGGTGTAGTAGCCCGTGCTGGAGGGGATGCTCACGTCGGGCATGAGCATGTCGCGGCGTGTGCTGTGATACCACTCGGCCTGCAGGGTCAGCTTGTCGTTGAAGAGTCCGAGGTCGAAACCGACGTCCCAGGTCGACGTGGTCTCCCAGCTGAGGTTGGTCAGACGGATGTTGTCGGGGTTCATCGCGCCCATGTCCAAATAGCGGGTGCCCATGCTGTAGATGCTCTCGTAGAGATAGTCGCGGTTGGGCTGGTTGCCCACCTTCCCCCAGCTGGGCCTGACGGCCAGCATGGAGAGCCACTTGCGGGTGGACTGCATCCAGGGCTCGTCGACGATGTTCCAGCGCAGCGACACGGCGGGGAAATAGCCCCAGCGGCGGTCGGGGCCGAACTTGGTGGTGCCGTCGACGCGCAGCGAGAAGTCGGCCATGTAACGGCTCTTGTAGGCGTAGTGGGTGGAGAAGGTGTAGTACATGGAGCGCCACTCGCTATAGTTGGAGCTCATGCCCGTCACCTTGCCGGCCGCCACAGGGCTGGTGATGCCGCCTGAGGGCAGCTTCGAGGCGTCGGTGCCCTGGCCGTTGCTGGTGCCGGTGGTCAGCTCGAAGCGGCCCAGAGCCATCAGCGAGTGGTCCTTGTTGTTGAAATGGGGAATGAACGTAAGGGTCTGCTTCGTGTTGAAAGCCACGCTCTTGCTGGAGCCGGTGTAGGCATTGTTCACACCGTCGCGCCAGGCCACGGTGACGAGCTTGTTGGGATAGAACTTGTCCACATACTCGTTGAAGATGTTCATATAGGCACGGCCCTGCCAGTTCAGCTGGTGGTGCTCCTCGTCGGTGCCCAGCAGATGGTAGTTCAGTTCGAACTCAGGCGTGATGTCGTAGGTGCGGTCGTCGTTCTTGGCCAGATGGGCCGAGGCCACGGGGTTGACGTAGAGGCGCTGGTCGTCCTTGAACACGTCGGGGGCCGACTGCAGCATGGTGTAGTAGCGGTCGGTGTCGGCGCCGGTCAGCGGGTCCTGCTCGTAGATGCTCATATTGGGCATCTTCTTGTAGGCAATGGCCAGCAGGTCGTCGTAGTTGCGCTTGGTGTCGGTGTAGGTGAGTGCGAAGTTGGTGGAGATTTTGATGCGGTCGGAGACGTAGTAGTCCAGAGCCACACGGGTGGAGAAGCGGTCCTGCCGCTGCTCGATGACGGAGCCCGTCTCGTGGTCGTAGCCGGCCGAGATGCGGAAGGTGGCCTTCTCGCCGCCGCCGGTCACCGACAGATAGTGGTTCTGCTTCAGGCCCCACTGGGTGACGGCGTCGACCCAGTCGGTGTTGTTGTTGTACTGTTCGTACTCGGAGAAGGTGGGGTCGTAGTTCAGCTCGCGGATGTTCGACGCATTGTCGTTCTGCTGGGGGTTGAAGTAGCTCTCTTTGAGCAGCATGGTATAGTCGTCGCCGTTGAGCATCTTGTAGCCCTGGGGCTGATAGGTGCCCGTGAGGCGCAGCGAGTAGGTGAGCTTCGGCGCACCACGCGAACCTCGCTTGGTGGTGATCTCGATGACACCATTGGCGCCCTGCGAGCCGTAGATGGCGGTGGCGGCGGCGTCCTTGAGCACGGTGATGCTGGCAATGTCCTCAGGGTTGACATTGAGCAGCTGGGCGAACTGCTCGTCGTTGGCGTTGGTCACGTCGAAGTTGCTCATATCGACATTCCAGGTGTTGCCATTGACCACGATGAGGGGGTTGCTGCTGGTGAGCGACGACACCGACGAGGCTCCACGCAGGCGCATGGTGGTGCCTGCTCCCAGGTTGCCGCTGTTGGCCACGATGTCAAGGCCGGCGATGCGGCCCTGCAAGGCCTCGTCGACGGTGGTCAGGCCCAGACCCTCAAACTGCTTCATGTCGATGGTCTGCGTGGCAAACGAAATTTCGCGCTCAGGTATGGGCAGACCGCCGCTCTGCAGGCGGTTCTTGCCCTTGACGGTCACTTCCTTGATGGTGGTCTGCGAGGCCAGCTTGATGTTGTATTCCGTGCGGTTGATGACGTGCATCTGGGTCTTGCAGCCCACATAACTGAAGCGCAACTTGTTCTTGGGGTTGCGGATGCGCATGGAGAAATTGCCGTTCAGGTCGGTCACTGTGGCCTCGATGATGCGTCCGCTGCCATCAATCTCGCAGACTGAGGCACCCATCAGTTCGCCCATCTCGTCGCTGACGCGGCCATGGACGGCGGTAATCTGTGCCTGACAAACTGAAGATTGAAGAATGAAGACTGAAGATTGTAGCAAAAACAGCAAAACAAGAAATCTTCTCATGCAATCCTTACCTCTAATTATATTATTCATAAGTAGATAATCAAAATTAAGCAGCATGTTTTACATAATTGATACGCAGTCCATTTCCAATGTCCGCCAATGCTCTGTTGGTGGCATAGAAGAGCATG
>CADACW010000051.1 GCA_902786565.1 uncultured Prevotellaceae bacterium | reverse complement strand
TCACGCCAGCTCCGAGAGTTAACGACCGATGCTGGGATACAAAGCCAGTCAGAGGTCAATGTCGAATCAATTTAATGCCACTTTTACAAGTGGAGTCAATTATAAAATGCAAAAATAGGAATATTTCCTATGATAAGCCATAAGGGCGACTAAAATTTATGTTTGTTTAACGGTTGCAGAGGGTGGCTTTTGTCGGTTTTTTTTGTCTTTTCCCAAAACGCCCGAAATACCCCCCTTAGAGATAAGTGCCACTTATCTCGGAGATAAAAGGCACTTATCTCGGAGATAAGTGGCACTTATCTCTGAGTCCGCTTTACCCTCCCTCTTAGGGGTGTAAAATATTTTTCAAGTTTTGCCTTGCTTGCAATGTGTTTTTCCCAAAAGGCAATGGCGTCTTGCCGTTAGCTCATTCAGTTGGTTTTACCGGTTGTCATTTCCTTCCAAAACTGTTTGTTCACGTTGAAAGAGAAACACGCGTCGTAACGTTTTCTGGCATTTCGTGAAAGGCTGATGTAGTAGTCACTGTCGGATGCCAGCTTCAGAATGGCGCTTTGCCAGTTTTCCCCCTCTCCGTTGCTGTTGTCGACAAGGAATCCCACTTCGTTGGTGACAATTTGTTTGTTGAACCCGACAGCGGAAGCAACGACGGGCATGGCAGACGACATGTATTGTATCAGTTTGAAGCCGCCTTTCCCTCTGGTAAACTCTGTGTCGGGCAGGGGCATCAGTCCGATATGCGAATGGGCGATTTCGCTTTTTGCAATTTCCCTTTCCCAGCAGATGTTCACCAGTTCCAAGCACGATGTTTGTGCCACGAGAGGCTTGTTGCAAACAATATGGAGACTGAGCTTTTTGCCGTTCTGCTCCTTCAGGGCCCTGGCCGCTTCGTCCAGCAAAGGAACTGTGGGCAGGATGTATTCCAGACCGATTGATGTGCCCACCCATATCAGTCGCACCTCACGGGCATAGAGCAACAGCCTCTGAGACAGAAGCGCTTCAGTGTCGTAGCCCAGCAGGTCGCCATCAGTGGTGGGCAGAATCTTTACTTTGCCAGCAAATGTAGGGTCAATCAGCGACTTCAGGAAGTCGCTGGTGACGACAATACTGTCGCTATACCTTGAAAGGAAATGAAAGTCGGTGGGCGAGATGCGCTTGTTTGCCAGGATGTTGTCGTCAAAGTCCCAAACAATCTTGTTGCGTTTTGCAAGTTTCCGGATGAGGCACTTGTGAAGAGCAGGCAGCCGCCGTGGCACAATGGCACGGGCAAGGATGACGGTTCCGCCTTTCATGGACAGACAGTCCTCTACGAGGAAAGCCAGTGTGCGGAACACATAAAACATATACAAGAATATGGAATAAGCGATTCCGCCTGTTTTCCCATAATTGTGCCACCAATGATAAATGCCATCGGGCAAAGCCGAATGGAACCTTGCCTCTGACGGCTGGAAATACTGCGTCAGCCTATAATAGCTGGATGGCGTCAGCCGCGCATTCTCAACGTAAATAGAGATTTTCTTCATATCTATAGTAACTATTTGGGCATCCTAATGCCGGCAGCCAGCCCCTTCACCATATATTTCCAGTATGTGCCACCCGACTTTATCAGTAATGGGAAATAGAGCAGCCGGGACAGATGCTTGATGGCGTGGTTCACTTTCCATTGCAGTGGCACATAGCCTCTTCTTGACAGCCACAGATGGTTGCGGAATTGGTAATAGTACCTGAAGGGTGAAGACAGAATGATGGTATATCCACAAATATAGATAGTCTTATGCCCGACCATGTGCTTGATGGTCACACAAGGCGTAAATCCGCAAATATAGCCCTTGCATCTGGCACGCCAGCACCATTCAAAATCAACGTAGTCGATGAACAGCCGCTCCTCGTTCAGCCCCACCTCTTCCAAGACCTCCCTGGTGGTGCATCCACCAGAAGAAATGAGCTCCCTGCGCGGGATGAAGTCAGCCGACAAGGCGTGGTCTTTATGAATGACCGACTTGTAAGCCTTGCCGGTCTCCTTGTTTTCTGTTGCGGGCCCCAAGAACCCCAGGTTGGGGAAGTCCTGCTTTATTTTCTCAAAGGCGGTGGCAATGATTTGCGGATAAGTGTCGGCTACCGTGCTGTCTTGGTCAAGAAACACGATATGGGTGGCATCTGTCTGTTCCAAGATATAGCTGCTGCCAATATTCTGGGCTTTCGCAATACCAGCATTCTCGTGTAATGGCACATAGCACATTCTGCCAATCTGGTTTCCCTTGAAAGCAGATTCAGCCGAATTGTCTACCACTGCACCAGGATATACTTCAGCCAGTCTTTGCACGTTGGCAATCTCGTCGTCGCTGGGATTGTATAGCACAATGACTATGGCGACTCTATGTTCAGCATTGGTCATCTTCGTTCCTGCCATATCAATACTTGCCCCTCCTGATGCGCTGTTTGTATCTGACTTTTGCTAAAAGATATTTCAGCCATGAACCATAGCCTAATGACGACAACATGGAGTAATACTTCGCATTGCTATCATAAATCTTGCCCCAATGGCGCAGCCTGTATCTTATGCCAATTTGGGAGGCTGCAGTGCCGGTGGCACCAAGGGTGTTGTGGGCATGCTGCCGGTATAGGACAGTTTTCTCAGCGATGCCCTCAACCAATCCGCCTTGGCTGAGCACGCAGAGGCAAACCCAGCAGTCGTGCATAATGGCTTTGGCGGCATGGACGTTGCAGCACTTTTTCGCCTCATCGTTGAAAATCATGGTGCAACCCGTGGCTATGGCCGTGTGGCCGCCGCTGTCTGCGAAAGTTTTGATATATTGTGGGAAGATGCCTGCGTGCTCCCACATGGAGTCGGCGACAGGCGACAGCTTTTCGTCGACAATCTGCAGGTCGGTATGCACCACAATGCCTTTGCCGGGGTGCGCTCTTTCTGCCTCTTTGAGTGCTGTGACAGACAGCTGAATTTTCTCTGGCATCCACACGTCGTCCTGGTCGCAGAACATATAATATGGTGCATCCACCCTTTCCACCATGCTTAAAAAGTTTTTGCAAGGCCCGCCCGTTGGCGGATAGTCCAAAATTGTAATCTTGTCAGGATGAGTGGCCGCAAAGTTCCTGACGATACTGACTGTGTCGTCCTGCGAACCGTCATCGTGCACATAGAGATGCCAGTCCTGGTAAGTCTGAGACAAAAGAGAGCGTATCTGTTCGGCAAGAAACCGCTCGCCATTATATGTTGCCATTAATATGGCTGTATGACTTGTTCGATGCATAAGCTTATCCCTTCTTCCTGTAAGAATGTTTGTATCGCAGATACTTGAACACGGAACCGTAGCCGAGGGCTTGGAGCATGCGGTAGTGCTTGTAGTTGGCCACGATGCTTTTTTTGATGTTTATGAGTCTCTTTATCCGGCTGTACTGTGACCAGTTGTTGACTCCCAGCACATTACCCCCGTGCTGCCGGTAATAGACCAAAGGCTCAGAGATGGCTTTGACTATTCCTCCTGAGCGCAGCACGCACAGCGTGACCCACGCATCGTGCATGACTGCCTTTTCGGCAGGAAACACTACTGCGTCTTTGGCTTGTCTGTCGAACAGCATTGTAGAGCCGGTGACGAACTCCAAGGCCCCGCCTTCGTCGAATGTAGTGAGATGTTCGGGGCGGATGTTCTCTTGTTTCCACATGGTGCCAATCTGGTTCAACTCGCTGTCGGCGATGAACAAGTCGGAGAACACCAATACAGGCTTGCCGGGGCAGCTGCGCTCCGTTTCCTTCATCACGGCCATCTGTTTCTCTATTTTGTCCGCAGCCCACTCGTCGTCCTGGTCGCAAAACAGGTAGTAGTCGGCGTCAACCTTATGCAGAAGACTGAGGAAATTATTCTTTGCGCCATGCTGAGCCGGATAGTCAAGAACAACGATGTTGTCATGTTGCGTGGCATATTCCTTCAGAATCGTGCAGGTCTGATCCGTCGACCCGTCGTCGTGCACATACAGAGTCCAATCCTTAAAGGTCTGTTGGAAGAGTGAGTCCAATTGTTCCTTGAGGTATCGCTCCCCATTGTAGGTTGCTAATAATATGGCTATATGCTCCATCTGCTATATTTTATTTAATCCAGATTCCCGTTGCTTTACCTTTGATAATCTTTTTGTATTGTATGTAGTTGACAATAAGACCAGGCAGGTTGACTATACACATAACGATGAGAAGGCTGTTAATATCGTGAGTCAACCTCCCAAAACAGACGGCTAACGGAATGTAAACGATTGCAGCTGTGATGGTAAGGATGAGTTGCAGGCGCAACACGCCGATGCCATTCAGCACAAAAGAATATCTCATGCTCAACAATATGATAAACTGATAAACGGCTGAAATCAGCGTGATGGAGAATGGCACGTATGCCTTGCCGTGAATCCATATATCATAGACAAAACCTGAGAGGACGGTCATCACGGCGATGATGGCCAGAATAGCCAGCATGATCAAGTTCAGAATCTTGTTCGCATGGTTTATCCAGGGATAGTCCTTCCGTGCGTAGGCATCGGTGGTGGCAGTCCAGAAGGGCACGCAGACAATGGTGAACAGCGTCATGGTGAGGGAAAAATATCTGTGAGCAATCTGGTAGGGCGTGACCATTTCGGGCGTGAAGAGATGGGAAATGAGAATGTTGGAGGTGAAAAAGAGAATCACAGCCGGTATTTGCAGGAGGAAGAACTTGACGCCCAGCGAAAACAACTCCTTGGCAGCACTGAACTTGACGAATCTCAGCGATGGGCGCAGTGATTTGTATTTGCCCATAAAGGTGATGGGATAGCATATCAGGTAGACTATCAACGGCCCTCCGGTGTTGACCAGTGCTATCAACAGCATAGAGTGGCTCCCATTGAGGTAGACGACGAGGGTGCCCAGCAAAATCAAGGTGCTTCCAAGGCTCCCCATCAGATTGTTGACGGCCGGAAGCTGAAGCCCCATGTAGAAATTGCCTAAGAACTTGAACACGAAAGTGGTGCCCACCAAGATTGTGGACACAATGATGACAGTTGTCAGGTTGTCAATCCTCAACCGGTCTACGTTGAAGACGCTGTAGGTGTCGCCTAACAGTTCGGCTGCTATCAGCAGGCATACCACTGGCACAATGATGCCAACGAGCATGGCCAATGTGGACGACACCATCTCGCGTGCCTTCTCCGTGTCGTTTTGGGCCATGCAGACGGCCAATTTGTTGCGCAGTCCGTTGCCCAGTCCGATGTCCAGGTTGTCTATCCACAGCAGCACGGAACTGATGGTCAGCCACACCCCGTTTTCATAGACACCTAAGCACGACAACGTGAGTGGCACCAGTGCCAGTTGTACCAGTGCCGACCACGCCTTGATGAAGAACGAGGCCAGGACGTTCTTCTTTATGAGTGTCGTTCTGGAATTACCTTTGGCAAAACTTTTTATTCCTATCATATCGATGCCGTGTGTTCTACAGTTTCTACAGTTTGTTCATCGCCCTCCAGTCGCTGCTTTAGTGAATGAAGGCAGCCATTTGTTCAAATACTTATAGAGTCCTAAACTGATCAGGATTGTTGCGACTGGAACAAAGAAGTATAGGAAGAGTATGGCGACAGGCAATTCGGGGTGGAATGTCATGGCAATTGCAAGCGACAAATAAAGCAGAGGCGTCCATTTTGCCTTGTTGGCTAATTCTACAAAGTCAATCAGGTAAGGGACGGGCAGTGTCCTGAACCAGGTTTTGGCTTTAGACAATAGTGAGTCGTTCTTCATAGTCTATGCTCGCTTGCTGTTAATGTTGAAACCAATGAACCGCTGCTGAACCAACATCGTCAAGAAGACAAACTGGCTGAACTGTACAAGATTAAGAATAAGATTCTCTTGATAGAACTGAAGTGCAAGCACAAATACAAGATATGTATATATGATTTTCCCTACTGCATTGCCATTTTGGTAGAGACGATACATCCAGCCTGAAAACATACCGTAGAGGAGTGCAAAGAAAGCTATACCCCGATATTTGAAATCTTCGAAGAAAGGCTGGAAGATGGTGTAGATGTTGGTCGGGATGGGCACGAAAACAAAGTCTTGGACTCTGCTGTCCTCAATGGCGAAGTTGCCGAGCCCTTTGGCGTTAAGCAGTTTGTAGATGGCCTGGAAAGTGTGTGAGCCCGGCAGCAGCGATATGTCTTGGCTGAGTGTGCCGAAGGCGACAGGAGGTGAGAGCACATACATGACGAAGAAGTCAAGGAGTGTGGTTTCCTCTGCATAGCCACTTTCTTCTGTTGCCCGTGAGAGATTGAGGACAAAAAACAATACGACGACAACTGCCATTGACAGCATAATGGAGCGCATCCTTAATAGCCGCTTCTCGTATGAGACAAACATTGTGACAATGATGATAAAGAACAGCATGCCCTTCTCCATGATGGCGAAAGCGTTCATCAGCGTCATGCAATAGACCACCAGCAGCTTCCAAAGGGGTATGCGCGGGTAGCGCCAAAGGGCCATGATGAGCAGTGACTGGTTCAGAACGTATGAGAGGCTGAGGTAGCCAAAGCTCTCGTTTCCGTGTACGGCAAGTATGCGGATGTTGGCCACGAAGTCCTCCGTTCCGAACATGGAGACTATCTTCAGGATGGAATAAAGGTAAAGTGGCGTGATGGCTACGGAAATGACGAAGAAGAAATTGAACACAAGCGAATTGAACGGCACGGTCACCAAGCGAGTCCTGACGCTTTGCACCAGCCTTGGCAGGAAGTTGAAGGTCATGAAAGATGACGAGCAGAACACAATCAGCCAAATGGAGAGGCAAATATAGAACTGGTCGCTCAACGGGTACAGCTCGTCAGCTGCCAGATACAGTCCGGCAAGGATGGCAGACCAGATGCCAATGGTGACGAACCAGGGTGCGAATACATCGCCGAATTGTATTTTACGCCCGCTATTGTCGATGTATTTATAGAGTACGCCCAATGTGGTGAGCATTAGGGCTACGGCGAGCAGTGAGAGAATGTTGAGGATATACTGCGGATTCGACGGACTGACAGGCACCGCCGCCCGCTTTATGGTATAGAAAGGCATGGGGCTCCGTTCCAGTTGCATCTTTTCGCGCAGATATTGCTGATTGATGGCCGAATAGGTCGAGTGGGCCTCGTTTTTGTTCTTCCTCAACGTCTCTAAGTGGCTTGTCTCTTGGGCAGTGCTGCTGTTCTGGTGCGAATCGTAGTATTCAGCATATAGTTTCTGGCGGGCCAGAAACTCATTCTTGGCTTCGTTGCTCACTTTTTCCAAGTAGTTGCATCTTTCTTTCAGTAGAATTGCCCTTTTACTGGCAATAAACTGCTGCAGATGATTGCTCACGCTGTCGGTCAGGCGGGCGGCCGCCACTGGGTCGGGGTCGGACACCTGAATGGTGAGCGTCTGCTTGGCAGCGACCACTCTGTATCTGATGCACTCGCTGATTTGCTTCAGAGCCTCTTCGTCGTCGTTTTCAAACTCGCGCATATACCACCAAGGATGGCTGTGGTTTTTCTTCACATGCTCAAGATAGCTTATGCCCAGTCCGGGCAGGCGTGTCTTAGACATTTCGATGGCAAACTCGCGTGAGTCCAGCTGTTTGGCGTAGACTTCAATGTCGTTGATGCCTTTGTCCCAATCGTCTTTCTCCCAAAACCATTTTCTTGACTCGGTTAGTCCTACTAAAACATCTGTCTGTGTGTTCTCGTCGACAAGCACCGTCTCGGCAGTGTAGGTGGTGGGGGTGCTGATGCTGTAGAGAAGGGCCAAAGCAATGCTCACTGCAGAGGCCACGGCATAGATCCAAATAATGCTACGCCATTTCCGTCTGCCGTCCTCTTGGGCAGAATACGTTTTCTTGCCGATGCCCATGCTCAACCCTTATAGCTGCCAAGAGAAAGTGAAGAGCCGTTTGCGGTTCTGGTAAGCGATGAAGAGCAGGTAGGCCCCCATGGCCAGCACTTCAAACACGATAAGCAACACAATCTTCTTCATGTTGCTGTGCTTCAAGGGTACGGTGGCCATCTGTACAATGGTGAAAGCGGGCGTGCGTTCCTGAACCTTAGCCTTGGTCACTTGCAGTTGCTCGGCCAATTGTCTGTAGGCATCGTATTTCAGCGTCATTTCGTTTTCCAGCTCTTCCTGCTTCATTCGGAAGGCGGAGAGCAGTATGTTCATGTTTGCATCGCTGAATGAAGAATACTTTCTCCTTGCCTTCTCGTATTCCAAAAATGCCTCGTCGCAAAGCCCTTTGATGTACTCCATGTCCGCCCGGGCTTTGTTTGTTCGGTAGTTTGTGATGAACACTTGCAATTGTTTTCTCACCACTTCGGTCATGGTGGCGGCAATGAGCGGGTCCTGGGCGGTCACTTCTATGGAGATGACATTCGTCTTCTTGTCCACGCCGCATTTGATGTTTGCTGATATGGCTTTCGCTACGTCGTCCTGCTCCTTGGTCAGCATGAATGGGTCGGGGCCGTCGCCATGCGCCTGTACAACGTCATCCTTTTGTGGAATCAGGCTGATTATCCATTCTATGGGCCAACTCCACCAAGGCGATTTCTGCATATTCTTGATGTAGTCATAGTAGGTGGTGTTGATAGTGCTGTCGAGCGATGTCACCTTTACATCGAACAAACTCACCAGAAAGTCGTTAGACCTGATGAGGTCGGGGTAAATTTCTGGATAAATGGCATCGCTGCTGTAGCCAAAGTTGAGGTTGATGCCCACCATTTCGGCCAGCGATGAGAAGTTGGTGATGCCATTTGCCGTCGATGACTCTGGCGACAACGTGACGTTGGACTTGTAAATGCGTGGGATGCTGAAACTTATGATGATGGCAACGACTGCCGTAATGAAGAAGCAGGTGATAATGCCTTTTTTCTTCTCAGCAATTATCTTGAACAGTTCAGAGATATTTACGTCAATTAGTTTATTTGAAGCCATAATTGTTTTATTGTCTTCATAAATAACGACTTTCGCCTGCCTTTTATTGTAATAATGGATTTATTCTTTCCTTTGTGCCGTTTGGCGCTGGTTTGGGCTATCCGGCGGTCGTCCTAAATGGGGGTGAGGGGAAGGGCAGATTTTACGCCGAGGAGCGTGGATGTCACGGCGCGGAATGAATTTTTAATAAATTTAAACAGACGGGAGAAGGGCGTTACACTTTTTTTGTGTATCTTTGCAGAAATTTTCTTGTTATTAAACATCGATTATGAAAAAGAGACACATATTTTTTGCAGCATTGTTTTCCCTGATGGCCCTTGCGGCTTGCGGGGGCGGCGACGATGAGACACCGCAGACACCAGCTCCCGTCAACCCGCAGGAGCAGAAGGACACCACACAGAACACCCCCCAGCAGGGCGACACTACCGTCACGCCCAAGCCCGACCCGACACCTGACCCGACGCCGGAGCCGGAGACGCGCATCGTGGGCGGCGACCTGTCGATGCTGACCAAGTATGAGGCCCAGGGGGCCGCTTGGAGCGACAAGAGCGGCAAGGCCATCGCCAATCTGCTCACCTTTGTCAAAGAGCAGGGCTGGAACGTGGTGCGCCTGAGGCTGATGGTCGACCCCTCGAAGAGCAGCGACAAGAAGCAGGTGGTGCAGGACCTGGACTATGTGCAGGCCCTGGGCCAGCGGGTGAAGACCGCCGGCCTGCAGCTGATGCTGGACTTCCACTATAGCGACACGTGGGCCGATCCGGGCGCACAGTGGACGCCTGATGCCTGGGCAAAGCTGAACGATGCCCAGTTGCAGCAGCAAGTTTACGACTACACCCGCGACTGCCTGCAGCAGCTCACCGCCGCCGGAGCCACCCCTGACCTGATTCAGACCGGCAACGAAATCAGCTACGGCATGCTGTGGGGCACGCAGAGCGCCGTGGGCACCAGCCAGACCAACCGCTGCTACACCGCCAGCGCGCAGCAGAACTGGATCCGCTTCTTCGCCCTGCTGCGCCAGGCCACCAAGGCTTGCCGCGAGGTGTGCCCCAAGGCCCGCATCATCATCCACAGCGAGCGCACGCCCAAGCCCGACGTGCTCACCGACTACTTCGACCGGATGAAGACGGCCGCGGTGGACTACGACATCATCGGCCTGTCATATTACCCCTATTTCCACGGCCCGCTCAGTACGCTGGAGACGGCCATCACCCGGCTGGAGGGCAAGAACTACGGCAAGCAGATACAGATAGTGGAGACGGGCTATCCGTGGAAGTGGGCAGTGGGCGGAACAGAGTACAACTATACAGGCACCTACGCCTACAGCAATGGCGGACAGAAGGCCTTCACGGCAGCCCTCATCACGATGCTGAAGAAGCACGCATCGGTCAGCGGACTGGTGTGGTGGTATGCCGAGGCCAATGCCAAGGGCACCACCGGCGACCTGCGGGAGGGGTGGTACAACGCCAGCCTCTTCGACAACGAGACGGGCCGTGCCCTCGATGCCCTGTACGAACTGAAGAATTTCAAATAACTCATGAAAGCTAAAGCCCTCTTTTTAATACTAACCCTAAAAAGCTTTAAACCTATGAAGAAACTATTTACAATGAGTCTGTTGGCTCTCCTGGCCTTTGCCATGAGTGCCGACGCACAGGGCTACCGCCGCTGGGACTTCACGCACTGGAGCGCCCAGACGATAGCCAATCTGGCAGCCGACGCTGCCGCCAGCTCTACCGTGGGCTGGAGTGACATCGAGAAGAAAGCCGACGCCGGAGAGGGCAAGGTGGCCCCCGAGGCCACAGCCGGCAAATGCTACTGGCTGCAGGAGGAGCAGTCGGGCGAACTGACTGCCAACGGCGTGACCATCGCCGAGACCGAGGGCCTGCTCTTCGGCTCTACCTATGCCAACAACCGCTCGCTGGCCATCGCCGTCGACTATCCCAGCACCTCGCTGGGCGAGTATGCCGGCCCGCAGTACCTCTGGCTGGGCGGCGGCGGCAAGAGTATGGTGTGCTTCACCATCCCCAATGTGCGCATCGGCCAGAAGATGACCTTCACCGTCGAGAGCCACAAGCCCAGCGATGCCCGTGGCGTAGAGCTCTACGTGGGCAGCATAGCCGCCACCAACAAGATTGGCGAGTCGTTCAAGCCCACCACGATTGACACCCACACCTGGGAAGAGGGCTGGACGCTGCCTGAGGGCGCCACACCCAACGACGACGGCGAGACCGTCGACGTGATTGTCTACAACACCAGCGGCTGCCACATCTACTACATTGAGATTGGCACTGCCGACCAGAAGGCCAAGGCCGCCTTCCTCTACGAGGGCGACCTGGACAGCAACATGGGCTATACCTTTATGGCTGCCGGCGAGAACTACGACCTGGACCCCATTGCCGTGACCGGCGCACTCGACTTTGACCAGCTGACGGCCTACGACGCCATCGTCATCAGCTCCACCGTGGCCAATGCCGAGGCCATCGCCTCGCTGCAGGCCATCCAGCCCTTCGTGCCCACGCTCTGCCTCAACCCCGCCGTCTATGCCGCCTGGGGTGTCGGCACGGTCAGTGCCACCGAGCAGACGTTTGCCAATGTGAAGATGGCTACCCACGCCCTGTTCCGCGACCTGATGCTCATCGAGGACCCCGACAATCCTGAGGTGGTGGGCCTGCCGCTGACCGGCTCGGTGGGCTATCCGGCAGTCAAGCTGGACGGGCGCTTTGCCGACGATGCCGTGCTGGCCACGGTGATGGATGCCGACGACCTGGTGGCCATCCACGGCCATAGCCTGAACCGCAATGCCTACATCTACATCCCCTATACCGAGGACAATCTGACCGACGCCGCCACACCGCAGATACTGACCAACGCCATCAGTGTGCTGGCCAACACCAAGGTCAAGGTGGGCCAGGCTCCCGCTCCCGCCATCAGCCAGGAGTTTAAGGACCAGCTGACCATCGTCACACTGAAGAGCACCGTGGCCGGCGCCGAGGTGTTCTACACCCTGGACGGCAGCGAGCCTACCGCAGAGAGCACCCGCTACACCGAGCCCATCCAGATCACGACGGCCGGCGTCACCGTGAAGGCCGTGGCACGTGGCGAGGGATTCCTCATGAGCGAGGTGGCCCAGCAGGCCATCGAACTGAAGAGCCAGGCCCCGACGCCCGTCATCAGCTCTGACAGCGAGGTCGACGGCCGCACCGTGACCATCAGCTGCGAACTGGCCGGAGCCACCATCTATTATAACTATAGTGGCAGCAACGAGGTGAAGAAGTCGAGCCCCTACACCGGGCCGTTTGAGCTGAAGAAGTCGCGCAGGGTCTACGCATTTGCCGTGGCCGAGGGCTATATCAACTCAGAGGTGGCCGAACTGTATGTGGCCATAGGCGACAGGATGGAGCGCACCAACATCCTGGCACACATGGATGCCAACAAGGACCAATACTTCGCGAAGGGCGACCAGAACAAGTCGACCACCAGCTACTACTTCTCGTGGCGCAAGGACAAGGCAGCCTACAGCTACTGGAACACCGAGGAAGGTGTGAGCCAGGAGACCGTCACCGACCCGGAGACGGGCGACGAGACCACCACGACGACCTACAGCGTGCTCAACCCTGAAGAGGAGATTGACTTCGAGAACGGCTGGATGATACGCTCACGCGGACAGCTGGTCATCTGGGAGGGCCTCTCCGCCGGCAGCGACATTGGCGACACCAGCAACCGCAACCCCGCCACGGTGGACGATGTGGATCCCGACTTCCCCATCACCAACAACTTCATCAACCTGGCCGACAAGAACACGCAACCCGACGGCGCTTCGTTCCCCTACAATGCCTACATCGTATCGACGCAGAAGTTCAAGGGCCCCTTCGACATCGTGGCCAACATCGGCAACGGTAACGGCGGCGACGAGACCAAGTTCTACATCGTACTCCAGACATCGAAGGACGGCAACCAGTGGGAGAGCGACTGGCAGACGGCCGGCGACACCATCGTCATCGAGAACGGCTACCGCCTCTACCATAACTTCACCCGCAGCTACAACGGCAGCGACGAGGTCTATGTGCGCGCCTATCTGGCTGGCGGCAACTCAAAGGCCCAGTTCTACGACATCTACATTGCCAACGCCCCCGGCGAGTCAGGCCAGGAGGAGAACGGCGACGTGAATAGCGACGGAACAGTCGACGTGGCCGACATTTCGGCCATCCTGACAGTGATGTCCGGCGACACCTCGCGCTTCAGCGCGGTGGTGGCCGACGTGAACCATGACGGCGTGGTGGATGTGGCCGACATTTCTGCCGTGCTGACCATTATGGCCGGTGGCAAATAAACCCAACTTACACATCATGCGGCTCGCCTGCCAGGACAGTGCAGGCGGGCCGCCTTGTAAACCAAGAAAATGAATCAGATAACAGTAAGAGACCAAGACCTGACCAATGCCGCCATGCAGGGCATGGAGCAGTTCGTACAGGTGTTTGTCGACGCCATCCGCAAGGCCATTGGCGGAGAGCCGACACCAGAGACCATGGCCCAGCTGAATGCCGACCAGATGACGCTGCTCTGCTGGGACACCCTGCGGCAGGAGGTGATGGAGGGGGGCTTCATACAGCTCATACACAACGGCTACGGCACCTTCATCTTCAAGAACCCCTTTGCCAAGGCCCTCAACAAGATGTGGGGCCTGCGCGACCTCTCGAAGATGCTCTACCAGGTGCACACACTCTGGCTGGAGAGCCGGGAAGCCCTGGAGGCCGACTGCACCGACGAGGAGTTTATGGCCCTCTACGAGCAGTACCCACAGTTCGACGACTACGACGACCTCTTCATCGAGAACGAAGAGCAATGGACGGAGCAGATTGCCCGTTACGTAGACAACAATATAGAGAAATTCGCCACCATCATACCATGAACAAGCAGCAGGAGGAGCTTCGCAAGAAAAGCCCCATACAAATCAAGAACCGTAAGGCCGCCTTCGAATATTTCTTCATCGAAGAGCTGACCGCCGGCATCGTGCTCACCGGCACCGAAATCAAGTCGATAAGGGCCGGCAAGGCCAGCCTGGTAGACACCTATTGCACCATCATACGTGGCGAGCTGTGGGTCAAGGGCATGTCAGTAAGCCCCTACTTCTACGGCTCGTACAACAATCACGAGCAGATGCGCGACCGCAAGCTGCTGCTCACCCGCCGCGAAATCAGCCGTCTGGAGAGCGCCACCAAGCAGACGGGCTACACCATCGTGCCCACGCTGGTGTGGATCGACGCCAACGGGCGGGCCAAGGTGGACATTGCCCTCTGCAAGGGCAAGAAGGCATTCGACAAGCGCCAGACCCTGAAGGAGAAGGAAGACAGACGCGAAATGGACCGTGCCATGAAAGGATTCTGAATATGAACCCTCTCACCCCTCGCTTCTCAATTTTTACATTTTTACATTTTTAAATTTCCCTCTGAAAATAGTTGCGCATGCGAAGCATAGATACCATAATATTTGACCTCGGAGGCGTGGTCATCACCCTCGACCAGCAGCAGGCAGTCAGCCGCTTCGAGGCCCTGGGCCTGAGCGATGCCCGGCAGCGGCTCAACGCCTATACGCAGGAGGGCATCTTCGGCGACCTGGAGGGTGGAAAGATTGATGCCGAGACCTTCCGCCAGAAGCTGTCGCTCATGGTGGGCCACGAGGTGACCATCGAGCAGTGTAACTACGCCTGGCAGGGCTATGCCAAGGAGGTGCCGCAGCGCAATCTCGACGCCCTGCTGCGCCTGCGCAACGAGGGCTACCGACTGGTGCTCCTCTCTAACACCAACCCCTGCATGATGGCGTGGGCCGACTCGCCCGACTTCGACGGCCATGGCCACAGCGTGCGCCACTACTTCGACGCCCTCTATCTCAGCTATGAGATGAAGCTGATGAAGCCCGACCTCAATTTCTTCCACCAGGTGCTCCTGGCCGAGCACGTGTCGCCCTACGACTGCCTCTTCCTCGACGACGGACTCCGCAACGTGGCAGCAGCCAGCCAGATGGGCATCCGCACCTACTGCCCCGAGAACGGTGCCGACTGGACCGGCACTATCTACGACTATCTGGAGCCGTAGGGGGCATTTCACTTTTCTAAATGTCTCTGGGGAACTTTTGTATTTGCCTCATCCAAATCATATCCGTCTTATAGTCAATAAGATGGAGGGTGATTTGTTTTGGTTTATTTTTGGTTTATTTTTATTTCTGGTTTTCCTTGCACGAAAGCGGAGAAAGCCGTAACTTTGCAGCCACAAATTTAACCTAAACAACAAGAGAAACTATGAGATTGTTTTACTTCGCTCTTTTCGTGTTGCTTCCAGTATTATCTGAAGCCCAGACCAATAGCCGCCCGATGTTCGTGGACGGACGCACGTGGAAATACGTGTTAAAGAAACCTGTATATGAACCTACGGAAGACTACCAGACATACCAGACGACGTGGAAAGACTTCGCCTATTCCTGGATGGTGGACGGCGACTCGCTCGTTGACGGGAAGAAGTGCAAGAAAATCTATTGTGACAGCCCTGAAGGACACCATCTGTACGGCCTGGGCTACGAAGATGGCCGCAAGGCGTCAATATGCCACCTTCGCATAGACCCCGCCTTCTATCCCTTTGTTGCGGAAGGGGAGTGGCATGAGGTGTACGACTTCAATGCCAGCGTGGGAAGCACAACGTCGCTTCTCTTCAATTATGCGGTGAAGAGCATTGGCACTGCTTCAATCGAGAACCTCGATTGGAATTACATTGATGCAGTCTTTGAGATTCCTGGCGAGAATGTTGAGATGCACAGGTATATTGTCGAGGGTGTGGGTTGCGACAGGGGATTGTTTGATTTCGAGAACATCGTGAATAATGGCTCTGTCTCAAAATATGTGGGATGCTATGATGATGACGAATGTATCTTAACGCGTGAGTACTTCAACTATTTTTATTACATATTAAATACTCATAGTTGGACGGGTAGCAATTACCCTAAAGTGTCCATCGACGGATTGGCGTATGGCCTGAACGAGATTGAGCGTACAGCTATGGTTGCCAATGCCAACCAATGGGTGGGTGAGCTGGAAATCCCGGAAAAGGTGACCTTCAATGGCAAGAATTACACCGTGGACAGGATAGAGTGGCTGGCTTTCGACGGCTGCAAGACCCTGACCAAGGTGAGAATACCCAAGACCGTTGTGGAAATCCATCACTACGCCGGCTATAACGACTGCCAGAACCCATTCCGTGGCTGTACCAGCCTGGAGCGCATTGAGGTGGACGAGGAGAATCTTTATTTTTGTGCTGTCGATGGTGTGCTGTTCAGCAAGGACAAGACGCATCTGTGCTGCTATCCTGCCGGAGCAAAGAGTGAGGCGTATGACATCCCGGATGGTGTGGAATGGATTGGAGGCGATGCCTTTGCCTATAATCCCAATCTTGTCAGCGTGACAATGCCCAATAGTGTGACATACACATCTTTTGGGCTTTTCGCCAATAGCAAAAACCTTAAGTCCGTAAAATTCTCAGAAAACTTAAGTTATATAGGTGCTTATTTTTTCGACTATTGCGAGAGTCTGCGACATCTTGACATTCCTGCAAGTGTCAGTGGCTTTGCTGAGAGTGTTTTCCGCTGGACGGGTCTCGAAAGTATTGTCATCCGTGGAACCTTCCCCAACGGTCTGCGCAGCGACACCTTTTATTTCGTAGATGCAGACCGCACCGTCATCTATTGCCAGCCTTCAGAAATCGAAAAGTTCAAGAAAGTGTACAAGGGGACCGTGCTCCCTCTGGAAGATTATTATGCTGGCATTGCCGCGCCGGTGCCTGCACCGTCGGTAGTTCCGCATGACTTCGACCTTCAGGGGCGCAGCGTCACCGGCACGCCCCGCCCCGGCATCTACATCCGGCAGGGGCGCAAGTACATCGGCAAATAAATGCTTCTGCTTATCATTTCCTGACAGGGGGCGTGCTGCTGACGAGGGGCACGCCCCCATTCTGCTGTCTGCCCGAAACTAAAACAGCGGGAGGGCGGAGACAAAACATCTGGCGCACGGGGATAAACTTAACGACTCGACGTAATTTATCTGAATTACGTCGTAATTTATATAAATTTCGTCGTAATTTATGTAAATTACGTCGAGTCGTTTGTTTTAGGTACGGGCAAAAGCTGTTTTAGGTGCGGCCCCCTTCCTATTTATATACGCGCAAGGCGGGAGATGGGTGGGCGCAGGTGGGCCGTGGCAACATTTGTGCGCCCTTTTCTTGCGTGTTTCAAGGAAAAGCAGTAATTTTGCAGCGTAATTGAAATGATGAGCATGATGGAAATGAAAAAGAAGACTGCAATGTATAAATGGTTGGTGAGCGCCGTTTGCCTGCTGGCTGGCCTCGTCGTCAGTATGGGGTCTGTGGCACAGCCTAAGCGTGAGTTCCGCGGCGCCTGGATTCAGTGTGTGAACGGACAGTTCCTGGGCCTGGGCACGGAGAAGATGCAGCAGACGCTCAGATACCAGCTGGACGAGTTGCAGAAGATGGGCGTCAATGCCATCATCTTCCAGGTGCGACCGGAGTGCGACGCCCTCTACCAGAGCAGCCTGGAGCCGTGGAGCCGCTTCCTCACCGGGCAGCAGGGCCGCGCACCGCAGCCCTACTGGGACCCCCTGCAGTGGATGGTGGAGCAGTGCCACCAACGCGGCATGGAGCTGCACGCCTGGATCAACCCCTACCGGGCCAAGACCAAGACCACCACGCAGCTGGCCGTCACCCACATCGGCGTGACCCACCCCGAGCGGTGCTTCAGCTACGACGATATGCTCATACTGAATCCCGGCATTGCCGAAAACCGCGACTACATCTGCCAGGTGGCCACCGACATCGTGACCCGCTACGATGTGGATGGCATCCACATGGACGACTACTTCTACCCCTATCCCGTGGCAGGGCAGGCCATCCCCGACGATGCACAGTACAGGCAGAACCCCAATGGCATCAAGGACCGGGGCGACTGGCGGCGACACAATGTGAACCTCTTCATCAAGCAGTTCTATGAGACCATACACAAGGCCAAACCCTGGGTCAAGGTGGGCATCTCGCCCTTCGGCATCTACCGCAACCAGAAGAGTGCGCCCGGCATTGGCAGCCAGACCAACGGCACGCAGAACTACGACGACCTCTATGCCGACGTGCTGCTGTGGGTGAACAACGGATGGATGGACTATTGTGTGCCCCAGCTCTACTGGGAGATTGGCCACAAGGCTGCCGACTACGACACCCTCATACGCTGGTGGAACAAGTACTGCGCCCAGCGCCCGCTGTTCATCGGCGAGGACATTGAGCGCACGGTGAAACACGCCGACCTGCAGAACCCCCAGCTGAACCAGCAGCCCGCCAAGCAGCGCCTGCACCAGCAGATGCAGAACGTGAAGGGCACCGTGCTGTGGTATGCCAAGGCCGCCGTCGACAATACGGGCAACTATGCCACGGCCCTGCGCCAGAACTATTGGCGCTATCCTGCCCTGCAGCCGCTGATGCCCTTCATCGACAAGAAGGCGCCCCGCAAGCCCCGCAAGGTGATGCCCATCGACACGCCCGACGGCAAGGTGCTCTTCTGGACGGCACCGAAGGGCAAGAAGTGGGGCGACGTGGTCACCCGCTATGTGGTCTACCGCTTTGAGAAGGGCGAGAAGGTGAACACCGCCGATGCCTCGAAGATTGTGGCCGTCACGCCAAACACCTTCTACCGTATAAACGATGGCGGCGCAAGTGGTGCCACCTACGCCGTCACAGCTCTCGACCGGCTGCAGAACGAAAGCAAGCCGGTGAAGAAAAAACTCAAATAAGGGCGGAGTGCCTTACCCCAGATACTTCATCAGTATCTTTGTGTTGCCGCTGTCGCGCAGCTTGGCAATGCTCTTTTCGCGAATCTGGCGCACACGCTCACGGGTGAGGCCCAGCTCGTCGCCAATCTCCTCAAGCCCCTTCTCGTGGCACCCTATGCCGAAGCACTCGCGGATGATGATGATTTCGCGCTCCTTGAGCACCTTCGACAGCACGCTGCTCAGTTCCTGGGCCATCGACTCGTGGTCCACCTGGCGGTCGGTGCGTGTCTCTTCGCCGCTGGCCATCACGTCGAGCATGCAGTTGTCTTCGCCGTCCTGGAAAGGCGCGTCTATCGACACGTGGTGGCTGTCGGCCTGCATGGACTGTCCAATCTTCTCCTCGTCCATCTCGGTCATCTCGGCCAGTTCGCTCACCGACGGGTGGCGCTGGTACTCCTGCTCGAACTTGTTGATTTCGTGGCTGATCTTGTTCAGCGAGCCCACCTGGTTCAGCGGCAGGCGCACAATGCGGCTCTGCTCGGCAATGGCCTGCAGGATGCTCTGCCGGATCCACCACACGGCGTAGCTGATGAACTTGAAGCCACGGGTCTCGTCGAATTTCTGTGCTGCCTTGATCAGTCCGATGTTACCCTCGTCAATCAGGTCTGTAAGGGTAAGTCCCTGGTGCTGATACTGCTTTGCCACAGATACCACAAAGCGCAGATTGGCCGTCACCAGCTTCTCCTTGGCACGCTCGCCGGCGGGTCCGCCTTTGCGAATTTGCTGTGCCAACTCAATCTCCTCGTCGATGCTGATAAGGGGAGCACGGCCTATTTCTACCAGATATTTGTCGAGCGCCTCGCTCGAACGGTTTGTGATACTCTTCTGAATCTTTAGCTGTCTCATCTTCTTTCACCTTAAAATATTTACCCTAACTACTTGACTTTTAGCTATGTATGCCTATATAGGCTTTTTGCGGCTGCAAAGTTACGAAAAATAGTTATAAGTTGTATGTTTTTTAATCCTTTTTAACTTCATACAATTTTCTTGCAGTTTTTCTTTGCCACGTTAAAATAAAATCGTAACTTTGCACGAAAATACTACTTTTTCCAATTTAAAACATTTAATATTATGAAGAAATCGTTACGTTTATTCCTGTTGAGCGCTTTGGTGCTCTTTGCAGGGCAGGCTTTTGCCGAAGACATCATTTGGCAGGAAGACTGGAGTGGTGTCACTGAGTTTAAGACTGACCCCAGCACCGTCAATCCCAACTACACATTTGGCGGTACGGTTCTCAATGACGACGGCACTTTCAAGAGTGGCACAGCCATTTATAATGAGAAGCTGGCCGGTGGCGAGGCTCCTGAGTTGCTGGTAGCCAAGGGTGGCGGCTCCTTCTCTGCCAGAGTGAACCTTGGCGGAAAGAGCGGCGAAATGGTGCTGGCTTTCAAGTGCAACAAGAAGCTGACCGTCACGGTAGAAGGCGCTACCATCGGCGACGTGTCCAACCAGGGCAATGACTACAGCTATCCTGTCAGCGTGGCTGGCGGAACGAGCGAGATCACCATCACCTTCACGCAGTCTCAGTCGGCCAATGCCCGTCTGGACAACATCAAGCTCTACCAGGGCACGGCCAAGAAGCCCGCAGGACTCTCCTGGGGCAAGGCCAGCACCACGCTGACCATTGGCCAGGAGGTGACGCTGGCTCTCTCGAATGACAACAATCTGCCTGTGACCTATACCAGCAGTGACGAGACCGTGGCCACCATCAGCAGCGAGGGTGTCATCACACTGATTGCCGCTGGCAAGACCACTCTGACCGCCGAGTTTGCCGGCAACGACGAATACGAGGCCCAGACTATCTCTATCGATGTGACCGTGAAGGAAGAGAGCGGCGAGACACCCGTTGACCCGCAGCCCGGCGACGAGGTGAAGACCGTCACCGTGGCTGAGGCTCTCAGCATCATCGACGGCCTGGCCGACAATGCAAAGACCACCGAGACCTATCAGGTGAAGGGCTACGTCATCAGCGTGAGCGAGATTTCCACAGAGCACGGCAATGTCACCTTTGTGATGGCCGACGACAAGACGGCTACCACCGGACTCACCATTTACCGTGCAAAGGGCTTCAACGGTGCCAACATCACCGACGAGAACCTGCTCGCCGTTGGCGACGAGGTAGTGGTCAAGGGCCTGCTGCAGAAGTATGTCAAGAACGAAGAGGTCACTCCCGAACTGGCTAACGGCGGCACCATCGTCTCTATCAATGGCAATACAGGCTCTGGCACTACCACAGATGTTGAAAAGGTTGCCAACATCGCTGCCTTCAACGCTTTGGCTGAAGGCACTATTGCCGAGCTGACGCTGAACAACGCTATTGTGCTCTACAAGAACGTGAATGGCCAAAACATCGAACTCTTTGTCCGCGACGCCAGTGGTGCCATCGACCTCTACAATATGGGCATCGCTGCCGAGGCTGGCCATGTGCTCAATGGCACCATCATCGGCTTGCGTAGCGCCAACAGCGGATTCTCTTATGCCATGAAGACTGCAGAAAGCACCAACGCCAGCACCGTCAGCGTGGGCGCTGCTCAGGAGGTGAAGCCCGTGGAGATTGGCCCCGACGAGGTGAGCGCATACGTGTGCGACCTGGTGAAGATCAACTCGGCCACTCTTTCGGAAGACCTGAAGAAATGCTCTGCCGACGGTGCAGAGGTGGCTCTCTACGACCGCTTCAAGCTGAATCTGGTCAGTGGCCTTGACACCACCAAGGAGTACGACATCACCGGTCTGGTCTACGATGGCGGTGAGAAGTATGGCATGGAGCTGGTAGTCACAGCCATCACACTGGCTGGCGGTGGCGAAATTGTCGTCGAACCCGCAAAGCCTGTGGCCAGCATCGCAGCCCTGCGCCAGATGGAGAACACCAACAATATCGAGTTGACTCTGACCAACGCCAAGGTGCTCTTCAACGATGGAAATTACATTTATGTTCGCGAGAACGGCGCAACTATCTGCTTCTATCAGATTAACGGCCTGAAGGACGTGGCCAAGACCAATGCCATCATCAACGGCAAGATTATTGTCGACTACGAGGTGTTCAGACTGATGCCTGAGGTAAAGGCCAACAAGAGCACCAACCTTGACGGCCTGACCATCGAGGAGAGCGAGGAAGTGGCAGAGCCCGTGCAGACCACTCTGGCCACGGTGGCCACCGGCGCCAATGTGTGCGACCTGGTGACGCTCACCGCCAAGCTGGTGCGTGAGGTGACCTACAAGGAGGATGGCGTGACACCCAATACCACCAAGTACTATCTGGAGGATGGCGACACGAAGCTGGTCGTTGTGAACAACGGCAAGAACCTGAGCAAGCTGGCCGACGCTGGTGTTGAGATGGTCGTCGTGACTGGTATCGTGAACACTGCCAGCGACGCTTATCAGGTCAAGCTGACCCAGAATGCCGTGGATGCCAATTCGGCAGTAAATGCCGACGTGAATGGCGACAATAGTGTCGATGTGGCCGACATATCGTCCATCCTCACCGTGATGGCTGGCGACACCTCCAAGGTTTCTATGGAGCAGGCCGATGTGAACAGAGACAATAGCGTCGATGTGGCCGACATCTCCACAGTGCTGTCGGTGATGGCTTCCAAGTAATGCCAGAACTGTCTGCAATGAACGAGAAAGAGCTGACCGATGTGCTTGAGTTGCTGAAGCAGGGCGGACTGAAGGCCCTGGTCTGCGACACGCCGGTGCCGCTGAGCGACATCCCGGTGAAGTGCGGGCAGCCAACCATTCCCGGTGACCACGAGGCCGACGACTACGTCATGTTGCCGAAGGCGCTCGTGGGCACCCATCCGGAAATATTCGTACCCGTCGTGGGAGACTCCATGACGGGTGCGAATTTTGAGGAGGGTGACCGCCTGCGCGTCCAGCTGGGCACCACCTGCCGCGACGGCGACAACGTGCTGGCTTGGATTGACGGCAGTTGTACGGTGAAGACCTTTTTCCAGGACGAGGACGGCATGCAGTGGCTGGTGCCGCAGAACGACGCTTACGATGCCATCCTGCTCACCGGTCAGTATGACGTGCGCCTGCTGGGCCGCGTGGTGGGTGTTGAGAAGGCATCGCCGAGGACTTCCTTCAGCAACTGCCAGAAGTACATACGCCGTGCCAAGTCCAGGCTCAAGCTGGCCCGCCAACTTACTCCCGAGCAGGTGGACGGCGTGCTGCGCGAGATGGGGCCGGAGGTGCGCCACGCCCGCCAGTGGTACGCGGTCTATCGCGCATTGGCCGACCAGCAGCTGGTCGACGAGGGCACGCTGGTCTCCTTCTGCGAGAGAGTAGCCGCCCTGCTGCCCACCCACGCCCATCTGCCCACGGCCCGCGAGTTGCAGCGCATGGCTGTGCAGAGCTTTGCCAAGCCGTTGTCGCTCTGGAGTGCGCTCAATGCACCCGTCTCCGGCGTGCGCTTCAACGACTATCTGCGCATAGGGCGTCTCACGGCAGCCAAGCTGGACGAACTCTCTACCGCTCTGCCTTTCTGAATTTTTCCTGTTTCTTTTTTTTCTATCGACTATGACAACAGACGAACTGACGCTCCTGGCCGAGCGCAACCGCAAGCGGCTGGTTGAGGTGGTCTTCCGCGCCAAGGCCGGACACATCGGCGGCGACCTGTCGTGCCTCAACCTGATGACGGCTCTCTATTTCCACGTGATGCAGGGCCTTGACCCTGAGTGTCCCAAGGCTCCGGGGCGCGACCGCTTCGTGCTCTCCAAGGGCCATTGCGTAGAGGCGCTCTACGTCACACTGGAGGCACGCGGCTTCCTGGCCTCCGACGTGCTCGACACACTGGGCCAGTATGGCTCCATTCTTAGCGGCCACCCCACCATCGAGGTGCCTGGCATCGAGGTGAACAGCGGCGCACTGGGCCACGGACTGCCCATCGGCGTGGGCATGGCGCTGGCCGCCAAGATGGACCAGAAGCCCTGGCGCACTTACGTCCTGATGGGCGACGGCGAGCAGGGCGAGGGCAGCATCTACGAGGCCGCCATGGCCGCCAACCGCTATCATCTGGACAATCTGGTGGCCATCATCGACCGCAACCATCTTCAGATTTCGGGCAACACCGAGGACGTGATGCCCATCGACTCCATTGAGCAGCGCTGGTCGGCCTTCGGCTGGCAGGTGACCGTGCTCAACGGCGACAGCATGGCCGACATTGTGCGCTCCTTCGATGCCATCGACTACCATTGTGGCAAGCCCCATCTGCTGGTGGCCAACACCACCAAGGGCCGTGGCGTCAGCTTTATGGAGGGCGTGGCCAAGTGGCATCACGGCGTGCTCAACGCCGAGCAGTGCCAGCAGGCCGTGGCCGAGATTGAGGCGCGCATCGCCTCTCTGGAGAGTTGATTTTTTAAATAAAAGTAATTTCGAATCCCAATGATTGCTTGTAGAAAACAGTTCACCGATACGCTCCTGGAGCTGGCGCGCCAGGACCGTGACATCGTGGCCGTGACCACCGACGCTCGCGGCTCCGTCACTCTGGGAGACTTCGCCACCCAGCTGCCCGAACAGTTCGTAGAGTGTGGCATCGCCGAACAGGACGCTGTGGGCATCAGTGCCGGACTGGCCCACTCGGGCAAGAAGGTGTTTTGCTGCGGACCAGCCTGCTTCTATGTGGCCCGCTCGCTGGAACAGGTCAAGGTAGACCTGGCCTACAGCCAGAACCCCGTCACCATCCTGGGCGTCTCTGGCGGCGTGGCCTACGGTGCCTTGGGGGCCACCCACCATTCGCTCCACGACATTGCCGCGCTGCGCACCTTTCCCGGCATGACCGTCTGTCTGCCCAGCGACTGGCGCGTCACCCGCAAGCTCGTGGCACTGCTGGTCGACTTTCCGCAGCCCTGCTATGTGCGTGTGGGACGTGCTGCCGTGCCCGATGTCTATGCCGACGACAACTTCTCCTTCCAGCCCGGCCGTGCCATCACCGTGGTCGATGGCACCGACCTGACCATCGTGGCCACCGGCGAGACCGTCTACCACGCCTGGCAGGCCGCCCTGCTGCTCCGGGCCGAGGGCATCAGTGCCCGCGTGCTCGACTGCTCGTGGCTGAAGCCTTTCGATGAGGAGGCCATCCGCCGTGCCGCCCGCGAGACAGGGCGCATCGTCACCGTCGAGGAGCACAGCCGCTACGGCGGTCTGGGCGCCATGGTCTGCGAGACGCTCTCTGAGCATCCCGTCCCGGTGCGCATCCTTGGCATTCCCGATGAGAATGTGGTGCACGGCAGCAATACCGAGATTTTCCACCACTATGGCCTCGATGCCGAGGGCATTGCCCGTGCCGCCCGTTCCTTCCTCACGGAATTAATTTGACTCTCCACCTTCCTGGCATCGCCCATGAACCGACGGCACCAATACCTTTTTCGCCTCATTCTCCCCCTCCTGCTCCTCCCCCTCCTGGCCGCCTGCCAGAGGGGCCGGGCCACCTATATGCGGCAGCAGCTGGCCCACCTGCAGGCCCGCAACCAGGCCGACTCGCTGCTCACCGACGACTCGCTGGCGCAGGCCCTGGCCCTCTACTTCGACGACCACGGCACCCCTAACGAGCAGATGGAGGCCCACTACCTCCTTGGCCGCACCTACGCCGACCGCGGCGAGGCCCCCGCCGCCATCGCCGCCTACCACGACGCCATAGACCGCGCCGACACCACCGCCGCCGACTGTGACTACCGCCAGCTTTGCCGCGTATATTCACAGATGGCCGATGTCTATTTTAAACAGAATCTGTCAAGCGATAACTTGATAAGCCTTGATTATTCAATAGCCGCTGCAGAAAAAGCAGGAGACACGATGGCTGCTTTCAATTCGTATGCCATGAAAATGGTCGCTTTTGACAGGTTGGGCATGCACGATTCTGTTATGTCAACATACGACAATGTTTATAAGATGTTTCGGAGTGTTGGAAAGGAAAAATATGCATCCACTTTCTCTGTGATTGCAGCAGCCAGTTATTTGGAAACAGGTAAATATGCTCAAGCAGGAAAGGCTTTGGAAACATACGAGAAAGAATCTGGTTTCTTTGATGCCAGCGGCAAACTCGAAAGTGGTCATGAAGTCTACTATTACTACAAGGGTCGTTATTGCCTTGCAACAGCCAAATACGATTCCGCATACTACTATTTCCAAAAAGAGCTACAAGACGGAAAAAACTTCAACAACCAGAATGCCGCCTCCAGAGGTCTCGCCCTTCTTTACCAGCAAATCAACAAGCCCGATTCTGCCGCCAAATATGCCCTCTACAGCTACGCGATGAACGACTCAGTCTATGCACAAATGGCAACGGCAGAGGTTGAAAAAGCTCAAAATATGTACAATTACACCCGCCATAAAGAGCGTTCCATTCGCGAAAAAGAGCGGGCAGACAAGGAGCATTTGCGTTTGATTGTTCTAGGCACAACATCATTTTTAGCAGGAACTATCCTTTTGTTATTATATAGGAGAAAGGTAAAGAGACAGCAAGAAGAAAGAAAGGAATATGAGGAAACTAAAAGAAAATACCATAAACTGCTTCAGGAAAAAGAGGAACTCAATAATCTGGCAAAAAGTATTATGGCCGAAGAAGAAAGTAACAAAGCTAAACTAAATGACATTATTGAGGAAAAAACTAGA
>CADACW010000050.1 GCA_902786565.1 uncultured Prevotellaceae bacterium | reverse complement strand
TATCATTTTGCAAACTAATACAATTCAATTCAGTATAAATGGGGCGATAGCTCGTTAAATAATGTTATCACGCCAAAAACACGCCAAAAATTTCGTGAATGCCAAAAAGAAAAGGTGGCCGATTACTCGACCACCATGCTTTACAACGTGCTGACTGTCAGGAACTTATTGCCAGCTTGTTTTAAGCGGTTGCAGGGCCAACTCCTGCGATTGACAACCTTGCGTTGTCGGGAAGAGGCGACTCGAACGCCCGACCCCTACGTCCCGAACGTAGTGCGCTACCAACTGCGCTACTTCCCGAATAATATGCGCATTTTCGCATTTGCGGGTGCAAAGGTACGGATTATTTTTGAATTACGTGCAACTTTTGCCGATTTTTTTTAAATCGTTTGGTTGTATCAGGAAAAAAACTTACCTTTGCACGGACTTAAAACAGAAATTCATTATGAAACGGAAAAGCATCTTGGCGGCTCTGGTATTGGTGCCGCTGACGGTTGTTGCAGGCAGAGTGGCTTCGCCCAACGGCGATGTAGTGTTGAACTTCTCGTTGGACGACAAGGGTCGCCCCACTTACGATATGAGCTACAAGGGCCGGCCCGTGGTGCTGCCCTCGCACCTGGGCCTGGAGCTGGCCAAGGACAAGCATGCGTCGCGGGGGTTGGACGAGCGCAGCCTGATGGACGGCTTCACACTGGTCGACGAGCAGACGAGCACCACCGACGAGACGTGGCGGCCCGTATGGGGCGAGACGGCCACCATCCGCAACCACTATGTGGAGTATGCCGCCAAGCTGGCCCAGCACTGGACTCAGCCCCGCGTCACCGCCGGCGAGGGCCAGCGCGGCATGTTTGAGGAGCGCCACCAGCGCGAAATCATCATCCGCTTCCGCGTCTACGACGACGGCATCGGCTTCCGCTATGAGTTCCCCCAGCAGAAAGAGCTGAACTACTTCCTCATACAGGACGAGCGGTCGGAGTTCCGCATGACGGGCGACCACACCGCATGGTGGCTGCCCGGCGACTACGACACCCAGGAGCAGGAAACTCAGGAGTCGAGACTCAGCGAGATACGCGGGCGGATGGACAAGGCCGTGAACTGGGGCAACAGCTCGGTGGCCGTCTTCTCGCCCACCGGCGTGCAGACGGCTCTGCAGATGAAAAGCCAGGACGGCCTATACATTAATATACACGAGGCTGCCTGCGCCGACTATGCCACGATGCACTTAGAGCTGGTCGATGACCAGACCAAAGCCCTGACCACCCAGCTGAAAGGCGGCAGCAACGCCTATACGCCCAATCCGAAGCCGTCGGCCTATCCGCTGCCACAGCCTTTCACCTTCGTCAGTCACCTGACGCCCGACGCTACTGGACTGAAGGGCGCCATGCAGACTCCCTGCCAGACACCCTGGCGCACCGTGATGGTGAGCGACGACGCACGACAGATGCTGGCCTCGAACCTGATACTCAACCTGAACGAGCCGTGCGCACTGGACGACACTTCGTGGATTCATCCCACAAAGTACTGCGGCGTGTGGTGGGAAATGATTGTGGGCAAGAGCAATTGGCACTACACCGACGACTTCCCCAGCATCAAGCTGGACCAGATTGACTGGACCAAGGTGAAACCACACGGACGCCACGCCGCCAACAATGAGAAGGTGAAGCGATACATTGACTTTGCAGCGAAAAACGGACTCGACGAGGTGCTCGTAGAGGGATGGAACGTGGGCTGGGAGGACTGGGCCAACATGTGGAAGCGCGACGTGTTCGACTTTCAGACGCCCTATCCCGACTTCGACATCAAGATGCTGAACGACTATGCCCACTCGAAGGGCGTGAAGCTGCTGATGCACCACGAGACTTCGTCGAGCACGCAGAACTACGAGCGCCATCTGGAGCAGGCATTCCAGCTGATGAACAAGTATGGCTACGACGCCGTGAAGACGGGCTACGTGGGCGACATCATTCCCCGTGGCGACCACCACTACTCGCAGTCGATGAACAACCACTACCTCTATGTGGTCAAGGAGGCGGCCCGCCACCACATCATGGTGAACGCCCACGAGGCCACGCGACCAACAGGCCTCTGCCGCACCTACCCAAACCTGGTGGGCAACGAGAGTGCACGCGGAACGGAGTATGAGGCCTTCGGCGGCAGCCGACCCGACCATACCTGCATCCTGCCCTTCACACGGCTGCAGGGCGGACCGATGGACTACACGCCAGGCATCTTCGTCACCCGTCTGAAGGAGTGGAGCAACAACGACTCGTGGGCACGCATCACCATTGCAGGCTCGCTGGCCCTCTACCTGACCATGTACTCGCCCTTGCAGATGGCTGCCGACCTGCCCGAGCACTACGAGAAGTTCGACGATGCCTTCCAGTTCATACGCGACGTGGCTTGCGACTGGGACGAGAGCATCTATCTGGAGGCCGAGCCGGCCGACTATATCACCGTGGCACGCAAGGCCAAGGGCACCGACAACTGGTTCGTGGGCGGCAAGTGCGACGAGAACGGCCATGAGGCCCTGGTCAAGCTGGACTTCTTGGACAAGGGCCGTAAGTATCTCTGCACCATCTACGCCGATGCGAAGGATGCACATTATGAAACCAACCCGCAGGCCTACACCATCACCAAAAAGGTGGTGAAGGCCGGACAGACTCTGAAAATAAAGGAGGCCCCCGGCGGTGGCTTCGCCATAAGCCTGATGCCGGAGAAGTGAGAGTCTAAAAATTTAGAATTAAGAATTTAGAATTTAGAGTTGTCGCCTTCGGCGATTATGAATTAAGAATTAAGAATTAAGAATTCAGAGTTGTCGCCTTCGGCGATTATGAATTAAGAATTCTAAACTCAACTATTAGGCCCTTGGAAAACTTTGCTGCCATAGACTTCGAGACGGCCAACAACGAGCGCACCAGCGTCTGCTCGGTGGGGGTGGTCATTGTGCGCAATGGCGAAATTGTAGACTCGTTCTATTCGCTCATACAGCCCGAACCCAACTATTACACCTACTGGTGCACGCAGGTGCACGGCCTGACCCGCGAGGACACGGAGGAGGCACCCGTCTTTCCCGAAGTGTGGAAACAGATTGAACCGAAGATTGCGGGCCTGCCCCTTGTGGCCCACAACAAGGCCTTCGACGAGAGCTGCCTGAAAGCTGTGTTCCGATGCTACCAGATGGACTACCCCGACTACGAGTTCCATTGCACCTGTATCGCCTCGCGCCGCAAGCAGCCCTACCTGCCCAACCATCAGCTCCAGACTGTGGCCGCTGCCTGCGGCTACAATCTGGAGCATCACCACCACGCTCTGGCCGATGCCGAGGCCTGTGCCTGGATAGCCAGGGAGATTCTATGAGATTCTGAGAAAGGGCCGTCCAAACTAGACAAGTCTTCCGCCCTATGCTGGAGATAAGTGCCACTTATCTCGCAAATTCTCTCGAGAATTTAAGAGTTTGGACGGTTCTTTCTCAGCGTATGATCGGAGGCGAGTTCAAGTTCGGACGGCCCTTCCTCGGAAAAAGCCCTGACGTGTTTGGCAAAGCACTCGGGTGCGTTGTATTAATAGACGGTGGCAATCTCGGCCCCGTGGTAATAGTGCAGAAGGATGTCCTCGTAGCTATAGCCCTGGTCGGCCATCACGGCTGCGCCAATCTGGCAGAGACCCACGCCGTGGCCCCAGCCCCGGCCCCGCAGCACGAAGCGGACGGGAGCCGTCGAGCCGTCGGCCGGCTCCACCTTCTCTACGTCGAAGGCCGAACTGAGCAGATGGGTCTCGCTCAGTGCACGCCGTATCTCCAGTTCTTTGCCGATGGTGAAGGTGCGCTTCGACCCCACCAGTTGCAGGCGCCAGATGCGTCCGCTCTTGCCGCGTGACAGGGGTATGAGTTCCTGTATGTCGCCCAGGTCGAGGCGCGTCTTTCGGGCTATCAGTTCGGTCAGTTCCTGCTGTGTGTACTCCACCCGCCAGTTGTAGAACGACGGGATGCTCTCCTGGTCGTAGTCGTTGAGCACCTGCCGCAGCGTCTTCTCGTCGTTGGTGTTGCAGTAGGGGCAGTCCACGCTCTGCAGATAAGGCTTGGGCGTGTCTTCCCAGCAGTATTGGAACTCCTCCGTCTTTCCGCCACAGCATTTCGAGAAACGGGCGTCGCACAGTTGGCCGTCGTAGGCCAGCACTTGCCCCTTGGTGGCCCTTACGGCCTCGGCTGGCAGCGGGCTGCCGGCTGTCTCGGTGCTCTGCACGCCCTGGTAGCGCTGGCAGTGGTCGTCGGCACAGACGTCGAAGAGCGTGTGGTCCTCGCGGTCGTACCAGCGCAGCAGTTCGTCCTCCTTCTTGACAAAAGAGAAGAAAGCGCCGCCCTTCTCCTTGCCGCTCAACTCCTTGCGTCGCGACTCCTTCTGGTAGAGCAGCCACGAGCGGGAAATCACGGCGTGGGCCTTGAGCAACTCCAGCGACGAGGTGGCGCTCATCTCGCTGGCGATGACACTCTCCAGATAGTCCTCCACGGGCAATTCGTTGATAGCCACCACCTTGTCGGCCTCTACCACCAGTCGCAGGGCACCCAGAAAGGTCTGTTGCTGGTGGCGCTCCCAGTGGAATCCCACGCCGATGATCACATCGTTGAGCGTGAACGAGGGGCGTGGCGTCTGGAGAGCGTCTTTGGCGGCCTGGGGGGGCAGCGGCGTGAAGCGCAGCTCCTGATACTGCTGTCCGCGCCAGAGCAGTCCGCCCTGCGAGAGCTCCACCGTCTGCGGGCCGCAGATGGTCTCGCCCTTGGCCTGATAGGCTCCGTTGAGCCAGAACTCCAGTCGCTCGGCGCTGACAATGCCCACGCTCACCGTGGGTTCGGTTTGGGCGGCAAGGGGCATGTGGTGGGTGGCAAGGGGCGCGTGGGTGGCAGTGAGCAAGGCCGTGAGGCGGTCGAGGCTGTCGAGGCTCACTTCGCGCAGGATGTCCACGGCACGCTGGGCCGTGATGCGCTCGAAGTCCTCACGGCGTGGCGTGATGAAGAGTCCGCCCATGTCGAGGGCGCCGGGGCTGACCAGCAGTTGGCTTTCGCCGGTCTGGTAGTAGCAGTCGGGACGGTGCTTGGCGCGTGGGAAGACCACTGCCAGCAACTTGTTGCCTTCGCGCCAGGCCACGATGTTCATCATCGGCTCGGGCGAGTCGGCCTGCTTCAGTTGGTCGAGGGCGTGGTAGAGCCGTTTGAAGAGCCGCTCGGCCACCTCTCTGCGTGTGGCGCTGATGACCAGTGCCGTGCTGGGGTAGAGGTCTATGCTGGAAAGGGCGGCCTCGTCGTCGAGGGTGACGATGGGGGTGAGGCTGCGCGACAGTCGCTGCCACTCCTTCTGCAGGGGCAGCACACCGCTGGTGCCTGCCTGCAGATGGGCGTGGTCGGGTGCCGACGCCCCGCACTGCGGCCCGTTGTAGAAGACGGTCAGACCGGGGTGCTTCTCCAGCATCAGCAACATGTCGGCAAACATGGGCTCTATGCGCTGTGGCTGGTGCCTGCGGGTGGGCAGGGTGAAGTGTTGCGGCAGGATGGGGTAGGGGTTCACCAGCAGTTCATAGTCTTTCATCCGTCCGCTGATTTGCTCCTTCGGCCGGTTGGCTGCACAGAGGAAGCAGGGCCGCTGGCTCAGTGCCTTTTGGCTGATGTCGGCACCCGTAGAGCGGATGCGGGCGGGGTTGAACTGTGCCTCGATGGCCATGGGGGTGGGGGTCGGGTTCTCGGTGTTGAGCGGCTCCATCACCTTGGTCTCCACGCGGGTCAGGTCGCGATAGCGCTGCAGCGTTTCGGGCCACAAGTGCATCTGGCGGTCGAAGAATCGCTGCAGCGCCCCGTCGTGGGCCCCGCTTGGCGATGCGTTTTTCAGTTGGCGCGCCTTGATTTCCATCGTGCGCAGGCGGTCTTTATAGAGGTTGTTGGCATTGATGCGCTCCTGACTGAGGCAGGAGTCGCTGTTGCCGCCCCAGCGTCGGCAGAGATACAGTTCGTCGAAGATGCGCCCAATGCGGTATTGGCGCGAGAAGCGCAGGCCCATGGCATAGTCTTCGCCATAGCTGGTGTTGGGCAGTTGGAACTGCCGGAGCAGCGGTGTGAAGAAGGCGCGGGGCGCTCCCAGTCCGTTGATGCGCAGGGCGTTGTTGGGCCCGTTCTCGTCGGTCCACTCCCGATGGGCAATCAGTCCCGGCGGCAGCGTCTGCAGATGGAAGTCGCACATGCGATAGCTGCCCACTACCATGGCCGCCCGCTGTTCGTGGAAGGCGTCGACGATGCGCTGCAGCGTCTGTGGCGACGAGTAGAGGTCGTCGCTGTCCAGCTGTACGGCAAACCGTCCGCAGCGCGGGTCGTTCACGGCCAGGTTCCAGCAGCCGCCGATGCCCAGGTCGTTGCGGTCGGGCACCAGGACGTTGAGGGCCTGCTCATCGGCCATAGCGGCCAGTATGTCGCCCGTGCCGTCGGTAGAGTGGTTGTCCACCACGATGACGTTGTAGCTGAACTTCGTCTGCTGCGAGAGGGCGCTCTTCACGGCGTCGGCAATGGTCTTCTCGCGGTTGTAGACGGGAATGATGACCGACGCCTCGACCGGGAAGTCCTGCTCGTCGTAGTCCACCTCCTCCAGGGCCTGCGTGTCCACCAGTGCGCCGATGGCCCTCAGATGGGCGGTGGCCACCTGCTCCATCTCCACCTGCACGTCGCGGTTGGCAGGGTTCACATAGTCAAACTGCTTCTCGCCCGAGGTGCGCAGGTCGGTCTCCGCCTCGGTGTAGAGCATCTCGTTCAGGTGTAGCAGACTGCCCTTGCGGCTCAGCCACAGGCGCAGGTCGTAGAGGCCGGCAAAGCGCCACCGGGCAGTGCCCTGCTCGTCGGCCCACTGGCGCAGCAGGTCGCCCCTGATGAGCAGCAGCGAGCCAAAGTCGAAATCGTCGCGGATGCTGCCCGGCTGATAGTCGATGAGGGGGTGGGGCTGCGGCGGCTGGCCGTCGGCCAACAGCTTGCGGTGGTCGGCATAGACCATGGCGGACCCGGTGTCGGCAGCCGCCTGTGCCATACGCTCCAGGGCACCGGTGCCCAGCAGCATCTGTACTGGCTTGGTAAAGAGAGCCACAAAGGCCGACCGCGACTGCCGGGCAACGGCGCAAAGGGCCGCCGTGCTGTGCAGTTCGTCGACCACGGTCAAGTCTCTCACTATGGGGCTGCCCAGCACTTCGTGGGCGTCGTAGAGTGCAAAAACGTCAATCTGTTTGTTCATGTTGATATCACGTCTATTTGTTGGTTACTATTTTGGAATGATGGTGCAAAGGTACGAAAATATTGCGTAATATCACGCTGTTGGACGTACAAATACAAAAAAAATAAAAAAATTTTGGCCACATTATGAAGAATGACTACCTTTGCAGAATAAACAAAAAGGAACAAACAGGAGCAAATGGAGATAAAGGTTGTGAACAGGGGGCACCAGCCGCTGCCGGCTTACGCCACGGCGCTGAGTGCCGGTATGGACTTGAGGGCAAACATCGACGCGCCCGTCGTGCTGAACCCTATGGAGCGTCGCCTCATTCCCACAGGACTCTACATTGCTCTGCCTCCTGGCTACGAGGCACAGGTGCGCCCCCGCAGCGGGCTCGCCCTGAAGAAGGGCGTCACCGTGCTGAATGCCCCCGGCACCATCGATGCAGACTACAGGGGCGAGGTGGGCGTGCTGCTCATCAATCTCTCTGATCAGGCGTTCACCGTCAACGATGGCGAGCGCATTGCCCAAATGGTGATTGCCCGGCACGAGACGGCCGCCTTCATCGAGGTGGAAGCACTCGACGAGACCGAGCGTGGCGAAGGGGGATACGGGCATACAGGAGTGAAATGATGAGCGAAAGAATGAAAAGCCTTGTTCTATTGTTGGTGGGATGGTTGGCCGGACTTGCAGCATTGGCCCAGAAAGGCAATGTTGCGCCTGTGGCTGTTGTCTGCAACGACAGCCTGCTGCGCCAATACAACGTGCTTTTCAACGAGGCCATGCTCCTTCGGCAGAGAGGACGCCACGACGCCGCCTTCCACCTCCTCACACGCTGTCTGCAACTCAAGCCTGACGCCTCAGAGTGCCTCTTCTTCCTTGCACCGTACTATACGGAAATGAAGCAGGCCGACAAGGCTCTGGACTGCTTTGAGCGTGCCGCCAAACTGGAACCCCTGAACTCCATCTATATGGAGACCCTCGCCCAAGCCTATATCGACGCAGAGAAATATGCCGAGGCCATCACAGTGGTGGAGCAGGTCTATGAGCGCGACAAGAGCAGGCAGGAACTGCTGGAGACGCTCTACCGCCTCTACATACAGGAGAAAGACTATGTCAAGGCCATAGGCGTGCTGGACCGAATGGAGGCCGTCGACGGCAAGACCGAGCGCACCACGCTGGCCAAAAGCGGACTCTACGTCCAGCTGGACGAGCATGAGAAGGCCCTGGCCGAAGTGGAGACACTGGCCAAGGCCCACCCCAACGACCCCAACTACCAGACCGTCTACGCCAACGCCCTGATGGTGAATGGCGAAAAGGAGAAAGGCCTGGCACTGCTGCACCAGGTGATGGCCGACGATGTCTACAATACCCGTGCCCTGCAACTGCTGCGCAGCTATTACATAGGCGAGGAAGACTCGCTGGCCGTTGACTCCGTGACGCAGAGAATGTTGCTCAACCCGCGGTCGACCACCGACGAGAAGGTGTTCCTCATGCGGCAAATCATCGCAGAGAGCGAACAGCGGGGGGGCGACAGCATAAAGGTGCTGCGAAGCTTCGGACAGCTGTTGGCACAGCCCTCGCCCGATGCCGACATTGCCGAACTGAGGGCCGCCTATATGGACCTGAAGAAGATGCCACGCGACAGCATAGGCGCGGCCCTGCAGCAGGTGCTGCAACTGGCCCCCGACCGCGCCTCGGCCCGACTGCACCTGGTGCAGATGGCATGGGAGGCCAACGACAACGACAGCATCATCGCCCTCTGTCAGGCCGCCCGCGAATACAATCCCGAGGAAATGGCTTTCTACTACTATCAGGGAATGGCCTACTACCGCGAGGAGGACACCGACCATGCGCTGGAGGCCTTCCAGAACGGCATCAACGTCATCAACGATGACAGCTCGCCCGAAATCGTCTCCGACTTCTACGCCGTGCTCGGCGACCTGCTCTTCCAGAAAAACCGCGAGCGCGAGGCATACGCCGCCTACGACTCCTGCCTGCAGTGGAAACCAGACAACATAGGCTGTCTGAACAACTATGCCTACTACCTCAGTCTGAAAGGCGAGCGCATGGACGAGGCGGAGCAGATGAGTTATAAGACCATCAAGGCGCAGCCGCAAAACGCCACCTATCTGGACACCTACGCCTGGATTCTCTTTGTGCAGCAGCGCTATGCCGAGGCACGCATCTACATAGACCAGGCCCTGCAGAACGACTCGACAGCGGGGGCCGTGGTGATTGAGCACGCCGGCGACATCTATGCCATGGCCGGCGACATCGAAGGGGCCGTCAGACTCTGGCAGAAAGCGCTGGCGCAGGACCCGAAGAACAAAATACTGGCAAGGAAAATAAAACGAAAAAAATATATCAAGCAATGAAAATCCGTAGTATTCTGAGAATTGCCTTACTGGCAACACCGCTATTTCTTGCATCGTGCCACTCGCACAAGAAAACCGTTGAGGTGCAGCCCCAACCCGTTACACCTCAGGTGATGGAACAAACCAAGTTCATAGAAAAGGTGAACAGCACCGTACAGACGGCGCAGTTCGTCAGCTCGAAACTGAAGTTCACTGTGGAGTACGGACCGCAGCAAATCACACTGACAGGCAACTTGCGCATGAAGCGCAACGACGTGATACGCCTGCAGCTGATGGCCTTCGGCTTTGTGGAGGCTGGCCGCATGGAGTTCACCAAGGACTATGTGCTCATCATGGACCGCATCAACAAGCAGTACCTCAAGGCACCGTATAATTATGTGGACTTCCTGCGCAACAGCGGCATCAATTTCTACACCCTGCAGGCCCTCTTCTGGGATGAATTGTTCGTACCTGGCAAGCAGGGCGTCGACTCTACGTCGGTGAGCCGCTTCGTGACCACCAACAGCGGTGGCGAGGACGTGGTCATCAATCTCGACGAGGGCAAGATGAGCTATAGCTGGCTGGCCAATGAGCAGAGTGGCCGCATCAAGATGGCCAACATCGCCTATCGCGACTCCTACAACGGCAACACACAGCTGAACTGGGACTACCGAGGCTTTGACAAGATGGGCAGCAAACTCTTCCCCAACGACATGGTGGCCACGCTGACCACACCTGAGAAGGAGGTGAAGCTGGGCATCAAACTGACCTATCTGGGCAATGATAGTGACTGGGAGACGCGCACCACCGTCTCCGACAAGTACCGCGAAGTGACCGTCGACGAGATACTGAGGCGCGTCATGTCGCTATGATGAATGACGATTGCTATGCTTAGAGGAGGATTGCGCTTCCTGCATGTTCTGCTGGTTTTAGGCTTCTGTGTGATGGCTACAGCACAGAAGCCCAGGGCGACTGCACCCAAAAAGCAAACCACCACCCAGAAGGCCAAGACACGGAAATCGCAGCCCTCGCAGAAAGCCAAATCCTCGCAGAAGACCCAGAAACCGCAGCCCCAAAAGCCCGCCACCAAAGCACAGCTGCAGGCCCAGCAAAAGAAACTGAAGGCCAACATTGCCGCCAACCAGCGGCAGAAGGCCGAGATTGAGAAGAAGGTGAAGCAGCGACTGCAGGATGTGCTCATACTGGGCAATGCCATCGACGAGAAGCAGCGCACCGTAGACACCATCAAGACAGACATTGCATCGCTCGACAGCACCATCCTCTTGCTCAACGGCAAGCTGGACACCCTGCGTGCAGAGCTGGCCGAGCGTCAGCAACGCTACGCCAAGTCGGTGCGGTATATGTACCACAACCGGAAGACGCAGAGCCAGCTGCTGTTCATCCTCAGTGCGAAGACCGTCAACCAGATTTACCGCCGTACGCGATTCGTCGGCGAGTATGCCACCTACCAGAAAGCGCAGGGCGAGGCCGTGATGCAGAAGCAGGAGCAACTGAACGAAATGCTCGACGAGATTGCCGAGAAGAAGACTCAGAAGAGCACCCTCCTGGCCAAGGGCGAAGAGGAGCGGAAGAACCTGGAGGAGAAGCAGGCCGAGCAGCAGAAGGTGGCACGGCAGTTGCAGAAAGAGCAGGCCACCGTGCAGAAACTCATACAGCAGCAGCTGAAGGAGGAGGAAGAGCTGAATGCCCGCATTGACAAATTGATTGCCGAAGAGATTGCCCGCGAGAAGGCCCGCATAGAGGCCGAGAAGCGGCGCAAGGCCGAAGAGCAGGCCCGGAAGGAGCGCGAGCGCAAGGAGCGTGAACGCCAGCTGGCCGAGGCCAAGGCCCGCGAGGAGAAGGCGCGCCAGGAGGCCAGGGCCGCCCGCACGGCACAGGAGAAAGCCAAGGCCGAGAAGCGGGCAAAGACCGCCGAAAAAGAGCGCAAGACTGCCGAACAGCGGCTGGCCGAACAGCGCAAAAAGAGCGCAGAGAAGCCCAAAACCACCGAGGCCGACCCCGACAGGCAGTTGTCGGGCAGTTTTGCCAGCAACAAGGGGCGGCTGCCTATGCCCATCACCGGCAACTATCAGGTGGTGCGCAGCTTTGGCTCCAACGTGGTGGAGGGTGCCGGCAAGGGCGTGCACCTCAGCAGCAAGGGCATCTGGCTCAAGGGAGAGCCGGGCGCACAGGCCCGCTGCATCTTCGATGGCGAGGTGAGCAAGATTTACTCCACAGGCACGTCGTTCATCGTCATGGTGCGCCACGGCCGCTTCATTTCCGTCTACTGCGACTTGGCTTCCGTCAGCGTCAAGACGGGGCAGAAGGTGAGCACCAACCAGCGGCTGGGACCCTTGGGCCCGACGGGCATCATGCAGTTCCAGCTGCGCAACTGGACCAACCTGCTGAACCCCCGCTCGTGGCTCAGGCGATAGTCAGAAGCGCCAGCGGGCTTGCAGGCTCAAGTTGGTCTGGTGCGACTGGTCTATCTGCTGCTGGCCCGTACCGATGACCGGGCGGTCGAAATAGTTGGTGTAGTCCAGGTGGGCGCCCAGCTGCAAGTTTTTGCCAATGTCGATGTTGCCCTGAAGCGTCAGGTGGACACCCTGCCCCCAGTAAGTGGGGAAGTAGAAGTCGTGGGCCAGTTGGCGCACGTAGGCATAGAGACGGGTGTCATACGAGTCGGTGTCGAAGAGGCTTGCCGAGAGAAAGAGTTTGCAGCGCTTGTTCTTCCACGTCAATTGTTCCGTAATCATTTTTCCCAGTTCCGCCTTCTCGTAGAAGGTTCGGGCCAGGTCTATTTGCGTCTTGGCCGACCAGCCTGCCGCCGATGTGTAGGCCACCGATAGCCGTCCACGATAGTCATTGTCGGCCGTCAGCCCGGTCTTCTCCGCGTTGTCTTTCTGCTTCAGGTGCACACGGCCGCGGGCCGTCAGCACCCAGTGCTTGCGCTTGTAGACGGCCTGCAGCAGGAAGTCGGTGGTATGCGACGTAGCCGACACCTGGTAGCGCGCCCAGGGGAAATAGGCGTAGTCGGCATAGGCATCCAGTTGCAGATGGGGCAGGGGGTGCCAGCCCACGCCCACGAAGAAGCCGCTCTCGTTCTGCACCCTGCTGTTCTCGCCGAAGCTGCGGGCATAGAGCGAACTGTAGCGGTAGCTGTAGAAGCGTTGCAGCAGCATTAGGCTGACGCTCTGGGGCAGCTGCAGGCTCAGGCTGTTGATGGTGGCAATGGCGCCGCTTTTGTCTGCAGCCGTCTCGCCGTTCAGCGCGAAGCGATAGTGGGTGTAGGCATAGTTGGCACTCACGTTCACAAAGTCGCTGCCGTGGGCGTTGTGCCGGCGGTAGAGGGTCTGGCGGTTGGGCTCCAGGCTGCGGTCAATGTGGGTGTAGACGGCATTGGCGCCCAGCTGCAGCCCTCCGCGGTGCAGATGGAGCGATGCGCCCGTTGCCGTCAGGTGCGTGTTGTACTTCTTCTCCATCTCTGTCTCAGTGCGGTGGTAGCCGCTGGTCAGCAGCGTGGCCGCCGTGCCGTCGGCATTGAGCGTGGCGTCGATGGGCCGGTACGAAACAAAGGCCGTCAGCGAGAGCGGGCGCGACAGGCGCAGCGTGGCGGCGGCTCCCTGGAAATAGTCGGCCTCAGAGCGCGACCCGTGGGCGCGAAGGGTGCGGGTGGAGCGCCCTAACGACTGGAGGGTGGCCATCTTGCCCGGCGAGAAACTGGTGTTGAGCACCAGGCCCATGCCCGTGGCCACCTTGTACTTGCCCACCACGGCCGACTCTACGCGCCCCAGCTTCTGCACCAGCACATAGTAGTTCCAGGTGTCGTAGCCCCAGCGGTTGCGCCCGGCAAGGAAGGGCTCTCCGGCATCTTGCGAGCCGGTGAGCCCTGCCTTCACATAGTTGCCATAGTGGAACTCGTAGCGCAGCGAGTGGCGGTAGCGATAGCCCAGATAGGCGCCCTTGTCGCCCTTGCGCTCGTAGAAAGGCAGTCGCCCTGTGGCGGTCAGCTGGTGCTCGCCGTAGCGCAGAATGGTCTTCAGCTTGGGGAAATGGCGCTCCTCCTGCCGGGGCACTTCGCCCACATAGACGAAAAAGGGCAGGAGGGCCAGTTGGTGATAGTCGAGCGATTTGATCATCTTCAGCTCGTTCATCGAGCGCATGGGGCCGTAGCGGTCCAGATATTCCACAATGTCTTCCACCTGCTGCGCCGAGAGGAAGGGCAGCTGCTCCATTTCGGCCACCGTCATCTGGTTCAGGTCCAGGGGCTGCTCCGTGAGTTGGGCCAGCCGCTCGTAGTTCTCCTCCCAGTCCTCGTCCTCCATCTCGTCGGCGCTCATCACCTCCTGCCACACTTGCTGCCACGGCAGGCTCTGGTCCACCTCGGCCTCCTGTGCCTGTGCCGTCAGGGCGAAGACTGACAGAATCAATAGTAGGCGTCTCAACTCGGTCATACAGCTTCAGGTGGTTGCACAGATGTCTTCGGCCATCTGGTTGAGTGCAATGCAGTCGGCACGGCTGACACGCCGCGTGCCCAAGACGGGCTGGCGGTCGGTCACGGTCAGGGTGATATGATATAGCCCGGCGCCTTTCCAGGTGGTGCCCGGCTCCTGCCATTGCCATTTCTCCGTTTCTGCCATCAACAACTAATGGTTATTACCGCTGTTTGCCTGCGCTCCCAGTTGGTGCAACAAAGGTAAACATTATTTCTGACACCGCCAAATCTTTTTGAGAGGAAAAGACTGCCGTGCAAGAAAAAACTTTACATCTTCAAAGGATGGGTAAAGCGGACTTAGAGATAAGTGCCTTTTATCTCCGAGATAAGTGCCTTTTATCTCCGAGATAAGTGGCACTTATCTTTTAGGGGGGGTATTTAGGCCCTTTCTGAAAATCAGACAAAAAATATAGTCAGGGCGCAGACCCCACTGACGGAGCTGCGCCCTGACTGACTGTTAAGGACGGAGGAGGGAATTATTGAATCTTAGTTTTTGCGGTTTTGTTGCTCTTGCCGTTGCAGTTCTTGCCGGAAGAGAACGAAGAAGTCGCTGTTTCCGTAATAATTGCCTTGTGTCACTCCCTTTTTGGGGCGTCTTTTGGACTGATGGCAAGGCCATCTGTAGATTTTTCTGAAGATAACTCTTGCTAATTCGGGAAAAATGTGTACCTTTGCACCTGTCTACTCTAAAAACTAACATAACTAACGATAAAACAAATGGAACAAGTATTCAGTTACATTATCTCTTTAGGCGCATCGGTGATGATGCCTATCCTGTTTACCATCATTGGCCTGTGCATAGGCATGAAGTTCGGAAAGTCGCTCAAGAGCGGCCTCTACGTGGGCGTGGGCTTCGTGGGCCTGGGCATTGTCACGGCCCTGCTGACCACCAACTTCAACACGCCGCTTGATGCTGTCTCGAAAATCTTCAACCTCGACCTGAAGGTGTTCGACATGGGCTGGCCTGCCGCCGCCGCCGTGGCCTACAACACCGCCGTGGGTGCGCTGATCATACCCATCTGCCTGGGCATCAACTTTCTGCTGCTGGTGACCAAGTGCACGCGCACCGTCAACATCGACCTGTGGAACTATTGGCACTTCGCCTTCATCGGCGCCGTGGCCTATTTCGTGATGGGCGAGAGCCTGCTCTGGGGCTATTTTGCCGCCATCAGCTGCTACATAGTGACGCTGGTGATGGCCGACCTGACGGCCGACCGCTTCCAGGGCTACTACGACAATATGGAGGGCATCTCCATCCCGCAGCCTTTCTGCCAGAGCTTCACGCCGTTTGCCATCGGCATCAACTGGCTGCTGGACCGCATACCGGGCTTCTCGAAGCTCGACATCGACGCCGAGGGGCTGAAGCAGAAGTTCGGCGTGCTGGGTGAGCCGCTGGTGCTGGGCGTCATCGTGGGCGCACTCATCGGCGCTGCCGCCCACTTCGACCACTTCACCAACTTCTCCGCCTATGCCGCCACCTTCGACAGCACCACCGACGCCGTGATGAGCATTGTCAAGAGCGTGCTCTTCCTGGGTGTCACCATGGGTGCCGTGATGGAGCTCATCCCCCGCATCACACGCCTGTTCATCGACGGTCTGATGCCTATCTCGGAGAAGACGCAGGAGGTGGTGAAGCGCAAGTTCAAGGGCAAGAAGGTCTACATCGGCATGTCGCCGGCGCTGGTCATCGGCCACCCCACGACGCTGGTGGTCTCGCTGCTGCTCATCCCCGTGACCCTCATCCTGGCCATCGCGCTGTCGAAGGCCGGCAACCAGTTCCTGCCCCTGGCCTCGCTGGCAGGCATGTTCTATGTGTTTGTGATGGTGCTGCCCTTCACCAAGGGCAATGTGGTGAAGACGTTCATCATCGGCCTTGTGGCCGTGACCATCGGCCTTTACTTCGTCACCGACATGGCCCCCGCCTTCACCCAGGCTGCCAACACCGTCTATGAGGCCACGCAGGACAAGGCCGCCAAGATTCCCGACGGCTTCCAGGCCGGTGCCATGGACTTTGCCTCGTCGCTCTTCGGCTACGTCATCTTCGCCTGTGTGAACTATCTGAAGTGGATAGGCATGGGCCTGCTCACCCTTGTCACCATCGCCATGGTGGCGTGGAACCGTATGCGCATTGTCCGTGAGGAACAGAAAGAAAAGTAATAATGGCTTTTTCCCCCCCCCAAAAAAAAAGAATATTAATTTAAATAATTATTATATGAAAAAGAGAACATTTATTTCGATGGCCCTGCTGGCTGGCGCATTCGTTTCGATGGGCGCCCAGCAGAGCGTGAACTTCCAGACGGCTTGCCATCCGGAGGACGTGAAGCACTACGACACGAAGACGCTGCGCGAGCGCTTCGTCATGGAGAAGGTGATGGAGGCCGACAAAATCAACCTCACCTACTCGCACTATGACCGCTTTATCTATGGCGGTGCAATGCCCGTGACCAAAGACCTGAAGCTGGAGAACTTCCGTGACCTGGGCCTCGACGTGGACCCCGGCATCAAGGACAAGTATTTCCTCTACAATCGTGAACTTGGCGTGGTGAACTGCGGCGATGGCGACGGATGGGTCATCGTAGACGGCAAGGAGTATGCCCTCTCGCCCAAGGAGGCCCTCTACATAGGCCGCGGCCACATTGGCAAGGACAAGAAAGGGAAGTCGGTCGACGTGAACAAGGAGGTGCTCTTCCGCTCGAAGGATGCCAAGAAGCCCGCCAAGTTCTACCTGAACAGCGCCACCGCCCACCAGCACTACAAGACGCAATGGATCACCCTCGACGGCCGCAAGGGCTCGCTGAAGGCTTCCGTCTGGGGCCCCGTGGGCTCGCTGGAGGAGTGCAACAACCGCACCGTCTACAAGCTCATCGTCAACGATGTGCTGGAGGAGGGTCCCTGCCAGCTGCAGCTCGGACTGACGCAGCTGAACCCTGGCGCCGCCTGGAACACGATGCCCCCTCACACCCACGGACGTCGCATCGAGGCTTACTACTACTTCAACCTGCCCGAAGGCCAGACCATTGCACACATCATGGGTGAGCCGCAGGAGAGCCGCGTGGTATGGCTGCACAACGAGCAGGCCATCATGAGTCCCGAGTGGTCCATGCACGCCGCCGCCGGCACCTACTACTACACCTTCATCTGGGGCATGGCCGGCGAGAACCTCTACTATAACGACAAGGACAACATTCCCGTCATCGACATCAAATAGGACGTAATAACGAGATAACGTAATAACGTGATAACGAACAGCGTTATAACGAAATAACGTGATAACGAAAAAACGAAATAACCCAAAATGACTCCGATTCAAACCACCAAAATGTCCAACTTCCGTTGGGTCATCTGTGCGTTGCTCTTCCTGGCAACCACCGTCAACTACATGGACCGTCAGGTCTTGTCACTCACCTGGAAAGACTTTATTTCTCCCGAATTCCACTGGACCGATGAAGACTATGGACTCATCACCGGTCTGTTCTCGCTCTTCTATGCCGTGGCCAACCTCTTCGCCGGAAAGTTCATCGACTGGATGGGCACCAAAAAGGGCTACCTCATTGCCATCTTCGTGTGGTCATTGGGCGCCTGCCTGCACGCCGGATGCGGCTGGGCTGCCATGACCATCGAGGGCTACGACAGCATCGACGCCCTGCGTATGGTAGAGGCCGGCACCGACGCCGCCGTGGCCATCTCGACCATCTCCGTGTGGCTGTTCCTCTCTTGCCGTCTGATTCTGGCCGTCGGTGAGGCCGGCAACTTCCCCGCCGCCATCAAGGCCACTGCCGAATATTTCCCGAAGAAAGACCGCGCCTTCTCCACCTCTATATTTAATAGTGGTGCTTCAGTGGGTGCCCTGGCAGCCCCTGCCACCATTCCCCTGCTGGCCCGCGCCTGGGGTTGGGAGATGGCCTTTATCATCATCGGTGCCTTGGGATTCATTTGGATGGGCCTCTGGATATGGCTCTACGAGAAACCCCGCCAGAACAAGCGCGTCAACCAGGCCGAGCTCAACTATATTGAGCAGGACAACGACCTGGCCGAGGTGCAGGACCGCCAGGCCGTGAAGGTCGAGAAGACCATACCCTTCTTCAAGTGCTTCTCGTTCAAGCAGACCTGGTCGTTCCTCGTGGGCAAGTTTATGACCGACGGCGTGTGGTGGTTCTTCCTCTTCTGGGCACCCGCTTACTTCAGCGACCAGTATGGCTACACCAGCGACTCTGCCATGGGTATCGCCCTCATCTTCACCCTCTACGCCATCGTCACCGTGCTCTCCATCGGTGGTGGCTATCTGCCCAAGTACTTCGTCGAGAAGCGCGGCATGAACCCCTATTTGGGCCGTATGCGAGCCATGCTCATTTTCGCCTGCTTCCCCGTGTTGGGTCTGCTGGCACAGCCTCTGGGCACCTTTAGCGCCTGGTGGCCCGCCATCCTCATCGGTCTGCTTGGCGCCGGCCACCAGGCTTGGTCGGCCAACCTGTTCTCGACCGTGGGCGATATGTTCCCCAAGTCGACCATCGGCACCCTCGTGGGTCTGGGCACCATGGCCGGCGGTCTGGGCTCAATGTCAATCAACTACGGCTCGGGCGTCTTCTTCAAGTGGGCTGCCGACCAGGGCAGTGCCTTCGCCTTCTTCGGCTTTGAGGGCAAGCCCGCCGCCTACATGGTGGTGTTCTGCATCTGCGCCGTGGCCTATCTCATCGGATGGTTCATCATGAAGGCCCTGGTGCCTAAGTACAAACCCGTCATTGCTGAATAAGACATGACTCAAGAACAAGATATCAAGAATGCCGTGGAGGTGCTTCGGCGGGGTGGAGTGATACTCTACCCCACCGACACCATCTGGGGCATTGGCTGCGACGCCACCAACGAGGAGGCCGTGCGCAGGGTCTATGCCATGAAGCAGCGCGACGACTCAAAGGCGCTCATCTGCCTGGTGGACAGCGACGCCCGCCTGCAACGATATGTGAGGAATGTGCCCGACGTGGCCTGGCAGCTCATCGACTGCATCGACAAACCTACCACAATCATCCTGGACGGGGCGGTCAACCTGGCCCCCAGCCTGATAGCTGATGATGGCTCCATAGGCATACGCATCACTCAGGAGCCATTCTCGAAAGAATTGTGCTACAGATTCCAGAAGGCCATCGTGTCGACATCGGTCAACATCAGCGGTGAGCCCGCAGCGCAAAACTACCGCGACATCGACCCGAGGCTGCTGGAGCAGGCCGACTACGTGTGCTGGACACGCCGACAGGAACATAAGCCCCACCAGCCTTCGGGCATTATCAAACTGACAAAGGACGGTATCGTCACCATCATCCGCTGACCGCCGCCATAGTCACCACTGCAACAGATTACACCTCTTCACCACGGCATAATGGCCGTTGGCGAAGAGGCCGTATTTTTTCAGACTGTCAACATCGTTGGCCGTCAGGGCAATGTGGTGGATGGTCGACGAGCGGCTCACGTTCACACTGCCCCATTTGTTCAGTTCGTTGGCATTGCCCTCCAAGGTGTGGTCGGTGCTGCTGTAGATGGTCTTTATCTGCCAGGCCTTGGCTTCGGGGGTGCTGTCGTCGGTGGTGTAGACAATCTCCAGGATGTCGCCGGGTACTGCCGTCTTGAATTTGTCGGCATTGACGACGAAGCCGTTCTCCCAGTTGCCGAAGGCGCAACGGCCCTCCCAGATGGTGATGGAGATGGGCGGCTGTTCGTCGCCTTTGGTGGCCAGATAGATACGCTTCACCTTGAACACGGTGGGTTCGGCGGCCTGCAGGGCCACCTGCTTCACTTGGGTCACGTCGAGGCCCAGAAACGAACATTCGAGCGAGGTGATGCCTACGTTGCCCGATGCCACAATGTCGTCGTTGATCATCAGCTGGCTGTTCACTTCGGTACGCTCTGCAAACTCGAACACCAGGCGGTCGTAGCCGGTCCAGTCCTGTGGCAGTCCGTCATTGTCGAAATAGGCCACCATGCCGCCCCACATCAGGGCATCGTAGGTGATGGTGCCATCGTCGTTGTGCACCACGTCCTCGTTGATGTTCCACTTGTCGTTGAACATCGAGGTGATGTCGGTGATGCCATTGTCGGCCTCTTCTGCGCACGAAAGCATCATTGCAGTGGCGGTCAGCGCCACAAGTGTTTTTAGGATAGAATAGTTCTTGATGTTCATAGGTATGAAGTGTCAGTTGGAACTTGGGCGGAAATTGTCGAGACCCTTCTGCAGGAAGTCTACGTAGGCAGCAATGTCCTCGTCGTAGGAGCGTAGCCCGTTCAGGGGCTTGCCAGTGGCGGGGTCGAGCAGCACATAGAAGGGCTGCGTGTTGGCACCAATCTTGGTGCGTTGCAGATAGCTCCACTTGGCTCCCACGGTGCGCAGCTTGCGCGTGGTGCCGTTCTCGGTCACCTCGATGGGTTGTGGCAGCGGTGTCTTGTCGTCTACGAAGAGCGATATGAGCACATAGCGGTTGTTGATGATGTCGCGCACCTGCGGGTCGGTCCACACGGCGGCTTCCATCTTGCGGCAGTTCACGCAGCCGAAGCCCGTAAAGTCGACCATCACGGGTTTGCCCTGCTCGCGGGCGGCGGCCATGCCCAGGTCGTAGTTGGTGTATTGGGCCTCCACCTTGAAGGTGTGCAGATTGAAATCCTGTGTGTTGATGGGGGGCGAAAAGGCCGATATGGCTTTCAACGGGGCACCCCACAAGCCCGGCACCATATAGACGGCGAAGGCCAGCGAGACGAGCGCCAGGAAGAAACGCCCCACGCCGGTGCGATGGTCGGCATCGTCATGGGGAAACTTGAGCCACCCCAGCAGATAGAAGCCCAGCAGGGCGAAGAGCGTGATCCACAGCGAGAGGAACACCTCGCGGTCGAGCAGATGCCAGTGGTGGGCCAGGTCGGCCACGGAGAAGAACTTCAGCGCGAAGGCCAGCTCGATGAAGCCCAGCACTACCTTCACCGTGTTCATCCAGCTGCCCGACTTGGGGGCCTGCTTCAGCAGCGAGGGGAAGAGGGCAAAGAGGGTGAAGGGGATGGCCAGTGCCACGGCGAAGCCCAGCATGCCGATGGTTGGTGCCACAATGTCGCCTTGAGTGGAGACGGCCACCAGCAGGAAGCCGATGATGGGACCGGTGCAGGAGAACGACACCAGCACCAGCGTGAACGCCATCAGGAAGATGGAGAGCAGGCCGGTGGTCTGCTCAGACTTCTGATCAACCTTGTTGGCCCAGCTTGACGGGAGCGTCAGTTCAAAAGCCCCGAAGAACGAGGCCGCGAAGACCACCAGCAGCAAGGCGAAGAAGATGTTGAAGACGGCGTTGGTAGACAGCGCGTTGAGGGCCGACGCCCCGAAGAGCAGCGTCACGGCCAGCCCCAGCAGCACATAGATGACCACGATGGAGAGACCGTAGGTGACGGCCTCGCTGATGGCCTTGCTGCGCTCCTTGTTGCGCTTCAGGAAGAACGAGACGGTCATCGGGATGATGGGCCACACACAGGGGGTAAGGATGGCCAGCAGTCCGCCCAGGAAGCCCTGCAGCAGGATGAGCCACCACGAGGTGGCGGTGGTTGCGGAGCCGCCGCTCCCGAAGGCCTGCAGCTCGTTGGTGATGGGTGCCCAGAGGTCGGTCTCCAATGGCTGGCCGGCCGTGGCGGGAGCGGTCTGCAGCGTGTCGGGCACGGCTGTCGGCTCCACCTCATCGGTAGCCTCTTCCGTCTTTTCAGCCTCCGGCTCTGCTGCGCCTTTGAGGGCCTCAGCCTTGTCGCTTGGCTTGGGCGCATTGCCCTTGAAGCCGAACTCCACCGTGCTTGGCGGCAGGCACATCTGGTCGTTGCAGGCACCATACTCCAAATAGCCGTTGATGGCGTAGGGGCCGCCGTCGAAGCGCACTTTCTGGACAAAGGCACCCTTGCCCACGAAGAAGCGCAGAGTGGTGCCGAACATCTCGTCGTACTCCTCGGTCACCTTGCCTCGTGGCGTCAGAGCGCCCACCAGCTGAGCCCCTTCCAGCTGTTCGGCGTGGAACGAGGCCTTCACGGGACCGTCGTCGGCGATGTCGGTGGAATAGACGTGCCAGCCGGCGTCGATAGTGGCCGTGAACACTATTTCACCCTCGTTGTCGTTCAGTTGGTTCAGTTTGGTGTCGAAGCGCACAGGGTCGGCCATCTGTGCCAGGGCGCACACGGCGCACACCAGCGGTAGCAGCAGTAGGGTGAATAGTCGTCGCATGGTAGTCAGGGAATTTTTTTACAGTTCCAAGTCTCCGTCGTGAATCTCGTGCCAGGGCAGTCCCTGCTTGTTTAGTTGTTCCATGAAGGGATCGGGGTCGAACTCCTCCACGTTAAATACGCCGGGCTTCTTCCACAGACCCTTGCAGAACATCATGGCGCCAATCATGGCGGGGACACCGGTGGTGTACGAGACGCCCTGCATGCCCGTCTCCTCGTAGGCGGCGCGGTGCGAGCAGTTGTTGTAGACGTAATAGGTGTGCTCCTGGCCGTCGTGGCCTATGCCGCGGATGCGGCAGCCTATCGAGGTCTGGCCCTCGTAGTTCTGGCCCAGGTCCTGCGGGTTGGGCAGCACGGCCTTGAGGAACTGCAGTGGCACTATCTTCACACGGGCGGTGCCGGTGCCGTCGGCCAGGGGGGCTTCATACTCCACCTCGTCGATGCGGCTCATGCCGATGTTCTGTATCACCTCCAAGTGCTTCAGGTACTGCTGGCCGAAGGTCATCCAGAAGCGGGCGCGACGGATGGTGGGATAGTTGATGACCAGGCTCTCAATCTCCTCATGGTGCAGCAGATAGCTGTCGCGTGGGCCTATTTCGGGATAGGTCAGGTCCTGGTGTATCTCCAGCGGCTCGGTCTCCACCCACTGGCCGTTCTCCCAGTAGAGGCCCTTCTGGGTGATTTCGCGGATGTTGATTTCGGGGTTGAAGTTGGTGGCAAATGCCTTGTGGTGGTCGCCGGCGTTGCAGTCTACGATGTCCAGATACTGCATCTCCCGGAAGTGGTGCTTGGCGGCGTAAGCCGTGAAGATGCTGGTCACGCCAGGGTCGAAGCCGCAGCCCAGGATGGCGGTCAGGCCGGCCTCGCGGAAACGGTCGCGATAGGCCCACTGCCACGAATATTCGAAGTGGGCCTCGTCCTTGGGCTCATAGTTGGCGGTGTCCAGATAGCTGCACCCGCAGGCCAGACAGGCGTCCATGATGGTCAGGTCCTGATAGGGCAGGGCCAGGTTGATGACCAGGTCGGGCTTGTAGCTCGAGAAGAGGGCCTTCAGCTGCTCCACGTCGTCGGCGTCTACTTGTGCCGTCTCGATGGGCAGGGTGTAGCCCTTCTGGTGGATGGCCTCCACCAAGGCATCGCACTTCGCCTTGCGGCGGCTGGCTATCATAAACTCTGTGAAAACATCGCTGTTCTGGGCAATCTTAAAAGCTGCCACTGTTGCTACGCCTCCGGCGCCAATCATTAATACTCTTGCCATATAATATTATTGCTCTATTTTAGGATTTTCGCCACTTTTCTGGTCTTGGGGTTGAACACCACACAGGTGTAGGGCTGACCGGGATAGTTGTAGACCCACGTGTACTGGTTGTTGGACGTCTGACCCAAAGTGCTGGGCTTGCCAAGGGCCAGCCGCACCTCGTTCTCAGAGTAGCCCACGCGCACCAGACCCTTCTGCACGTCCTTCAGGTTGGCCTGGCGCACACCCTCCATCGTGGCAGGATTGCCCTGGGCAAACAGGTCGTGGAAGTAGTTCTCGTATTGCTTGTTGGGCTCGCCGGCCACGTTCTTGTTCTTGAAGGTCACCTCCTTGGTGTACTCCGTGCCGGAGCTGTTGCCTATGAGTGTCATCTTGACATAGTCGGTGCCACGCTGTGCACGGATGCTCTTCACCTTGAAGGTCGACAGACGGGCCACCTTCGTCTTCTGCCCGTTGGCGTTCACCATGTCGGTATTGAAGAGCGTGAACACCGTGGTGCCGATGAAGCGCTTGTAGCTGGAGCTCGGGGCCTGGCCGTCGCCCAGCATCTCGAAGGCACCGCGGAAGGTGTGGAACTTCATGTTGCTGATTTCAAACTCGTCGTCGCGCATACCGCTGTTGGTGCGGCTGATGGCCACGTTCTGGAAAAACTCGTTGCCCTGCTCGTCAGCCACGATAATCTTTACGGGGAAGTTGCGGGTGCCCACGCCCACAGCCACCACCTTTACCTCCATATTCTTAGGAATGTCGGTCAGCACGCGGTAGCCATCGCCGTCAACGTCGGTGTCAACATAGTACTCGTCGGCCAGGGTAAGGAGCGTCTTGTCCTTGAACAACTGGATGGCCGTGTCAACATCGCCAAGATAGGCCAGCGTGGGAACACCCAACTTGCCGAAGCAGTAGTCGTCGAATGAGGCCGTGGGAACCTCGAAATAGTAGCGGCGGCCGTCGTCCTCGCACTCAAAGTCGACACGCTCGTGCAGACTGCCCGTGTTCTGGTGGCCACGGTAAATCATAATCTTATGGCGAAGGGTCGAGCTGCTCACCATCTGCCCTGTGTTGGCGTCGGCAAAGGTTTTGATCACCATGTCCTTCTTGTCGGGAATCACCATAAAGCGCATACCGTCCTGCCAGTCGCACATGCTCACGTAGTGGAAGTATTGGCTCAGAAAGTCCTTCTCCTCCTCCTCAGCCTCCTCGGCGGACTGACTGTCGTCAGCGACTGTGGCGGTCTTCTTGACGGCTCCTTTTGTCTTTACGATGTACCTGTTTTGGGCTTGTAGTGTCAAAACACTCAACGCCAGCACGCTCATTGCCAAAAACTTTTTCATATCTCTCACACAAAATAAAAATAGTAGTTTATATCCATTTCGAGGTGCAAAGATATGAAAAACTTTTCTAATTGATGGCAAAGTGGCACCATATTTCTGTGTTTCTTGATAAAATTTATACTTTTGCCGGCCTCCCTGCTCACATTCAAATGCCTTCTAACTCCCAGATTAGCGACAGTTATCCGCTTTTTGCGGGTGACAATCTGTCATATTCTCACCGCCGTTTGGCAGAACTTGCCGCGTTCCGGATAGATTGGCACGCGCTTTGCTCTGAATAGTATGGCCCGCAAAATGGGCGGAACAAACAAAAGAAAAATAACAATTAAATAAAAATAGTACAAGATTATGGGAAAGATTATTGGAATTGACTTAGGTACAACAAACTCGTGCGTGGCCGTGTTCGAAGGCAACGAGCCTGTTGTCATTGCTAACAGCGAAGGCAAGCGTACCACGCCTTCAGTAGTGGGCTTCGTAGAGGGTGGCGAGCGCAAGATTGGCGACCCCGCCAAGCGTCAGGCCATCACCAACCCGAAGAAGACCGTTTACTCCATCAAGCGCTTCATGGGCGAGACCTGGGCTCAGACCGAGAAGGAAATCTCGCGTGTGCCGTTCAGCGTCGTCAACGAGGGAGGCTATCCCCGCGTCGACATCGACGGACGTAAGTACACACCGCAGGAAATCAGCGCCATGGTGCTGCAGAAGATGAAGAAGACCGCAGAGGACTATCTGGGACAGGAGGTGACCGACGCCGTCATCACAGTGCCTGCATACTTCAGCGACTCGCAGCGTCAGGCCACTAAGGAGGCTGGACAGATAGCCGGACTCAACGTGCGCCGTATAGTCAACGAGCCTACGGCTGCCGCACTGGCCTACGGTATCGACAAGACCAACAAGGACATGAAGATTGCTGTCTTCGACCTCGGCGGCGGTACATTCGATATCTCTATACTCGACTTCGGCGGAGGCGTATTCGAGGTGCTCTCCACCAACGGTGACACCCATCTCGGCGGCGACGACTTCGACCAGGTCATCATCGACTGGCTCGTGCAGGAGTTCCGCAACGACGAGGGGGCCGACCTGAAGGCAGACCCGATGGCCATGCAGCGACTGAAGGAGGCTGCCGAGAAGGCTAAGATTGAACTGTCGTCGACCACATCGACCGAAATCAACCTCCCTTATATTATGCCCGTAGGCGGCGTGCCCAAGCACCTGGTCAAGACGCTCACACGCGCCAAGTTCGAGCAGCTGGCCCACAACCTGATCCAGGCTTGCTTAGTGCCCTGCCAGAACGCAGTACGCGATGCTGGCATCTCCGTCAGCGACATCAACGAGGTTATCCTCGTGGGCGGCAGTAGCCGTATACCCGCTGTGCAGACGCTGGTCAAGAACTACTTCGGCAAGGAGCCTTCAAAGGGTGTCAACCCCGACGAGGTGGTGGCCGTGGGTGCAGCCATACAGGGTGCCATCCTCAATCAGGAGACAGGTCAGGACATCGTGCTGCTCGACGTCACCCCACTGACCCTCGGCATCGAGACCCTCGGCGGAGTGATGACCAAGCTCATCGACGCTAACACCACCATCCCCTGCAAGCAGAGCCAGGTTTTCTCGACCGCAGCCGACAACCAGACGGAAGTAACCATACACGTGCTGCAGGGCGAGCGACCGATGGCCAGCCAGAACAAGAGCCTCGGCCAGTTCAACCTCACAGGCATAGCACCCGCTCGCCGCGGCATTCCTCAGATTGAGGTCACCTTCGACATCGACGCCAACGGCATCGTGAAGGTCAGCGCCAAGGACAAGGCTACGGGCAAGGAGCAGGCCATACGCATAGAGGCTTCTTCGGGTCTCTCACAGGACGAGATCAACCGCATGAAGGCCGAGGCCGAGCAGTTCGCCGAGGCTGACAAGAAGGAGCGCGAGCGCATAGACAAGATGAATCAGGCCGACTCGATGATATTCCAGACCGAGACATTCCTCAACGAAAACGGCGACAAGCTCGGTGCCGACAAAGCCAACGTTGAGCAGGCTGTCCAGCAGCTGAAGGATGCCCACAAGAGTGGCGACATCGCTGCCATCGACACTGCCATCAACAACCTCAACCAGGTGATGCAGGCCGCCAGCCAGAAGATGTACGCCCAAGCCGGTGCCGCCGGCCCACAACCCGGTGCCGACCCCAACCAAGGCTTCCAGGGTGGCCAGCAAGCCCAGGGCCACAACCCCAACGACGACGTCCAGGACGCCGACTTCGAGGAGGTGAAATGACACCGATAGGTAAAGACATAACAAAACGCAACGAAATAGCGTGTAGCTCAATGAGTTACACGCTATTTGTTTTTTAGTATGCTCGGCATGAGCAATGTCTAACGGGTGCAAGTCCCGAGTGAGCCCTAATAGCGGGAATCACACAGCCAAAGACAAGGGTGTCCATCGC
>CADACW010000049.1 GCA_902786565.1 uncultured Prevotellaceae bacterium | reverse complement strand
AAAAAATCTCCAGAGTACAAAATGTCAAAGAGCAATATTGTGTTAAACTAATGTAATTTTAATAACGGTCGGGCAACCGACTTTTTAAAGTGGACTCATTACTGATAATGAGGGCAAAATTACAAATAATCGAGCAGAAACGACTACCTTTGTGCAATCATTTAAGAGAAATTGTGACTTGAAGGGATGCCGCCAAGCGCCCGTAGCCTTTCCTCCCTGATAGCGGCATCATGGCCAGCCACGGCTGCGAAGGGTGCAAACTGAGCGGCACGGGCTGCCATCGGCATCCGCGGATGGCGCTTCGGCTCGTAATGAGGCAGGTGGATGATATCGTCGTAATTTCCCATAACTCTCTACTAAGCTCGGTGTCCTCCTATCTGATTGTTACGCTCCCTGGCCGTTGCGCCCTCCTCGAAGTTCAGACCTCGCAGGATGGCGTTCTTGCCGAAACGCTGCTTGATGGCTAATTGCGTCTCCTGCATCCGTCGCTCCTTGTCGAGTGCGGCCTTCTCTGCCTCTTGCTGACGTGCCAGTGCTTCGTAGTCGGTGAAGAGGTCAAGTTGCTGTGGCTCCTGGTGCTGATGCACTGACGATTCGCTCACCACATGATTGACCGTCAGGTTGAGCCTTCGCACCAGCAGGTCAGGATTCACGATGCTGTCGAACAACTCCGTGGCGGCATCGGTGATGAGCCGTGTCGAGGAGGTCTGACGGTGTAGGTTGGCCGTGCCGTGGGCATGCTTGGGCACCTGTCGGCCATAGTAGTCGGTGGTCATCTCGACGTGACACCTTGCGCAGATGTCAGGATTCGTCATACTCTCCTGGATTTCCGGGCTTTGCTCGCCCATTCCCGCTGACGCGCCTTCCCGTTGACTTTCCCATAGCCTTTCATAGCCGACGGTCAGCACCAACTGGTCTGTCACAAGTCGTTTCGCCACCAGTTCCAGGGCCATATTCTCAGCCATCTCCTGCACTACTACGCGGGCTTTCCGAAAGGTGTAAGCCTCCTGCAGCACCTGCCCGTTGCTGAAAGAATTGGTCTCTGGCCGGTAAGCCTTCACCAAGTCCATCGTGCAGGGTTCATAGCCCCACGCATGGTCTATCAGCAGTTCGGCATTCACGCCAAAGAGCCGGTATAGCAAGTCCTCGTCCTGCAGGGATAGCCGAGCCAGCTTGCCCATCGTGTCAATGCCATGCACGGCCAGTTTCCCGGCAATGCCCCTGCCCACACGCCAGAACTTGGTCAGCGGACGGTAGTCCCATAGTTCTTGCCGATACGACATCTCATCCAGTTCGGCTATTCGCACACCATCTTTGTCGGCAGGCATCTTCTTGGCCACGATGTCCATAGCCACCTTGCAGAGATATAGGTTCGTGCCGATGCCTGCCGTAGCCGTGATGCCCGTCTGCGAGAGCACGTCGCGAATCATCTTCATCGCCAACTCGTGCGCGGTCAGTTTATACGAACCCAGATACGCCGTCACATCCATGAACACCTCGTCAATGCTATACACATGGATGTCTTCTGGGGCGATGTATTTCAGGTAGATGCCGTAGATTTGGCTGCTCACCTCGATATAGTGCGCCATGCGGGGAGGTGCGGCGATGTAGTCTACGGCCCAGTCGGGATGCTGCTGCAGTTCTGCATCCGATGTCGATTTGCCTGTCAGCCTTCGTTCCGGTGCCTTCGTCTGCCGCTCGTAGTTCACCTCGCGCAGCCGTTGTACGACCTCAAAGAGCCGTGCCCGTCCGCTGATGCCGTAGGCCTTCAGCGAGGGTGTCACCGCCAGGCAGATGGTCTTCTCCGTCCGCGAGACGTCAGCCACCACGAGATTGGTGTCCAACGGGTCGAGCCCCCTGGCCACGCACTCTACTGAGGCATACATCGACTTCAGATCGATGGCTATATATGTCCGCCGTTGTTCCTGCATCTTATAAACTATCCTAAAAAGAACGGTGCAAAACCAGGGCAAACCGAGGGCAGAAAACGTGTTTTTGCCGAGGTGCAGCCTGTTTTCGCAAATTTTCGCTTGCAAAGTTACGTAAAAAGCGTAAAAATCGCTACACTTGCCCTTAATTAGAAACATAGTTTAACCTGAATTATTCACAGCAATTAAACTGTATGCCGCTAAATTTTTCTTTTTCACGCTGATTACCAAGAATTAACCACGAACTATTCATAAACAAGAAATTAATGATTCATTCGCGATAAATTTTTGATAATTCGTTTTACAAAAAGAAACCAAGCAGACGGCTTGCCACAGGCTGTTTTTTGATGACGGGTACGGGGCGTTCCCAAGGATGAGCGCAAAGGTCTGAAATGGATTCACAAGGCAACGTTTCAGGGATTCCAGCCCGCCACCGACTATTGCAAGAAACACGGATATAATTGTTGGGCGGGGAAAAGGGAATAAACGAGGGGGGGATTTCTTGGGGGGCAGAAACGAAATTCCCCTGGCGGGCCGTGGGGGCTGCCAGGGGAACGGGATTGTTGCTATTGGGGGAAAGGGGATTAATATTCCTCCTCATCGTCGTCACCCCATGCGTTGAAACTTGGGTTGGCCTCGCGGGAGAGAATTTCAGCTGTCCCTACAGCATTTTCTGTTTCTTTATTGACTTGTAATGAATCGGTGAGCATAGGCTGCAATTTCACAATAATTGCATTGGTGCTGGGTGCTTGATATATCTTTTTCATAGTTGTTTTTCTCCTATTTGTTTTGGGTTTCACATATATTAGTTTACTTTACCAGCATTTTCTTGCCGTTCACGATGTAGAGGCCCTTTGCAGGCTGAGCCACTGTACGGCCCTGCAGGTCGAAGTACTTGCTGTCGGCAGCAATCTTGGTAGCCACTTCGCTGATGCCAGTAGCCTCGTTGCCAAAGCCGATGAATGAGCGTGCAGCTCCAGTTGCTTGCTTCAAGTATGCCTTACCAGCGGGAATGACTGAACCGCTCTTTACCAAGTAGAAGCCGATGCCATCATTACCATTGGCCAGAGCAAAGATTGTAGAGCCATCGCCCTTCACGGTGCCATTGCTCACGAGCAGGTCGCTCTCGATGTCAGCAGCTTCCACGTCGAAAGTAGGAGCATACTCACCGGCTGCAGCCTCGACAATGACGGCCTTGCCAGCGGGAACAGTGGTCACCTCAGTCAGTTTCAGGCTACCGCCCTCGTACTTGGCAGCGTAAGCCTTAACGCCGTTCAGTTTAGCGGTCTTGTCAAGGCTACCGAAAGTGGCATAGCCTGCATCGCTAACAGTAAGAGTACGATAGAGAAGCATATCGGTAATGGTGACGTCTTGCCAATTGGCTCCCTTAATGGCGTTCAGGTGAGCGTAAGAATAATAAGTCAGGTCAACAGTCACTTTCCCGTCTACAGGAGCGTCTGTAATCTGCACATAATCGCCACCGTCACCTGTATCAGCATATTCACGGTTCATCATAATACGGGGTGTACCTGCTGTAGTGAGCAGATGCATAGCACTAAACTCGGACAAGTCAGCATAGTGATACCACTTTACACTACTATCACCATAAGGCTGTCCAGTTGATGTACCTACAGTATAACCGCAACCCTCACCAGGATTTGTACCTGTTGTAGGTTCCGTTGCGCTGTCCCATGTCTTGTACATATTAGCTGTCAAATAAGTGTAACCATCAGCCAGCTTCAGCCCGGCAATGGCTGTCTGGATAGCATTTACGGCATCAGTTAAGCTTTGCTGAGTAGCATCTGTAGCAACCAATGCAGCTTCACCATCACTAATGGCAGTTGTCAGAGCATTAACAGTTACAGTATTCTTTCCAAATGTGTTGATAGCTTTTGCCTCGGTAATCTTGTTGCTTAGTGCCTCCTTATAAGCTGCAAGGGGATCGGGTGCAGTATAGAGATACATACCTGTTACGGTGACATTACCATAGTTTGCGCCCTTGATACAATGCAGAATTGCATAACCATACTTCAAGGTAATGGCTTTCAGATTAATGATATAGGTGTTAGCACCGTCTTTTGTCTGGAAAGCACTTGTGCTGCGATTGTTATTTGGAATATCAATCATCTTCGACAGACTTTCATCATCATTGTCCTGTCCATTTGCAGCCTCACGATTGAAGCAGAAGCGGGGAGAACCAGCGACAACAGTAACATAGAGCTTATCGTAGGCTGTCAGATTAGCATAGTTCATCCAGTCTACAGTGCTAAGTCCATAAGGCAGACCTGAAGAAACATTCAAATCATATGCACAAGCATCGTTCACCGTTCCCTCGGTAGCGTCATGGCTTGTCCAAGTCTTGAACATATCCTTGGTCATATTCGTCCAGCCCTCATCAAGAGTAAGACCATTGATAGCGGCCTCAAGAGCGGTGGTAGCAGCTGTCAGGCTAGCTGAAGTAGCATCGGTAGCAACGAGAGCATTGTTGGCATCGGCAAGTGCAGTAGTAAATGTGGCATAGCTGGCTTCAGTCTTACCTACACTATTGCAGAAGCCTGCACGGGCAATCATGTCGCTCAATGTAGCTTTTTCAGTTGCCAAAGGATCGTGAGCCTTCACCAAATACATACTATTTATTTTTACGCTACCAGGAGCTGTTCCTTCATTATTTGGTCCAGAGACACATATTTCTGTACAGTTGGTCAGATATGACATATCGGTGACCGCACTGCTTAAAACAAACTCAGTAACGCCATCTTCAGTTACCCACAAAGTGTAATTGCCATCTCCCTTATAAATGAGGATACGGAACTTTCCCGTCATATTAGAACAATCAATCACCAGCTTTGAATAGCCTGTGATGTTACCTGAAGGAAGTCCGATGTTGTGTAACTGGTTGTAAGAAGTTCCATTCCAGCCGAAAGTACGAGTGTCAGCATCCCAAGTCGTTCCGGTGTTTTGAGGACTAGCAAATGTAGCATAGACTTTGTCTTCCTCTGAATCCTGAGCATTCACCCCCACTACTCCTGCTGCCAAGAGCATGAAGGTAAGCATTAGTTTTGTAAATTTTCTCATTGTTTTTTGAATTAAAAAGTTAATTAATAAAATTGGTGTTTTCAAACGGGGGGCAAAGGTATAGCGGTTTGGTGAGACTGAGTTTTCGTTTTGTCTCATAGTGTTTCGTTTTTTGTTCCTCGTGCCAAAAGAATGCTTCATCATCCTGTTTTTAAACCAAATGCCAAACAGTGGGTCTGACAGGAAGAGGCCGTTGTCAGTCTGCTCGACTATCTCTCTGTCGATGAGTGCCTGCTTCAGTTTTGCCAAGTCTGAGCGGCTGCCCAAGTCGAAACGTGTAGTGACCTCGCGCTTGCCGAAGTCATCATGGTAGCCTTTGCAGATGGCCCTTATGAGGTTCATCTGGTATGCCGTGAGCGATGCTGTCTGCTCCACATAGAGTGCTGACACCTTTTAACTAAAAGTCTATTCTTCAGCGGAATATGAGGCACGAAAAATGTTCACCAATTGGTGTAACACCAACTGGTGAACATATTTTCGGAGCGGAGGGGGAGCGACGCTCCGCCTACTTGACGACGACCTTGCGGCCGTTGATGATGTAGAGGCCCTTGGACAGGCTGGCGGCTTCGACTTTGCGGCCCTGGAGGTCGTAGATGGCGGGAGCGGTGCGGGGGCTGTCGGCGGCTACTGTGGGGATGGCCGTGAGGACCTGGGGTGAGTAGTCGTCGTTGTTGGTCAGATACATATCCTGCACGCGGATGGTCTTGCTGCCTGTGCCCCAGAAGCTGACGATGCGGACGTTCTTGGTGTCGAGGGGCTGTCCCTTCTTGTTGCCGTCGGTGTACTTGGCCGTGCTGAGGTTGAGCACTATCTGCTTCTTCGAGCCGAAGTCGGGCGTGCTGCATGGTGCGCTCCAGATGCTGTTCTCGGTGAAGATGTTCAGATGGGAGTCGCTGCTGGTGGCGGCGAGCTTGATGACCAGGTACTTATAGTCCGACATGTCGGCGCCGTTGGGATATTCCCACCCCATCTGCCCCCACTGTCCGGGCTTGAAGGTGCGTGTGCTCTCGGTGTAGGTACCCTCGGCGAAGAAGTTGGTCTTGATGTACTGCTGTCCGAAGGGGAAGAATGTGGAGCGCACGGTGAACTGCTCGTGTAGCTCGTTGCCCATGGGGTCGGTGTAGTAGACCTTGACCTCGGCTGTGCCCTCGCTGAGTCCGAATATGCGCCCGTTGCGTATCTCTATGACGCCGTTGTCGCTGGTCTCATAGCGTGCCTGTGCAGCCACGTTCTCCTGGTGCCCGTCGCGGAAGGTGACGGTGATGTCGAGCTGTCCGCTGTTGCCCACCATGACTTCCGATGCCACTGCCGAGAGTGAGATTTGCTCGGCTGTGAGCATATCCTCGCTGAATCCTTCGAAGGTGGCGGGATAGAAGAGTGCCTCGTCGTAGGTGTCTTCGGTAGAGAACCAGTCGAAGTCGGCGTAGCCGGTTGAAGATTGAAAATTGGAGGGGGAAGATTGAGGATTGGCGGGTGAATTGTTGTAGCAGAAGAGGCCGAAGCGTGCGCCTACGAAGACGGTGAGGCTGTAGCCGAGGGTGGTGTTCTGGCCGAAGCGGGTGTAGGTCTTGTTGTCGAGTGAATAGTAGAATCCTACGACGCTGGACTTATAGTTGACGGCAGCCCGGAGGTAGACGAGGCTGTCAATGCCGATGGGCAGTGTCTCTTCGGCGGGTGTGAAGTTGGCGTTGGTGCGGAGCGTGTCCTGCCGCCACACGAGCTGGTACTGCCCGTCCTTCACCTCTACGCCGATGAAGGCATAGGGGTCCTGGAAGACGGCGAGTCCGGCGCGGTCGCCCTCCTGCAGTCCGCGCACGTCGATGCAGGCAGTGCCCTTGATGGGCGTGGACTGCTTGGTGTGTATGACGCTGATGCGCTGGGTGAGCATGTTGCGGGCCTGCGTGAGACGGTTGGCGGGCATGGCCTTGAGCCTGAGCCATCCCGGGCGCTCGAAGAGGGTCCAGTGGGCATCGTCGGGGTTGTGGTTCCACTGCCACTGCATGGCCATGGGGTACGAGCGGAAGTTGTCGTTGGTGGGCAGTGCCTGTCGGGGGCAGCTGGTGGCTGTGGCGGGCTTGGCGTTGGTGGTCACGGGCACGCCGTTGTTGCCCACTATGGGCCATCCGTCTTCCCACGCGACGGGCTGCAGGTTGGGCATGCGGCCCAGTGCGCCGAGGTCTTCCTGCAGGATGGTCCACCACTGTCCCTCCGGGGTGTCGACGAGTGCGCCCTGGTGCACGGTGTTAGGCTTGTTGTTGATGGTCTTCTGGATGAGCATCTTCTCCTCGTAGGGTCCGAAGATGCTCTTCGAGCGGAAGACGGCCTGGCCTGAGGGCCATCCGCCATAGGTGGCATATATATAATAGTAGTCGCCAATCTTATAGAGGTGGCAGCCCTCCAGCCCGTCGCGGTCGCTGATGACGCGCTTCTCCTGCTTGAAGTTGAAGTTCTCGTCGAGTTCGCACATCTGTATGTTGCCTATGCCGCAGGCCACATAGACCTTTCCGCCATCGAAGAGCATGCCGGGGTCGTAGTAGATGCGCGACAGCTTCTTCATTTCCCACTTGCCCTCCGGGTCGGTGGCCGTGAGCAGGAAGCCTCCGGCATCGTTGCCGTTGATGAGTATGTAGAAGAGGCCGTCGTGATACTTCATCGAGCAGGCCCACATGCCGGCTGCGTAGGCGTTCTGCCCGCCCAGCAGGGCGTAGCGGTCGGTGGCGGCCAGCTGGGTGAGCGGCTGTGCGCAGTACTCCCAGTTGACCAGGTCGCGAGACTTGAGGATGGTGGCTCCGGGGAAGTGGTGCATGGTGGTGGACACCATATAGTAGGTGTCGCCCACGCGGATGACGTCGGGGTCGGGGAAGTCGGCGAAGACCACGGGGTTCTGGTACTTGCCCGTGCCCAGGTCGCTGATGCTCTGGTTCTTGAAGTCGGCATGGGGCCAGTCCACGTTGTAGTAGTCGGCATACCACTCCATGCAGGCCTGTCCGCAGGCCTCCGGCAGTGCGTCGAAGGCGGCGGCCACGGTGCCGTCGGCCAGCAGCTTGTCTACATCAATGAGGCAGGAGGTGCCCGAGAGCGTCATCGAGATATTGCCGAAGTGGTCGAGGCATGCCTTGTATGCCTTTCCCCACTTGGAGGTGGAGCCAGTGCTCCACGTGCCGTAGTTAGACTCCACCCAGTCGCCATGCTCATTGTAGTGGCCTGTGCCGGGCTTGGCCGGGCTCCAGTCCACCTCGGTGATGATGATGGGGTTGGTGTCGACCACGGGCACCTGCTTGTGGAAGTTGTTGATTTTGTTCTGCGGACTTGGGTTGCTGTCGCTGCAGCCGTACCATCCGGTGTAGTCGTGCACGGCATAGCCGATGTTGTAGCCCTCGATGGGCCACGAGGCATAGCTGGTGTAGTTGGCCTGCCACCCGGTGCCCGGTGCCCAGATGATGCCTGTGAAGCCGTTGGCGCGGATCTTGTCGACGATGGGCTGGAAGTAGTCGTGCAGTGCCTTTGCGTCGTCCTGGTTGTTGGCGTTCTTCAGGCTGACGGGCTCGTTGGCCAGCTCGATGCTGACCTGTCCGGCATATTTACGGACGTTGGCGTTCTGCGAAAAGATGTCCCATACGGTCATCAGGTATTGCTGATAGTAGTCGCCCACCTTCAGGTTGCCGGGGCAGACGCCCGGCGGGCGCACCACCACGTACATGCCGTGGTTCATGGCCTTCTGTATGAGTGGCCAGTAGAGCGAGGTGAGGTAGTTTTTCAGTCGTGTGGGGTTGAACTTGCGGATATCGGCCTCGCCCGATGCGTCGGCGGCCTGTCCTGCCGACCCGGCGTAGGTGTAGCCGTTGGTGGGGTCGTTGGTCCAGGCGGGGTCCAGGTGCAGTCGGAAGACGTTGCAGTTGGCCTTCTCCAGGCCGGCGAAGATTTTCTCGAAATAGTTCAGGCAGGGTGTCACCGAGCCGTAGCTCCACCCCCACCGTCCGCCGTTGAAGTAGGCGTTGGGGGTGTCCATCACGCCGTGGAGCACCACGTGGTTGCCGTGCTGGTCTACGAGCCATCGGCCTTCGACATGGAGTGTAGGCAGGGGCTTGACACCCTGTGCGTCGATGCCCAGCGTGCCCATCAGGGCCAGGAGGGCGATAAGTGTACGTTTCATTGTCATTGATTCAGTCGTAATATTAAATTGGTGTGCAAAGTTAGATGTTTTCGGCTGTTTGGGGTTTTGCGTTTGTCTCATTTCGTTTGTTATTTGGGGCAGCGCCCTCCGCCAAAGGGTGCCAGAGGGCCGGCAGCGCATAAAAAGGCGGGAGGCCCGGAAAAAAACATCGGGAGGCCGCAGATATTCAGGTGGGAGGCCGGAGGAAAACTTAATGGGTCGACGTAATTTATATAAATTACGACGAAATTTATTTAAATTACGACGTAATTCAGATAAATTACGACGTAATTTAAGTTTTATGTCCGGGGGCAGGAGGTTTTATCTGCGGGGGCAGAGGGTTTTGTCTGCGGGTGGAGGTGGTTTTTGGAAGTTTCGGCCGAAAAGTTTGGCCATTTGTAGTCTTTTTTGTAACTTTGCCAATAAATTGGCGAAAAAGGCCCAACCGACAACACTATGGCACCTACGAACCGACGCAAATATCCTGTAGGCATACAGACGTTTTCGCGCCTGAGGCGCGAGGGCTATGTATATGTGGACAAGACCGACCTGGTGTGGCAGATGGCCACCGAGGACAGTCCGTTTCTCTTTCTGGCACGGCCCCGCCGCTTCGGCAAAAGCCTGCTGGCCAGCACGCTGCACTCGTTTTTTGCGGGCGAGCGCGAGCTGTTCCGCGGCCTGAAGGCCGACGCGCTGGAGTGGGACTGGCAGGCGTACCCCGTGCTGCACTTCGACCTGAGCGCGGCCAGACACCTGTCGCCACAAGGGGTGAGAGACGAGCTGGGCCTGCAGCTGGAACTGGTGGAGCAGCAATATGGCACAAACCCGGGAGAAACGTCGCCCGGCATGCGCTTGGCGGGCGTGACGCGCCGTGCCTACGCGCAGACTGGGCGGCAAGTGGCCATCATCGTGGACGAATACGACGCTCCGCTGCTCGACGTGCTGCACGACGACGAGCGTCTGGCCGAAATGCGCGAGGTGATGCAGGAGTTCTACCAGCGGCTGAAGATGCTGGAGCCCTACATCAAGTGCTGCTTCATCACCGGCATCACCAAGTTCTCGCAGTTGAGCATCTTCTCGACCATCAACAATCTGAACAACATCACGATGCTGCCGAAGTATGCCGCCCTCTGCGGCATGACGGAAGAGGAGCTGAACACCACGCTGGCTCCCGATGTGGCCCTGATGGCCGAGGCCAACGAGTGCTCGCCGCAGGAGATGCGCCGCCGGCTGAAAGAGCGATACGACGGCTACCGGTTCTCCTGGCAGTCGCCGGAGATTTACAACCCCTTCAGCCTGTTTCGCGCCTTCAGCAGCAAGCAGCTGGGCAACTACTGGTTTGAGAGCGGCACGCCCACATTCCTCATCAAGCAGATGCAGAAGTTCCACACCGACATCACCACGATGGAGAGTCTGGAAGCGGCCTCCGACGACTTCGACAAGCCCACCGAGGCAATGGTCTCAGCCCTGCCGCTGCTGTACCAGAGCGGCTACGTGACCATCAAGGACTACGACCGCGAATCGCAGATGTACACCCTCGGCATTCCGAACAGAGAGGTGTCGACAGGCTTCACCGAGGGGCTGGTGCCCACCTATATGGGAGTGGCCACGGGCGAGGTGCGCACGGGCTTCGCCCTGAAGTTCTGGCGGGCCCTGAAGAACGACGACCTGGAGCTGGCGCTGCGCGAGATGCAGGCCTTCCTGGCCGGGCTGCCCTACGTGGAGGGATTCAAGAAGAAGCTGGAGGACGTGAAGAACGCGGAGGGATTCTACGAATACACCTTCTACCTCATATTCAATATGCTCAACGTGTATGCACGCACGCAGGTGAAGTGCAGCGGCGGCAGGATAGACATGGTGGTCTATATGCCCACCACAACCTACATCTTTGAGCTGAAGATGCACGAATCGGCGCAGAAGGCGCTGGAGCAGATAGAGAGCCGGGGCTATGCCCTGCCCTACCACACCGAGGGCCGCCGCGTGGTGAAAGCCGGCCTGCACTTCGACCTGGACAGCCGCACGCTGGACGACTGGGCGGTGGAGTGAGGGTGCAGGCACTCCGCACTGCCCCACACCACCCCTAATGGGAAAAGGGCTGGGGAGGGGAAAGCCCAAGAAGAACTAAAACAAAAAAAAGAATCGACCTAAAGACGCAATAATGGAATCGAACTTTGTAGACTATGTGAAGATACTGTGCCGCTCGGGCAAGGGCGGTCGCGGCAGTATGCACCTGAAACACGTGAAGTACAACCCCAACGGGGGACCCGACGGCGGCGACGGAGGACGGGGCGGCAGCATCATACTGCGCGGCAACCACAACTACTGGACACTGCTGCACCTGCGCTATGAGCGCCACATCTTTGCCGAGCACGGCGGCAACGGCGGCAAGGACAAATGCCACGGCACCGACGGCAAGGATGTCTACATAGACGTGCCCTGCGGAACGGTGGTCTACGACGCGGAGACGGGCCGCTACGTGTGCGACGTGACCTACGACGGCCAGGAGACGGTGCTGCTGAAAGGCGGCCGCGGCGGACTGGGCAACTTCCAGTTCCGCTCGGCCACCAACCAGGCGCCCCGCTTTGCACAGCCCGGCGAGCCGGCACAGGAAATGACCGTCATACTGGAACTGAAACTGCTGGCCGACGTGGGCCTGGTGGGATTTCCCAACGCGGGCAAGTCGACCCTGCTTTCGGCGATGAGCAACGCCCGGCCCAAGATAGCCAACTACCCCTTCACCACCATGGAGCCATCGCTGGGCATCGTGGCCTACAGAGACCAGAAATCATTCGTGATGGCCGACATTCCGGGCATCATCGAGGGTGCCAGCGAGGGCCGCGGACTGGGGCTGCGATTTCTGCGCCACATTGAGCGCAACTCGCTGCTGCTCTTCCTCGTGCCAGGCGACACGGACAACATCTGCCACGAATACGAGGTGCTGCTGAACGAGCTGCGCCAGTTCAACCCCGAAATGCTGGCCAAGCACCGCGTGCTGGCCGTGACGAAATGCGACCTGCTGGACGACGAGCTGGTGGACTTGCTGCGCCAGCAACTGACGGCCGACATGGAGGCCGCCGGGCTGGAGCCGCTGCCCGTGGTGTTCATATCGGCTGTGGCGGGCCAGCACCTGGACGAGCTGAAGGACATGCTCTGGCGGGAACTGAACGCCGAGAGCAACAAGCTGCAGGCCATCACCGCCGAAGACCGGCTGGTGCACCGCGACAAGGACATGAGCCACATTGCACAGGAACTGGCCGACGAGGGCGCCGACGAAGACCTGGACATGGTGGACGAGGAGGAAATAGAAGACTTGGAAGACTTTGAATATGAAGAAGATGAAGAATAGAGCAATGCTGCTGACGGCGTGTGCGCTGACCGCCACCGCCGCACTGGCCGCCGGAGAGAAGAAAACCGCGCAGGCCGCAATAGAAGAGGTGCCCTTCACACAGGTGCACGTGAGCGACCGCTTCTGGGCGCCCCGCATCGAGGTGAACCGCACGGTGTCGATACCATCGGCCTTCAGCGAGTGTGAGAAGGCCGGCCGATTTGACAACTTCGCCCTGGCGGCGAAAAACAACGGCAGGATGGAAACCAGCGTCACGGAGCACCGGGGCGACTTCTCATTCGACGACACCGACCCCTACAAGGTGATAGAGGGCGCGTCGTACAGTCTGGCCGTGCACTACGACCGGCGGCTGGACCAATATCTTGACTCGGTGATTGGACTGATAGCGAAGGCACAGGAGGACGACGGCTATCTGACCACCTGCGTGACCAACAAGTGCTACCGCCTGAGCGGCTGGTGGGGACGGTCGAAGTGGGAGAAGATAAACAGCCACGAACTGTACAACAGCGGACACCTGATAGAGAGTGCCGTGGCCCACTATCGTGCCACGAGGAAGCGCAACTTCCTGGACGTGGCCATCAAGAACGCCGACCTGGTGTGCCGCACCTTCGGACCCAACGAGGGCCAGATACACCGCCCCGGCGGACACCCCATCATCGAGATGGCCCTGTGCAAGCTGTACAAGGTGACGGGCGACAAGAAGTATCTGGAGGGTGCACGCTACTTTGTGGAGGAGACGGGCCGCTGCACCGACGGCCACCGGCCCAGCGAATACTCGCAGGACCACATGCCCATACTGCAGCAGCAGGAAATAGTGGGCCACGCCGTGCGCGCCGGCTATCTGTACAGCGGTGTGGCCGACGTGGCCGCGCTGACGGGCGACACGGCCTACAGCCGCGCCCTGCAGCGCATCTGGCAGAACATGTCGTCGAAGAAACTTTTCATCACAGGCGGCATAGGGTCGCGCCCGCAGGGTGAGGGATTCGGCCCCAACTACGAGCTGAACAGCCACACAGCCTACTGCGAGACGTGCGCCGCCATTGCCAACGTGTACTGGAACCACCGCATGTTTCTGGCCACGGGCGAGTCGAAGTATGTGGACGTGGTGGAGCGGGCACTATATAATAATGTGTTGAGCGGCGTGTCGCTCTCGGGCGACCGCTTCTTCTACGACAACCCGCTGGAGAGCGACGGCGAGCACGAGCGCCAGCGGTGGTTCGGCTGCGCCTGCTGCCCGGGCAACGTGACACGCTTTGTGGCCTCGGTGCCGGGGTATGTGTATGCAGTAGCCCCCTCCAACCCCAACGGAAAGGCTTCTGAAGCGGCCGTCTACGTGAATCTGTACGTGCAGGGCACGGCCAATCTCGGCAAGGTAGAGCTGACACAGGAGACCGACTACCCCTGGGACGGACGGGTGAAGGTGACGGTGACAAAAGGAGGCGGCAAGTTCGCCCTGAAGCTGCGCCTGCCCTCATGGCTGAAGCAAAGCCCCACGAACAACGACCTCTATGCATACGCCGACAAGGCGAAGCCCTACAGCGTGAGCGTGAACGGGAAGGCACTCTATCCGGAGAACGGCGACTACGTGACCATCAGCCGCAAGTGGAAGAAGGGCGACGTGGTGGAGCTGAACCTGCCGATGGAGGTGCGCCGCATCGTGGCCAACGACAACGCCGAGGACCTGCGCGGCAAGGTGGCCCTGGAGCGCGGGCCGGTGGTGTACTGTCTGGAGGGCAACGACCAGAAAGACAGCATCGTGTTCAACAAATACCTGCTGGCATCGGCACCCGTCAGCGCACACTTCGAGCAGAGCCTGCTGGGCGGCGTGATGGTGCTGGAGAGCCAAGGCAAGGAGGTGGAACAGAACGGCGAGGTGAAGGACGTGACGCTGCGTGCCATACCCTACTCCACCTGGAACAACCGCGGCCCGCAGCAGATGGAGGTGTGGGTGGCAGCATCGCCGACAGTGGCGGTGGCCAAGCCCAAGGAGACCATAGCCAGCCGGGCCATGACCTTCAGCAACCGGGGCCCTATACAGAACGACGCACCGGAGACGGCACCCACCGACGGATGGGCCGGAGGCGTGAACGACCAGTGGGAGCCGAAACGCTCGTCAGACACAAGCAAGCCCTACCACTACTGGTGGCTGAAGCGCGGCACGAAAGAGAGCATCAGCTACAAGTTTGAGCGGCCCTGCAAGGTGTGCAACGTGCAGGTGTACTGGCTGGACTTCGACCACTACGACGGCTCGTTCCGCACACCGGCATCGTGGACGCTCTACTACAAGGCCGACGACGGCAGCTGGAAAGAGGTGGAGCAGCACTCGCCCTACACCGTGCGCAAGGACTGCTACAACTCGGTGGACTTCCGCCCCGTGACCACGCAGGAACTGAAAATCGTGGCCCAGCTGCGCGAAGGCGAGTCGGGCGGCGTGCTGGAATGGAAGGTGAACTGAGCCCCCTCAGGCCCCACAAACAGACAGGCACAGAAAAAAACGCGGAGCAACATCAGGTGTTGTTCCGCGTTTTTTTTCTGTGCCAATAATCCAGACGCTACTTCACCACCACCTTGCGGCCATTGATGATGTAGACGCCCTTGGTAAGCGTCTGGCCGCTCACCTTCTGTCCGTTCAGCGTGTAGACCTGGCCCTGGGCGGCAGCCTGGGCAGCCACGGAGTCGATGCCCTGGAAGCGCATCTCGATGATGTGCTTGAACGTGCGCCAGACGGGGGCTGACTCATAGGCTTCCTTGGTTCCATCGGGCACGTAGAGCACACAGGTATTCTTGTTGACACCACTGAAGACGGGGTCATCGTCGACGGCAGCGGCGGGCTCGTTCTGACCACGGGCAGGAGCAACCTGCGTCAGGTCGATGGGCTCGGTGACATGGATGATGATCTGGTCAAGGCGGGTACAGCCGGCAAAGGCATCGGCACCAATGGTGCTGACGGTCTCAGGGATGATGACGGTCAGGAGGGTCGTCATATCCTTCAGGGCACCGGCGGCAATCTCGGTGACGGCATAAACCGTACCGTCGTCGGCAGTGACGCTCTCGGGAATTTCCAACGTGGTCACGGTGGCGCCGGCATGGTCGGGCTCGTCACCAACGAGGGCCACGGTGCCATCGTCCTTCACCTGATAGGAACTGGTGTTGACGTTGGCCTCATCGTCGAGTGTGATGATGACGACGGGCTTAGGCGTGACGGTCAGCGTACCACTGACATAGGTGAACACGTAGTTCAGGGCTTCGGCACCGTCAGGAGTGATGGTGTAGGTGCCGGGGGTGAGCTCGGCCGGAGCGTCGCAGGTGAACGAGGGGTGCTTGGTGAGCACAGCCTCGGTGTCCTGGTTCTTCCAGCCACTGTATTCGGCCTGGAAAGCAGGCAGCTCCTCATTCTCGACAACCGTCACATCCAAGGCGGTGACGGTGAGCGGGGCCTTGGCCACGGTGAACGTGCCGGGAACAAGTCTGAGGCGCGGATAGTCGATGCTGCCCTTCTCGATGGCAATGACATACTCGCCGGCGTTGCTGGCACTGGTGACTTCGCACGTCAGCACCGGCTCACCCTCGAGCGTGCCGCCCTCGACGGTATATTCAAAGGTTTCGGGCACAGCGTCGCCATAGACCATCGTGACATCCTTGGCCGTGACTACGATGGTGCCAGCCTCGGTGATGGTCAGCGTGCCGTTGACGTAACCAATCTCATAGTTCTGAGCATCGGCGCCAGAGGGAATGATGTCGTAGGTGCCGGGGGTATGGGCATCAGGCACATCGCAGGCGAAGGAGGGTTTCTTGGTGAGTACGGCCTCGGTGTCCTGGTTCTTCCAGCCACTATAGGTGGCCTCGAAGACGGGCAACTGGGCAGTCTCGACAATCGTATAGCTCTTGGCCGTGACGGTGAGCGGGGCCTTGGTCACGGTGAGCTTGGCACCCTCCAGCTTCAAGCGCGGATAGTTGATGGTGCCCTTCTCGACGGTGATGTCGTACTGGCCGACATTGCTGGCGCTGGTGGCGGTGCACTTCAGCACGGGCTGGCCAGTGACGGTGCCACCCTCGACGGTGTACTCAAACGCGGGCACAGCGCCACCATAGACCATCGTGGCAGCCTTGGCCTTCACGGTGATGGTGGGGGCCTCGGCGACGGTCAGCGTGCCGTTGGCATAGATGAACGAGTAGTTCACGGCATCGGCACCGGCGGGCGTGATGGTGTAGGTGCCGGGTGTCTTGGCGGCGGGCACATTGCAAGTGAGCGTGGGCTTCTTGGTGAGCACGGCCTCGGTGTCCTGGTTCTTCCAGCCGCTATAAGTGGCCTCGAAGGTGGGAAGGGCGTCGGTCTCTACGATAGAATAGCTCTTGGCCGTCACGGTGAGAGGGGCCTTGGTGATGGTGAGCGTGGCGCCCTCCAACTTCAGGTGCGGATAGTCGATGGTGCCCTTCTCGACGGTGATGTCGTACTGGCCGACATTGCTGGTGCTGGTGGCGGTGCACTTCAGCACGGGCTGGCCAGTGACGGTGCCACCCTCGATGGTGTACTCAAGTGTGGGCACAGCGTCGCCATAGACCATCGTGGCGGCCTTGGCCTTCACAGTGATGGTGGCGACCGGGGTGACGGTCAGCGTGCCGTTGGCATAGGTGAACGAGTAGTTCACGGCATCGGCACCGGCGGGCGTGATGGTGTAGGTGCCGGGAGTCTTGGCGGCGGGCACATCGCAAGTGAGCGTGGGCTTCTTGGTGAGCACGGCCTCGGTGTCCTGGTTCTTCCAGCCACTATAGGTGGCCTCGAAGGTGGGAAGGGCATCGGTCTCAGTAATGGTATAGCTCTTGGCCGTCACAGTGAGCGGGGCCTTGGTGACGGTGAGCTTGGCACCCTCCAGCTTCAGGCGTGGATAGTCGATGGTGCCCTTCTCAATGGTGATGTCGTACTGGCCGGCATTGCTGGCGCTGGTGGCAGCGCACTTCAGCACGGGCTGGCCGGTGACGGTGCCTCCCTCGACGGTGTACTCAAGAGCGGGCACCTTGTCGCCATAGACCATCGTGGCGGCCTTGGCCTTGATGGTGATGGTGGGAATCTCGGTGACAGTCAGCGAGCCATTGACATACTTGAAGGTATAGTTCTGGGCTTCGGCACCGGCCGGCGTGATGGTATAGGTGCCAGGCGTCTTGGCGGCGGGCACATTGCAAGTGAGCGTGGGCTTCTTGGTGAGCACGGCATCGGTCTCCTGATTCTTCCAGCCGCTATAGGTGGCCTCGAAGGTGGGCAGGGCGTCGGTCTCAGTAATGGTATAGCTCTTGGCCGTCACGGTGAGCGGGGCGGCGGTGATGGTGAGCGTGCCAGCCACACCATTCACGGTGACACCCGACACGGAGCCCTGGCTCACAGTGATGGGATAGGTGCCGACGGGAGAAGTGGCCGTGGCGGTGCAAGTCAGCTCAGGCGTGCCGGTGAAAGTGCCGGAACTGGTATAAGTGAAGGTGGGGTTGGCATCGCCATAAACGCGGGTGCAGTTGACGGCAGTGATGGTCACCTCCTGGACCTTGTCATACTCCTCCTGCGTGACAAGCTTCAGCTCGGCAGGAGCATCGGCAGAAACCACCAGATAGGCGGTATTGGCGGGGATATACTTCTTGCCACCCTCAACGAACAGAGAGGAGTCGGGGGCCTTGACAAAGCCAAGGGCGCCGGAAGCCGTCTTGCCGAGCACACGCATGGTGGAGGGGTCGTAGGCCACAAAGTTCTGATGCTTTGGCGAAGCAGCTTCGTTAGGCGTGTTGCAGAAATAAACGCCAGAGAGCTGATTGCCAGTGACAGCGGCGGGCGACTGGATATTGAAATCAAGACGATTGGCAGTAGGCTGATTTGACGAGCACTTCACAAAGACAGGTGTGCCCTCAGGAACAGTACCCGTTATTTCGCTGTAGACGGCAAGGCCGCGACTATTGTCGACCTTGGTCACGTAATAGACATTCATGCCAGGAGAGGTACAAGTGAAGGCAAAACCGGAATAAAGGGCCTTGTACCAGGCATTGCCGACATTGATGTCGGGCTTGATGCCAAAATAATTGTCGGCACTGGCAGAGTTAAGAGGAAGAATCTCAAACTTGAAAGACTTATTGGTTGCCTTCAAATCGCGGGTCTCAAGTTTGCCAAACTCGCCAAAGGCAGGCGACGGGCTGAAGTCATCAAGGGTTTCATAGAGGTAAAGAGAAACACCTGACTTGCTGGCGAAAGCCCAGAAAGTGCCATCATTGTTGGCTTTCACCTGAAGAGGATAGCCAACAATGGCACGTGCGCCGGTGCCCTGACCTTGAAGGTCGAAATGGTCGTCCGACTCGTATTTCATATAGATGACTGAACCGAAGTTGGACACTTGACGCTCGAAGTTGGGGAAAGTGCGCAGAGCACCCAAGTCGGCCTTTTTACCTGTAATGTCCAGTTCTCCGTAGTCATCAATCATGGTGACATAGCGCTGGCTGTTGAAGCTCCTGATGCGATAGAATCCCGAAGAGGGGAGAGAGGCAGCAAAAGCCTGGACAGCAATACCTATTGAAGCCAGCAGTAATAAAACAATCTTTCTCATTTTTTGTGTTAAGTCAGAAAAAAGCCCGACCTTACATCACTATGGTGTAGTAACATAAGGTCAGGCTAAAAGGTTTAATTTATGCGACTACTCTGCGATACAGACAGTCACACGGTTCTTGTCGTTCTCGGCGAATGGCTGCTCGGTGTCACCCTTTGAATCGTAAGTGATACGGTCGGCGGGAATTCCGAACTCCTTCATCAGCATGTTGCGTACAGACTCAGAACGCTGCTTGGCCAGACGGGCGTTGATGCGAGCGTTACCAGTACCCTTATCAGCATAACCGGTCATGACAACCTTTGCATCGGGATTCTCCTTCAGGTAGTTGGCAATGTCGATAACCTTCTGCTTCTCAGTGTCGCGGATGTTGGTCTTGTTGATGAGGAAGAAGATGTCGCGGCGCATCGGCTCACGCTCGTCAGCAATGGCAAGATTGCCAGTATTGGCGGGCACTTCACGATCGCGATAGATAATCTTCTCTTCGTAACGAATCTCAGGCTCCGGAGCAGGAATGACACGCACGGTGTGGGTCTTGCCGAGGTTGTACTTGATGCCAGCGAGGGCATTGAAGTACCAGTCGGCATTGCCAGCACGCTTTGAGTTGTACTTGTCGGTGATCATGTTGGCATTAACTTCGATACCAGCCGACAGCTTGTCGGTGATGCGGAAGTCGCCCTGCAGACCAGCACGGCCGAGGAAGCGAACCTTGGTGCCGCTCCAGCAGTACTTCATGTTCTGGTTCAGGAAAGTGAGGTCGCTCAATCTGCTGTAACGGGCGGGATACTTGTTGTACTTGAGGTCGACGGCCTCGTCGTTGTTCCAAGCAATGTTAAGACCCACACCGATGAATGCAGTCAGAGTGAAGAGACGGTTGGGGTTCACACCGAAAGCAATGTTCGAGAGGTTTGCTGTCAGGTCAATCTGAGGTGCAATGTAGTTCCACTTCCACTTGTCATAGCGGTAGTCAAGGGTGTTGGTCTCCCACTCCTTGTTGGAGATACCAGCCCTGCTCTGCCAAGCACCAATGGTGAAGCGTGCACCAAAGGCCTTGTTGAAGTTGTAACCCACACCTGCCTGCACGTTGTAGGAATTCAGGTCGCTGAAATCCACCTCGCCAAGCGTGTGCTGTATGCCAAGGGGCTGAACCTGCACATACCAGTGGGGATTGAATACATATTCAGTCCTCTCGCCCTGCTGGTCCTGGGCTTGTGCCGAAAGCACGCCCAGGAACAGCAGACCCGATAATATTATTTTCTTCATTTTCATAACTGTAGCTTATTCAGTGTTAAGTGTTGTCAGTATATGTTTAGAACTGCACGTAGAACTTAGCCTTCACCTCATTGGCATGGTAGTCAATGGCGGCATAGGTGATTTCGTAGAGATAGCCCGGCTCGCCGTAGAGAGCGCAGTGAGCGTCACCATTGATGACAGTAGCCATGTTGTTACCGTTGTTGGCACGAGCAGCAGCAGCAGTATCCTCGGCTCCTGAAGGAGCAACGGCCTTGGTCACAGCAATCACCTTCTTGAATGCAGGTGCGAAGACCTCCATGGTGTAGCTGGTGGGCCAGAGAGTCAGAGAGCCATTAGCCTTGGTGGGTCTTTTCTTTGACTTGCTGAGCAGGGCAACGCCCTGACTGCTGCGGGCAACAATGATGGGGTCGAACATGTGGTAGCCCTTCTCAATGAGTGAGCCAATCCTGTTGTAGACCTTGGTCAGGTAGCCCTCAACGATACCATTGTACATATTGTCGAGACCATCTTCGATAACACGATCCCAGTTGCTGTTAAGGTTGTAGAGGTCATTCAGCAGCTTGCCGATGTTAGCAGAAATCTCGCTCTCGGTTGTACCACCGGTAGTAGTGATAACCAGATTCCTCAACTCTTCGACAGATACCAGCTCATCACCTTCACGGTCGGTAGTCACCTTGACAGTCATGGTCTCCCAACCGCCATTGACAAGTGCGTTGAAGGTAACACTCAGCACATCGCCATCGGTCTGGACATTGGTGAACGTAATATCGCTCTTGTCGATGTTGATGGGGCACTCAATCTCGATGGTGTGAATAATCTTGTCGAGAGTGTTGTTGATACGGTCTACCAGATTCCAATACATAGAGGGAGTAGTGCCCTTCCACTGGTCGAGCATGTTCATTGCCAAAGGCTCCATAGTAGCAACAGCAACATCCACGTCGCCAGTAACCTTCATGTTCTGACCCTGGCTGTTGGTCCACTCAGCACGCAGGTTGTAGACGGGCAGCTTGTTGTTGAAAGCAGAAACATAGGCAGCACCAGCGCTGAGGAGCGAACTAACCTTGCGCTGCTTCAGGTCCTTCAGAGCATTCTTGGCATAATTAATCAGGTTCTCAGGATCAACAGAGATGAACGACTTCTTGACGCCCTCGGTGTCGAAGGTAGCCCTTGCCTCGTAGAAGCCCTCATCAGCACCAGAACGTGTGCGACGATAGCCATACCTAAGAGTCTCGTCAGAAGCCTGCGGAGTCTCCAGCACGATAGCAGCCTCCTTGCCCTGAGTGTCAACCAGCTTGAAGGTCTTGCCGCTCAGGCTGACATTGGCGGGGTTCACATTCATATAGATCTTACCGGCATTGCCAGTTCCATCGGTGAAGAACTCACCACCATTGTGAGTGTACTTGCCGCTAACGGTGGTACCCATACCAGCAAGCTCCTTAGAAGTAAAGGTCTCATTGCTCGGGAAGACGAAGCGGTTCTGGTGACCGTAGTACATCAGCAGAGCTGCGCTCTTGACATTCAGAGGAACGTTGAAGTAGCCAATCACAGGATTGCTGGTAGCCCTCACAACGAGGCTGGTGATCATATCGTCAATATCGGAGCGGAGATCCTTCACATCCGACTGGATAGAAGCAATGGCATCGACAACCTTCTGGTGCTCAGTATTGAACTCGTCCCTGGTCAGATAAATGTCATCGAGAACGTCTCTGACGGCATCAACGAACTCACCATCCTGGAACAGGTTGATGACCTGGTTATTCAGAGAATCAACGTGAACATAGTTGTTGAAGTTGTTGTTGATAACTGTGAGAGTATCCTTCAGTGCATCGGTGATGCTGTCGGTCTTGGCAGCCAGGGCATTGATGGCAGAGTCAACCTGATTCGTGGTGTAGTAGTTGTTCAGCAGGATGTTGTTGATGATGGTCTTTGTAGCCTCTTCATCGATGCCAGAACCATCCTTGCCATCCTTACCAATGGCCCTGAAATCGGTCTTCTCATTGTTCTTATACCAGAAGCCATCTGTACCGATGGTCCAAACGTCGGCGTCCTTGCCGTCAACGCCATCATTGCCACTCTTTCCGTCAGCGCCATCCTTACCTACTGCTGAAACGGGGTTGCCATTGTCATCGGTATACTTGACATAGTTCTTGTACCAGAAGCCGTCGGGACCAATCGTCCACACGTCGGCATCCTTGCCATCGACACCGTCTGTGCCGTCTGTGCCTTTAGCGCCGTCGGCACCATCCTGACCTACAGCCTTCACCTGTTTGCCATTCTCATCCAGGTAAATCTGGCCGTTCTTGTACCAGTAGCCGTCGACACCAATTGTGAACACATCAGCGTCCTTACCATTCTGACCGCTTGCGCCAGTTGCTCCGGCAGGTCCCTGAGGTCCTTGAGGGCCCATGGCACCAGTCTTACCGTCGCGGCCAATAGCCACATAGTCGGTCTTTTCACCGTCCTTGTACCAGAAACCGTCGGTACCGATGGTCCACTGTGCACCATCCTTACCATTGACACCATTCTGGCCAACAGCCTTATAGTCGGTCTTTTTACCGTTGTCATACCAGAAGCCATCCTCACCGATGGTCCAGACGTGGTAGTCCTTATCCTCCAAAGCCTTGACGCGCTTTTCCAGTTCAGCCAGAGTAATAGAGTCGTTCTTCTGCTGGGTGACCAGAGTCTGCACGTCCTGCTTCATTTGGATGATATCATCGTTCCAGAGCTCAATCCAGTCGTTAGCATCCTGGATGCTTTTCTTCAGGGGCTCCAGGTTACATTCGCAGCCCTTGATGCTGCTGGCCAGGTCGTAAGCCGACTGGGCCAGCGTCTGGGCATCGATGATAGCGTTGTTGATGGCAGTGATTGAGTCGGCAACGTTCATCAGTTTGCCGTCGGACTGACTGAGCACGCTTTCAATCTTGTCAATAGCGGCCTCCAAGTTTTTGACAGCAATACCACCGCCCAGAGGCTCGTAGAGTCCGTCAGCCTCCTGCTTGGTGATCCAATCCTTCAGTTGGCACTGGCAGCTCTTGATAGTGGCCTTCCAGTCCTCGAGTGCCTTCACTCGCTCCTCCACTCCACTAATCTTACCGCTCAGATCAACGTACATGTCATCCTCGTAATCCTTACAAGAGACAAATGTCCCCACGGCCGACACTAATAGTGTAGCCATGAGAAAAGCGTTAATAATTTTCTTTTTCATTTGAATTAATAAAATTAGTTATAATTAAACATATATTTAAAGTTTCTACTCCATATTATATATATAAGGTGTAGTCTCACACTCCCCTCGCGGCTTTCGCGGGCATGATATTGGCCAAAGCCTTTTCCACATAATCCGCGACAAAATTAGGAATTTTTTCAGAAACAACAAAATAAAAAACATTTTTTTTTACTCTACAGGCAAATTTTTACCAATCTTTTTGACTTTCATCATTATTTTTACTATCTTTGTAGCCCAAAAACATAACATAAATCAAAAAAACTATGAACAAGAAACTGAAACTATTTGTGATGGTGCTCGTTGCAGCCCCTACGATGCACGCTCAAGAGGCCGATACACTGGCGCTTGACGTGAAGGGCGAGCAGGCTTACACCTTCACCGAGGCGCAGCTTGGCAGCAACGACGATGAGTCGCAGGACGTGACCATCATCAGCTCAAACCGCAATGCCTACACCAGCGAGGTAGGCTATCGGTTTTCGCCAGCCCGGTTCAAGTATCGTGCCTTCGGTTCGAAGTATAACGACATCTACATCAATGGCAACCCTGTGAACGATGCCGAGCGTGGCGAGTTCCGCTACAGCTTCGTCGGCGGACTGAACAACCAGACACGGTCGCAGGAGTCCGCCCTCCCCTTTGAAGACAACAACTTCATGATGAGCGGCATGGGTGGCAGCAACAACTACAATTTTCGCCCGTCGGCCATGCCCACTGGCCAACGCGCCTCGCTGGCCGGTGCCAACCGTAATTATAATGTGCGCGCCATGTACACATATAATACGGGCGTATTGAACAGCGGCTGGGCTTTCTCCGGCAGTCTGACCTACCGCTGGGGCCAAGGTTTGGGCTTTGTCGACGGCACGTCGTACAATGCCCTCAGCTATTTCCTTGGAGCCGAGAAGATCATTAACGAAAATCACTCGCTCTCGCTGGTCACCTGGGGCAACCCGACTGAGCGCGGCACGCAGGCTGCCTCGACCGACGAGATGTACTGGATAGCCAACGACCGCCAGTACAACAGCGTGTGGGGCTACCAGGACGGCAAAAAGCGTAACTCGCGCATTGTGAAGGACTTCGCGCCCGCCGTCCTGCTGACGTGGGACTGGAAACTGGACGAGTCGTCGCGGCTGACCACCACACTGCTGGGCAAGTATGCCATGTACAGCAGTTCGAGGCTGAACTACAACAACTCGTCAAACCCCGCCCCCGACTACTACAGCGGTATGCCCAGCTACTACTTCGACGTGTATGCACCCTACGACGGCGACCGCGACGTGACGGCTATGGGCAACTGGCAAGCCGCCTACAACTATCTGTCGGCCTCGAAGGAGAACCGCCAGTTGCAGTGGGACCGCATGTACTTTGCCAACCGTATGGCCTCGCTGCAGGGCAGTGACGCCATGTACTATCTGCAGCGCTACCACGACGACCAGCTCAGCCTCTCGCTGGCCAGTTACCTGCAGAAATCGCTGGGGCTGAACACGCAGCTGCACGCCGGCATACAGCTCTCCACCAACAAAGGCATGCACTACCAGACGATGGACGACCTGCTTGGTGCCGCCTCGTTCCACAACGTGAACACCTATGTGGTGAAAAACTACGGCGAGGGCGGCCAGGAAGCCCAATACGACCTGAACAACCCCAACCAGGAGGTGAAGGAGGGCGACCGGTTCGGCTACGACTATAATATCTTCGTGCAGAAGGCCCAGGCTTGGGCTGGCGTCTCCACCGACGTGGGGCCCGCCCACCTCTTTTTTACTGGCAGACTCGCTGGCACGACGATGCAACGCGAGGGCAAGATGCGCAACGGTCTGGCCCCTGAGAACAGCTACGGCAAGAGCCGCACCGCCCGTTTTCTTGATGGCGGCTTCAAGGTGGGCCAGCATGTGAACCTGGGCCTCGGCCACGCTTTTATGCTTGGCGTAGGCTTTGAGTATAAGGCGCCCGCCGCCCGCACCGCCTTCCAGGCCGCCCAAGTCAACAACGACTTTGTGCGCGGACTGAAGAACGAGAAAGTGATATCAGTGGAGGGCGGCTACCAGCTGTCGAACAGCTGGCTGAAGCTGAACATCAACGGTTACTATAGCCATCTGGACGACGTGACCGAGCAGGCGATGTACTATATGGACGACCGCCGCTCGTTCACATACGTCGCGCTCTCCGGCATCGAGAAGGAGTACTACGGTGTGGAGCTGGGCGCCAACATCAAGCTGGCCAGCTGGCTCAACCTGAAAGCCCTGGGAACCATCAGTGAGGCCAAGTATGTGAACAACGCCAACGTGGCCTATATGCTGTCGGAGGACGGGCGCACCTACTACGACCGCGTGCACAACAAGGGTATGCGCGAGGGCAGCACACCACTGTCGGCCTACAGCCTCGACCTGTCGTACCACGCCGGCGGCTGGTACATCGACCTCATCGGCAACTATTACGACCGCATCTACCTCTATTATACCCCTGTGACGCGCTATGAGGGCCATCTGCAGTGGGCTTACAACAACGAGGGCACGGATATCGAATACACCAATCTGCCCGAGCAGGCCAAGGGCCACGGCGGATTCATGCTCGACGCCAGCATCGGCCGCAGCATGTACCTGAAGAACGGCGACCGCATCGGCTTCAACCTGATGCTCACCAACATCCTCAACAACCGGAGCATCGTCACAGGCGGACGCGAACAGAGCCGCACCGATGTCGACAACAACGGCGAGACCATACGTACCTACTCTTTCCAGAACTCCCCTTACAAATTCTATGCCAATGGCATCAACGGGATGTTTATCGTGACCTATTACTTCTGATTGAAGATTGTAAATTGATGATTGTAAATTGTAAATTGAAGATTATGATTACCCAGATAACTAACAGACAGTGGTTGATAGCCTTAGCGTTTATCATTTGTCATTTATCATTTAGCTCCTGTCAGGGCGACTGGGACGACCCTTCGCTCACTGAGCCTCCATTCGGCAACAGCAGCATCACCGACGAGGGCATCATCAGCATTGCCGACCTGAAGGCGCAATATCCCAACGTGTTCGCCTCTACCGACCAGAACAAGCAAATCACCGAGAACATCAAGATTCGCGGACGAGTGACGGGTAACGACCTTGGGTCGAACATCTACAAGCAGTTCATACTGCAAGACGAGACTGGTGCCATCATCGTGGCTGTCAACCAGACGGGCATGCACGGCTTCCTGGCCGAGGGTCAGGAGATTGTCATCGACCTGAAAGACCTTTACATTGGCGGCTACCGCAAGCAGCCGGAGATAGGACAGCCCTACAATGGCACCTCTATAGGCCGTATGAACAAGGAACTGTTTCAGAATCACTTCAAATATGTGGGCACACCCGATGCCTCGCTGGCCGAGCCCGTCCAACTGACGGCCAATGAGCTGAAGAACTGGGACAAGGACGCCAACTGTGGCAAGCTCATCAAGCTGATGAACGTCTCCTTCGTGCCCGTGGACGGACTGGGAACGTTTGCCCCCGACACCACCATCGACAAGACCGTCTCGCTCATCGGCGGCTGCGTGAACCGCGCCATCAACGAGCTCAGCGAGTCGCAGTTTGTGGTGCGCACCAGCACCTACGCCAAGTTTGCCGCCCGCAAGCTGCCCTACGACGATGTGAACAAGCAGCCCCTGAAGTGCAACCTCACTGGCATCGCCACCCGCTTCAACAACACCTGGCAGCTGCTCATCCGCAAAGAGAGCGACATTGAGGTCTTGGGAAATTAAAAAGATGAGTCCACTTTAAAAAGTCGGTTGCCCGACCGTTATTAAAATTACATTAGTTTAACACAATATTGCTCTTTGACATTTTGTACTCTGGAGATTTTT
>CADACW010000048.1 GCA_902786565.1 uncultured Prevotellaceae bacterium | reverse complement strand
TCGCGATGGACACCCTTGTCTTTGGCTGTGTGATTCCCGCTATTAGGGCTCACTCGGGACTTGCACCCGTTAGACATTGCTCATGCCGAGCATACCAAAGAAAAAAGGCAAGGAGCTCGGCTCCCTGCCTTTTTTCTTTGTGCTGTGAAAGCATCGTTACTTCACGATGAACTTCTTGCCGCCCACAATGTTCAGGCCCTTCTGCAGCTTCTGTAGACGCATGCCCTGAAGGTTGTAGATGGCCTCGCCGTTCTGAGCAGCGGTGATGGCATTGATGCCGTCGACGATGCCCTCGTAGATGACGTCCACCTCGACGAGCACGGCCTTCGTCTCATTGGCAATTGCCCAGTAGGTGGCGTAGGTGCCAGTGCTCATGGCCTGCAGGTTGTAGCAGTTGTAGTTCAGACCGTCAGTGAATTTCACACAGACAGGAGCGTCGGCGCCGCCAGCCCATGCGTGGGTGTCGCCGTTGGCGTCGCGCCATCCGTCGTTCACATCTATAGCCAGTTCCTTGGTGGTGGGATTGTAGACGAACACCTCGCAAGCCTCGTCCGTAATGCTCTGCAGACCCAGCTCGGTCAGAATCTGCTGCAGCTGCTCCTCGGTGATGGTGGCAATCTTCTCGGTGTAGCTGTCTTCGTTCACGTCGTAGACAACATCGGTAGCCTTGATGTTCAGGTCAACAATCTGGCGCTCAATGGTCTGAGCCTCGGTGTAGGTGAAGTCAATCTCCACGAGCACATACTTCTCAGCGTTGGCTAATGCCCAGTAGGTCTTGATGGTCTGCTGCTCGCAGCCAGCGATGGCGTAGCAATAGTAGTTCTGTCCGTCGGTGTACTTCACGCAGGCAGGAACTGTGTTGTTGCCACTGTGATTGGCGAAGTCGCCGTTGGCGTCACGCCAGCCGTCGAAGCCCGCATAGTTGCTCAGCAGTTCGCCTGTGGTTGGGTTGTAGCCATAGACATCGGCATCGGCAAGCTTCTCCAGTCCCAGCTCGGTGAGGATGCTCTGCACCTGCTCGTCGGTGAGGCTGACAAGCTGCTCCTGATAGGAGGCGCAGTTGACGGGATACTCCACGCTGGCCACGATGCTGAGGTCGCTCTTCTGCAGATTTACGACGGGAGCCTCGACGAAGGTCACGTTGATGGTGTAAATATAGGACTTGCCGTTGGCCTTCAGGGCCCATTTCACGGTGTAGGTCTTTCCAATCTCGTCGGCACCGTTCATGTCGCAGATGCTGTACTCTCCGTTGGGGATGGCTTCGAAGAACTTCACGTTGATACCGGGTCTGACATTGCCCTCGGCATTGAGAGAAGACCAGGTCTCGGCAGCACCCTCGCCGCTGAACCATCCGTCGTAAGGAGCATAGGCACTAATCTCTGAGCCGTCGGGATTGATAATTGAGAGCATTTCAGCATTCAGTTCCTCCACGCCGAGGAAAGCCTTGGCAGCGGTCAGGTCGACGGTAGCGTAGGAGGGGGCATAGCCCATACCGGGATAGCGCTCCACGTTCAGCTCTTCGCCGGCCACGGTCTCGCCCTTCATCTCGATGCTGATGGGCAGCAGCTGATTGGCAGTAGCGCTCTTGGCCACGAGGATGGCCACCATCTCGATGTTCTCCAGCTTGGTGTCCTTTGCCCAGTCTGCAATCTTGTGCAGCTGCTGGTTGCCAGTCTCAGTACCGTTGTTCACGTCGATGACCTCCTGTCCGATGTAGAGTTTGCCTGCAGTGGCGCTGGTCATGACGAGCGAGTCGGCCACCACCTTCACCACGCGGTTCAGGTTCTCGGCCACGTTCACCTCTGCGAGGGTCTTGCCCTCAACGACGGTATAATCGGTGATTCCCTCGGCTATAATATCACTCATGGGGGTGTCCTCGGCCTCCTTCAGTTGGGGATTGCCGCTTGTCTGACGCTTGATGGTGTAGACGAAGCCGTTCAGCTTGGTGAGTTCATCTGTATTGGCGTTGAGCGTAGTGTACTGAACCCAGGCACCTCCGGTGGCATCCTGAATCCAAAGGGTGCTGTAGCCGTCGGCCGATTTGCCGATGACCTCTGCGTCTTTCAGTGTCAGCTTGGCATAGGTGCCTGGCTCCAGTGCGTTGAATGCAGCGATGTTGGCCACCTCGGTGTACTGAATCTCAGGCAGCGATGCTGTAGTAGCAGTGACATCCTCCAGCGTGACGATGGCGTTGGCCAGATAGCTGGTGGCACCCTGGGCAAAGCGCACACCAGCGGCGTTGCCCGTCCAAACCATGCCCTCGATGGTGCCTGACGAAGCAGTGAAGCCGTTGATGTTGCTGTTTCCGGCAGCAGTGAACTCAATCTTGGTGATGGCCTTGTTGTAGGGAGCTTTGAAGGTCAACGTGGTGTACTCCTTGTAGGTGACCAGGTTCTGACCGCGGTTGTTGTCCACATAGATGCGTGAGGGTGCAGAGCCGGCAGTAATCTGCAGGGTGACGTCCTCGGCGGTGAAGGTCTCGTTGTAGATGAATCCCTTCGTGTCGGCCATCGCCTCACCAATGTTCTCGCGGATGCTGGGGCTGGAGAAGTCGAAGGTGACAGTGGTAACAATAGGCTCGGGCTTGCTGTACTGATAGTCGAAGCCATAGAAGCCGAGCTTCGAGCCGGTGCAGTAGACCTTGTACTCGCTGCCTGCCTTTACTGCGAACTCAAAGGCTGTGCTTGAGCCGTAGTCCTTCTTTATGCCGTTGAAACCTTCGAGCGATGTGCCGTCCTCCTGGATGAAGAACGACTTGCCGCCATTGAGCCATACTCCGACGGTGATGGTTCCGTCGAATACAGGCTTGATGGTGTAGATAGTACCACCGTCGGCAGAGCCGTTTTCGCCATTACCGCCAGTATAGTACTGGAAGGCGGCCACCTCTTCGTTCTGACGGGCTGTGGGTGCGACAAAGTCTGCACCGCCACTTACGCCGTATGTCAGCGTGGCAACCACTTCCTCACCGTCCTTCACCTCAACCGTTGTGCCGGCGGGGATAACTGCCTCCGAAGCCTCAAGGGCGTAGAGGGGTGCCAATGTGGTGTTCCACTTATAGGCGCGACCGTTAGTGAAGCTCATATCAGGTGTTTTACTGGCATCGTCGCCACCGCTGAAGCGGATATTCTCAGGGGCTGCGAAAGCTTTCATAGTGAGCGTATAGACACCGTTGTCAGCCACAAGCTGCTGTCCGGGGAAGTCGCCTAAGAGTTTGTTCTCTTCTTTGCCGTCCCATACGTAGGCATAGACGTTCTCCCATGCTGCGTCGGTGGTGAAGGTGGCGGTATAGGTGTTCAGATTGTACTCGTAAGCCTTGCCATCCTCAAAGTTCCAATCGGGCGTTTTGTGGCCCTGGTTGTCATGGAAGACGATAAACTTGGGAGCCTCCTCAGCCTGGATGGTGACGGAGAACTCGCCGTTGCCGCCCTGCATCTGCGTACCGGGCCACTCGCCAAGCGCCTTCTCGTCGCCATTCCATACGTAGGCCCATACAGCATCCATACCGTCGGTCTTGAAGGTGGCGGTGAATTCGTTCAAGTTGATGACGCGGCCTGTACTCTTGTACACGCCGTCATTCTTGAACTCCATTTCGTCAGTCTGGTTCGTTCCGCCGTCGTTGAAGACGATGGTTGTGGGGGTGCCTGTCGTCTTCCACTGATAGAAGCCCTCCACCCCTGTCAGTTCCACGCCAGGCCATGTGCCGCCGGTGAAGTTCTCTGTGTCGTTAAATGCCCAGACATAGACCTTCTCCCAGTTGGCGTCGTTGACGAAGGTCACGGTCTTCTCGGCCTGCCACTCCACTTTGATATAGAACAGTCCGCTCTCGCCAGAACCACGGGAAATGGTGTGGTCGCCAGCATCGACATTGTTAATGGTGTAGATGCGGCAGCCAGTGCCTTCAGTAGCATCAGCAACAGCCAGTTCATTACCGTCGAGCTTGATGGTGTTGGCACTCCAGGTGCTCTGCACGATGGTCACCGTGGAGACATAGTCGGTGGAGAAGTCAATCGCGGTGGCTCCCTCCATCTTCAGACCCTGTGAGAAGGACATGCCGTCATACTCGGCACCCTTGAACTTGTTGTTCCAGTTCCACTTGCCGGCAGCGCTGGCCGCTTCGTGGGTGAAGAACCCCTCGGGCGTAGACACTCCCGGCGACTTGCTCAAGTCGAACGTAGCAACTTCTCCTGCCCATGCCGACGTCATAGCCAGCATCAAAAGCCAGAGTAAAGATAGAATCTTTTTCATAAGCATTTTGTTTTAAGTTAATAAATAAGGATTAATATCAAATTACAGGTTAATAACCGTCTCAGCGTCCAGTCCTGTCATTTCGGCTATTTCCTTGGCTGGGTGTCCTTTCGCTTTCATCTTCGCCGCTATGGCCAACGCCTTTTTTAGTCCGCCCTCGGCCATTCCTCGTTTGTACCCGCCGTCTATGAGCACCCGCTCGTTGACCACGGCATCCCAATAGCGGTCGTAGGCGTAGAGCTGCGCCTCGTCGTAGGCTGAACGCTCCAGAATCTCCAGAGCCTCGCTGATGTAGGGGTCGTCAAGCAACTCCTGCGGCGCCTCCACCGTCTCGGTGTCTATTTCGGTGAGGAATCGCAGCCAGAGCACTGTCATCTTCTTTTCGGCAATGGTCTGCGGCTTGAACTTGGGAAGCTCAATGAAAACCAAGCGCAAGCCTTCGATGACGCGGTCAGAGTGCTCCACGTTGACGATGGCATAGTCGTGATAGAACTCGTCAGGGCCGGCATCGAAGCCGATGTCGTTGATGAGGTTGAGGCAATAGACAGGCTTCAGCAGACTGTAGTCATTGCCTTGGGGCACCTGCTTGACGATGGCCTTCGAGGCGTTGAGCAGCACGCGCTGACGGAACGTGTTGTTCCAGTTCATCTGCATCTCCACGATGAACTGGCGCTTACTTGCATCCTCGCACCTCACATCGACTATCGTGTCCTTCTTGCCGAATGTGTCGGGCACAAGCTCCGGGGTGAGATAGTCCACGCTGACTATCCGCTCGTCATCCTTCAGGGGAAGGAGGGCGTTGAGCAGACTCATCAACAGATTTTTGTGTTCACCAAAGATTTTCTTGAAGGTGAGGTCTGCTTTAGGACTGAGATATTTGCCTTCCATAGCATCTGATAGTTTTGCTGCAAAGATACGATTATTTCACGAAACAAGGAAATCTGAAATGTGAAAACTTGCTAAAATTTGGGCAATTACCTAACTATCATTACTTCTTCACCGATGAAGCGGAACATCAGAAAGATATTCAGCGGCTTGGGGAGAACAGACGCAAGCGACTGGCAAAATAAAAAGAACTGCGGCATCGCGTCGCAGTTCTTGGCATTGTGTTTACAAAAGCCTCCCCATCGCTTTCGGTTGAAAACAGATGGGGAGGCACGTTTTCATTATTACCACTCGTCGTCCCAGCCGGTGTCGCTATGTTGGCGGGCGCGGGCCGGGCCACTGCCACCGCCGCCGAAGTTGAGGTCGGCATTGCTGTCAACATTGCTTACTGGGCTGGCGCAGATGATTCCTTGCTGCTGTAGTCTAACCACCATCATGGTGGGTTTCATATACTTCTCTTTCATATTGCTCACAATTATTATTAATGGATAATTAATGGGCAATTAATGGTCATTCGTGTTGAACATAAAAACATGCTCTTTCTTTGAACATATAATTATCACGAATGGGCCATTAATTTACCGTTAGTTTTATTTCACTACGACCTTGAACTACGTTCGAGCTCGCTCACGCTCGATAAAGCATGAGCGAGCTCTGCTTTATTCTCACTTAATCGCGACCCTGAACTTTGTTCGAGCTCGCTCACGTTCGGAAGAACTCGAGCAAGCTCGGTTCTTCTCTCACTTAATCGCGACCTTCTTGCCTTGGTGGATATACACGCCGCTGGCTGTGGGCTGCTTGTCGAGCTTGCGCCCGTCGATGGTGTACCACGCATCAGAACCATTAACCATGAACCCTGAATCGTGAACTGAAATAATTCCCGTCGCGTTATCGTCGTCGCCGAAGTTCAGCTTGAAGGCGCGGACGGAGGCCTGATTGGAATCGGTAGGCTCCCCGGCGGTGAGGCCCTTCAGTTGGAAGTAGCCGCGGAAGGCGTTCACCTTGAAGTCGCTGGCGGTGGGATAGTAGAGCGTGTTGCCGTCGCCGAGGTAGAGGTTTGTCTTCTCGTCGGTGTAGATGCTTTCGGGGCGGTAGGTGCCCACGAAATCGACATAGTCAGTCTCGACGTTGGCGGTGGCATTGCTGATGGTGATGCCGGTGAACACGGGGTTGACGATGTTGTGAGCGTCGTCGTCCACGTAGTCGTCGGCCTTGTCCCACTTCACGATATATGGTTTGCCGGCTATTATGCTGCTCACGTCTTCGGTGAAGTTCATCGTCAGCGTGCCACCTGTGAAGCTGGTCGATGCGAGGGTCTTCACCGTGGCTCCCTGCAAGGGCGTGCCGGTGAAGTTGTCCACGCTGAAGGGCAGGCACAGCGTGTTCCACTTGCCGTCCTTGTAGAGCGTGCGACCCTGCAGCGTCACGTCGGCCACGTAGCCGTGAGCGTTGCTGATGATGGTGCTGTTGTCGCTGTTGTTGGCCAGGGTGATGGTGGTGGGAGACACGTAGTATGTACCATCGTAGAAGATGCCGTTCTGGTAGACCTGCGCTAAACCGTAGTCCTGCACCAGGTCGCCGAGGTTGGCGGGTGCTGTAGCGATGCCAAATGCACGGGTACCCTGTGCCGATCCCATCATCTCGGTATAGTAGCAGTTTGCTTCTACTGTCGGTTTGTTGCCACGCACAAAGGTAGCACCGTTGTCGATGGCCGTTTCACCCGCAGCGACGACGATATTGGCATCGGGGGCATAGAGTGAATGGGCGACAGTAACAGTATTATCACCACTCCATCCCACAAAACCGCCGCAATACTGGGTGCTGCTGGTGGTCAGCAGCCGGCCGTTATATACGCAGCCTGTGATGTTCGTTGTCGTGCTGCCTGCCGGCATGGCCACGATACCGCCGTGGGTGCCGTCGCCGGAGACGCTGCTGTGGATGACGGTGCCAATCTGGCAGTTGGTGATGGTCGTCGTACCAGAATTGCGAGCGACGAGTCCGGCAGCAAACTTGCGTGAAGTGTATATGGTGCCCGTTACCTTGAGGTCACGAATGGTAGCATTTTTTGTATAGCGGAACGGGGCGCAGTTCTCTTCGCCGAAAGCCGCAGACGACGACCCGGCCGTGAAGTTTAGCGTGTGTACGCCATCACCCAGGAATGTGCCTTGGAACGAGTTGGTCTCGCTGCTGCCCACCATCTCCGATACGCTGATGTCGCTGTTCAGTTTCACGAACTGGCCGCTGTAGCTGGTGCCGTTGTTGACGTGGTAAGCGAAGGAGTTCCAATCATAATCATTATTGATGATGTATGGTTCGTATTCCGTGCCACTGCCTGCGAGGGGGGCGGGAATCGCGTAGTATGTGCCGCCGTAGAAGATGCCGTTCTGGTATGCCTTCGCTAAACCGTAGTCCTGCACCAGGTCGCCGAGGTTAGCTATGGCGGTGGCGAAGGTATAGGCCAGCCTGGCTCCGCTGACGGTGCAGGCATTGGAGGGCGAGCCAATCTGCGGTGTCACGTAGTAGCAGTTGGTGATGGTGCCTTTATTACTCTGCAAGCCCATGGGGTGCAGGGACGAGAGGTTGGTGTAGGTGCCCTTCTCCAGACAGTCCACGAGCGTCGGCGTGCCGCTGTTGCTCCAGCCCCAGAAGATGCCGACGTTGGGGCGGCTGCCGTCCACGCCATTGACGGTTCCGGCAAAGACACAGCCGCGGATAGTGGTGGCTGATTCCCGTCCGTGGCCGATGAAACCGCCGGTATAGTCGGTACTGGTATTGATGGTGGCGGTGACGATGCAGCTCTCTATAACGTTGGTGCCACTGGCATAGGCCGCAAGAGCTGACGAGTGACGTTGGTTGGTGGTGATGGTGCCCGCCACGGTGAGGTTCTTGATGGTGGCGCCGTTGATGTTGTTAAAGGGAGCCACACTCGTATTGTAGGTTGTCAAGTCAGCGGTGATGGTGTGGCCGTTGCCGAGGAAAGTGCCGCTGAAGGAACGGTCAGAGACACCTACTCCCCTTGTAATAATGATGTCGGCCTCCAGTTGTACGAACTCGCCGCTATAGCTGTTGTTGTTTATCACGTTTTGTGCCAATGCAATCCAGTCGGCAGTACTCGAGATGCGCCAGGGATTATCTTGAGTTCCTGCACCAGATAGTGTTATAGGCTCTGTCGAGTAGGGTACAATCGTCTTGCCGCCGATGTTGCCGACGGTGGCCTCTTGTCCTGTTCCTTCAATCATATATTTCTTGTTACTACTGGTGGCAAAGGCAATGTCCAGTGTGCAATTATCATCATTCTTGTAACTGCTACTATATACAAAATCAGTGAAATTAGTCAATCCTATTGTTACAGAGCCGCCTTCGTTGGAAGCCATAAACCACGCAGGTAAACCTCCAGGACCAATACCTGCTGCACCTTCTGAACCTATGGCCGTCACCTGACCGCCATTGATAACGATGGTGCCACAGCGCCCATATCCTACTTCATCATAATTTTCATAATAAACGGAGCCTTCGCTGTAGCCGCCGCCAATGCCTGCACCGCCATAGGCGCCTCTGGCAGTCACCACGCCGCCATTGATAGTGATGGTACCACCATTCTCACTATTCATGTCGCCGCCGATGCCTGCGGCATGAGCACCGCCGAGGACATCAATGGTGCCGCCATTGATAGTGAGCGTGCCTACATTTACTGCACCGATGCCCGACTTATTCTCATTGCAGCCGTCGACGGTCAGTGCGCCCGGGCCGTTGATGGTCAGGCTATTGAACTTGCTTAGCTCAATACCTTTATTGGCAGTGAGTGTGGCGCCTTCGCCAAGATTCAGCGTGACATTTCCGTTGATTTGGATGCGCTCCGAGAGGGTTACGTTGGAAATCACATAGTAGAGGCCTGAGGTCAGTGTAGTCGTCGTGCTGGTGACGATGTTGTTTGTGACGAAAGAGCCGGCTGCGCCGCCGCTACCGCCGTCATGACGGCCGTTTCCATCCTCCCAGCCACCGTCGTCAGTATAGTCGCTGGCATTAGGTCTGAGGCCACCTGCTTGAATATCCGCATATTTAGGGTTGGTCAATTCCACATCAGCACCATTGGAAGCCGAGCTCGTTCCGTCACCATTACCTCCGCCGATGCCGCCGAAAGCACCTGCATGATGATATTTATTTGCGGTTCCAGAGTATACGCACCATGTTACGTTGCCTGCGGCACCACCGCCACCGCCGCCACCGCCAGGTCCGCCGGCACCGATGTTGTTGGCTGCACCGCCGAAGCCACCGGCACCGCCGCCGCCACCGCCAGACGCCAGATATACATTCGAGCCTGGGTGTTGGGAAGCCGTTTGGCCCCTGTTGCCGCCAGTGCCATTTGAGCCTGCGCTGCCACCCGTGGCATTCAACGTGAGGTCATTGGCTACGAACAGGGCACCCATGGCATCTGCCGTGTTACCTGCACCGCCAGGATTACCATCTACGCCATATTGTGTGGTCTCCTGTCCGTAAGACCCGTTGCGTTGGCCGCCGGTGCCGCCATTGCCGCCGTTACCGCCGCGTGTGCCGATGCCTGCGCCGGCACCGCCGCCGCCATTGCCGCCATTGCCGCCCGAGCCTCCGAGGATAGACTTATCATAGGTACATTCTGCGTTATTGCCGTTGCCACCATTGCCGCCATTGGCAGCGTTGCCGCCGTTGGCGTTCAGCGTGCCGCCGCCGATGAGGTAGAGCGAGTTGCCCTGCGTCAGCTCAATGCCGGCACCGGCACCCGTCTGTCCGCTGGCATTGGCTCCCGTGCAGGTAAGCGTTGTGCCGGAGGGGATGTAGAGATACACCGTGCCCTGGATGGTGAGGCCGCTGCCGCCGACGGTCGAATTGGTGAAACTGAGGTCGCCCGTGGCGTAATAGTACGTCACGGCATCTGCGCTGCCCAGCGTCCGCCCCGTCGTGGAGCCAGCGCTCAGCGCCGTCCAGTCCGACTGTCTGGTCTGCGTCTGCCTGGAGATCATATACCAGTTGTCGGCCATCTTGGTGACGGGGGCGTTAAAGTCGAAAGCGAGGCAGGCGCGGACGTAGTTGCAGTTTTCCTTAAGGTCGCTGTACCAACTGCCGCCGCTGAAGTTGTAGTTCCACGCGCGGCCGGAATCATACTCCGTAGACGACCAGTAGTAGTAGGTCGAGCTCCACTGCATATTAGTGCCTCCAACGCTGCTGAAGCCATCGTGCAGGGCGTTGGAGCTGCCGGCAGCGGAAATCATCAGGTCCCACTCGTCCTTGGTGGCCAGCTTCCACGTGCCGCCGGTGACGGTCGGGGTCTTGGCAGAGCAGGTGCTTATGGCCGTACTCCAGGCCATCCAGTCGCTCTCGTCGGCCAGCGCGAGCGCCAGGCCCTTGTTGTTCTCCGTGTCGAGGTAGGCAATCATGGCCACAGCCGTTTTGCCGTCAGCCTCTGCCGCCGATACATTGTCATAGATACTGCCGTCGGTGCAAACCACGCGACCGACGTCACTGGCCGTGCAGTAGATACCGTTGTCGGCCCATGCGCCCGTGACTGCCGTCAGCAGCAGGGCGAGGATGAGTAATAATTTCTTCGTTCTCATATTGTTATTAATTATTGTTTTTTATCAATGCTGTCAACAAAAGCGCAGTACACTCAGGCACACTCGGACTGCAATATGCTATTTCGGGTGCAAAGGTACGAAAATAATGCGAAATGAGCAAAAAAGCACACCAAAATCTGCCTGTCCGCGGCGAAAAAAAACGGGCCTCGCGGAATCGAGTAGGAGGTGAACAATAATAGGAGGTGTTCACCTCTTTTCGTGTTCACTTGTCCTCTCACACCACCGTACAAGCGGTTCCGCATACGGCGGTACCTCAGCCTTTCGGCAGCGCGGATGCGCTGTAGCAACAACCAATCCAGCTATAGCCAGACTTATGGAGTGACTCGTCACCGATTGCTCGGGAGAGTATCCAACTGTCGGCTATACGCCAATACCCCTTACTCGTATTGCCCCACTGATAGGCGTGCCATCTGTCTATGCCGCATCGGATGAGGTTCTTCACCCGCGTCCGTGGTTTCTTCCACGACTTCCAGATGCACATGCGCAGACGGCGGCGAAGCCATTGCCGACCAACGCGACATGACTGAACAGTTACTGGCTGTGCATGTAACTGGGGGTTATATGCCTTATAACTCCGGGTTATATGCCTTATAACTGGGAGTTATATGCCTTATAACTCCGGGTTATATGCCTTATAACTGGGAGTTATATGCCTTATAACTCCGGGTTACATGCCTTATAACTGGGAGGCATAAGTAACTGTGCGTAATTAAAAGATACGTTATTCAACGACTAACTATACGGATTAAACGGATTGGCTGCGACAGCTCCGGATAGCCGGAAATCAGTTCAATCCGCTCTACCCGCTGCTGTAATCATTCGAACACATTGAATGGAAAAACGGCGAAGAGGGGTTTCAAAATTGTCAAAAGGGTTTCAAAATAAACAAAAATGTTTCAGAATAAACAAAAATCTGTTTGAGACGCCTGCAAAATGTTGGTAATACAAATAAAAATGGCTAAATTTGCACGCACTTGCAAATTGCTAAAAATTTTAAACAAAATAAATACCCAAGTTTTATGAATCAAAGACCAAACATTCTGCGAGGGCGTCCGTGGCTGGTGCTGCTGGTGCTCCTCGGCTGGCTGCTGCCCCAGCGGGCGGCTGCTACGTATGTGGACGAGCCCGACAACTACACCATCATGCTGGGCGGCACGAACATCGTCTACTTCACGGCCCCGGCCTACGACACGAGCGACGGCGACACGTGGGTGGCCTTAGGCACGCTCAAGGTGACGCCTGAAGGCGGAACGGAACAAATCGTATTCCAGTGGAGTACGAAAACGGACATCGACAACTCCGACAAGTTCCTGTCGTGCAACTTCAGCACCACTGCCGACGGTTTCTTCGACGTCACGCTGGGCAACCAGAAGAGCACCTTCCGCCTGACGAAGAGCAATGGCGGCTGGCAGGCGCTTGCGCGCAACAGCGACGATAAGACCTTCGAGTTTGCGGCCGAGTGGGTGGTGCCCTACAACTTGCTGGGCAAGAAGCTCACTTTCACCTGGGACGTCAGCCGCGACGGCAACGGCCGCACGGCGGAGAAGGTGAAGAACCTCAAGTCGGTGACCATCAACATGCCGGCGGCGTCGGCCAAGCTACAGCCGTTCCTCTCGGCGCCGATGCTCAACCCCAACAACCCCGGCAAGCTGGAGCTGCCCTGGTTTCTGGCCTCCGACAGCATCACCAAGGCATACTTCGAGTATGACGATGCCGACGGAAAGCACCACCAGGAGGACATCAACAACATGAACAGCGGCATAATCATGCTCGATGCCAACGTGCCCTACCGCAAGCTCCGCGTGGTGTGCAACTACAAGGAGCGCGGCGACAAGGGTGTGTACGAGATAGAGGGTGTGTCGTCGTCGACACAGAACATGACCCTCATCCATGCGCCCATCGGCCTGACGGCCCGCTACGTGGGCGACCGCAAGGCGAAGGTGGAGCTACAGTGGACGGCACCCTATCCCAACGACGAGGACCTGGTGCCCAGCGACTTCTTCGACATTCAGCGCTCGCTGACGGGCCGTGAGGAGGACTTCGTCACCATAGGCCAGCTGCTCTATGCCAAGACCGACAACAAGACGGACTACAGCTTCACAGACAGCACGCTGGTGGACGACCTACTGGCAGAAATGCTGACCAGTGGCGGCACGCTGGAGAACCTCACCTACCGCGTGCGCCGCAGCATCACCCAGGACTGGGGATGGGGCGAGGCCAACAACTGCGCCACGAGCACCCGCTGCCCTGTGGACAACCTGCACCTGATGCGCATTGCCGACTACACGGCCCGCTGGGAGGACGAGACTGCCCACACCGTGCGCGTGACATGGAACTATGCCGACGAATACGGCGCCGTGTGGGACGAGCGCGCACAGATGGTGCTGCGCGTCATCTCGAGGAACGATGCCGGCGAGGTGGTGGAGGAACAGACCCACACACTCGACCAGAACGAGCGCGCACTGCGCTACAAGGTGCTGAACCTCGAGCGCTCGTGCGTACATTATGATATAGATATGTATGTGGACCAGGGCGAGTCGCCCATCGGCTTCGGCAAACAGTCGGATTCCTACTACTACCCCATCCGCTCGGAAGCCGACTGGGATAATTTCGCCAAAAAGGTGAATGCCGCCGGTGGCAAGAGCGACGTGAACGCACGCCTCTATGCCGACATCACCGTCAGCGGCTACGCGGGCTACGACATCAACGCTCCCTACCGAGGCATCTTCGACGGCAACGGCTACACGCTGACCTACAACACGGATGTCAGCGTGGATGATGTGGGAGCTCCCTTCCGCTTTGTAGGCAATGCCACCATACGCAACCTGCACACCGCCGGCACCATCGAGACCAGCGATCGCTGGCGCGCCGGACTGGTAGGCCAGGTGACGGAAGGCAGCTACTTACTGATAGAGAACTGCCGCTCGTCGGTGACCATCAACTCCACCTACGACGGCAAGGCCAATCATGGCGGCCTTGTGGGCAAAGTGAGCGATGCCACTGTAGCCATACGCAACAGCAAGTTCGACGGACGGTTAGAGGGCTTCGCCAGTTCACAGAACGGAGGCTTCATAGGCTGGGTAACGGCCAAGAGCACGGTGACTATTGAGAACAGCTTATTCGCACCCGTCCACCTCGGCACCTCCAACAAGGACTGTGCCACCTGGGCATGCCTGGAGCAGGGAGCCACGCTGAAGCGTGTCAACAGCTATGCCACCTCGGAGTATGCCGGTTTGGAGTTCCACTTGATTTCGAGTGCGGCAGACTGGGATCTCTTCGTGCAAGAGGTGGAGAAAGCCAAGAACGAATACGACGTGAACGCCATCCTTGACGCCGACATCACGGTGAGCAGTTATGCGGGCGTAAGCCAGGCTGCCTACTTCCGCGGCACCTTCGACGGCAACGGCCATACGCTGACATTCAACAAGTCGGGCGTAACAGAGGAGTGGGTCGCCCCCTTCCGCTATGTGGGCGATGCTACCATCAAGAACCTGCACACGGCAGGCTCCATCTCGACCAGCAACCGCTATGCTGCTGGCATCGTGGCCTGGACTATGGACAAAACAAAGGTTAACATTGAAAACTGCCACTCGTCGATGGAACTCAAGTGCTCAAAAGACAATGATAACTGCATGGGTGGTATCATTGGCCGCCAGAGTGGTGCCGATGTCGTCATCCGCAACACAAAGTTCGACGGCAGTTTCACCGGCGGCGATGGCAACGGCGGCTTCGTAGCCTGGGCTACCGGTCCCGTGACCATCGAGAACTGTCTGTTCATGCCCTCCAGTGTCAACACCGACCCCAAGAACAGTGAGACATGGGTATGCAATTCGGCCAAAATCACGCTTACTGTCACCAACAGCTATGCCACTAACGACTTCTGCTACCTCATCAACAACAGCAGTGACTGGGAAAACTTCAGGACAGCGCTGGACAAGCGTGGCACGAAGAGCGTCAATGCCATTATGAATGCCGATGTCACTGTGTCGAGTTCGGCTTACAACTTCAAAGGAACCTTCGACGGCAACGGCCACACCATGACCACCAACATCACTGGCAGCGCCATGTTCGGCTCCGGCACCGGCTACACCATCAGGAACCTGCACGTCAACGGCAGCGTTTCCGGCGACAGGCACATATCGGGACTCGTCGTCGGCACCAACGGCACAGAACGCGTCTATATCGAGAATTGCTGGGTGTCTACCAACGTTCATTGCAACGAATTCTATGCCGGCGGCGTCGTAGGCCACGGCGGCGATGCTCCGCACAACATCATCAACTGCCTCTTCGACGGAGCCATCAGCGGCAGGGACGACGGAAAGCTCGAAGGCAACGCCTACGTAGGAGCAATCATCGGATGGGTAGGCGCGGCAGACCACTGTGTTACCAACTGCCTCGAAGACGGAAACTATTACTACTTCAATAATATCGGCTTCTGCTATACAGAATGGGAGAAATGGGGCAATGACAAGTTCAACAGCTTCAACAACTTTACCTACAAAGACTGGGGTGAGGTCAACTATGCCGGTATCAGGCACAGCAACGTGAGCGACTGGATAGGCCGTCTGGGCGACGGCTGGTATCAGTCTGGTGAGTTTGCCTTGCCCAAGATGACCACGCGCTCGCTGTGGAACAGCGTGGGCTCACTCTCTGGCAGCGAGCTGGCAGAGAAGCTGGGCGAGAAGAACTGGAAGGTGGTCGACGGCAAGGCCGTACCGGTGCTGCAGACCACTTCGACAGACGCCACCCAGGACAACCCGGACTTCAGCCTCTCGGCCGGCTGGACGAAGGAGGCCAGCGGCATCCTCGTGCCCGCCACGACGACGGTTCCCGAGCCGGCGGCAACTACTCCAGGGGCAACAAACGTTTTCGCCATTAGCACGGCCGACGACTGGAGGCAGTTCCGCGACATGGTGGAGGCCGCCAAGGGCGAGCAGGACGTGAACGCCATACTGCAGGCCGACATCACCACCGACCTGAGCATCGGCTGGGGGAGCGACATCGCCTACCGCGGCACCTTCGACGGCAACGGCCACACTATTAACTTCAACATCAGCGACGGAGGAAACAACATCGCACTCTTCCGCAATGCCAAGGACTACACCATCAAGAACCTGCGCCTCACGGGCAGCGTCAAGGGCGGCATCCACTCGGCAGGCCTCGTAGGCGTCAGCCGGGGCGGCGAGCGCAACGTGATAGAGAACTGCCATGTGTCGGTGGCTGTAGAATGTAGCGGGACACATGCCGGCGGCATCTTGGGCCACGGAGTTACGGCGGGACACGTCATCACCAACTGCCTCTTCGACGGCTCCATCAAGGGCAACGCGAGCAATTCCAGAGCCGGAGCCATCATAGGCTGGTGTGACGACCATACCAAGAACGTCACCTCCAACTGCCTGGAGAACGGCAGCTATACGCTGGGCAGCATAGGGCTGAACAACTCTTCCGACGCCGGCGTGTACGGCAATGACGAGAAGAACACCAACAACTGGAGCTTCCACGACTGGGCCGAGGCCAACAAGGCCAGCACGCTGACAGCCGACGAGCTGGCCACACAGCTGGGCAGCGACGACTGGCAGGTGACGGGCGGCAAGGTGGTGCCCAAAATGACCACCACGACCAATATTTCCGTCACCAAGTGCGACGTTCCCGACTTCTACCACCAGAACACCGGCACCATAGAGAAGGTGCTGATGACACAGACGCGCCAGAGCAGCGTGCTGCTGCAGTGGAACACCGACGGCTCGCCCATAGACTACTTCAAGGTGATGCGCCGCGTCAATGGCGAGGGCGACGACAAGTGGAAGGAGGTGGCCACCAACCTGGACCAGCTGAGCTACGAGGACAGCAGCGTGTCGCCACTGGTAACATACGAGTATCAGGTGTGGGGCGTGAACGACTGCGAGGGACTCCACATCACCAAGACCGACGCCAAGGTGGGCGAGTGTAAGCACACCGGCCGCGTGGAGGGCTACGTGCGCTTCAACGACGGAACGGGCGCTCCCGACATAACGGTGAACATCAGCTACAAAGGCACCAAGGTGAAGAGCGTCACCACCGACGAGAGCGGATACTTCGAGGCCGACGAGCTGTCGTACTACGACGACACAAAGGTCACCTACAAGGTGTATCCCGCACCGACGGGCGACGAGGACATCGACTTTGAGCGCAACGACTTCGAGGTGACCTTCGACGCACACAGCAACAACGTGACGCTCGGCGAGTTCACCATCACGAACGGCCGCCGCTTCTCGGGCTACGTCATGTACGAGGGCACAAGCATACCAGTGAAGGGTGTCAACTTCCTGGTGAACGGCCGCAAGATGCACAACGCCAAGGGCGAGTTCGTGGAGACCGACTACGACGGAAGCTTCTCCTTCCGCCTCATTGACGGCAACAACACCATACAGGCAGTGAAGGACGGACACGTCTTCACCGGCGACGGATGGTATAAGAACAGCAGCAAGCAGAGCATCAAGAGCGACATTGCCGGCATATACTTCTACGACGCCACCAAGGTGACGCTCACCGGCCGTGTGGCCGGCGGCGACGACCAGGGCAGCAAGCCGCTGATGAACAACCTCTCGAAGAACAACCTCGGCGACTCGCTGACGATGGTGCTCACCCTGGAGGGCGACAACACCTCGTGGCTGGTCTACGACAACCTGAACCCCAACCGCACACAGCGCGATGAGGTGGTGCGCCACCAGCGCGGCGGCGACAAGCACTACACCAAGGTGACCTGGCAGCGCAAGCGCATGGTGGTGGAGCCCGACCCGACGACGGGCGAGTACGTGCTGAATCTGCCCCCAGTGCGATGGAAGGTGCAGCAGGTGTACTGCACAGGCTACCCCACGCTGTTCCAGGAGGGACAGATGAACGAGGTGATAGACCTCACAGACTGCCTCGCACAGAAGGACACCACATACGCGGGCACCTACAAGGACGTGGACACCATCACCGTGAGCAAGCCCACGGCCAGCTACGACGCCGTTTACAACCGCATATTCCACAACCCCGTGGAGGTGACCTACAGGCAGATAGGCTACGACACATTCGACTACTTCGGCGACAAGTCGTACTACGCCAGCGAGCTGACGGGCGAGACCGTCGAGGTGCCCCTGGTATACAGCGTGAAGAAACCCGGATGGCCCGCCACGCGCAGCGACTCGCTGCAGGCCGTCTACACCTTCGGCTACCCAGTGTTCAGTGTGGAGCGCAAGTACAACATACTGCTGCAGGTGGCCGAGCGCTACCAGTACAACAACGACCCGCTGAGCGGAGTCCCCGACGTGGTGCGCCTCGGCGGCGGCAAGGCACGCATGCAGAACGGCATGAAGGGATTCCAGGTGGAGTCGCTACTGGAGCCGCCAGTGGAGATTGACAGCCTGGGACAGGCACGCTTCACACTGACCGCAAACCAGACCACCACGCTGCTCACGGCCGAGAACGCCCTGAAGACGGTGACCTTCACCGTGGAGCGCGACAGCACATTCATAGAGGCAGAGCCGCTGCACGGATTCGTGCTCAACATGTTCCCCATCGGTGCCAGCCGCGACATCATGAACGAGGGCAAGCCTATACTCTACGACGTGCTGCGCGACCCGCCAGGAGCCTACAGCACCAACACGCTGGCCAAGGGTGCCACCATCAACAACACCTACATGATGAGCCTGTCGCTGACGGCAGGACTGTACACGAAGTTCACATACGGAGAGAAACTGGAGACCGTCTCGGCCGTGGTGTCGGCACCACAAGGTATAGGCGATGCCGCAGGACCAATCAACGCCTCCGACAAGGAAAGCGCCGAGATTGATGCGCTCATGTACAACGGCAACGGCAGCAAGGCATTCTCACACACCTTGGTATTGGGCAACAACATCAGCACCAGCGGCGACCCGTCGATGGTGGGAGCCGACGCCGACCTGTACATCGGCACGGTGCAGAACGTCGTCGTCACGCCCATGTCGGCCATACGCGCCGTCAACGATAGCATGTACAACGCCATCATTGCACGCACAGCTCCGGCGGGAGGCATGGTCTCGGAGGTAGGCAAGAAGATAGAGTATGGCACCGTAGTGGAGATTGCCAGCGGAAAGCGCATAGGCAAGGACGGAACAGAGGAGAACTTCCACCTCATACGCGACGTGGCCCTGGGCTACGGGCCTAAGATAGAGTCGCAGTTCGTCTACTCGCAGAAGCAGCTGCTCACGCAGCTCATACCCGCCAAGGCCAAGGAGATAGTCGACATGATGTTCTGCGGCAGCAAGACCGACGCACAGGCTGTGGCCGACCGCACAAAGAAGGCCGTCTACCTGTCGCTGCGCGAACCCACCGACTCCATGTTTGCCGTGGTAAACAGCAAGAAGCCCGAAGGACATGCCTACAACACCAAGATAGAAAAGGCCGAGAAGGGCATCAACTACCTCGTGGTGCTGCCCACCGACGCAGACGAAAGCAAATACAGCGACGAGGTGGCCGAGAAGTACCAGGTCATAAAGGCATGGGTGGACATGATAGCCAAGAACGAGGCTGAGAAGATGAACGCCCGCGACCTGATGACCAACTACGACGTGGCCGGCGCTGCGGGAGTGAACTACAGCGAGACCTTCGACGCCAGCTACTCCGACTCGTGGTCCAACTTCTTCCCCATAGCCACCGAGGTGGACTACTTCGGAGTGGGCAAAGGCGTGAGCATGGCCGCATCGGCAGTGGGCATAGCAGGCTCGATAGCCAGTGCCATCGGACTTTCATTGCAGGAAATGAAGACATGGAAAGTACCGGAATCGAAGTTCCTCTTGCTCGACGGTATGGACTCTAAGGTCACATTCGCCGGCAAGCTCATACAGTGGACGGTATTCCCCGTGGCATCCTACACCTCGGTTGGCGCCGACTCCGAGGCACGCTCGTACAACCGCACCGAGACATTCACCATTGCCACCGACCCGGCAAGCCATCTTAACGTGGACGTCTACCGCGCCAGGTATTCCTACGACGACAAGAAGGAGGTGAACGTAGACAACATCTTTACCAACGACAACTTCAACAGGTACTATAGCGAGGTGTCCGGACAGGTGGAGAAGTCGCTCAAGAACATTAACGTCAAGGGTCCGCGCGGATTCATCTTCCGCACACGCGGCGGCTCCACCCAGAACCCGTGGGAGGACCAGCGCCTGACGAAGATCTACTCGCCCGGCTCGCTGCTCGACGCACGCACGCTGAAGATATGCAACCCGAAGATACGCCTCGACAAGCAGAGCGTGAGCGGCGTGTCGGTAGACGACGCGGCACACTTCACGGTATTCGTCTCCAACGAGAGCGAGAAGCCAGAGGCCACCGACGGACTGTCAGTGCTGCAGGTGTTCGTGCCCGACATGATGAACCCGCTCGGCGCGAAGATCAGCATCAACGGACAGCCGATGACCACCGGCGGACTTACCGTCACGGTGATACCCGGCACGGAGACAGCACTGCAGATGGAGGTACGACCGGGACAGGGCTTCGACTACGAGAAACTGGTCATAGGCGTAATGTCGCCCACAGACCCGGAGAACACCTACGCACTCACATCCTTCGACGTGCACTTCCTGCGCGAGGCCGGAGGAGTGAACATAGCCGTGCCGGGAGACAAGTGGGTGCTCAACACCATGGCACAGAAGGACTCCAAGCGCGGATGGTACATACCCGTCACCATCAACGGATTCGACCGGCACCAGCACAACTTCGACCACATAGAGTTCCAGTACAAGGAGTCGCAGAGAGGCGACGACGCCTGGACCAACCTCTGCTCATTCTACGCCAAGGACTCGCTCATGGCCAAGGCAAACGGTGTGCGCAAGCTCATACCCGAGAACGGAAACATAGTCACCGAGTTCTACGGCGACGGATGGGTGATAGAACGCTCTTACGACCTGCGCGCAGTGCTATTCTGCCGAAACGGAAGCGACTTCCTGACAACGCCGTCGAAGGTCATCAGCGGCATTAAGGACACACGTCGACCGCAGCTCTTCGGCACGCCAGAACCTAAGAACGGACTGCTGATGCAGGGAGACGACATAGTGTTCAGCTTCTCGGAGGACATAGAATACAACAACCTCTCGGCCATCACCAACTTCGAGGTGAAGGGCGAGGTGAACAACAACTCGCTGTCAGAGATGGTCAGCGTGCAGTTCGACGGAAAGGGAAGCGTGGAGAGCGAGGCAAAGCGAAACTTCGGAGGAAAGGACCTCACCATAGACATGATGGTGAAGCCCGCACAGACAGGACGCGACATGCCGCTCTTCTCACACGGCACCAACGGACAGAAGCTGCAGCTATGGCTCACCGACGACTACAGGCTGAGGGCAGTAGTCAACGAACAGACATGCACGTCGGAAAAGGCCATCAGCACCACCGGATTCTGCCACGTGGCCATGGTGCTCAACCAGACCGACAGCCTGCTCACCCTCTTCAACGGAGGACAGGAGATAGGCCGAGCCAGGCTGAACGCAACGTACAGCAGCACAGGAACGCTCATCTTCGGACGCACCAACGAGACCGACCGCACACAGAGCCAGTACTACGAGGGACGAATGATGGAGGCAAGGCTGTGGTACAGCGCACTCGACGCCGGACTCATAGGCACCACCTACGGCGGACGGCAGCTCACAGGATTCGAGAAGAACCTAGTGGACTACTACCCCATGAACGAAGGCTCGGGAAAATACACAGCCGACCGCACACAGGGAGCCAACGCACAGCTCATAGAGGCATCGTGGGCCATACCGCAGGGTCTGTCGCTGAAGCTGGACAAGGCCGACAAGGGCGTGCTGCTAGACAGGAACGCCATAAACCGCACGGCCGACCATGACTACACGCTCATGTTCTGGTTCAGGACCGACGCCGAAGGAAGAGGCACACTGCTCTCCAACGGACGAGGACTGAAGGAGGACAACGGCGCAGAGAGCCTGTTCCGAATCGGATTCGACGCCGACAAGCTCACATACCGCTCCAACGGATTCACGGCAGAGGTGCCCGGAGACTGGAGCGACGGCAATTGGCACAACTTCGCCATGACCGTCAACAGAGCACGCAACGTGGCAAACATCTACATGGACAAGAACCTCGTCACCACATTCGAGGCCGACTCGATAGGAGGCATCAGCGGAGGATACCCGCTCATAGGTGCCACACGCTACGACGTGCTCAAGGACAACGGAGACGTGGAGACGCTCGACGGCGACGACGCACTGACGGGCAACGTGGACGAACTGATGTTCTTCGCACAGGCACTGCCACAGCAGCTCATCAGCACATACACCACGAAGAGCCCCAACGGCGACGAGGCAGGACTGCTGACGTACCTCTCATTCGACAGGCAGGAACGACAGAAGGACAACAGCATAGAGCTGGTGCCATACGTATACAGCAAGAAGCTATACCTCGACGACAAGGGCGAGCCGCGATACCAGCTGGACCCGCTGACGAAGGAACCCACAGACACGCTCGTGAGAGACTACGTGTTCGTCGGTTCACCCGACGAAATCATGAAGCACTTCGACAACAAGACGGCAGCACCCGTGGTGCCCTACGAAGAGGTGAAGAACCTGAAGTTCTCGTTCATAGGAAAGGGCAACCAGGTGCTCGTGGAGCTGGACGAACCCGCAGCGCGACTGAACCACCGCAACATCTACGTGACATTGCGCGACGTGGAGGACCTCAACGGCAACGCCATGGCATCGCCGCAGACGGCATGCTACTACGTCAACAGCAGCAACCTGGAGTGGATGCTCAACAGTCTTGACTACACCTGCAAGTATGGCGAGAGCGAACAGCTGGACCTGCCGTTCTTCAACCACGGCGCTGAGGTGCACACCTACACCATAGAGAACTGCCCGAAGTGGCTCACACTGGACCACTACACCGACGTGATAGCACCGCTCAACGCGGGATATATAACAGCAACGGTGAGCAAGGACCTCAACGTGGGAACGTACAACGAAATAATCTACCTCACCGACGAGGACGGCATCACAGAGCCATTCTACTTCAACCTCACCGTGGAGGGAGAGACACCCGACTGGGCAGAGAGCGTAAGCGGCGACATGCTGCAGAACTCGATGAACATCGTAGGACAGGTGTACCTCAACGGAGAGCTGGACACTGACACACGCGACATTGTGGGAGCATTCGACGACAACAATGTGTGCCACGGATTCGCAAACATCAGCCACTCAGACCTCACGGGAGAAAACGCTCTCTACCTCACCGTCTACGACAACAATAGCAGCATAGGAGGAAAGCTGAACTTCGTGCTCTGGCAGTACAGCACCGGACGCGAGCTGCTGCTCTCCACAAAGGACACCATCAACTTCGTCAACCTGGCCATGCTGGGCAGCGACACACCTGTGCGATTCAGCGGTGGAGAAAGCTACGTGCAGCGATTCAACCTGAAGAAGGGATGGAACTGGGTGTCGATAAACGTACACAGCGAAGAACTGGAGAAGCTGGACACGCTGCTCTACAACATGCCGTGGAAGGATGGCGACATGCTTACCGACATGAACAGCGACCTCACACTGCTATACAACGGCAGCCAGTGGATCCTGTCGGGCGACACTACCAACGTGGGACTCACACCGAAAAACTCTTACGCCATATACGTGCAAGAGGAGGGCATGAACCTGCTTGTCTCTGGCAGCGTCATAAAGGAGGAAGCCGACCGCACCATACAGCTGGAGAACGGATGGAACGGAATAGGCTACACGCCCATGACAAACCTCACCGTGGAGACGGCACTCAGCGACTACTACGACGATGCACAGACGGGCGACGTCATCAAGAGCCAGACGGAGTTCGCTTACTTCACAAAGACGGGCAACACCGGACGCTGGAGAGGAAGCCTGAAGTACATGAAACCCGGAGAGGGATACCTCATGCTGCACAAAGCCATGAATCCCGCCGAGTTCCGCTATCCGTTCTACGAGCCGGGAAGCGCATTCCTCTACAGCACCGCAGCAAGCAGGGCAGCGCATGGCAACAGCCAGCAGCCAAAGGCCACCACACCCAACTCACCCGCCTCACCCACCACACTCACCACGCTCGCGACGCTCACCACCATGTCGGTATCGGCAGTAGTAGAAGGCTTCGAACTCGAGGAAGGCGACTTCCTGGTGGCCATCACCAACGACGAAGTAGTGGGCAGGATTGCAGTCTCAGCTACCATTGCCGAATCAGGAGCCACTGTGCTCAGCGGTTCTTCCGCTGAAGGCAGCGAGCCGCTCTACCTCACCGTAGGCGGAGAAAGGCAGCTACCCGTGCGCTTTGCCATAGAGCGCGAAGGCGACCTGGTGGCATACACCCCGGAGACCATGAACTACCGAGCCAACGCCATCGTAGGCACACCCGACGAACCGAAGGTGCTCACATTCGTGGAAGGCTCGCCGACGGGCATCAGCATTGTCAGAGCAGAAATGGAGGAAGGACAGTGGTACACCACAAACGGCATGAAGCTGCAGAAAGCACCCACGCGCCCAGGACTCTACATCTATAACGGACAAAAGGTGATCATCAGGAAGAAGTGATAAGAATGTAGTAAAAAGGAGTAAGAAGGATGTAGTCAGAAGGAGTAAAAAGGAGTAAGAAGTAGTAAGAAGTCGATAGTCTTTATGCTACGACGCGCACTAGGCAAACCGCCGGTGCCACCACAAAGCAAGGTCTCAATCAAACGACTTCTAACTCCTTCTTACTACTTCCAGATTCAACTCCTTCTAACTACTTCCAAATTCAACTACTTAACAAATTAAAGACAATGAAACACATATTATATGCAACAGCTCTGGCACTTGCCGCAGTGCAGACCTCGGCCCAGACGCCTGGCGACTTCAACAGCGACGGCAAAATGGACGCGAAGGACGTCAGCCAACTGATACAGTTGATAAGCAGCGCCTCCACCTCCACTGTAGGAACCGGCTTTCCAGCTTCCGCCGACCTGAACAAGGACCAGCGGCTCGACGTCGCAGACATCATAATGCTCGCCAAGACTGCGGGCAAGGGAGCAATACCGGAATACACCGTGAGCACAGCCCAAGAGGCTCCACAGTGGCAGATAGACTGGAGCTACAACCAGCAGCGACCCGACTGGAAAAACACGGCCAAGGGGGTCTATGAGAACTGGACAATACTCTACATTATTATTGAAGAGGCACTGCAGCCATACGCCTCACAAGACGACATGCTCGCCATATTCGTGGGCGACGAGATACGCGGACTGGCAAGCCCCACAGTGAACATGGGCGACGACGACAACGAAACCAACGCCTCGTTCCTGCTCAAGGTGTGGGGCAACGAGGCGGCCGACGAGGAGGTGAACATCACCATGAAATACTATTGTAGCAGGCTCAACCAGATATTCTCGCTCTCAGACAAGTTCACAGTAGGAGAGGTGGCAGGCATAGACGAACGCTTTGCACCACCCTTCACCCTCGGCTCGGCAAAATATCCAGTGACAAGCACAATAGACGTGGCACAAATCATAGACCTCGCAGGCATCGCTCCCGCCAACGGAGACATCATAGGAGCCTTCGTGGGCGAAGAGTGCCGCGCACTGATGGCTGTGGAAAACGAGAAATTGACATCCGACTTCCTCAACGTCTACAGCCGTGAGGACGACGGGAAAGTAGACATGAAATACTATCAGGCCGCCTCCGGCCGCATATTCACCTTCAACGGCGTGGCACTCTACTCCACCACCCCATCCCAGCAGCTGCGCACACCACGCGCCCCGCAACAGCGCGTCACCACCCTATCGGCCGACACACAGCTGGACTCACAGGGCGACTGGACTCTCACCATCAGCTCGCCAGAGGACATGGCGGCATGGCAGATGAAGGTCACACTGCCACAGGGACTCGCCATCAGGGAGAGGAAGGTTGACGTCGCAGGAGCACGCTTCTCAACATTCAGCGTCAGCCTGCCCGAGGCCTACGACAAGAACAAGTATCTCGTAGTAGGACAGCACTCGCAGACCGACAACAGCTACTTCCTCTTCTGCATACCACTGCTCAAGGACTACACCGGCACCGCGATAGACAACGCCGTAGGCAAGAACCCGGGAAGGGAGGAGCTGTGCACCATAGAGCTGTACGCCACCGGCAAGGGAGACCTCACCGCCCCGCAGCGCTGCAACATAAGCAACATTGTCACCTCCGACGCCTACGCCATAGCCACCACGGTGGCCAACGTGACGAACACGACCGTAGCACGCCACAACTGCGACACCAACGGCGACCTCAAAGTAGACGTGGCCGACATATCGGCCATCATCGACGCCATGGCTTCTAAGGTAGGCAGCGGTTCTACAACTGCTTCCGACGCCAACAACGACGGCCAAGTGGACGTGGCCGACATAGCAACAGTCATAGACACCATGGCAAAGTAAAAAACAGGAAATCTAATCTTTGCACCTGTGCAGGCATCCCAGCCTACGCAGGTGCTTTTCTTATTCAACTCAGCAAGACGCAGAACTAATCGAGTAGGAGGTGAACACTAATCAGAGGTGTTCACCTCTTTTCGTGTTCACTTGCCCTCTCACACCACCGTACAAGCGGTTCCGCATACGGCGGTTCCTCAGCCTTTCGGCAGCGCGGATGCGCTGTAGTAACAACCTATCCAGCTATAGCCAGCCTTATGGAGTGACTCGTCACCGATTGCTCGGGTGAGTATCCAGCTGCCGGCTATACGCCAATAACCCTTGCTCGTATTACCCCATTGGTAAGCACGCCATCTGTCTATGCCACATCGGATGAGGTTCTTCACCCGCGTCCGTGGTTTCTTCCACGACTTCCAAATGCACATGCGCCGCCGGCGGCGAAGCCATTGGTCTATATCCTTGACCTTGCTGCCCATGTCGGCATAATCGAAGTACTCCACCCACCCTTGCAGATAGTTCCGCAGGGCGGTCTTGCGCTGCTCGTAGCCCATGCCGTTCTTCCCTCTGGTCAGGCGCTTCGCGGAGTTCTCCGTGGCTTTGAGTTTCATTTCGGTCGCCGCCGCGTCCGTGAGACCTCCCCGATTAAGAGCATAATCTTTCACACTTATACCTGCTTGATTTACGCCACCCGTTCCGAATAGCTATCGGGCTTTGACTTCTCTGGCAGTCTCACCCACGGGCAAACGCCTTGGTATCAAGTTTCTGTACGTCAGGCCAGTGATTTGCCGCCGACTTCCTTCAGACCCAGCGTCGCCGCTGGCACCTTGTCTTTGGCTGTGCGCTTGCCGCTATTAGGCCGCGCTCGGGACTTGCACCCGTTAGATTATGCCCATGTCGGGCGAACAAAAATCGCCTGCATCAGTGTGTTGATGCAGGCGATGTGCTGTGTCAGGGGGCTCCCCTACTCGCTCCAGTCGTCGTCCCAGTCCACGGTATTGCTCTTCACGCGAGCGGGACCGGTGCCGCCGCCACCGTAGCGGATGGCGTCGCCGTCGGTGAGGTTGGTGCTGACGCTGCCGACTTTGCTGGCTTGCATCAGCTGACGTTCTACATGTACACGGACCACTGTGGACGAGGGTGCAATGTAAACTTTCATATAAATCAAGTATTAAATGGTCATCACGAACTTATTTTATCACGACCGCCTTACCTTTTTTAATATACACACCTGCGCGTGAGGGCTTCTTGCCTTGCAAGCGTCCTTCGGCCGAGCGGCCGCTGAGGCGGCGGCCGTCGAGGGTGTACCACGCATCATCGGCCGTCTTTGCATCCGTGGGTAGCGAGGCAAGGGAAAGGGCAGTGTTCATGATGGTGCTGATAGCGGACACGTCGTAGAAGGCGGAGTAGTCGTAGGCGACTGGGTCGCCGGAAGCAACGGCAATGGGATAGCTGGGGGTGACACCGCTGTCAATCTCGTTCCAGTTCTTGTCGGTCAGACGTCCGCGATAGGAAGAAATCTGGAACTGGAGGCCTTCGGGGGTGACAAAGTACTGCACGGCACAGGCGCCGCCGCCACTCTTCTCGCCGATGATGGGGAATCCCATGTCTTTCAAGAGTGAGGGGAAGAGGTTGGCGCATGAGAATGAGACGCCAGAGGTCAGCACGCCGTAGTTCAGATTGTAGTTTTTCCACACTTCCTTGTCCTGCTCGTCGAACACGCCGTCGAAGTTGCAGTCAACGTCATAGCTAACCAGCATGCGCTGCTTGGTCAGGGTGTT
>CADACW010000047.1 GCA_902786565.1 uncultured Prevotellaceae bacterium | reverse complement strand
TTTTATTGAGTATTTGGTCAGTAACATACAAAAAATGCTAATTTTTAGGGCAATTTAATGAAAATGTGTAAGTACTTATACATCGTTTCAAGATTATTTTGCCATAAATTTGGCCTTTCTCTCGTTTTTTCGTAACTTTGCACCCGAAAATGGCAATCGGGCGGTGGTATGCCGCCACGATGAAAGGGAATCCGGTGAGAGTCCGGGACTGTTCCTGCAGCTGTAATCCCCCTTGCAAGGGTCTGCTTGTATAACGCCACTGAGCCCCCCACCCCGTGGGATGGTCCGGGAAGGTAAAGCAGACTGGGGAAAGTCAGAAGACCTGCCAACATCAACAGTAGGCCCGCTCAGGAGTTAGCGGTGCTGAAAGAGACGTTTTGGCTTGAAGAGACAGTGACTGGCCTGTGGGCCTTTGGCTGTGCCCTGTTGGCTGGGGATACGTGTATTATTATATATTAAGGTAGGAGGTCCTGTTGCGATGATAGTGCCTCCTACCGCATTTTTATGCGCCAGGATTGCTTTATGTCAAGTAAAACGCGTGCTGTGCGCGAAAACACACTGCTTTTCTTGCCTGTTGGCTTAAATCGCACTACCTTTGCACCCGATTTCAAGGATAACGCCGCCCGACTGAGGCGGCAAATGTATAACTTAAAAAAGAAAAGAAGAAATGAAAAAGATTGTTATGACTATGGCTGCTGCCCTTGTTGCAGTGAGCATGAGCGCACAGGTTTATGTTGGCGGTTCGCTGGGTATCGGTAGCGTGAAGAACGGCAATGCCGATGCAGAGACTGTCTTCAAAATCATCCCCGAGATTGGTTACAACGTGAGCGACGAGCTGGCCTTTGGTGTGGCTCTGGGCTACGAGAAGGGCAACTGCGACCTGATGACCGAGAATAATTTCTCCGCCAACAAAGACACGAAGGTCTTTCAGGTGAGCCCCTACGTGCGCTACACCTTCCTGAACACCAACCTGGTGAACGTGTTTGTCGACGGTGGTGTTGACTTCAAGAGCTACAAGGATCAGGGCACTGGCCTGAACTTCGGCCTGAAACCCGGTGTGGCCCTGAAGATGAGCGAGAAACTGAGCTTCGTCACCCACGTGGGCTTCGTTGGCTACAAGTCGTTCAATCCTAAGGGCGACGGCGACACCAGCAACAAGGTGGGCGTCGACCTGAACGGCACCAATATCAACTTCGGCCTCTACTATAATTTCTAATCAAAATAGCAGAGACTGCTTTTCTGCCCGTCGCCTTTGCTGAAAGGCGGCGGGCGTTTTTTGTTGGGAAAAATTTGCTGGATAGAAAAATAATGAGTATATTTGCAGCGTCAATAACTCTAAAAACGACATGAAACTTACAGAGATTGCTTCCGGCAAATACAATGCCGCTGAATGGGAGGCCAAAGGCTACGAGCTTCCCAAGTTTGATATCCACGCCCTGCGCGAGCAGACAGCCAAGGCCCCCACGTGGGTGCACTTCGGCGGTGGCAACATCTTCAGAGCTTTTCCAGCCGCCATCCTCAACGACGCGCTGAACACGGGCCGCTACGACCGTGGCGTCATCGTGGCCGAGACTTTCGACTTCGAGGTCATCGACAAGGCATACCGTCCCTACGACAACCTGTCGTTGCTGGTCAGCCTACAGTCGACGGGCACCATCGAGAAGAAGGTCATTGCCAGCGTAACCGAGGCCCTGAAGGCCGACCCGCAGTTCCCCGACTGGCAGCGCCTGGTGGAGATATTCCACATGCCCAGCCTGCAGATGATCTCGTTCACCATCACTGAGAAGGGCTACGGCTTCAACGAGGCCGACCTGGCCCGCGGCCTGAAGCCCGTCTTCGCCATGGGCAAGGTGACCGCCCTGCTGCTGGAGCGCTGGCAGGCAGGACAGCTGCCGCTGACGGTGCAGAGCATGGACAACTGCTCGCACAATGGCGACAAGGTGAAGGCCGGCGTCTTCGCCTACGCCGAGCGGTGGGTCAACGACGGGCTGGTGCCCGCCGCCTTCCTCGACTATCTGAAGGACGAGACCAAGATCACCTTCCCCTGGTCGATGATTGACAAGATTACTCCGCGTCCCCACGAAAAAGTGAAGGAACTGCTGGCCCAGGACGGATTTGAGGACAACAACTATATTGAAACGGAAAAACACACGTTCACGGCCCCCTTCGTGAACGCCGAGGAGGTGCAGTACCTGGTCATCGAGGACCACTACACCAACGGCCGTCCCCCACTCGACCTGGGCGGTGCCCTCTACACCACACGCGAAACGGTGGACAAGGTGGAGACGATGAAGGTGACCACCTGTCTGAACCCGCTCCACACGGCCATGTCCATCTACGGCTGCATGCTGGGCTACACGCTTATCTCTGCCGAGATGGCCGACGAGGACCTGCGCTCCTTTGTACAGAAGCTGGGCTACATCGAGGCCATGCCCGTGGTCACCGACCCCGGCGTGCTCAATCCCTACGAGTTTATCGGTGCCGTCATCAACCGCCGTCTGCCCAACCCGTTCATGCCCGATGCCCCGCAGCGCATCGCCATGGACACCAGCCAGAAGCTGCCCATCCGCTTCGGCGAGACCATCAAGAAATATCTGGCCCGCGGTCTGGACAAGTCGAACCTGGTGCTCATCCCGCTGACGCTGGCCGGCTATGCCCGCTACCTGAAGGGCATCAAGGACGACGGAACCCCCTTCGAGCCGTCGCCCGACCCCATGCTGCAGGAGTTGCAGGCCATCGTGGCCCCGCTGGAAATAGGCAAGCCCGACCAGGACTACAGTTGTCTGCGCCAGCTGTACAGTCGGAAGGATGTCTTCGGTCTCGACCTCTACGAAGCCGGTCTCGGCGACCAGATTGAGGGTATGGTGCGCGAACTCTACGCCGCCCCCGGCGCCGTCCGCCAGACTCTCCACAAATACGTTTCCGCAAGATAATTTTAGGGGTTGGCATTCCCCTACATAGTGCTGCCTTCATAATTGAAGGTCCTCCGCCTCTTTTCCTCCCCTCAAGGGGCGGGGAAGAGGCGGAGTCATAATTCCCATTTCTCTTGCCAACGTATGACGGGATGGGCATTCTCGAAGTCGATGGGCAGCCAGATGTAGCGGGCATCGATGGGATGATGGGGACGCCAGATGTCGGCCATAAAGATGTGACGGCCATCGGGAAGGGTGAGAATGAAGGTTGACTGGCCATTGAACGTCTTCTCGGCAAGCGGACCGCGACAGGGATTAGGATGCTGAGTCCAAGGGCCCCAAATGCTGGGGGCAGAGAACATACGTGCCTCGTTGGGTGCCCATCCCGTGCAGCCGGAAGTGATCATCCAGTAGGTGCCGTCGTGCTTGAAGATGGCTGGGGCCTCGTTCTGCCCGGCAGGGGCCACACGGGTGTAGCGGCCGGAGTGGTGCAGATAGTCGTCAGTCAGTTCGGCAATGTGCAGCGTCATATTCTCCTCCGACGAGAAAATATGGTAAGCCTTGCCGTCAGCGTCGACGAAGAGCGTCATATCCCGCGCCATCTGGCCCGTGCGGAAATCGCGTTTCAGGAAAAGGCCCTGGGCCACAGCCTTCTGCCACTCCGGTGTCCACTCTTTCCTGTAGTTTGCGGCGTTCAGCGTATCGACGACAGCGCGTTCTTCAGCGCCAAACTCCACCGGCCATGTGCCGGCATTGGCCCGCTGTGAGTAGAGAAACGTGTAGGGACCTTCGGGGCGGTCGGCCACGGCCACGCCATAGCGGGCGGCATTGTAGCCCTGCCCCTTCAGTTCGAGGTGGAACCACATGCAGAACTTCCCAGACGCCTTGTTGTAAATCACCTTGGGCCGCTCTATGACGCAGCCACGCTCGATGTCGTGGCCCCGCTGACGGCTGACGCGCAGAGCCACACCACAGTTGCGCCAATTGACCAGGTCGTCCGACGCATAGCACGTCACGCCTACCAGCGCATTGCTGGTCCGCTCGCTCTTGTGCTCGCCAAACCAGTACCAAGTGTCGCCCACCTTCAGTATGCCTCCCCCGTGTGCATTGATGTGTTGTCCTGCGTCGTCGGGCCACAGCTCACCGTTGCGAATCACCCGCTGCCGCTGCTTGTCGGTCAGCACCTTCAGCTTGTCGCCACTCAAGTCCACTTCGAAGAAATGGGGCGTGCGCAAGGTGCGGCCTTGGACATCCTTGCGATGCAGATGGACCGACATCATCCACTGGCCGTCGAAACGCTGGAAGAGCATCGAGTGGCCATAGCCAGGCGGCGTCACAGGCTGCGGTTCCTGCACCCAGGGGCCGTCGAGTGTGCCGCTCTCGCTGTAGGCCACACCCTGCGTGTAGACATCGAAGACCCACGATGTCCACACCATGCCGAGCCGCCCCGTTCCTGTGCGGAAGAGATAGGGGCCGTCGGTCACCTTGTTCCAGGTGGTTTCGCCCTTGTCGTTCCGCTCTCGGCTCCAGGGCGATTCGCTGGCCCTGAAGAGCACGCGGGGCACGCCAACAGTGCCACTGAGGTCGGGTTTTAGTTCAATCTTCTCAATAGTGCCATTCCAGTTCTGCAGCCACTCGCCGCAGAACACCATATAGGGCTTGCCGTCGATGTCGCGCCAGAAAGTGCCGTCGAGCGTGGGGCGGTCGGCAGGCAGGTAGGCAGCATCGCCGAAGGCACGGTAAGGCCCCATCGGACTGTCGGCCCGCAGCACCTGCGAGGCCCGCCGCTCAATGACGTTGCCGCGGACAGTGTCAATCTTGACCGCCTGGTTGGTAAACGTTGCGAAGTAGTAGTACCATCCGTCGCCCGTGGTGTGCAGCTCGGCTGCCCATATCATCGGGCGCGGCCCCATCCACGAGTCGGCCTCAAACTCCGTCACTCTGAAGGGGCCTTCCCACAGCTTCAGGTCTTTGCTGCGCCACATCATGCCGCCTGTACCCGTCATGTAGTAGAGTCCCGTCTTTTTGTCGGCCAGCACCGCCGGATCGCTCAGCCGAATGGAGTCTGTCGGCACATTCTGCCGCACGCGCACGCCCCTCTGTGCCTGTGTCGTCAGCGGCAGGAGGAGCAACAATAAGGAAAGCCATCTGTTCATATCGTCTGTCTGTTTCAGTTACTACTGTCCATGGGATAACGGACCCCCCACTTGCGGCGCAGACCGTCCATCAGCTGCATGATGTAGAGCGTCTCGGCGTGGGGCATCTCACGGGGTTCGAGAAGTCCGTCCAATGTGATGGCTGCCTTTTCGGCTATCCACCCTGTTCCAATGATTCCTACTCGCATGGTGTCAGTTCTATTTGGTTGGTGAAAGAAGGTGCTCCAACTCGGCTATCTCCGATTCAGTGGTGGCCCAACTGGTGACAAAGCGGCAGGCAGTACGGTCGGCATCGACAGGACACCAGGTCTCGAAACCGATGTGGCGGCGAAGCTGCTCCAGATGGGCGTTGGGGATGATAAAGAACTGCTGGTTGGTGGGCGAGTCGATGTAAGGCTCGTAGCCCAACTGTCCGGCAAAGAATTGCCTCAGACGCATGGCGAGCGCAACGGCTTGGCGGCCTATTTCCAGATAGAGCCCTGAGGTGAAGAGCGCCTCGAACTGCACCCCAACGACGCGGCTCTTGGCCAGCAGAGCACCGTGCTGCTTGATGCGACTGAGCATATGGGCAGGGGCATTGCCTCGGGGGAAGACCACGGCCTCGCCGCAGAGCGCCCCACACTTGGTGCCGCCAATATAGAAGACGTCGGCCAGACGGGCCAGCAGCGGCAGCGTGACGTCAGCACTTGCCGCCAGGCCGTAGGCCAGACGGGCACCGTCAACATAGAGTTTCAGACTGTAGTCGTGGCAGACGCTGCTCAGTCGGGTCAGTTCTTCGGCCGAGTAGAGCGTGCCCAACTCGGTGGGGAAGGTGATGTAGACCATGCCTGGGCGCACCATGTGGTCGGCGGTCTCGTCGGCAAAATAGGCCGCAAGCCACGTCTGCAGTTCGCCGGCGTCGAGCTTGCCGTGGTGCGACGGCAGCGCAATGACCTTATGACCGGTGAACTCCACGGCACCCGACTCGTGCACGTTGATGTGGCCTGTGTCGGCACAGAGCACGCCCTCGTAGGGCTCCAGCACACAGTCAATGACGGTGGCATTGGTCTGGGTGCCTCCGGCCAGCAGCCATATCTGCGCCTCTGGGGCCTGGCAGGCCTCACGGATGAGACGGCGGGCCTGCTCGCTGAAATGGTCGTCGCCATAACTCTGGGTACGCTCCCCGTTGGTGTCAATGAGGCGCTTCAGCACTGCCTCGTGCGCCCCGTTGTTGTAATCGCTCTCGAAATGAATCATCTTGCTCTTTGCTATTGAAGGTTTAACGCTGTCTTCTGTCATTGTTGCCCCACTTCTTGTCGTAGCGGCCTTCGGTGTCAACCTTTCCGCCAAACATGTTGAGGCGGTAACGCACATGGAGCATGGCGTATGAGTTGATGCTGTTGTAGCGGGTGTCGCTGCGCCCGGTGGCGCTGACCCATCGCTCGTAGTTTGACTGCTGGCGCAGAAGGTCGTAGAAATTCAGGGCGACGACCAGCGTCTTCGACTTGAGGAACGACTTTGACAGTTGGCCGTTCCAGATGAGTTCGTTGGTGTTCGACGACGGGTCGTTGAAGCCCCGGCGGCTGTTTTCGTGGATGTTGGTGGATAGCTCGATGCCGGCAGGCAGACGGAACATCAGCTGGCCGCCATAGCTGAAGCGCCACGTGTCGAGGTCGGCGCTGGGCTGCAACTGATTGCGCGAGTGCTGGTAGTTCACGCTGCCGTCGAGGGTGATTTCGAGCCACTCGTTGCGGAAGCTCAGGTTCAGACGCTCGCGCAGATTGAAGGTACGTGTGGTGTTCTCGGCAGCATCGGCCTTGTTCTGTGCCACGTAGCTCACATAATTATTATAGCGCACGCGTGTGTCGGTGCCTACATTCCAGTGGGCGGCCGAATCGATGGCGGTGCTGAAGTTCAGTCCGCCGTCGACATTCCAGTTGCCGTTGATGTTCTCCGGTCGCGACGTGCTACCGCCGGTCTCCGGGTTGTAGCGCACAAGGTTCGAGATGGAGTTGCGGATATGTCGATAGTTGGCATAGACCACTATGCTCCGCTTGGTCTTCTGGATGTAGTTGTTGTAGTAGAGGCTCATGGTGTTGGTGAACTGCGGCTTCAGTCCGGGATTGCCCTGGGTGATGTAGAGCGGGTTGGAGTCGTCGGTAATGTCGAGCAATTGTGTCATCTCCGGCTGTCGGGTGTCGCCACGGTAGGTCAGTCGTATGGCCTGCTGGTCGCTGAAGTTGTAGTGGAAATCGACGGTCGGCGTGAGATTGACGACATTTCGCACGGTGTCAACGTAGACGCCACGGTAGTCCTGGATGAAGTTGGAGTGTTGGGGCTGCACCAGGAAGCCAATGTTGTAGTCGTACTCCTTCTGCCAGTGGCGCAGCGTCAGCCTGATGTTGTGAGTCCAGTTGCGGTATTCGCTGTATCGGCTCAAGTTCTTGTCGAGATACTGGGTCTGGAGAGCAGCATCGTCGAAACTGCCTATCCACGGGTTCCAGTCACGATACTCCGGGGCCACGCCGCTGAAGGGGTCCAGGGGGAGCCGCGAGAAGTCGAAAGTCTGGCGGTCGCTCTTGTGCTGACTGTATCGCAGCTCATAGTTGGCCTGAAGGTGTGCACCCTTCCACAGGGGTTCGCTGTAGAGAGCGCTGGCCACATAGCCAATGTTGTCGCTGGGCGTCAGATTGTAGCGTGCAGTGAAGTAGGTGGAGTCCTGGCCTGCAATGTTCGGCTTGCGGTGCAGGCGCACCTCGTTGTTCGACGTGTTGCGGTTCTCGCTGTCGCCCAAGGAGCCTTCGACGCGCAGGGTGACGTTGCGCCCGCGCTGGTTGAGCTTGCGGTAGAACTGGAGCATGGCCCACACATTCTTGTTCTCGCCATAGCTCAGGCTCGCGCCCTGGTTGCTATTGACGATGTAAGGGGCCAAAGGGTCGGCGAGTGTCAGAGGGTCGTCGGCGTAGAGATAGGGGTCGGCGTCGAAGGTGGCGCTGGCCGAGGTGCTGGTGCCGTCGTTGTTGCCTATGCTGCCGTTGGCACGCAGCAGCAGGTTGGTCAGCGTGTCGGGCTTCCACTCCACGCGTATGTTTCCCCACCAGTTGTTGCTGCGGCTCATCTGCTTGGAGAAGCTGTTGGAGAATGTCCGCGAGGTCTCCGAATAGAAGTTCTCGCTGGCATTCTCGTTCTCGTTGTCGCCGTCGCGGTGGTTCCACCGTATGCTGGCGTCCATCTTCAGTTTCTCGCCGTCGTCGTAGTTCAGGTTGGTGCCCAGCATCTTGCGGGCATTCAGTCCGCGACGGTTCCACCAGCCGGCATTCTCTTCCTTGTTGTTCAGATTGCCAAGCAGCACAAAGCGGGTCTTGTCGGTGAACACGCTCCCCATGCCTCGCGAGGCGTAACGGTGTTCGGTGCCGCCAGCCAGGTCCAGATTGGTCATGTAGCCGCGGTTCATGCCTCGCTTGATGGAGAAGTCGAGCACCGTCTCCTTGTTGCCATCCTCGATGCCGGTGATGCGGGCCTGGTCGCTCTGCTGGTCGTAGAACTTCACGCTCTGGATGATGCTCACGGGGATGTTCTTCAGCGCCGTCTCCACATCGCCGAGCATGAACTCCTTGCCGTCCAGCAGTATCTTCTGCACCACCTTGCCATTGACGGTGATGTTGCCGTCGTCGTCGACCTCGGCACCGGGTATTCGCTTGATGAGCTCCTCGATGGGCGAACCCTCAGGGGTGCGGAAAGCATCGGGATTGTAGACCAGGGTGTCTTTCTTCACGATGACCTGGGCCGCACGCCCCGTGACGACCGTCTCGCGAAGCACCACGGCATCGTTCGACATCAGCAGTTCGCCTATGTCCTGGCTCTGGTTGCGCCGCAAGGTCACCTCGCGCTCGATGGCCTGGAAGCCCACCGACGACACGCGCAGCCTGTAAATGCCATTGGCAGGCGCCTCTACCGAGAAGGTGCCACGCAGGTCGGTCACCGTGCCGCCCACAAAGGTGGAGTCGCGCTGGCGGAACAGCTGCACAGTAGCCTGCACCAGCGGCTCCTTCAGTTCTGCATCCATCACGCATCCGCTGACGGTAAGGCCGCGGTCTTCGCTCTCCTGTGCCGACACGCCCAAGGCGAGTGACAGCAGTATAAACAGGAGAAAATATCTCATTAGATAAATATCGGTTAAGTGTGTTTATCGCGCCATTCGGTAGATGGCTTCCATGTCGTCGGCAGTGAGCGGCTTGAACGTGCCGCAGGTGCGTTTGTAGTCGCGGCTGCACTTGCGCGTCATCTCGCGTATCTCGTCGTCTGTGATGTCGCGGCCTATCAGTTCCCTTATGTTGATGGGCATGCCGATGGCGTGGTAGAAGCGCTCCATGGCCTCGATGCCCTTCAGGGCGGTGCCCTCGGGGTCGGTGAAGTCGTTGGGCACGTCCATCACATTGACGGCGAAGCGCACGAAGCGGCTCAGGTTCTCGTGCATCACATAGCGTGCCCAGCTGGGCCAGATGGCGGCAAGGCCTGCGCCGTGCGTCACGTCGAACATACCGCTCAGTTCGTGCTCCAGCTGGTGCGTTGACCAGTCGCCGTTGTTGCGACTGCCTGTCAAGTCGTTGTGTGCCAGACTGCCGCCCCACATAATCTGCGCACGGTTGCGGTAGTCCTCGGGATTCTTCAGCACGGCAAAGACGCACTCCTTCATAGTGCGCATCAGCGTTTCGGCCAGGGCGTCGGTCAACGTCATGTCGCAGTCGGGGTTGAAGTAGCGCTCCATGGTGTGCATGATGATGTCGGTGACGCCGGCAGCCGTCTGATAAGGGGGCAGGGTGAACGTGCGGCAGGGGTTCATGATGGCGAACTTGGGTCGCGAGAGGTTGTTGCTGTAGCCCAGCTTCACGTCGCCGTCTTCGTTGGTGATGACGCTGGCCTCGCTCATTTCGCTGCCAGCGGCGGGGATGGTCAGCACGGCAGCCACGGGCAGCATAGCCACGGGCTGGGCCTTGCCTACGTAGAAGTCCCACACATCGCCGTCATAGCAGACACCGTAGGCGATGCACTTCGACGAGTCGATGACGCTGCCCCCGCCGATGGCGAGGATGAAGTCGACACCCTCCTTGCGGCACAGGTCGATGCCCTGCCTGGCCAGTGACAGGCGCGGATTGGGCACCACGCCGCCCAGGGTGACAAAGTCCACCCCACCCTCGCGGAGCAAGCCGCAAATCTTATCGAGCAGACCAGAACGCATGGCGCTCTTACCGCCGTAATGCACCAGCACCTTCGTGCCGCCATACTTCTTCACGAGAGCAGCCACCTGCTCTTCCGATTCCTTGCCGAACACCACTTCCGTCGGCGCATAGAAATTAAAGTCTTTCATTCAGTTGTTATTATAAAATGTTTCGCAAAGCTTGGAGAACTCCTAAACTCACAACTCCCAATGTGCTTCCAGGCGGTGGAGCATGGTGGTGCTCTCGCCACACGAGCCAGTGTGCTGGATGTGGATGCCGCCGAAGGGGTTAGGACCGACGCGGGCAGAGAGGCTCACGGCATGGGGCAACGTGCTGTCGGCGGGCTTGGGTGTGGCCGTCTCAACGCTGGCCGTGAGCAGTCCGCCCCTGAGGGCAAGGCTGATGGTGCAGCCCGTGCGGTAGCAGGTGGCGCTGACGGGGTCGGTGAGCGGGGTGACCGTGCCGTTGTGGTAGGCCACCAGCAGGAAGTCCACCGCCTTGGCGTGCTTCACCGTGCGGATGATGCGCAGGCCGTAGCCCGTGAGCGTCTGCGTGTCAAACTTCAGGCAGACGTCCATATACTGCCCCGTGGCCGAGCCGAAGCCCTGGCCCGCCGTCTTGGTGGGGTCAGCCTGCAGCGTCAGCGTCATGTCGCCATAGGTGCGCGGCGAGGGGGTGTACATCAGGCGTGCACCGCGCTGGGCCTGCAGCAAGCCCTTGCCCACGGCACCGTTGAAGCCCTCGCCATACTCCCACATCGGTTTCTTGGGGTCGAAGCTCCATTCATAGTCTGAGGTGTCGGCGGGCTTGAAGCCGTCGGCCTGCCACGCGTCAGCAGGCAGTCCGCGACTCCAGCCGCAGCGGATGTCGCTGAAGTCTGTCACCAGACTGTCTCTGCCTCTCACATCGGCTTCCTCTATCTGACGGCTGGCCACCTCCGTCAGTTCTCCCCGCCCGCTTCGGTTGTGGGCTGGGCGGATGGTGGCCATCAGCCTGCGGCCTATGTCGGCCGGACGAAGCCTGTAGGTGCGCTGGGGGCCGTCGTTGCTCCAGGCCAGGGTGGCCTCCTTGTGGCAGTCGTCGGCATCGAGGCGGTGCCAGGCGATGAACGACTGGTCGCGCCGACCCTGCAGGTCGAGCCGGTAGTCCAGACGGGCCACGCCGTTCTCTATCCTGACTTCGGGCTGCTTCAGAAACGGGGGAGGCGGCAGCGGGGCGGGATTGACCGTCACCATGCACACCGCCACGGCCTGATCTTCGCCAACGGCATAGGCGGTGACGGGCACGCTTATCGGATCTTCAATCTGTTCACAGGAAAGGCTGACGGTCACCGTGTCGCCCACCGTGGGTTCCACCATGACCAATGGGTCGCAGCGCCAGGCCACCTGCCTGCCTTGGCCATCGACCGTGAGGGTCAACGGCTCGCCTCCCCCAACTTGAATTTCCGCCTCATGGCGGTTGATGCGTAGAAACGGGGGGCGGTCGGTAGGCATATCGACAGAGTCCATGACGAGGGTGTTCTCCGGCTGGCGGTGGCCAATGACGTAGGGCTTGCCGTTCAGTGTGAAGTTCTTCTGATAGCATCGGAGCCATCGCTGCGGATAGGCCGTCCAGCCAATGTAGAGGCTGTCGGAAGGAGCGTGGTAGCGGCAGTCCACCAGTGTGACCGGCCCGCCCTGCTTGCAGAAGTACACCTCGCGGCTGGAGCCTTTCACATAGAAGTCGCAATCCACGAACATGGCCCCCGGGCCGAAGGTGCTCCACAAGGGCTTCTGACCGTAGAGGTCGAAACGGCAATGGCGGTAGACGGCGGTGCCATTGAGCGCATCGTCGGTACACTCAAAGTGGCAGTTCTCATAGTACGAGTCCTTGGCACCGTTCAGCGGATTGAGGTTCAGCCTGCTGACAAAGCGGACATTCTTGGCCCTCAGACTGCTGCCATGCACATAGCCCACGTGGGCCTGGGTGATGGCGTCGCTCCGCCTGCGGCGTGACAGGGCGGGGTTCAGAGGATAGTCCAAGTCTACATTGCAATAGTTGCCCAGCGTCAGATTTTCCACACTGAGCGAGTCGCACCAGATGTCGAGCATTGTGAAGTTGCCCACAGCCCCCTGCATCTGTCCGCGTGCCGAGGCAAGCACCACGTCATCAGGACGCTCGCCTAACCCGATGAACGCCAGCTGACGGCCACGGATGACGCAGCCGAAGGGTTCGCGACCATTCTCGCCGCGCACCACCGCCGGTTCGTAAGGGTTGTCTACCCAGTAGACGCCCGGACGGACATAGAGCGTGGCCGTGTCGGGCAGATGGGCCACGACCTCGCGGAAGTCGCTGAAGACAAAGGGGCTGCCTGCCGCCTCGCGGCCACCGGCCGAGCCGTCGAGCAGCAGATGGCTGGCGTCGAGTGGCGGAACGCCGCCCACGCTCTGCGCCTGGCCACAAATTACCGCCAGCGGCAGCAGGGCCAATATGAGCAATGCCCTTCTCATAGACACGACTAATGCCCAGCCATTTTGCTGAGGATAGTGGCAATGTCGGCCACATCGACAACCCCGTCCTTGTTCGTGTCGCACACCTCACCGCCAGTGCCGAGGGTGAACTCCAAGGTGGCCGCGTCGCTGTTCTCCCAGCCCTCTTTCGTGGCATATACGCTCACGGTGCATTGACAGACGGGCAGCACCTCGTCGCCTACTCCCTGCACGCTGTAAGTGCTCTTGAGGTCATAGACAAACTCCACGTCCTCCGTCTCGCAGCTGAACTTCAGCTTCCCGTCCACAAGGGCGATGGTGGGAGTGGCGCACTTAGGAGTCTCTACTATCGTGCCGTCCAGACCAACAATGCTCTTGAAGTTCTTCCAAGGCTCCACAGCCTTGTAGTCATTGATGGAGGCCGCAGGCACATGCAGAGTGACGTACTCGATGTCGGAGTCCTGGAAAGCGTTAGTATTCGTGCTTGGCACATTCTCTGCCAGACAATAAACATCCATCAGCTCCTCGCAGAATGCAAAAGCTTGGCTATAAATATTCTCCACCCCACTGCCAATCGTGACGGAAGTCAGGCCGCTGCAACCCCAGAAAGTACCTCCTCCTATACTCGTCACGCTGTTGGGAATCACGACGGAGGTCATGCCGATGCAATTGTAGAACGCATAGCTTCCTATGCTCGTCACACAGTTGCCAATCGTGACGGAGGTCAGGCCACTACATTCACTGAAAGCATAGTTTCCTATGCTTGTCACGCTGTTTGAAATTGACACAGAGGTCAGACCATTGCAACCATAGAAAGCCCAGTTCCCCATGCTTGTCACGCCATTAGGAATTACCAAATCCTTTATTTCGTTTTCTCCAAGATAAAGATGGTGGGCATAATTTAAGGGATTGGAATATTCGTTGCCAAATGATATTTTACACCAAGCTGCCACATTAGAAATATAAACAGAGTTTAGGCCGTTGCATCCACGAAAAGCATAGTATCCTATGCTCGTCACGCTGTTGGGAATCGTGACGGAGGTCAGGCCGCTACAACCAAAGAAAGCATTTTCTCCTATGCTTATCACACCGTTGCCAATCGTAACGGAGGTCAGACCGTCGCAACTACCGAAAGCGCTACCTCTTATGCTCGTCACGCTGTTGGGAATAGTGACGGAGGTCAGGCCTCTGCAAACAGCGAAAGCCCCTCTTCCTATGCTCGTCACGCTGTTTGAAATGGACACAGAGGTCAGGCCGCTGCAACCTTCGAAAGCATAATCTCCTATGCTCGTCACGCTGTTGCCTATCGTGACAGAGGTCAAGCCGCTGCAAAAATAGAAAGCATAATCTCCTATGCTCGTCACGCTGTTGGGAATAACCAAGTCCTTTATTTCATTCTCTCCAAGATACAGATGGTGGGCATAATTTAAGGGATTAGAATAAAAATCTTCAAAAGATATTTTACACCATGCAGCCATATCGGAAATATGAACGGAGGTCAAGCCGCTGTCATCAAAAAAAGCATAGCGTCCTATGCTCGTCACGCTATTTGGAATCGAGACGGAGGTCAGGTCGCTGCAATTACGGAAAGCCTCGTCTCCTATGCTCTTCACTATGTACCCCACCCCTTCGTAGTTGACAGATTCAGGGATGACCACTCTGCCTATGTACTCCCCGCCGTTTTTCTTTGTAACTGTGGCCTCTTTATTCGAGAGAAGCTGGTAGTAGATGCCGTCAATCTCCACGACATTCTGTGCGCTTGCCACCAAGGGCAGGAGCAGCATTGCGAATAAAAGGATTTGTTTCTTCATAGATATAATATATAATGGTGAAACTAAAGTGAGATGCAATTCGTCGGCAAAGATAATCATTTTTTGGGATTTGACGCAACCTTTCCCGATATTTTTTACGTTCTTTTCAAAACACCGGAAAACCCCCTCAAAAGATAAGTGCCACTTATCTCTAACTCCCCTCCGGCCACCCTTCGGGAATGTAAATTCTTTTTTATACTTCTGGCCAAAGATTCGGCCACCCCTACCCCCGGCTACACTCGCTTCAGGATGAGCCAGGTGCCTAAGACCTGCAGCAGCAGGCCGGGCCAGCCAATGGTGAAGTCGGCAATGGTGGAAGCAATGCCACCCGTGAGGGCCACCTCGCCCAGACAACCAAGCAGCTTGCTGGCCAAGACGACGCCCAGCAGCAGCGGCAGGCTGACGCTGCGGAAACGCTGCGCCACCAGCCCGGCCACAAGGGCCAGCACGGCCAGCTTCAGCGTCATCACGGCGAGCACCTCCATGGCGGGCAGCCCCGTCAGCAAATGGTTGACCAGCGGCGAGAGGACGGCGGCGAGCAGCCCCGTCTTCCACCCGAACTTATAGGCGCCGGCAAGGATGACCAGCGACAGGGGCGAGAACATCACACCGCCCTGAGGGATGAGGTGAAACACTTGGGGCAGCACCAGATTGCAGGCCACAAACACCAGGGCCCACAGATAGGTTTTCGCCTCGTCATAATTGAATGCATAGAGTCTGATTGTCGTTTCCATAAATCTTAATCAGCTTAATTTTATTGTCGGTCATTTAATTTGATGGTGCAAAGGTACAAATAAAACAGGAAACACAGAGCAACTTTTTAAAAAAAATTTTCCGATGCCGTCTTTTATCCCCCTTACCCCCCCTTAGAGATAAGTGGCACTTATCTCGGAGATAAAAGGCACTTATCTCGGAGATAAAAGGCACTTATCTCTGAGGCCCCTTTTAGGGGGGTGTCTTCGACTGCCGTGATTTGTAAAGATTTCGGTAATCTTCGCTGGTAGCAGAGGGGGGGCCGCCACAAGAAAAGACATTTCTGGCACGCTTTTTGCAATTAACCAGAAAAGTCAGGACGGGGGAAAAGAAAGGCGAAATAGTTAGTAAAACTAAAATATTCACCGCATTATGCACGTGTTTCACAAAAAAGCACTATCTTTGCACCCCAAATCGTAAATTGTAAATCAGTAAACCGCAAATTCAAGAGATGAATTTCAACAGTATTCTAAAGGCGCTGTTCGGCGACAAGTCGTCACGCGACATGAAGAAAATTCAGCCCTTCGTGGAGAAGGTGAAGGCCGAGAGCCCCAAGATTGAGGCCCTCGACAACGACGGCCTGCGCGCCCGCACTCAGGAAATCCGACAGCAAGTGCAGAGTGCCGCCAAGGCCCAAAAGGAAGAGGTGGAAAAGCTGAAGGCCACCATCGAAGAAACTCCCCTGGACGAGCGTGCCGACATCTTCGCCAAGATTGACAAGATTGAGAAGGAGGCGCTCGACGAGTATGAAAAGGCGCTCGACGAGGTGATGCCCGAAGTGTTTGCCATCGTCAAGGAGACGGCCCGCCGCTTCGCCGAGAACGAGGAGACCGTGGTCACGGCCAACGACTTCGACCGCGAGCTGGCCGGCGACCCCCGCAAGGACTTCATCACCATCGACGGCGACAAGGCCATCTACCACAACCACTGGACGGCTGGCGGCAACGACCTGAAGTGGGAGATGATTCACTACGACGTGCAGCTATTCGGCGGCGTAGTGCTCCACCAGGGAAAAATTGCCGAGATGGCCACGGGTGAGGGTAAGACCTTGGTGGCCACGCTGCCCGTGTTCCTCAACGCCCTGACGGGCAACGGCGTGCACGTGGTGACGGTGAACGACTATCTGGCCAAGCGCGACTCGGAGTGGATGGGGCCGCTCTATATGTTCCATGGGCTCTCGGTGGACTGCATCGACAAGCACCAGCCCAACAGCGAGGCCCGCCGGCGTGCCTATCAAGCCGACATCACCTTCGGCACAAACAATGAGTTCGGATTCGACTACCTGCGCGACAATATGGCCATATCGCCTGCCGACCTGGTGCAGCGCGCCCACAACTACGCCATCGTGGACGAGGTCGACTCGGTGCTCATCGACGATGCGCGCACACCTCTTATTATCAGTGGACCGGTGCCCAAGGGCGACGACCAGATGTTTGAGGAGTACCAGCCGCTGGTTGAAAAGCTCTTCGGCGTGCAAAGACAGCTGGCCACGCAGTTCCTGGCCGACGCCAAGCAGAAAATCACAAAGGGCCAGGAGCTGATAGACCAAGGGCAGAAGAAGGAGGGCGAGCAGATGCAGGAGGAGGGATTCCTCTCGCTCTACCGCTCGCACAAGTCGCTGCCCAAGAACAAGGCACTCATCAAGTATCTCTCCGAAGAGGGTATCAAGGCCGGTATGCTGAGAACCGAGGAAAAATACATGGAGAACAACAACCGCCGCATGCCAGAGGCCGTGGAGCCCCTCTACTTCGTGGTGGATGAGAAGCTCAACTCGTGCGACCTGACCGACAAGGGCACCGCCTGGCTGGCCAACCAGGTGAACGACAAGGACCTCTTCGTGCTGCCCGACATTGCCGGACAACTCTCGGCACTGGAGGTGGAGCAAGGGCTCTCTGACGAGGAGCGCCTGAACCGGAAGGACGAGCTGATGGCACACTATGCCGTGCAGAGCGAGCGCGTGCACACCCTGCAGCAGCTGCTCAAGGCATACACCATGTTCAATAAGGACGACGAGTATGTGGTCATCGACGGCGAGGTGAAGATAGTCGACGAACAGACGGGCCGCATCATGGAGGGCCGGCGCTGGAGCGACGGTCTGCACCAGGCCGTGGAGGCCAAGGAGCATGTGAAGGTGGAGGCTGCCACACAAACATTTGCCACCATCACGCTGCAGAACTATTTCCGCATGTACCACAAGCTGGCCGGCATGACGGGTACGGCATCGACCGAGGCAGGCGAGTTCTGGAACATCTACAAGCTCGACGTGGTGGAGATTCCCACCAACAAGCCCGTGGCCCGCAAGGATATGGACGACCGCGTCTACAAGACGGCACGCGAGAAGTACCGCGCCGTCATCGAAGAGGTGGTGAAGATGCGCAATGCCGGACGACCCACCCTGATTGGTACTACGTCGGTGGAGATTTCGGAACTGCTGTCGCGTATGCTCGACATGTACGTCGACCCGGAGACGGGCCGCCGTGAGGGCATACCCCATCAGGTGCTGAACGCCAAGCTGCACCAGAAGGAGGCCGACATCGTGGCCCTGGCTGGTCAGCAGGACTCGCAGGGTCGCGGCGCCGTGACCATCGCCACAAACATGGCCGGACGTGGTACCGATATCAAGCTGTCGCCTGAGGTGAAGGCTGCAGGCGGTCTGGCCATCATCGGCACCGAGCGCCACGAGAGCCGCCGTGTGGACCGCCAGTTGCGCGGACGTGCCGGACGTCAGGGCGACCCCGGTTCGAGTGTCTTCTTCGTCTCGCTGGAAGACAAGCTGATGCGCCTGTTCGCCTCCGAGCGTATCGCCTCGGTGATGGACCGCATGGGCTTCAAAGAGGGCGAAATGATTGAACACCCGATGATTTCAAAGAGCATCGAGAGGGCACAGAAGAAGGTCGAGGAGAACAACTTCGGCATCCGCAAGCGCCTGCTGGAATACGACGATGTGATGAACAAGCAGCGCACCGTGATCTACGAGAAGCGCCGCCACGCCCTGATGGGCGAGCGCATCGGCATGGATATCGCCAACACCATCTGGGACCGCGTGTCGACCATCATCGAGCAGAACGACTATGCGGGCTGCAAGGAGCAGTTCCTCCGTCTGTTCGCCATGGAGGTGCCGTTCTCAGAAGAGCGGCTGCTGGAGGGCAAGCGCGACGAACTGGCCGAGGAGGCTTTCCAGGCTACGCTGGCCAGCTTCAACCGCAAGACCGAGCATATCCGCGAGGTGGCATGGCCCGTCATCAAGCAGGTCTACGAGACCCAGGGAACGATGTACGAGCGCATCATGGTGCCCATCACCGACGGCCGCCGCGTGTACAACATCGGCTGCAATCTGCGCGAGGCTTACGAGACCGAGGGCAAGTCGATAGTCAAGGAGTTTGAGAAGCAGATGCTGCTCCACATCATCGACGAGGCATGGAAGGAGAATCTGCGCGAACTAGACGACCTGCGCCACTCGGTGCAGAACGCCAGCTACGAGCAGAAAGACCCGCTGCTCATCTTCAAGCTGGAGAGTGCAAAGATTTGGGACTCGATGATTAACGAGATGAACAACCGCGCCATGGCCGTGCTCAACCGCGGACAGATTCCTGAAATGCAGCAGGAGGTGCGCGAGGCCGCACCCGAACAGCACACCGACCGCCGCCAGTACAGCGAGCAGAAGGCCAGCGCCGACGGCCAGCCGCAGCAAGAGCAGCTTGTAGACCAGAACCAGCAGGCGGCAGCACGCAGCGACACCCGTGCCCGCCAGCCGATGGCCCCCGTCATCAAGGACAAACTGCCCGGACGCAACGACCCCTGCCCCTGCGGCAGCGGCAAGAAGTTCAAGAACTGCCACGGCCGCGGACTGGTGTAGCCTGAAGCCGTAGCGCACAGATATAAAAAGGTTGGGCGGATTAAGCTGTAGAGTTTAATCCGCCCAACCTTTTACTTGATGCCTTGCCGGCGCTAACGGGTGAGGGCCCGGTGGGCACGCAGGCCGTAGATGCCGATGATGACGAAGCAGAGCAGGGGCAGCACAAACGAGACATTGACGGCGGGATGGCCGAAGATGACTTGCTGGTCGATGATGGTGCCCTGCAGCGGCGGCATGAGCGCACCACCCACGATGGCCATCACGAGGAAGGCCGCGCCGAGGGTTGCATCCTTTGCATCTACATTCTCAAGGGCAATGCCGTAGATGGTGGGGAACATAAGCGACATGAAGAAGCTGATGCCCACCAGACAGTACAGGCCGCCCATGCCCACAATGCAGATGGCACCGAGGGTGCACAGTCCGGCACCAAGGGCAAAGAGGGAGAGCAGCACACGGGTGTTGACATAGCGCATCAGGAAAGTAGCAATGAAACGACTCGTAAGGAACAGGCTCATAGCCACAATGTTATAGGTCTGCGCCGTGGCCTTGTTGATGCCCAGGTTGTCGGCATACTGGATGATGAATGTCCACGTCATAATCTGTGCAGCCACGTAGAACATCTGAGCCATCACACCCTCGCGATAGATGGTGTTGTGCCACAGATTGCGCAGGGTGACGGCTGAGGTGTGCGTATGGCCCAGTGCCTTCTGCTCCTCGCTCTCCGTCTTCGGCATCTTGGTCAGCGCGATGATGACAAAGACCAGAAGCACCACGAGGCCAATGGCCACGTAGGGGTCGCGGATGACGGCCAGGTCGTGCAGCCGGATGTCGGCCTTCTCAGCCTCGGAGAGCGTGCCGAAGATGATTTGTCCGGCAGCATCACGCTTGTCGCTGATGAGCTGTGGCAGCACTATGAGCGACGCCACACTCATGCCACAGAGCGACCCCATCGGGTTGAAGGCCTGCGCCATGTTCAGGCGGCGGGTGCTGGTCTCCTTGGCTCCGAGCGAGAGGATGAACGGGTTGGCCGTGGTCTCAAGAAAAGCCAGTCCGAAGGTGAGGATGTAGAGCGACAGGCAGAAGAAAGTGAAGCTCTGCATCTCGGCGGCAGGCATGAAGAGGAATGCGCCGGTGGCATAGAGGGCCAGGCCGAGCAGGATGCCGCTCTTATAGCTGTATTTCCTGATGAACAGGGCCGCAGGCACGGCCATCGTGGCGTAGCCGCCATAGAAGGCGAACTGCACCATCGACGCTTTGGCTGCGGAGAGTTCCATCAGTGTCTGGAAAGCTGCCACCATCGGGTTCGTGATGTCGTTGGCGAATCCCCACAGGGCAAACAGCGAGGTGACGAGTATGAACGTCACCAGATATTTCTTCTCAACAAGTTTTGCTTTCATATCCTATTTGTAGATTGGTCCGAAGTTCTGGCAGGCACGGTAGTCGGCCCCCTCCTTGTCCATGCCGAAGGCATTCCAGGCGGCAGGGCGGAAGATGGTGGCATCGGCCACATTATGCATGCAGACGGGTATGCGGAGCATGCTGGCCAGCGTGATGAGGTCGGCACCGATGTGGCCGTATGCGATGGCACCGTGGTTGGCGCCCCAGTTGTTCATCACGCTGTAGACATCCTTGAAGCAGTCTTTCTTCTCATCGAGGCGTGGCACAAACCAGGTGGTGGGCCAAGTGGGGTCGGTGCGACGGTCCAGAATGTCGTTCACGTCCTGCGGCAGGTCCACTGTCCATCCTTCGGCAATCTGCAGCACGGGTCCGAGTCCGGCCACGATGTTCAGGCGCAGCATGGTCATGGGCATGCCGCCACGGGTGAGGAAATGGCTGGAGTAGCCGCCGCCACGGAAGTAGTCGCGGTCGGCGGGCATCCAGCTGGTGGCGTTCAGACAGGCCTCCATGTCGGCCTGCTGCATCTCCCAGAAATGCTTGATGGTAGGCTTGCCGTCGGCATCGCTCATGGCGCCGGTGGCATCGAGCGTGGTGGCTCCGCTGTTGATGAGGTGTATGAAGCCGCCGGCAGCAGCGCCCTCCGGCCGTTTGCCGCTGACGCGCTCTACGGCATCGGGGCTCCAATAGGTGCGGATGTCGGAGAACATCACGCCACGGTTGGTGAGCAGATGGCCGAAGAGCATCGACAGGCCGTTCAGCGAGTCGTTCTCCGTGGCCAGCGTGAAGGCCTCGCGGGGTCCGTTCCAGTCGAAGCTGGTGCACATCATCGACTCAGGGAAGTCGAAGTTGGGCTTGTAGTCGGTCCACTGGCGCTGTCCCTGCACACCTGCTGCAATGGCGTTGTGGCCTATGGCCTCCTCCTTGTAGCCCATTTCGAGCAGCCGGTCGCTGCCCTGCATCAGGTCGCGGATGATCATCATTGTCTTCACGGTGAAGGCCCAGTCCTCGTCTTTCTCCGCCCGTGTCTTTCCTTTGCCCTTTCCGTTGAAGGTGGTCATGGGCACGCCGGGGAACAGCGGCCGGTCTTCGTTATAGTCGTGGCCCTCCTGGGGCTTGCAGTACTTGTCGACCCACTGCATGGCACGGCGGAACTCTTCCTTGTCGAAGATGCCAAAGTCCACACGGCGCAGAATCTCGACGAGCGACACATACTCGGTGCGCATGCCGAGGTACTGCTGCAGGAAGTCGGCGTTGACGATTGAGCCGGCAATGCCCATACAGGTGTTGCCCAACGAGAGGTAGCTCTTGCCGCGCATGGTGGCCACAGCCTGGGCGGCACGTGCGAAGCGCAACAGCTTTTCGGCCACATCGGCGGGTATGCTGTTGTCGTCCAGGTCCTGCACATCGTGTCCATAGATGCCAAAGGCGGGCAGGCCCTTCTGGGCGTGGGCGGCAAGCACAGCTGCCAGATAGACGGCGCCTGGGCGCTCTGTGCCGTTGAATCCCCAAACAGCCTTGGGGTAATGGGGGTTCATGTCCATCGTCTCGGAGCCGTAGCACCAGCAGCTGGTGACGGTGATGGTGCTTCCCACGCCCTCGCGCTCGAACTTCTCGGCGCAGGCGGCGCTCTCACCCACCCTGCCGATGGTGGTGTCGTTGACGACGCACTGCACGGGGCTTCCGTCGCCATTCTTCAAATTGCTCTCAATCAGGTTCTTCACTGCCTGGGCCAAGGCCATGGTTTTCTCTTCGAGGCCTTCGCGGATGCCTCCCTGACGTCCGTCGATGGTAGGACGAATGCCAATTTTAGGATAGGTCTTCATCATGGGAAAATCTGTTTTTAGTTATTTATTATAATAAGGTGTCGGTTGTTCGCTGCAAAATTAGTATATTTTTTTCAAATGGCCTAACTTTTGAATTGTTTTTTTGGCCGCAGCCATTTATTGCGACAGTCGGAGGAAAAACATCGGCTGCCCGGAGATAAGACTCAAATTACGCCGAGTCGTTAAGTTTAGTTCCGGGCAATCATCTTTTTTGCTCCGGCCTCCACAACTTTTTTATCTGCGGGCAGAGATTTCTTTCCAAGAAAGTTTTGATAGTTTTTGGTTTATTTGTATCTTTGCAGCCGAAATAGCACATTGCAGTCCGAGTGTGCCTAAGTGTACTACGTTTCTGTTGACAGCATTGCTAAAAAACAACAATTAACAACTATAAACAAACAACATGCGACAAAAGAAATTATTATTGATGCTCACTCTGCTCTGCACCATCGTGCAGGGGGCGTGGGCCGAGGCAGGTGATACGGCAGACAATCCCATCACCATCAGCAGCACGGAAGAGTGGAACACGTTTGTCAGCAATGTCAATGGCGGCACCAACTACAGCGGCAAGTTCGTAAGACTGGACGCAGACATCAGCGTGACAGAGATGGCTGGTAGCAGCGAGACCAACTCGTTCCAGGGTACCTTTCTGGGTAACGACAAGACGCTGACCTTCACGAAAGGCTCGTAGAACAGCCTTCGAAATATTACAGCCCCTCGATTTCTTCGGTGGTGAGGCCGGTGGCCTTGGCAATCTGCCCGGTGGTCATCACGACACCCCTTTTGTACGATTCAGACAGCAAACCGGCACGCTTTCGCCCGATTTCCGTTAAACTTTGTCACTATTTCCGTGTGGTTGCCGTTTAATTAGAAAAAAAATGCGTACTTTTGCAGCCGAAAGACCGCGAAACAGCAGCCTGTTCATCAGACGATGATGATTCTAACTTGTCGCCGACGAAGGCATACGTGTGCAATAAATTTTAACTTAAAAACATAAAAAATGAAACAAAAAGTATTTTTGATGATTGCCCTGCTCTGCGCAGTTGTGCAGGGAGCGTGGGCAGATGGCGGCTGGGAATTGGTCTATAGACAGACGAAGACCACCTCAGCGAACTGGACGGCCCTGAATGCGGGTTCCTCTACAGGGTACACGATTGGCACGGCAGGCACCACGACGTACTATTACGCCACGGGCAACCTCAGCTTCACCAATTCCACGGTGGGCGGCAGCGGCCTGACCATCCGGGGCACAGTGTATCTCTACATCCCCTCGGGAAAAACGGTTAGATGCACGGGTGCCAAAGCCAACGATGCCGGAATCGCGGGTGGCGGTGCGGGTGTTGAACTGGCGGCGGGCAACACGCTCTACCTTCTCGGCGACGGCAGGCTGGAGGCCACAGGCGGTGACGGGGAAACCGGCCGCCGTGGCGGCCACGGTGAAGATGCCAACTTTGTATACAACAAGTATTGCCAGCCCGGCTCGGGTGGCCGCGGCGGTGACGGCGGCGGCGGCGGCGGTGCGGGCATCGGCACACGGGGCGGCAACGGCGGCGCAGGTGGTGCCGGTGGTTCTGCAAAACGGGATTCGAACGAGGGTACGAACAAGGGCGTTGCGGGCTCTCCGGGTAGTAACGGCGACACTGCCGGCAGCATGGGCACTCTCTATGTGTATCAGGGGTGGAACCTCAGCGTGATTGTCAAGGGTGGCGGTGCCGGATGGTTTACCACCGCTAAAAGCGAACGCGGTAAAAACGCTGCCGAAGATCCTGGCGACCAGCATGCTGCGTCCGGCGGCGGCGGCGGCGGTACCAGTGGCAACGGCGGTCGTGGCGCCGACATCGGCACCGGCGGTGGTGGCGGCGGCGGCGGCGGCGGCGGTGCCGCTGGCAACAGTACATGGAGAAACAATGCTGCTGATGGTTTCTACAGAGTGGGAGCAGGCGGCGGCAAAGGCGGTGGGAATGACGATGGTAGCTATGCCTGGGATGGCGGAAGTAGTGAACTGTCAAACCCTTACGATGCGGAATTTAATAATGGCCTCGTAGGCACCTATGATGATGATGGTTGGGAGGATGGTAACGGGGCTGCTGCTGGCGGCAGCGGCGGCACCTGTGGCGCGGCCAGCAAGTGGGGCGCGGCAGTCACCATCAACGTGGTCTTAGACGACATCTTCAATGGCAAAGGTACGGAGAGCGCCCCTTACATCATCGGCAGCATAGCCGACTGGGACGTCTTCGCCCTGCTTGTCAGCAACGGCATCAGCTTCAACGGCCTGTTCGTGAAGCTGCCACAGGACCTCAGCGTAGAGACGATGGCTGGCAGCAGTGAGACCAACTCGTTCCAGGGTACTTTCCTGGGTAACGACAAGACGCTGAACTTCACGAAAGGCTCGGCACAGGGTGCCTTCAACGAGGAATACTGCGCCCCGTTCCGCTACGTCAAGAATGCCGTCATCCGGAACCTGAGGGTGACGGGCGACATCTACACCGCCCAGAAGTTCGCTGCCGGACTTGTGGCACGGTCGTACGGCGAGACAACGTTCACCGACTGCCACGTCACCACCGCCATCCATAGCAGCGTCGGCGGCGACGGCACACACGGCGGCTTCGTGGCCATGCCGGAAGGCAACATAAGCTTCACGGGCTGCGTCTATACCGGACGCCTGCTGACCACCAAGAACACCAATAACTGTGGCGGCTTCGTGGCCTGGCACAACAGCAAGACGTTCAACTTTACCCATTCGCTCTATGCCCCTGATACCACTGCACCGGCAGACGGCGAGACAACCATTACTGCCGGCTGTGCCACCTTCGTGCGCGGCGGCAGCCCGGCAAACGGCTCTACCTGCTACTACACCGAGACGATGGGCACAGAACAGGGTTCCAAGGTCATTGTCCTCGCCTCCGCTCCCAGCAACTTCGGCTCGATGGTGCAGAACTACGGCACGGTGAAGGTCTACGACAACGGACTCCTCGTGGCTGGCAGGTACTACGTGGCATGTGACATCGCCGGCACTGGCACCGAGGGCGACCCCTACACCATCGGCAGCACTGGCGACTGGAACACGCTGGCCAGCTACGTCGGCTATGGCCATACCTTCAGCGGCCAGTTCGTGAAACTGGGCGGGGACATCAGCGTCGAGACGATGGTGGGCACAGGCGATACCAACTCGTTCCAGGGCACGTTCGACGGCGGCAGCCACACGCTGACCTTTACGAAAGGTACGGCCCAGAATGTTTTCGATGAAGACCACTGCGCCCCGTTCCGCCACGTCAAGAATGCCGTCATCAAGAACCTGCACGTCGTCGGCGCCATCTATACCGGCAGGCAGAAGGCTGGCGGCATCGTGGCTGAGTCGCACGGCGGGCTGACCATCACCAACTGCCGCAGCTCGGTGGCCATCACCGGCAGCAAGAGCGGCGACGGCACCTACGGCGGCTTCGTGGCCCTGTTGAGCGGAAGTGGAAACACCATCACCATCGAGGGCTGCGTGTTCGACGGCTCCTTCGCCACCACTGCCAACACCGGCAACTGCGCCGGCTTCGTGGGATGGCCGGAGTATAACCGCCCCACCATCAAGAACTCGCTCATGATACCTGCCAGCGTCGCTGCGGGTATGCTGAACAATACCTTCGCCAGTTGGCACGGCACCTACGAGCCCAACATCAGCCACTGCTACTACGTCAGCACCGACAACCTGCCCACCGACCAGGGCACAAAGGCCGTCTATAGTGCACGGTGGAGCACGGGCAATCTCGTGCAGGACTACGGCATGCTGAAGGTCTACGAGCACGGCATCCTCTATGGCGACATCTACTATGCGGATGCTGACAAGGCGTCTGATGGCGCTGGCTCAGGCACTGAGGGCGACCCCTACACCATCGGCAGTGCCAACGAATGGAACGCATTCGCCAACTACGTCAGCAACGGCGGCTCTGACTTCAAAGGGCAGTTCGTGAAGCTGACTGCCGACATCAGCGTTTCTGAGATGGTGGGTACAAGCGACCACAGGTTCCAAGGCACCTTCCTCGGCGACGGCGTTCACACGCTGACCTTCACACATGGTACTGCACAGAGCGCTTTTGGCGAGCAATACTGCGCTCCTTTCCGCTACACCGATGGTGCCACCATCCAAAACCTGAAGGTGGAGGGCGACATCTATACTGCTAAGAAGTTTGGCGCAGGACTTATTGCTCATAATTACGGAACGACGAACATCACTAACTGCCACGTTAGCACCGTCATCCATAGCAGCGCCGGTGGTGACGGCACGCACGGTGGCTTTATTGCCCTTCCAGAAGGCGATGTAAACTTCTCTAACTGCGTGTACGACGGTCGCATGTTTACCAGCTCTGGTACTGACCAATGCGGCGGCTTCATCGGATGGCATAATAGCAAAACGTTCAATATCACCAATTCGCTCTATGCCCCCAATCCCAATATTGCACCGGCAGACAACGAGGTAGCCATTGCTACCAGTTGCGCTACCTTCGTGCGTGGTGGCAGCCCAGCAGAAGGTTCCACCTGTTATTACACCGAGGCGATGGGTACGGCACAGGGCACGCAGGTCTATGCCACTATCCCCGAGAACGAAATCTGCAAGGCAGCAACCATTTGCAACACTGCGGTGTACATAATGCCTGTATGCACCGTCAGCGGCATAGAGGAATCCTACAGTCTGAACAATGATGTTGAAATAAGGCCAGTCGTGAAATACAACGAAACGTCCCTCGCATTTGGCACCGACTACACGGCCACACTGGACGGACAGACTGTGGCGTCGTTCCCCGTTAGGCCCAACAAGATGGGCACATATACGCTCATCCTCAACGGCGCGGGTGACTACGCAGGCTCGAAGAGCTTCTACATCACGTTGATGCCATCTTCCACTGATGCTGTCACATTGACCGATGCAGGCACCTATAGCTTCAAAGCAGACGTGAACGTCGCCTCTGCCACCTATAGGAAGACACTCGGCGAGGATCGCATAGGCAAGCATCAGGCATGGTTCGTGCCCTTCGACTACACCATCAAGGCTGAGGACACGCAGAAGTTCGACTTCTACAAGATCAACATGATAGCCAACGCTCCCGACCCTTCAACCAATGCCGGCGATGACATCTGGGTGTTCCTAAAGAAGGTGGAGGCCGGCACCATGCTGCATGCCAACATGCCTTACGTCTATAAGCCGAAGGAGGCCGTGACGGACTATGCGTTCACCACCGAGAATGCCACGCTGAAGGCGAAGGCCACCGATGTCCGCCTGACCATGATGACCGCCGAGGACACCTACACCCTCTACGGCACCTACGAGCCCACGACGGCTACGGCCGCCGACCCCTTCTACTATGTGAACATCAATGGCAAGCTGAGCTATGGCGATGCCGTGACCGTGGGTGCCTTCCGCTGGATTATGCGCGTGGAGAGCAAGTTTGGCAACAAACCGGCTTATGTCCGCCAGATGGTATTCTTCGACGGAGAGGAAGCGACGGGAATCGAGGAAATTGACAATTTGCCAATTCACAATTCACAATTTGAGGCTGGCGCGTGGTACACGCTCGATGGTCGCAAACTCGACGGCAAGCCGACGGCAAGAGGCCTATATATAAATAATGGTAAGAAGATCGTGATTAAGTGAGCATAAAGCAGAGCTTGCTCATGCTTTATCGAGCGTGCGCTCGGCCGAAGGACGCTTGCAAAGCAAGAACAAGCTCGAGCAAAGCTCAGGGTCGTGATACAATAATTTTAAAGCAAGCAATATGAAAAAGAACTATCAGAAACCCACATTGCAGGTAGTACAGCTACAGCAGCAAACACAGGTTTTGCAAGCCGGTTCCGGATATGACGTGATAGCCCCCGGACAGCCGAACGAACCCGCCGCAGCTCGCGCATACAGAGGCCAATGGGACGACGACTGGAGCGAGTAGGGGAGTCCCCTGACACAGCACATCGCCTGCATCAACACACTGATGCAGGCGATTTTTGTGTGAAAATGAGGCCTATCTCACCCGTCCACCCATCATTTTTTACTTTTCATTCTTTCATGTCTCACTTTTATTGTATCTTTCCTCTATAGGTATATCGCTAATCACCCGTTTGTGGAGGATGCCTTGCAATCAGGGTTGAAATCGACGTTGTCCGTCTCGTCGTGCAGTACATGCCACACAGCGATGAGCAGCTTACGGGCTACAGCCACAAGCACCTTCATCTTGTTCTTCTTGCGGACTACGGTCTGGTGGTAGGAGAAGCGGCTGAAGAAGCAGTCCTTGGTGCGGCTGGCT
>CADACW010000046.1 GCA_902786565.1 uncultured Prevotellaceae bacterium | reverse complement strand
GCCGTATGCCGAACGGCACGTACGGTGGTGTGAGAGGTCGGTAAACACGAAAGTAGGAGATAAACACCTACGATTAGTGTTTACCTCCTACTCGATTGCGGGGTAGGATGGTTAATGTTCCCAAAATAGCTTTTCCGTTTCAATAATTATTAGTACCTTTGCACCGCTTTTGGGCGAATAGTGACCTGGAAAGGAAATAATGAACGAAAATAAGAAGACAATCAGCAATCAGCATTTTGAGGGTGAACGCCCTCTTTTCGGCATACACGACGTGTGTCTGGATCATGTGACAGTGGGCGATGGCGAAAGCGCCATCAAGGAGTGTTCTGGCGTAGAGGCCGTAGACTGCCATCTGTGGGGCAAGTATCCCTTTTGGCACGTCCATGGCTTCAGCATCTGCCGCTGCCAGTTCGACGCCGGCGCACGGTCGGCCCTGTGGTACAGCGACAACCTGACAATGAGCGACACGCGCATTGACGCGCCCAAGATGTTCCGCGAGATGCACCATCTGCGGCTGGAGAATGTAGTCATCAACGATGCCGACGAGACCTTCTGGCGCTGCCGCGACATCGAGGCCCACAATCTGGAACTGCACGACGGCACCTATCCCTTCATGTTCTGCGACAATGTGAAGATAGACGGGCTGAAGAGCGACTCGCGCTATGTGTTCCAGTACTGCCGCAACGTGGAGTTGACGAATGCCCACATCGTGACCAAAGACTCATTCTGGGAGTGTGAGAACGTGGTCATCCGCGACTCCGTGCTCGACGGCGAATACCTGGCCTGGCACTCCAAGAACGTCCGTCTGGTCAATTGCCACCTGGCCGGCGAGCAGCTGCTCTGCTATGCCGAGGGGCTGGTGCTGGAGAACTGCACCTTCGACGCCCAGTGCGACCGCGTGTTTGAGTACAGCGACGTTCAGGCCGACATCCGTGGACACATCGAGAACATCAAGAACCCCCGAAGCGGCCGTGTCGTGGCCGACAGCATCGGCAGCGTGACCCTTGACGAATACATCAAAGGGCCCTCCAACTGCGAGATAACCTTAAGACAGAATCTATGATATGAACATATTTAACTTCGATGAAGTGATTGAACGGCGCGGCAGTGGCTGCGTCAAGTGGGATGAAGCTCCCTCCGGCGTCATCCCCATGTGGGTGGCCGATATGGACTTTGCGGTGGCTCCTGCCATTCAGGAGGCCATTCGCCGGCGTGCCGCCCACCCGGTGTTTGGCTATACGCAAGTAGGCCCCGACTATTATGAAGCCATCATCAACTGGTTTGGCAGCCGCCACCAGTGGGACATCCATCGTGAGGAGATACTCTACACCATAGGCGTGGTGCCGGCAATGGCCGTGGCCCTACAGGCGCTCACTCTGCCCGGCGAGAAGGTCGTCATCCTCTCGCCCGACTACAACTGCTTCTTCTCCTCCATCCGGAACAGTGGCTGCGAGGTCTCGGAGAGCCCGCTCAGACGGCGTGACGAGGGCCACAGTCATACTTTTGAGGTGGACTGGGCCGACTTTGAGCAGCGCTGTGCCGACGAGAAGGCCACCGTGTTCCTGCTGTGCAACCCCCACAACCCCACCGGGCGCGTCTGGACTGCCGAGGAACTTGAGCGGATGAACACCATCTGCCTGCGCCACGGCGTGAAGGTGGTGAGCGACGAGATTCACTGCGAGCTGGTCATGCCTGGCCATCGCTTCCAGCCCTTTGCCGCCGTCAGCGAGGCGTGCCGCCACAACTGCGTGGTGCTCAACTCGGCCTCCAAGTCGTTCAATATTGCCGGTCTGCAGACGGCCAATATCATCTGCTCGCAGCCCGAATGGCGGCGCAAGCTTGACCGTGTCATCAATATCAATGAGGTGTGCGACCTCAATCCCTTCGGCCCTGTGGCCCTGATTGCCGCCTATAATGAGAGCGGCGACTGGATTGACGCGCTGAATGAATATGTCTGGGGTAACTACAAGGCGCTCTGCGACTTCTTTGCCGAGCAGCTGCCCCAATGCCTTGTCACCACTATGGAGGGCACCTATCTGCCGTGGGTCGACGTGTCACGGCTCTTCCCCTTGCACCGCAAGGACGGCCAAGGCACGGTGGAGACGGTGGACGCGCTGTGTGACTGCCTGACTGCCGACGGGCGCGTATGGATGAATCCCGGCACCATGTACGGACCCCAGACGGGCCGCGGCTACATACGCATCAATATTGCCTGCCCGCGCAGTGTGGTGATGGAGGGCCTGCGGCGCATGGCCGATACCATCAAGGCTGTCTTTCAGTAGTCTGCGCCAACGACTGGCCTTCTGAAATATCCAGCAGTCTCTGCCGCCTAAGGGCGACAGAGACTGCTCTTTTCTTGCGCAGCCATGCTGCTTTGCGGGCTTCGTAGTCCTGCTGGTGTTTCTCCAAATATCCGTCGGCCATAATAGCGTCAGTGCTTATTTGAACTTGGCATAGACCACGCTGATGTTCACAGGGTCGTAGGGATTGTCCTTGCCTCCCACCAGTCGGGTGCTGGTGAGTGACATGTCGTGCTCTACCCTCGACGAGTTGATGGTCACGGGCACAAGCACCACCTTGTTCCAGTTGGGGTGCTTGCTCTCCCAGGCGGGATCCTCCTTCAGCCCCTTCTGCCGTTTGGTCCAGAGGTTGGTGATGAGGTTTGAGATGTTCTCAAACACATAGACGTTCTGGTTGAGCGTGGTGGTCTTGTTGTCCTTCCGCCCCACGTCGAATGTGGTGGAAAACGTGGTCCTGTTGTCTATGGCCCTGTTGTTTTCAAAGAAGGTGTAGAGGCTGTCGCGCTCCACCATCAGCAGCGTCTGCGGGATGCCCAGTTTTCGGTCGTCGTCCGACTCGTTGTTGATGCGCTGGAAGACGATACGCGAGCCTACGAGCGAGTCGTTGATATGGTTTTGCTTAATGCCCACTACGGGCAGCGTCACCTCCGTAAACAGTCCTGCGGGACTCTTCAGATATGTGTGGTTGGTCTCTTCTTTCAGTTTTGCCAGCGCCTCCTTGTCGTTTGTCACCAGTGTGGTCTGCAGCACCTCCTGTGTGCCTGCCAGCGTCAGGTATGCCTTGGTGGCGTTGCCCGAGATGTCATTCACGCGGTAATAGACCCTCAGAGCCAGGTTGTACACCTGTGCGTGGAAGCCCAGACCGTCGGTGATTTCAAAGAACAGTCCGGGGCAGATGTGGCGGGCAAATGCCTGCGATGTCTTGAAGTATTCCGGATGTTTGTAGTACTGCTGCAGAATGTACGTGCCGTAGTTGTTGTAGGTGTTGCCCTCCTTGTCGGTGAAGGGCGAGTTGAGCGACACACTGAAGTTGTTGTAGTAGCCTTTCACGCTTCGGGCGCTGTCGGTGTCGGCCAGGTTTTCAAACGTGCACAGCTTGTCTTTGCAGATGCCCGTCCCGCTGAGCATACCCAGTTTGGCGGGGTTGTAGTTTGAGTAGTAGCGCTGGCCCTCCACCATTGGCTTTGCCAGTTCGCTGATGCGCACCTTGATGGCCGAGAGGCTGTCTTTGGTGTTGAACGGCTTGGTGAGGAAAACAACGATGTCGCACGAGTCGGCCGCCGCCATGCCGTTGTATCGGCTTGCAATCTTCTCGTCGGGCGAGATGTACAGGTCTTCCAGCAAGTGGAACTGCGAGGTGAACTCGCTTTTCACCTCAGCCCCCGTTTCGGGGTCGATCACTCTGCCGAAGTAGCAGGTGCTGCTCATGGTGAACACCGAGTCGGCCACAATGGTCCTTGTTTCTACGGCAATGGTGGTATCGGCCACATTGAGCCTGTCGGAGTCGTTGGTGAGCGTCTGTCCTATGCCCAGTGTGTCGTTGTCGCAAGAAGAAATGGCTACTGCCGCAATAGCGACACCAGCCATGATGATGAATTTTCGTATTGTCATTCTTCCGGGTAGATTTTGTTGTAGAAAGCCTCGTAAGCGTCAGCAAAGTCCTGCGTATATTCCTGCAGGGGGATGCCTTTCGCCTTGACGTGCTTGAGCAGGTTTTTGTTGATGTCAGGCTCTGCCAGCACAATGCCGTCGCTGTAGTCAATGGCCAGTTTGCCCAGTTCCTCGATGTCGAAGTTGTCGTTGTAGGGAGCGAGCAGCTTGGCCTTGGCATCGCGGAACTCCAGGCATTTCTTGAAGTTGGAGCCCAAGTCCTTGTTCAGGCTTTTGGTGAAGAGCGATGTGACGACCTTGGTGTTGCTGAATGAAGGCTCGTCGTTGTAGGCCGTCTTGATGTAGAACGGCACCACGGCGCTCATCCACCCTTGGCAGTGTATGATGTCAGGCACCCAGCGCAGCTTCTTCACTGTCTCCAGCACACCACGTGCGAAGAAGATGGCTCGCTCGCCGTTGTCGGGATAGTCTATGCCGGCCTCGTCGACCATCATCTGCCGCTTGGAGAAATAGTCATCGTTGTCGATGAAATAGACCTGCACACGGGCTACAGGGATGGATGCAACCTTGATGATGAGCGGATGGTCGGTATCGTTGATGATGAGGTTCATGCCAGAGAGACGTATCACCTCGTGCAACTGGCCCCTCCGCTCGTTGATGGTGCCCCATTTGGGCATGAAGGTACGAATCTCGTGCCCCATGTCCTGCATGGTGCGGGGCAGTTCGCGGCCCATAATTGAGAGGTTGTTGTCCGGTACGTAGGGTGCTATCTCCTGATTGATGAAGAGTATCTTCTTTTTTGCCATCTTGTTCGTTTTTATGTTCTGCAAAGGTACGAAAAAAACTTGCATAAAAAGAATAAAGTGTGCAATTTTAGGAATTTGTGACATTTTATAGGCTTATTTTTAGTCTTTTTTTTCCTTGTTTGAGAAAAAAGTTGTTATTTTGCACCCCGTTAGCGTAAAGAGCTTTATCGAAATGAAAGTATTTCAGAAGATTGCCGATATGCAGAATGCGCTCTTCGACGAGCGCAAGGCTGGCAAGAGTGTTGGTCTGGTGCCCACCATGGGTGCGTTGCACGAGGGCCATGCCTCGCTTGTGAGGCGTAGTGTGAAAGAAAACGATGTGACTGTGGTCTCGGTGTTTGTCAATCCGACACAGTTCAACGACCCCAACGACTTGAAGAACTACCCCCGCGACCTGGAGGCTGACTGCCGTTTGTTGGAGCAGTGTGGTGCCGATTATGTGCTGGCTCCCACCGTGGAGGAGATGTATCCCACGCCCGACCGCCGGCAGTTTGAGTATCCCCCCGTGTCTACGGTGATGGAGGGTGCCCATCGGCCGGGCCATTTCAATGGTGTGTGCCAGGTGGTGAGCCGCCTCTTCTATATTGTGCGCCCTGACCGTTCCTATTTTGGCGAGAAAGACTGGCAGCAGATTGCCGTGGTCAAGGCCATGGTGGCACATCTGGGCATAGATGTCGACATTGTGGAGTGTCCCATCGTGCGCGACGCCGACGGGCTGGCACGCAGCAGCCGCAACACGCTGCTGGCCCCCGACGAGCGAGCCATCGCCCCTCGCATCTACCAGGCTCTGAAGGAGAGTCTCGACTATGCCAAGGACCACACGCTGCGCCAGACCCACGACTGGGTGGTGGAGCAGATAGACAGCGTTGAGGGCCTGCGGGTGGAATATTTTGCCATTGTCGATGGCAACACGCTGCAAGACGTGGCCGACTGGGATGCCTCGCCCTACATCGTGGGCTGCATTACCGTCTATTGCGGAAAGACGCCAATCCGATTGATTGACCATATCAGGTACAAAGGTTAACAGTTCACAATTCCTAAACCGTAATTAGATAGAGGTGTTGATAGAAGTATTGAAGTCGAAAATCCATTGCGCTCAGGTGACTGAGGCCAACTTGAACTATATGGGCAGCATTACCATCGACGAGGACTTGATGGATGCAGCCAACATGATTGCCGGTGAAAAGGTGCAGGTCGTAGACAACAACAATGGCGAGCGCCTTGAGACGTACATCATCAAGGGCGAGCGCGGCTCGGGCTGCATCTGCCTGAACGGCGCCGCCGCCCGAAAGGTGCAGGTGGGCGACACCGTCATCATCATTTCATACGCTTTGATGGATTTCGAGGAGGCCAAGACGTTCAAACCCACTGTGGTGTTCCCCCTGGACAATAGGGTGGGGTAGCAGAGCAGCGTGGCTATGTGGCGTCACCACGGTAGATGCCCCGCAGAGCAAAGTACATCAGGGTGCCTGCCACTATGCCTGCCATCGCGTCGATGGCATAGTGGGCCTGAATGTAGAATGTAGCAAAGAACATGAGCACCGCCAGCGGCAGCAGCGAGAAAAACAGCTTGCGGCTGCGGGCGTCCCATGCCAGCCACAGCAGCACTGTGGCCACTCCTACGTGGCTGCTGGGGAAGGCTGCTGTGGGCCGCTCGCCGGCATTGTGCGCCTCGACCAGCAGTTGGTAGAAGACACCTTGCTTCCATCCCGGAATGGGCAGCGACAGGTCGTGGTTCAGCACATCGAAGGGCAGGCGGTCGAAGTAGTCGCCCAGTTGGGGGAAGGTGCCCTGGGCTATCTGCTCGATGCCCACGGCCTGATAGTAGAACTGCGGCCCCGCCACGGGCAGGCAGATGAAGATGACGTAGAAGCACATGAACGACGCGACGATGATAAAGGCAGTGCGCAGGAACTGCTCGTAGCGGAAGCAGAAATAAAACAGCACCACGGCGGCAATCATGGGGTAGTAGCTCACGTAGCCCATCGACAGCAGTTCGCTGACGATGGCCGACGAGCACTTCTCGCAGAACGTCAGCGCGGGCTGGAAGCCAAAGACGGCCTGTTCCCATGTGGCGAAAAGGTGGTCCAGGTTGGGGAAGATGCGGTTCAGCTCAAACGTGTCGGGGTACCACCAGCTCAGGAAGATGAGTTGTCCGGCCACACGCGCAAAGACCATCAGGCGGCAAGGCAGCAGTCTGTAGATGCCCCAGAGGGCGAGTGTCATCAGCAGCACCTGCGCCCTTCCCCACAGCATCTGTCCGGGCTCGTGCAGGCGTGTGTAGGTGAAAAGTATGAATATGGTTGTGGCCAAGGCATATATCAGTACGGCCCACTCCAGCCACAACAATCCCTTGATGGGTTTCTTCTCCAGTCTGAACAGCTCTTTCATTTACTTTTCGATGTTTTTAGAGCCAGCCGTTTTCACGGTACCATTTGATGGTCAGCGGCACGCCCTGCTCCAGTGTGTAGGCCGGACGGTAGCCCAGTTCGTCGATGGCCGGCTGTATGTCGCACCTCCAATTGCGCTGTTTCAGAATGTGGTATTTGTCGTTGTTCAGCGCCGTTATCTTGCCAGTCAGGTGGCCCATCTTGTCGCCCACCCAGGTGATGATGCGTAACAGCCACACGGGTGCGGTGATGCGGATCCACCACGGATTGCCCAGTTGCTGCCGGATGAGTTTCGAGAAGGTGGCCGACTGGTAGACCTTTCCGTCGCTGAGAAAATATTTGCGCCCAGTCTGTCCGTGTTCGCAAGCCAGGAACACGGCCTGCACCACGTCCATCACGTAGACGAAGGTGATGTCCTGCTGCTGGTAGCCCACGGCGAAGTCGGAGTGCTGCTTGATGCTTTTGGCCATCATGAAATAGTCGCGCTCTCGCGGTCCGTAGACGCCCGTGGGTCTGAGCACCACGTAGGGCAGCCTGGGGCCGTCGGCGTTCAGCCGGTCCAGCCACCTTTCCGCCTCCAGCTTGCTGCGGCCGTAGTGGGTGTTGGGCTGTGGGGTGTCGCTTTCGCGTATTTCCTCGTAGGGCTGCTGCTCGCGGATGGCCCCGAAGATGCTGAGCGAGCTGATGTAGACAAATCGCTTGACGGGCATCTGTAGCTTCAGCAGGGCGTTCACCAGATGCTTGGTGCCCTCGGTGTTGATTCGGTAGAAGTCGTCGTTGTTCAGACACTTGGTGACACCGGCGGCATGCACCACGTAGTCGAAGTCGTGGCCACGCAACTGTTCCTGGAGTTGCTCCTCGCTGTCGAGGTTCAGTTCCAGGAAGTTGATTTTCGGGTCAGTCAGAAAGTCTTTCTTGCTGCTTTTGCGCATGGCCGCCCATGTGTCGAAGCCCCTTTTCAGTGCCTCCTCCACGATGAACGAGCCGATGAAGCCGCTGGCTCCCGTCACGAGTATCTTCATAGGCCGGCCTTATTTCAGCTGTTCGCTGATGAATGCCTCCAGCTCTTCGCCACGCAGGCCCTTGTTGATGATGGTGCCTTTCTGGTCGAGCACCACCATATAGGGGATGCTGCGCACCTGGAACTTCTCTGCGGCAGCCGACTGCCAGTACTTCAGGTCGGAAATCTGCGGCCAGGTGATGCCCAGCTCCTCGATGCCCTTCACCCAGGCGTCGTGGTCCTGGTCGAGCGAGATGCCCACGATGCCGAGGCCTTTGTCGTGATATTTCTGGTAGAGGCTGACCATGAATGGCGTTTCCTGACGGCAGGGACCGCACCATGAAGCCCAGAAGTCGAGGATGGTGACGCGGTTCTTGGCCACCTCGCTCATGACGTTCAGCTCTTCGCCCGTGGGGGTGGGCATGCTGAAGTCTTCTATCTGCTTGCCAATCTCTACGGCCTTGCTGGCCTCGAGGGTGCGCTCCAGGGCCTTGACAGCCTCGCGCTGGCGGAACTCCTGTGGCAGCTTGCCAATGAGCTCACCGATTTTCTCTGCCGACATGATGTCGTTGCCGGCCAGCTGTGTGAGCAGGAAGAAGCCCAGCACGTTGTCGATGTTGTTCTCGGCCGTCTCCACAATCTTGTCCTGCATTTGCTTCTGCATCTCGTTGAACTGGTCGTAGATGGCCTGCTGCTGTGCCGAGTCCAGATTCTCCGAGTAGAGGGGCTCCACCAGTTTCTCCATTTTCTGGCTGAAGGCCATTTGCTCTTCGTTCAGCTGCTGCCAGGCGTCGTTGGCCTTTGTGCCGCCCACCTTGGGCTCGCCGTTGGCGTTGAGCGTCACCTGGATGGTGCCCGGCTCTCTGAAGAAGGCGGCGTTGCTCCCTCCGTTGAGGGCTGAGACGACGCAGAAGTCGGCCGAGTCGGCCACTCCCTCGTAGCTGAACTTACCGTCCTTGACTATGAGCGTGTCTTTAGCGCTGTGCTCGTCGAAGTTTGACCCCATCAGCAGGGTGTCACCGTCTTGGAAACCTTCGGCCACGCCGCTGATTTTGTAGCTGTTTGACTGGCAGGCAACTGCCAGCAGGGCAGCACATGCAATTCCGAACAATGTCTTTTTCATTTGTCTTTGATTTTAGTTTTCATGTTTATACTATATACTGGTCGCTGATGCTCTCGTTGGCAATGACGCGGCGTATGGTCTCTGCAAACATGTCGGCCACGGAGAGCTGCTTCACCTTGGCGCAGCGCTGTGTGTAGGGGATGCTGTCGGTGAAGACCATCTCGGTGAGGGCACTCTCCTGCACGCGCTCGCTGGCCGGGCCGCTCATCACGCAGTGGCTGGCGCAGGCCCTGACGCTCTTGGCGCCCACCTCCATCATCAGGTCGGCGGCCTTGGTGATGGTGCCGGCGGTGTCCACCATATCGTCGATGATGACCACGTTCTTGCCTTCCACCTCGCCGATGATCTGCATCGTGGCCACCACGTTGGCGCGTGCGCGGGTCTTGTTGCAGAGCACCAGCGGGCATCCTAAGTATTTGGCATAGGTGTTGGCACGCTTCGAGCCGCCCACGTCGGGCGAGGCAATCACCATATCCTCCAGATGCAGGCTCTGCAGATAGGGCAGGAGCACGCCCGAGGCATACAGATGGTCAACAGGCACGTCGAAGAAGCCCTGGATCTGGTCGGCGTGCAGGTCCATCGTGATGACGCGGTTCACGCCGGCCACGCTCAACAGGTCGGCCACGAGCTTGGCGCCGATGGAGACGCGGGGCTTGTCCTTGCGGTCCTGGCGTGCCCATCCGAAGTAGGGGATGACGGCGTTGATGGTCCTGGCCGAGGCGCGCTTGGCAGCGTCAATCATCAGCAGCAGCTCCATCAGGTTGTCGCTGTTGGGGAATGTGCTCTGTACCAAGAAGATGTCGCGCCCGCGAATGGACTCCTCATACGACACGGCGAACTCTCCGTCGGAGAATTTCGTCATTTGCATCTTGCCCAGCGGGCAATTCAGACTCAGGCAAATCTTCTCTGCCAGATATCTGGTAGCCGTGCCCGAAAAAACCATGTAACTACTTTCCATTATTATATATAGGTGTTAGGTCGTTTCTCACTGTTCTCACGATGCTGCCTTCTGCAGTTTCTGGAAGTGCGCTATCAGCTCTTTGAAGTCCTGCCCCTGGTGAATGTTGAAGCGGTTCCACAGGTCGCCGCACACTACCACGCCGCCGAAGCCCAGGTCGTGCATCTGGCGGATGTTGTCGGGGGTGATGCCTCCCATGGCGTAGACGTGGCGGTCTATCAGCCCCTTGCGGGCGGCCTCCTTCAGTTCCGGCAGGGTGTGCGTCTGCTTGTCGGCAGGATTGCTAAGGCTGTCGAAGATGGTCTTCAGAAACACGTAGTTGCAGCGCTTCTTGGCCTCTTTCAGCTCGTCTATGCTGTGGCACGTGCATGAGAGCGATCCCTTGTAGCCGTAGGGCAGTTCGGTGGTGGGGGTGTTCAGGTGTATGCTGTGCAGTCCGAACTCCTCGCGCAGATAGAAATGGTCGTGCACGGTTATCCTGCGGTAGTAGTCTTCGGGCAGCAGGGTGAGCAGTCTTTCTGAGTAGACGGGCTCTGCGCCGGGTTTGTACAGGTGAAGGCTTTCCATTCCTTCCTCGAAGAGTGAAGTCAGAATCTTGTCTTCTTCCACAAAAAATGTGGCCTTTGTCATTATGATGAGTTTCATCTGCTCTCACATCTTATGTTCATTGGTGCAAAGGTACGCATTTTCCGCGAATTGGGCAAACATTTTTTATAACTTTCACATTGTGGGGGGCGTGCGGCGCCTCAGCCCAGATAGGCGGCGATGTCGGCCTGCAGCTGTCGGAAACGGTCTGACAGCATGTAGCCGGTGTTCTTCTTGAGCATGGCTTTCACGTCCTGCTGCGAGTTTTCGTAGCACGACATCTCGTTGCGCTTCTGCGTGCGGTGGGCCTGCGAGTGGTATATCTCCGTCTGCCGTTCCTGCCGCAGCTGGTTGCACACCTTGGTCAGGATGGGGGCGGTGACGGTGTCGAAGAGGTGGTGGCCCTGAATATATAAATAGGTGGTCTGCGGCGTTACGCCCAGTCGGCGCAGGTCGGCCTTCACTTTCAGGTAGGCCTCCTTGTTGTTGGGGAACTGCCGCTGCAGTTCGCGCACCTTGGTGCCCACCTTGCGCCTGACGTTGTCTATCGACGTCTTAGGGTTCTGCACGGTGAAGCCGCCGGGGTCGCACACGCGGTTGAAGTCGGTCAGCGAGAATTGGCTGTGGTGGCCGGTGCGATAAGCCCACACCGACCATACGAACAGGGGGAAGCAGGCTTCGGAGTACTGTTGAAAGTAGTCCTGGAAGTCGAAGATGCGGTGGTCGTTGAGGGTCACGGCCACGCACACCTGGTGGAGTGAGGGGGCGTAGCACTGGAAGTTCTCTATGGCATAGACGTAGGTGTGAAACACGTAGGGGCTCTTCAGCACCTTGCGCGACTGCTCCGTGGCGCCCTCCATCAGGTAGTCGTAGTCGGCGTCGACGCAGGCTATCATAGCGTCGCCCAGAGGTGAGGGGTCAGTTTTTAGGGGTGAGGGGTGAGAGGTGAGAGGTGAGAGGTCAGTTTTTTGGGCATAATCTATCCTCTCACCTCTCACCTCTTGCCTCTCACCTCTCACCTCTTTCCTCTCACCTCTCACCTCTTTCCTCTCACCACTCACCTCTTGCCTCTCACCACTCACCTCTTGCCTCTCACCTCTCACCTCTTGCCTCTCACCTCTCACCACTTGCCTCTCACCACTAATAAAGTTCATCAGCACCGACTTCTTGCCCCGGGTCAGGTTCAGCTTCGAGGGCAGCATCACCTCGAAGTAGCGCTTGTCGTTCTCGAAGGGAGCCAGCACCGTGCGCCAGAAGTAGATGTCGTCATAGCTCTCCACGTAGGCCACGATGCGGTGGCGCGACTGCTTGCCCCGCAAGGCGTTGGCGGCCTCTACGTACTGGCTGTTGATGTTGTCCTTCAGGCTTTTGCTCATGGCTTTTGGCGAACTATACGGTGATGTCTGAGACTTCCGTCACCTGGTCCACCCAGCCGTTCATCACCACGGCGGGCGAGTGGGTGGTGAGGATGATTTGCACGTGGGGGTTCAGCTCTACGATGAGGTCGATGAGCCGCTTCTGCCACTCTATGTGCAGGCTCACCTCCGGCTCGTCCATAAAGAGCACGTAGGGCTGGTCGTCCTCCACCAGCACGGTGAGCAGGATGACGAGCATCTGCTTCTCGCCGCTGGAGAGCTGGTAGGGCAGCAGCACCTCGCCAATCTGTGTGAAACGAATCTCGTTCTCGGTGCGCACGATGCGCTTGCCCGTCTCGGCAAACAGCTCATCGACCATGTCCTGGAAGCGCCGCTTGCGCAGCGACAGCTGCTGGGCCGCCTCGGCATTGCCCTGCTGCAGCTGCTCGATGATGCGGTTGCCTATGTTCACCTGATAGTCCAAGTATTTGCGCTGCAGGTTGTAGAGTTGCAGGTCGAGCAGCGACCCGCCGCCCACGCCGGCCAGCACTGAGAGGGCCTGGCGCAGGAATCCCTCGCCCTCGTTGAGCGTCTGCGTCAGGTTGCTGTCCAGCGAGCGTATCAGGTCGTAGCGAATCCACTTGGCGTCGTCGGGCACCACCTCCAGCTTGACACCCTTCAGCATGTGGCTGGGGAACTCGCCGCCCTGGGCCAGACCCTTCACCACCTTGTTCAGGATGGTGCTCTTGCCCACGCCGTTGATGCCGCTCAGTATGTTCACTTGTGGGTTCAGCTCCCACACAATGTGCTTCTTGCCGCTCCACAGGGCGTCTATCTCGATGCGCTTGATATAGTCAGCAAACTTCTGCATCGTCCTTCCTCCTTTCTCTCTCTATTTCAGTTCTGCTTTCAGGGGGGTCTTCAGTGAGCGCAGCGTCCAGTTGGCGCGGGCCTGCCATTCCTCCATCGTGCGAATGTCGTACTTCGACCAGGCCGAGCCGAAGTAGTAGGTGTAAGGCTCGCCCCGGTAGTCGTTCTTGATGCCCAGCAGATGGCCGTCGTTGCCGCCGGAGGGCTGGGGGAAGAGCTTCTTCTCCGTCTGGCTGACGCCGTTGGGGTAGAGCATGCCCACGAACAGCTGGCAGTTGTTCACGCGGGGGTTGTCCGTCGGGTCGGCATAGAGCAGGCAGTCATTGCCAACGGCGATGCCCTCCCTCTCCTCAGAGTGGAGCACCACGCCGGAGGCCAGTTGCCGGGGCTTCGTCAGCCCGTCGTACCAGACGGTCATCCGGCAGAAGTTCGAGCCTTTGTCCAGACTGATGAGGCGGTGCTCGGTCACCGAGTCGCCGTCGATGGCGGTCGTCCCGTAGTCCAGACGCACGGTCATGCGCATGGGGCCTAAGTCCACCATTTCATAGCGCTGGAAGCAGTAGGGGTAAACCAGCTCCGTGCCGTTCATCAGCGCCGGCGTGCCGCAGCCCAGCGTTGCCCCCACCTTGTAGAGGTCCATGCCGCGGCCGTGGTCGTTGTGGTATGAGTTCAGGCGGTAGAGCGAGTCGCCGCGCTGGCGGTTCTCGCGGCGCAGCTTCTCCACGGCGGGCATCATCACCACGTCCTCCACCCAGTAGCGCTGGTCCAGCACCAGCTCGGGCGTGTTCTTGCTCCACACGTCGATGCCGTAGCTGCGCTCGCCCGTCTGCTGCAGGGCAGGGCCGTAGACGCGGTAGGCGCCGCGGTCGTTCTCCCAGGCGAAGTCGTCCTTGCGCTCGGGGTAGATGCGCCCGTAGCACACCGTCGGGTAGACCTTCGGCGTGCCTTTCTTCACGGTGAAGGTCAGCGTGCCCTTGGGTCGCACGCCGGCGTCCAGCAGCACCTTGCCGTCGGCCGTCAGCTGGTAGGGCACCTCCAGGCCGCCCTCGTCGTAGACGATGAACTGGCGTCCGCCCTGTATGCCCAGGCGCTGGAAGAGGGGTGCTGCCTCTACCTCCACCACCTGCTGGCGGAACTCGCTGCTGGGGTTGCTCACGCTCACCTTTGCCTCGCCGTCAGCCTCCGCCTTGGTCTCCTTTGCTGCTGCCTTTGTCTCCTTTGTCTCCTTTGCTGCCTTGGTTCCCTTTGTCTCCTTTGCTGCAACAGTGTTGCAGCATAGGGAACCGCAGCATAGAGAACCGCAGCATAGAGGCCCGTCCTCATAGCGCAGGTGCTCGCAGGCGGCCAGAAGGAAGGCCCCCACGCCGAAGTTGGCCTGCGAATGGGCATCTACGGTCTTTGTGGGGTCCGGCTTCTCGCCGATGGGCTGCACAAAGCCCACACTGCCGTCGGGCTGCAGCGCCGTGGTGGTGAGGTACTTCCAGGCCCGCTCTATGACGGGAGCATACTTCTCGTGCTCCAGCACGCCGTGGTTCACGCCCCACAGCATGCCATAGGTGAAGAAGGCGGTGCCGCTGGTCTCAGGGCCGGGGGCGTCCTCCTCGCAGAGCATGGAGCGGCTCCAGTAGCCGCCGGGGCGCTGCACGCGGGCCACACCCTCGGCCAGCTGGCGGAAGCGCTGCTCGAAGAAGGGGCGGTGGCGGTAGTCGCGGGGCATGTCGGCCAGCACCTTGGCCAGTCCGGCCAGCACCCAGCCGTCGCCGCGGGCCCAGAAGCTCTTGCCGCCGTTGCAGGCCGTCTTCACCTTGGGCCAGATGTACTTAGCGTCGCGGTAGTACAGTTGCTCCTCTTTGTCGAACATCAGCTCGTCGGCCCAGCGGAAGTTGTCGTACAGCTTGTCCAGATACTTCACCTCGCCCGTGGTCTTGTAGAGCTTGGCAAAGACGGGCATCACCATATACAGCGCGTCGGCCCACCACCAGTAGTCGGTGGCGGTGCTGCGCACCTCGTAGTCCATCACCTCGATGGCACGGGCTATCTTGTATTTGTCGGGTTGCAGTTCGTAGATGTCGAGATAGGTCTGGAAGCAGATTTGCCAGTCGCCGAAGAGGGCATAGTCGTGCCCCTCGCCGTAGGTCTTGTATTTCCATTTGGCCGGGTCTTTCTCCTGTGCGCCCATCCACTTGTTGTGGCGTGCCCATGCGTCGCTGTAGGCCAGCCAGCGGGCCTGGCCCAGCAGCCGGTAGGCCTCCATGTTGCCGGTGTGGTAGGCGGCCTCGTCCCAGAACGAGCGCACCTGTGGCGAGTGGTGCTGCTGCCAGTAGTCGTTCACCTTCGTGATGATGTCGATGGTGGGCATTGGCTTTGCAGCCGCTGCAGTTTTCTTCTTCTTTGCGCCGGCGGGCAGGCCCAGCAAGAGCAGCGCAAAAGCAATCAGTAGTCTGTTCATAGTCATTCTCGTTTTGTTATTGTTGCTGCAAAGGTACTGTTTTTCCCCGAAACGTGCAAGAAAACGCCCCACAAATGTCAGACCCCCGCATATAAATGTGGTGGAGCCCGGAGCAAAACCCTTCGCCCCCCGCACCTAAAATTAAAAGCACGACGTAATTTATATAAATTACGACGAAATTTATATAAATTACGACGTAATACAGATAAATTACGACGTAATTTAAGTTTTGTCTCCGGGCTTTCGCCTAAATAGTCCCGTGCTCCGCCATGTTTTTCCCGGAGGGGACGGAAAAAGGAAAAGGGGGCGTGCCCACCAATGCGGCACACCCCCGTCGTCGAGAAATTATAACAAAGCATTTAGTCCTACTTGCCGATGAACTTGCGGCCGTTGCGCAGAAGGATACCCTTGCCGCCTTGGGCGGGACGGCCCTGCAGGTCGTAAGTCTTCTGAGCCTTGGTGCTGCCGGGCGAGAGCACCCCTTCGATGCCAGAGGCGTCGCTCACGGTCAGCGTCGTCTCTATCTGCTCCACGTTGTGGCTCTGGGCCTTGGTGTCGCTGATGGCCACGTCGCTCAACAGCAGCGTATAGTCGCCCTCGGGCATATCCTCTGCCAGCTTCAGCCGCACGGTGCACACCTCACCGTCGGTGCCGCTGAAGGTGGAGGCGTTGGTCGAGGCGGCCATCACGCGGAGCGAGCCGTCGGGCTGCAGGGCCGACTGGAACGTGTTGGTGCGGCTGGCCGTGGTGCGGTCGGTGCTCAGGCTCACCTCCGGCAGACCGTCGGCATCGCACACCACGCTGATGCCCTTGGGCAGGGCCAGACTGAACTGGAAGCCCTCGGCCTCCACCGTGTTCTTCATCTTCACCGAGAGCGTCAGCTCCTCGCCGGCATCAGCCTTCACCGGCTCGATGTAGATGGTATTCTCTATCTGCGTGACATCGGTGCCCGCCAGTTCCTTGACCACACGCGCCCCAGCCGGGCGTTCGATGTTGCCGTAGAGCAGCAGATGGGCCACAGCGGTGAAGTCGGCCACGTCCACCTTGCCGTCCTCATTGGCGTCAGCGGCAGTAAAGGCAAAGGTGGCGGGGGCGTTGCCCATCACGTAGTGGGCAATGGCGGTCAGGTCGGCCACGGTGACGTTGCTGTCGCCATTGGCATCGCCGCGGTCAAAGGCATCGATGTAGAGCGTGGCTGTCATCTCCTTCATATTGTGGCTCCTGGCCTCAGTGTCGGCCAGCGCAATATTCTCCATTGTGATCTTGGCCGAGCCTGCTCCTATGCCGTTGGGAACACGCACGCGCACCGTGCACACCTCACCGTCGCCGGCACTGATGGCCGACCCGTTGGTGCTGGCAGCCACCACACGCACTGCGTCGTTCAGGTAATTGGTGATCATCACGGCGCTGAAGCTGTTGGTGCGGGCGGCTGTGGTGCGCTCTTCAGAGAGACTGACCATCGGCCTGCCTTCAGCATCCTTGACTATCTCTAAGCCGGTGGGCACAACGAGGTCGAAGGCAAAACCTTCCATGTCCACGCTGTTGCGCATCTTCACCGACAGTGTCACCTCAGAGCCGACAAGCGCATGAGTGTCCTCGATGTAGAGCGTGTTGCCGTAGTCGGGGCGCACGTCCACGCCGTCCTTAATTAAAAGGTTGTCAAAAGAATTTCCAATATCAACGTGTGTAACCTCGGCAGCAAAGGTGATGGCTTTGTCCGACGTGTTCCTGACGGCAATGCGGAACATGACGCAATGGGTAGACTTGACGGGTTCACGCGGGATGCCCCAAAAATTGTCGCCTTCCTCGGAAACAAATAAAATAAGCGTAGTTCCATCCGACCTTGAGACAGCATTAAACGCCCAGTTGCCATAGTTCTCTTCAGGTGCGTCGTAAAACTCTTCTGAAATCTTGACTGACTCGTTAGGTTTGTCAGGTGTCAAGAATTCCACGCCCTCCGGGAGTCCCAAGTTGAACGACACGCTGCTGACGCCCTCGTCGGTATCCAAATCCATTCTCACAGCAATCTCGCCCTCGCCGCCAGCCTCAATGGTGACGGGGTCGGCATAGACGTACTGTTTTTCAGCCGTTGCTGGGGTGCTGGCTTCCATGTCGATGATTTCCTTGAATGTACTCCCCCATATCTCGTCGTTGGCGTATGCCTCCACACAGCCGTGGGGAACAAACAGCTTGGCATCGTCCGACACGTAGATGGTTGAGTGCATTTTGGGTGGCATGGTGGCATAAATGTAAACACTATCGACATCGGCATCAATGGCCCTATAGTCCAGACTGTCGATGGTGGCGGGGATATTAATCCTGTCCAGATGGTTGTTGTAATAAGAGCTTATCGCATTATTGCCCAATATGCGCAAATCTTCCCTTTCAGGCACCTCAACCACCTTTTTGCCACAGGTGGGTATGAAAAGCACTGTGCCAGCCATGTCTTCCGTCGGGCGCGAGCAAAGCACGCCGTCGATGTCGAATAGCTGGGTGTTGCTCTCGCTCACATACACACTTTCCAAATTCTTGAAGTAAAACAAATCAACGCTTAATCTGAAGTTGCTATACTTGCAATTCTCGCCCAGCGTAATCGTCTTGAGGTATGACGGACGGTTAGACAAAGCACTCGGGTATAAAGACCCCAAAGCGTTTAACGTACATTCCACGCCGTCGGAAATGACCACCGAGTAGAGGTGCTCTGTGTCGGTTCTCGATTCAGCCATAAAGTTCTTAGCCAGACCCACCTTGTAGGTCTTCCCGTCATGGGTCACCTCGCCTGGCACCACCAGCTCGCCGTGATAGCTCTTGTCGCCGCCAAGGCCCGCAATCTGGTTGGCATAATAGGGAGGGATGAGCCAGGCCTTGCCGTCGGTGAACAAGGTTTCCAGGCTGTTGTTATACTCGACGTGCTCAAAGAAGGGATAGTCCTTGAACTTGTTCACATTGCGTAAGTTGGGAACATAGTCTCCCACGAAGTACACCGGCACCGTGTCGGAGACCAAGTAATACAGCCCGTCGACCTCGAACACCTCATAGTCCAGGTCGTAAACCTTGGATTCCCCAAAGGAGGGCAGCACGCCTGCCACGAGCAGGCAAGCCGAAAGAAATAGTGTCTTAATCATAACTCTTTATCCTTTAAATTAATGAATAGATGACAATATAGCTATATGTTTTATTCTGTTGTTATTGGCTGTAAGGTGGTTGGCGGCCTGCGGGGAAATCCTCCCTGCGACTGGGTGGGGTCTTCGCCGAGGCGGTGGGCCACGGCGATATAGTCGGCCACGTTGACACGGAAATCCCTGTTCACATCGGCCCCCTTGAACGAGAACTCTACGGGTGTATGGCCCAAGATGTGGTGGGCGATGGCTATAAGGTCGGCCACGTTCACCTGTCCGTCGCCGTTGGCATCGCCCAGGTCGACATCGCCGACGGTCAGCAGCGACGTCATCTCCTCTACGTCAATGCTGCGCGACTCGGTGTCGGCGAGCGAAATGTTGGCAAGCTGCAGCTTGTACGTGCCCACCAGCTGGCCTGCCGGTATGCGCACGCGGACGGTGCACACCTCGCCGTCGCCGGGGCTGATGGCGGAGCCGCTGCTGCTGGCTGCAATCACGCGCACGGCCCTGTCTTTCAGATAGGCATCGAGCATGGCGGCCCCGAAGGTGTCGGTGCGGCGGGCCGTGGTGCGCTCTTCCGACAGTTGGACCAGGGGGATGCCCTCGTCGTCGGTAATCACCGTCATGCCGTAGGGCAGGATGAGGTCGAAGCCGAAAGCCTCGACGCTGACGCTGTTCTTCATCTTCACCGACAGCGTGATGTCCGTGCCCACGAGGGCTTTCGTGTCCTCTATATATAAGGTGTTGGCGTACTGGCTTTGGGCCAGTACCGGGGTGGCCAAAAGAAGGAGCACCCACAGGAGGTTGAGTCTGAGATTCTTCATTTTTTCAGGTTTTCGATGGCAAAGTTAGATGAAATTATCCGATGTAGCAAATATTTTCGGTAAATAAAATAAACCAGGATTAAACGAAAACGGACGTAACTGGCAGCGAGGCAGTGACTTGGGAAATCTTTAAACCACGATTAAACCAAGGCCGAAGCAGACTGGATATTGCCGGTGAGGGTGGTGGCAGAGGCATCGCCGAAGAGTTTGGTGTTGACCCTCTTCTTGATGTTCGTCACGCGCTGCGGCTTGACGTCGAGCAGTACGGCAATCTCGCCCTCCTTGAAGTCGAGCATCAGCAGCATGCAGGTGCGCAGCTCTTTTGTGGCCAGCTTCTTGTCTTTGGTCAGGGTGGCGTAGTAGTGGGGAAAGTCGAGGCGGAACTGGCTGGTCAGCTTGAGCCATTCGTCGATGGAGGGCAGTGTGGAGCCGTGCTTCCATTCGGCCCTTCGCCTGATGGCCTTCACGGCCTCGCTGTTTTTCTTCTTCTCTATGCTCGACGGGTGGGTGGCCGTGCGGTAGTAGTGCTCCACCTGCTGCAGGCGGTCCTCCAACTCCCTGACCTCGTTGGTCTTCTCCTCCAGCTTCTCTTGCATTTCCGTCTCCATGCTGTCCAGGTTCTGGGCTGCGCCGTCCTTGGCTTCAGCAGTGCGCCGCGCCTCGTCGAGCTCTATGCGCGCCTTGTCTAAGAGTCCGCTCACCACCATATACTCCTGGCTGATGCGGTCCAGCTGCTGCTGCTTGCTCTTGCGGAACCTGAGGAAGGCGGTGGCGGCGGCAATGGCGAAGAGCACCATCAGGACGATGGCGATGTTGGCGCGGTGGCGGGCCTCGGCGGCCGCCAGCGCCTCGGCGTCGGCCTTCTGCTGGTAGCGGTGGTAGTTGTAGAGGGCAGCCATCTGGTGCACGGTCTCTATGCGGCGGCGGTTGTTCAGACTGTCGATGGCGGCCTCGAACAGGGTGGCATATTTGGCCATGGAGTCGGGCTGGTGGCGCTTGCGGTAGACGGCGAGCAGCCCCCTGTAGGCATCGGCAGGGTAGTGGTGGGGCAGGAGCTTGCGCAGGAAGGTCTCGGCAGCGTCGGTCTGGCCCGTCTGGAGATAGTACTTGGCCTTGATGTAATAGTACATCTCGTGGCCTTTGGCTATGCGGCCCTGGCTGTCCATCAGCCCGGTCTTGGTCTCAAACTCCCTCAGCAGACTGTCGGCCAGGGCCAGCCGGCCCCTGGTCAGCATGATGTGGGCCAGGGTGGCGCAGGCGTTGGCCGCCTTCTGGCTGTCGCCTGCCTCGGTGTAGAGGCGGCTGGCCTCGCCGATGGTCTGGATGACGCGGGCCGTGTCGCCCAGCTTGTAGTAGGGTTTGGTGGAGAGTTCGACGGCCCGGATGTACATCAGGCTGTCGTGGTGGGCCAGAGCGAGGCGCTGGATGTTGCTGATGGCTGCAATCTCGTCGGTGGGCAGGTTCTGTGCATCGAAGAGTTCGGCCATCTGTCCGTAGACCTTCACCAGGAGGGGATAGTCGCTGGCGGTGTCGGCCAGTGCCACGGCGTCATGAAAGCATTGCAGGGCCTGGGGCGCCTCGCCCAGGTCGCGGTAGGCGCAGCCCAGCAGATAGTGGGCCTCCACGCGCTCGGCGGCGGTGCCGTGGCGGTCGTAGTAGTCGGTCACTTGCCGCACGACCGAGTCGGTGGTGAAGGGCACGTAGTCCTGGTTCATCGTCCTGGCGCGGAGCAGTTGGCTGCGCATGGCCTCGCCGTCGGCTCCGCCGGAGCAGGAAGTGAGTGCCACACCCAACAACAAGTGGCAAATGGCAATTGGCAAAAGCTTCTTCATAGTTTACTTGCGGAGTTTTGCTTGCAAAAGTAAGCAAAAAGAAGCAAATTGTCAAATTTTGCCAGCAAATAAAATAAACCAGGATTAAACCAAACAGGGTCTAACCGGCAGCCTGTCAGCGATTTGCAAAATCAGCCTCACCCTTTCCGCAGTGGGTAGAGCGGCCTATTTTGCGTGGCAATTCTCATTGAAGAAGTTGACGCACTGGCGGAACAGGTGGTTGCGGGTGTTGCCACCGTAGATGCTGTGGTTGCGGTTGGTGTAGACCAGCTGGCGGAAGTCCTTGTCGGCCTGCACCAGCGCCTCGACATACTCGGCCGTGTTCTGGTAGTGCACGTTGTCGTCGGCCATGCCGTGGCAGAGCAGCAGGGCGCCGTGCAACTTGCCGGCCCGGGCGATGGGGCACACCTCGTCGTAGCCCTGGGCGTTCTCCTGGGGCGTGCGCATGAAGCGCTCGGTGTAGATGGTGTCGTAGTAGCGCCAGCAGGTGGGCGGGGCGATGGCTACGCCGCAGCAGAACACCGGGCGACCCTCGGACATGGACATGAGGGTGTTCCAGCCGCCATAGGACCAGCCCCAGATGGCGATGCGCTCCTTGTCGACGTAACTCTGCTGGCCCAGCCAGAGGGCAGCCTCCACCTGGTCTCGGGCCTCCAGTTCGCCCAGCCGCAGGTAGGTGCACTTCTCGAACTCGGCGCCGCGGCCGCCGGTGCCACGGTTGTCCACGCAGACGCAGATGTAGCCCAGCTGGCAGAGATACTGCTCGAGGATGGCCCCTTGTCCGCTCATGCCGATGCCCCAGGCGTTGCGCACCTGCTGGTTGCCGGGGCCGCCATACTGGTACATCACCACGGGATATTTCTTGTTGGGGTCGAAGTCAGCCGGCTTCACCATCCAGCCGCAGAGCTTCGTCTCCGGCGTGGTGAACACGAAAAATTCCTTTGAGCCCATGCTGTAGGATGCGTACTTTTCGGCCAGCGCCTTGTTGTCGATGAGCGTGGTGAGCACCTTCCCTTGGTTGTTGCACAGGGTGTAGGTGGTGGGCGTGTTCAGGTCGCTCCACGTACACAGGAAGTTCTTGAAGTCCTTCGAGAAGACCGCGCTGCTCCATCCCTGCTTCGGCGTGAGGCAGTCGGTCTTTCCGCCCTTGTGGCTGACGAACACCTTCTGGTCGGTAGGCCCAGTGGTGAGGGCGGCGAAGTAGATGTCGCCTGTGGCCTCGTCGTAGCCATAGACATCGGTCACTACGGTGTGGGCAGTGCCGCCGAGGCGCGTGCCGGGCTTCTCCAGGTCGCCCACCATGCGCAGCAGTTGGCCGTTCAGGTTGTAGAGGTAGATGTGGTTGTAGCCGTCGCGCTCGCTGGTGAGCACAATGCTGTGGTCGGTCATCTTCATTTGGGCGAAGACGTTCTCGTTGATGTACTTGTCCACTCTGTCCTCAATGACGAGCTTGCAGATGGTCGAGAGCGGGTTGGCCATATAGACCTTCAGGCAGTCCTGGTGGCGGTTGAGGGTGAAGACGGCCACCTTCTGCGGGTCGCTGGTCATCTTGATGCGGGGGATGTAGCCGTCGGCATCGAGGGGCAGCTGTATGGTGCGTGTCTGGTGGCTTTTGATGTCGTAGCTCATCACCTGCACCTTGGCGTTCTGCTCGCCGGGCTTCGGGTACTTGTAGGTGTAGAAGCCGGGGTAGGTGGCATACTCCTCACGCTCCGGCTGTAGGCCCTTGAAGAGGGGCATGGCGTACTCGCGCACCTGGCTCTCGTCGTAGCGCACCCAGACAATCTGGCGCGAGTCGGCCGAGAAGACCATGGCGCTGTTGTGCGAGAACTCCTCTTCGCAGACCCAGTCGGGCAGCCCGTTGATGACCTCGTTGCGCTTGCCGTCCTTGGTGACCTGGCTCTCGGAGTTGTTGTAGAGCAGCTTGACCAGGAAGATGTTGTTGTCGCGCACGAAGGCCACCTGTGTGCCGTCGGGCGAGAACAGGGGCGTCTGCTGCGGGCCGCCGTCGCTGAGTGGCTCCAGCTTGTTGTTGGCTATGCTGTAGAGGTAGTAGACGGCGGTGAACGAGCGCCGGTAGATGGGAGTGGTCTGCGTCTGTATGAGCATGGTCTTGCCGTCGGGGCTGATGATGTAGCCGTCGATGCGCTCCACCTTGGGTCCGCGTGCCGTTGCTGCGTCGAAGAGCACGGCGGTCTGCTTGCCCGTGCGGAACGAGTATTTCACTATCTGTTTCTTGTCGCTGCTGATTTGGGCGTAGCTCTCGCCGTCGGCCAGTGGCTCCACAGCCGCCAGGGTCTGTTCGCGGAAGGTTCCGCCCACGATGTCGGTCAACTGAAGGGCTTTCCCTGCCCATACCTGAAAGGCTGCCAGCAGCAGGAACCCTCCAAGAATCATTGTTTTCTTCATTTTATTGGTTGGTTTATATTACAGCCCTTCTATGAGTTGTTTAGCCCATCCGGAGAGCATTGGGCGGATGCTGTCGTAGGGGATGACGTCGTTGGGCATGCCGTAGGCGTAGGCGGTGATCTCGTATTGCTGGTAGATGAAGGCGATGCCGTTTTCCAGGAAGTAAGGTGGGGTCTGGGGCAACGGGAGGTTGTAGGTCTCAATGCCTGTGAGACAATTCTCAAACTCCTCTTCGGTGGAGACTCCGAAGTAGTCCTTGAGCCGCTCTTTTATCATTTCGGTGAGTTCGTACTGGCAGTAGCTTCTCACGATGTTCCAGTCCAGCCGGCGTCCGTCGCTCTTGCGGAAGGTGACGCCAAGGCCCCTGCTGCTGGGATGGGCTCCGCCAATATGCATGTAGGTGTTGAGGGCGTAGGTGACCACTTTGTCGGTCTCGAAGACCTTCTCAATGGTGGCCTCATACTCCATCGCCATGGTGGGGTCGTAGCAGTCCTTGGCCTCCTTGCGCAGTGTGTCGGCAATGGCCTTGCCGTAGAAACTGACGATGGCCTGCAGGTCGGCGGGGTCGCCCGGGTAGTCGCCTCCCAGTTCGTCGTCAATCCATTCGCCCATAACCTTGGCCAGCTGCGGGTCGGGCGCTTCTGCCTTGATGTAGCAGTAGATGCGCTCCTCGTCAATGCGGCTGACGATAGAGTCGCCTGCCGACAGTGCCTGTATGCCGTCTGCGGGCGTTGTCTGTGTGCCGTTTGTGGCGGCTTGCTCGCCGTTGTTGCAGGCCAGCAACAGCAGCGGCATAAGTGTAAGCAATATGATTTTCTTCATAATGACACGAAATACATAGTTAGAAGGTATATAACTCACAGTTAGAAGGTATATAACTCATAGTTAGAAGGTATATAACCCCTATTCTCACAACGGGGCGCAGGCTTCTTTCAGCCAGCGGCGCTCGTCGTCGTCGAGGTGGGGCGAGAGGCGGTCGAACACCATCTGGTGGTAGTCGTCGAGCCACTGCCGCTCTTCAGGCAGGAGCATCGAGGCGTCGATGGGCCGCTTGTCGATGGGGCAGAGGGTGAGCGGCTCAAACTGCAGGAACTGGCCGAACTCCGTCTGCTTGTAGGGCGTGATGAGCAGCGTGTTCTCTATGCGCACACCGAAACGGCCGGGCAGGTAGATGCCAGGCTCGTCGGTGATGGTCATACCGGCCACCAGGGGTGCCGGCTTCCACTCCAGGCGGAACTGGTGAGGTCCCTCGTGCACGCTCAGATAGGTGCCCACGCCGTGGCCTGTGCCGTGCAGATAGGACAGCCCGTCGCGCCACATATACTGGCGGGCAAGGATGTCAATCTGAGTGCCGCTGCTGCCGGAGGGGAACTTGCACAGCTCTATCTGGATGTGGCCCTTCAGCACCAGGGTGTAGACGTGGCGCATGTAGTCGGTGAGCGGCCCAAGGGCGATGGTGCGGGTGATGTCGGTGGTGCCGTCGAGGAACTGCGCGCCGCTGTCGAGCAGCAGCATGCCCTCCGGGCGCAGGGGAATGTCGGTCTCGGGCGTGGCCTCGTAGTGGACGATGGCCCCATGTTCGCCGTAGGCCGCGATGGTGTCGAAGGAAATGTCGCGGAAGAGCGGCTGCTCTGCCCTGAGGGCTGTGAGCTTGCGGTCTACGGAGAGCTCGGTCTCGTGGAAACGGGCCGACTGGCAGGCCTCATCGAGCCATTTGAGGAAGCGCACCATGGCGATGCCGTCTTTCAGCATGGCGCGGCGAAACCCGGCAATCTCGGTGGCGTTCTTCACCGTCTTCATGCGCTTTGCGGGGCTTTCGGCCTCAACTATCTCAACGGCGCTGCGGACGCTGCTGCCGTTGCCTCTCTTCATGCGGCTGAAGAGCGTGTGGTTCACCTCGTCGGGGTCCAGCAGGATGCTGTGTTCGAAATAAGCATCCAGTCCGCGGCCCACGTTGGCATAGTCGTCGGTCTGCACTCCTTCCTGTTGCAGATAGGCGCACACCTCGGACGTTAGCTTCTCCTTATTTATATATAAGGTGGCATCGGTCGACGAGATGAGGAGGTAGGACACAAAGAGGGGGGTGCAGTGCACGTCGGTGCCGCGCAGGTTGAGCGTCCAGGCAATGTCGTCGAGCGAGGCCATGAGCATGCCGTCGGCGTGCTGGCGGTGTAAGGCCTGGCGCAGGCGCGAGAGCTTGTCGCGGGCCGACTCGCCGGCATATTCCATCGGGTAGATCTCGACAGGTGCGGCGGGGATGGCAGGGCGGCCGTGCCACGTCAGCGCCAGCGGGTCCAGATTGGTGCGCAGCGTCAGTCCGCCGGCCTTGCGCAGTTCGGCGGTGAGCTCGCGTATGCTGTTGGCCGAAGAGCACATGCCGTCGATACCCACCTCGGTGGAGCGTTCAGGGTTGTCGGCTGAGAGCTGGGTGCCTATCCACTCTGCAATGGTGGGCGTGCCCTCCATCTTCAGGCGCATCAGCTGGAACTCGGTGCCGCGCAGCTGCTCTTCGGCAGCGATGAAGTAGCGGCTGTCGGTCCAGAGGGCCGCCGACGTGAGGGTGACCACGGCGGTGCCGGCCGAGCCGTTGAAGCCGCTGATGAACTCGCGTCCCTTCCAGTGGTCGGGCACATACTCGCCCTGGTGGGGGTCGGTGCTGGGGAATATGAAGGCTGCCAGATGCTCGCGGCGCATCACGTCGCGAAGGTCGGCCAGCCGTTGGCTGATGGTGGTGTTCATAGTGCTGATAGTCTGATGTGGGACTGCCGGCGCTTATGGTGAATATCCGGCGGTTATCCCAAATTCAGGACGGGCCAAACATTGTGCTTGACCCGTCCTGAATGTAACGGATGATTATTCGGCGTAGGTAATCTTCAGCGAACTGATGCGCAGCTGCGACGTGGCTCCCGTGCCTGTGTGGGCATTGGTGATGGTGGTCGCCGTGGCGCCGATGCCGCTGACGGTCACCGTCATGTCGCTGACGGACACGGTGCCGGGGCTGGCCTCGATCTGGCCTTCGGCATTGTTGGCCGAGCAGGTGATGTCGATGCTGGCAATCTTCTTCTTGGCCGAGACAGCCACCGAGTTCTTGGGATACATGCGGATGGCAGAGCCGCTGTTGTAGTATTTGGGGCCGTTCTTGTTGTCGCCGGCGCTGAAGGTCAGTGTGGTGCCGTCGACCAAGGTGACGGTGCTGATGTCCTGTGCGTTGGCATAGCCCTGTGCGGTGAAGTCGATGGTGGTGGTGTTGCCGCTCACCTCGCCGCCTCCGCCGGGATTGTCGCCACCGCCGGGATTGTCGCCTCCGCCCTGGCCGCCGTTGCTCTTCAGCGATACAAGCCATGCCTTGTTCTGGACGGTCTCGGGGGTGTTGCCCATATAGTTGGTCAAGCGGCCGCAAATCACGACCTCGTCGCTCTTCTGCAGCAGCGTGCCGCTGGTGTACTTCACGTTGCCCAGATAGAGTGCGCGGAACACGTAGAACTGGTCAGTGGTGGTGCCGTCGTCGCTGATGTAGAAAGTGGCGTTGCCATACTGAGTGCCATACTGCTCCCTGACGGAGACCACCTTGCCGGCAATGTAGACGTCGCGGTCGCTCTCGGCGCCAGAGGCCAGTGCGCTGGCAAAGGCATTGGCGGCCACGCTGTTGAACGGGTTGGCTTCGGTGCCATCGCCCTTGGCCTCGCCACTGGGCTGCGGGGTGGGCGTGGTGCCGCCATCCTCGGTCTTGCCGTTCAGGCTGTAGAGGTAGGCCTTGTTCTGCACGGTCTCAGGGGTGTTGCCCTTGAAGCAGGTCACCTTTCCGCAGATGATGACCTCGTCCTTCTCCTTCAGGAGGTCGCCGCTGCTGTACTTCTGGTTGCCTAAGTAGAGGGCGCGGAAGACGTAGAACTCGCCGTTGGCGGTGCCGTCTTCGCTGATGTAGAAGGTGGCGTTGCCGTACTGGGTGCTGTACTGCTCCTTGATGCTCGACACTTTGCCCTTGACGTAGATGTCTTTGGGCGACTCACTGTCGCCGACCGACTGGGCGTAAGCAATGGCTGCGACTGGGTTGAAGGGGTCTTCCAGCGTACCGCTGCCCTTGGCCTCGCCTGTGGGAGTGGGCGTGTCGCCGCCGGCACTCTTGCCGTTCAGACTGTAGAGGAAGGCCTTGTTCTGTGCGGTCTCGGGCGTGTTGCCACGGTAGTTGACCACATTGCCGCAGATGATGACCTCGTCGCCCTTCTTAATCTGTGTGTCGCCGTTGGCGAACTTCTTGTTGCCCAGATAGAGCACGCGGTAGGCGTAGAACTCGTTGCTCATCGCGCCGTCGTCGCTGATGAAGAAGGTGCCGTTGCCGTACTGGGTGCCAAACTCCTCCTTTATCTGCGACACCTTACCCTTGATGTACACTTGCTTGGGGCTCTCCACGTCGCTGCCCAGCGTTGCGATGTATTGCAGCACGCCGGAGACGTTGAAGGGACTCTCCAAGGTGCCGTCGCCAGTGGGCTCGGCTGCGGGTGTGGAGGGCGCAGGCTCACCGCCCCGGTTCACACCGTTGAGCGAGTAGAGGAAGCCCTTGCCTTGGGCCGTCTCGATGGTGCCGTTGTAGTTGGTAATCTTTCCGCAGATGATGACCTCGTCGCCCACCTTGATCTGATTGTCGCCGTTGGCGAACTTCTGGTTGCCGAGGTAGAGCACGCGGTAGGCGTAGAACTGGTTCTTGGCCATTCCGTCGTCGCTGATGTAGAAGGTGCCGTTGCCATAGTTCGTGGTGAACTCCTCCTTGATGCTGACCACCTTGCCCTTGATGTAGCAGTAGTCTGCCGACTCTTCGCCAGAGGCCAGCTTCTTGCCGAAGTTGATGGCCGCGATGGTGTTGAAGGGGTCTTCGAGGGTGCCCTTGCCTGTGCCGCCCTCAATTTCGGTGCTGGTGCCCGGAATGTTTGTGCCTGTGCCGGGAATGTCGTACGGTTCGGGCACATCCTCACAGGCCACGAATGTCATGGCCGCTATGGCCATAAGCATTAACTTGCTGAAAATCTTATTCATATCTTTGTTTTTTATTTTTTTATTTTTTTATTTTTTTATCTTTTGACTCCACTTGTAAAAGTGGCATTAAATTGATTCGACATTGACCTCTGACTGGCTTTGTATCCCAGCATCGGTCGTTAACTCTCGGAGCTGGCGTGA
>CADACW010000045.1 GCA_902786565.1 uncultured Prevotellaceae bacterium | reverse complement strand
GCCGTGTATAGGGATTCATGTGCATACAGGAACGGATTGCGCGGAGATTGTTACCTCAGCGGGGCAATTTGTTCTCCATTTATAGAGGAAAGGTACAAAAAAAGAATCACCCCGCAAAAAATATGTTTCTCTTTTATTTAAAATGTTCCGACGCCCGGACCCAAAACTTAAATTACGACGTAATTTATCTGTATTACGTCGTAATTTATATAAATTTCGTCGTAATTTAAATAAATTACGTCGAGTCGTTAAGTTTAGTTCCGGGCGATTGGCTAAATAGCCGCGGGGGGCGAAATGTTTTAGCCGGGCGCCAAAACTATTTGCCGATGGCTACCACTACGGGCTGGTCTACCTCGCGGCGCCACTGGCGGAGCCAGTCGAACCACTCCTGCGAAGAGTGGAAGCCGAATTCCTCGTTGGCCGAACAATAGGCCACCTTGTAGGCCATCTGCCGGCCCTCCACTTTCACTACGTATGCATAGTTGTCCTTGTTGGCCGGCTCCTCGCTGACAATGTTCTTCTGCGGCACACAGACGGCCAGGCCCACGGTCTCGCGCTTCCACTTCAGCGTGTCGGTGGCAGGATAGTCGGTGCCCCAGCAGCCACGTATGCCCTTCTTGTCGGAAAACTCCACCGAGCCCTTCACGTTGATGACGCCGGTAGAGAAGCGGTGGGCACTGGCATCGCGGTTGAACAGCACGTCGACGTCGGTGTCGCGGTGGCCTGCATACTGGGTGTAGCGCAGTGTCATGTTGATGGGCTGAGTGGCCGACGGCGAACCGGCGAGCGGTGCCTGCCACCCACGGTCGACCACCTCGACGATGGTGCGCAGAGGTCCGTAGGAGATGACGCGCTGTGTGCGGCTGCGCACGGGCTCGATCATCGTGGGCTGCTGGCCGTTCCATCCGCGGAAGGCACCCAGTCCGAAGGTGTTGCCCACCCAGAGCACATCGTCGCCATAGCCTTGCTGTTTTTGTTCGTCGCTCGTATAGAACTGAGTCTCTTTCAGTTCCAGCCGTTTCTTGAACTTTCCGTAAAGGTCGAGTGTCTGGCGCTGGTCGAAGTAGATGCGTATGCCGTTCAGCTCGCTTTCAAAGTCCACGCCGTGGTGATGCTGCAGGTTGTAGGAGTAGGCGCAGTCGCCACGAGCGGTGATGGCCTCAATGTAGTTGTTCTGCTTGTTTTTCTCTTTCACGCTCTTGTTTCCCATCACCATTTCGGCATAGACGCGGGCAGGGTAGGGGCGAGGCTCGCCTTCGGCGTAGAGGGTCACGGTGTAGTGCTTGGTTTCGCGGCCTTTGAGGTCGGCCAGGAAACAGAGTTCGTCGAACTGCTCGTCCTGGTCCAGGTCGTCCAGTTGGCAGGCAATTTCGCTGCCATCAGCGGTGACGAGTGCCGAGCGCACGTCGCCATACTGCGCCTGTGGCAGTGGAATCACTACGGGCTGGTCGGTACGGTCCGTCTTCAGTGGGTTCTTAACGCTGACCTTGATGGTCTGTTGGCTGCTGGCCGACAGGGCGCAGCAAAGAGGGAGAATCAGTAAAAAACGTTTCATAGTTTTGGGCTTTGTTTTCTACAAAGTTACGCAAATGGCAAGAAAACGAATGAATTGTTTAAAAATTTTAGGTTAAAATTTGGATAAATCAAGTTTTTTTAGTAATTTTGCAACCGAATTTAACAATGAGAAACAATCCAAAGGTGAGAAGAACGTACCTTATATTGCTCTTTTCGATGGCAGTCTGCCTCGGTTGCCAGTGGCATTTGCGCCCTGCAAACGACGCTGTGGACGAGCGGCGTGTGAGCATAGTACGCTACGACCGCATAGAGCATCTCTACCTGACCACCGCCGACTTTGCGGCCCTGCAGCAGATGAAGACGGCCTATCCCATGCAGACGCGCATGCTGATTGAGGATGTGCTCAAACTGGGGCGCGTAGACGAGAGCGACATCAACACCCGCTTTCTGCTGTTCTTTCAGGACAGCACGCTGCAAGCCCTGATGCGCGACGTGGAGCGGCAATACGCCAGTACCGACGACCTGGACGACCTGCTGACTGAATCGTTTGGGCGTCTGCGCGACATGCTGCCGAGCATCGAACTGCCCAGCGTCTATACGCAGATAGGGTCGCTGGACCAGAGCATCATTGTGGGAAAGGGCTTGCTGGGCATCTCGCTCGACAAGTATCTTGGCAGCGACCATCCGCTCTACCTGCGCTTTGGCTACACCGACGAACAGCGCTCGATGATGCAGCGCCAGTACATCGTGCCCGACTGCCTGGGCTTCTTCCTGATGAGCCTGTTCCCACCCCCCGACGACCATACCGACGAGCATGTGGCCCGCATACAATATGTGGTGAACCAGGCCATGGGCCAGAAGATTTTCGACCATCAAAAAGTGGCGCACGTAGAGGACTACATGCGCCAGCATCCTGACACCTCGGTTGAAGCCTTGCTCAGCATGCGCTGAACAGGCATCGACCGATGGGCTTATTCTTCCTTCTTTTCCTCGCGGTCGGCAATGTTGTCGCCTTCGGTGGGCTTCATCTCCTCCTTGAAGTCGGTGATACCGTTGTCCACCAGGATATTGTACCACTGCAGCAACTTCTTGATGTCGCTGGTGTGCACGCGGTCGCGGTCAAAGTTTGGCAGCACCTTGCCGAAATATCCTCTCAGTTCGTCGCCGCTGGCCTTCTTGGGGTCAATGCTTGCCTTGCCGCCGTTCTCTATGGTCTTGATGCTATCCAGCACGTCCATCAGGGGTGCATCTTCGCTCTCAGTGAACATTGCGATGTCGGCCAGCGAGGTGATGCGGTCGGTGCCAAAGGCAGGTTGGCGCTTGTGGGTGGCATCGAGTGCCTCGACAATGAGGTTGTTCTTGCCGCGGGTAATCAGTTTGTAAAGTCCGGGTTTGCCGGAGATTGCTAAGATTGTCTGTTGCATTTTAGTAATGATTTTGTTTGTGATATTCTGTGATGTTTGATTTCAGATGTTGTCTTCTCTGCCAAGAAAGCGTAGCAGGCCGTCAATTTGGTCGTCGAGGGGCGTCGTGCCGTCGTTGACAATCTCGTAGTCGGCCTTCTGCCTGACCAGCGCCTGCGGCCACTGGCGGTCAATCCACTGGCGGGCTTTCTCCGGCGTGATGCCATCGCGCTGCACAATGCGGGCAATGCGCACATCGTCGGGGGCGGTGACCACCACCACCTTGTCAACCAGACGGTCGAGCCCCGACTCGTAGAGGATGGCGCTCTCCACCCACTGGCATCCGCTCTCCTGAAAGTCGTGAAACACAGCGGGGTGGACGATGGCATCGATGGAATGGGCATTTTCCTCAGAGGCAAGCAGAAACTGTGCCACAGCCGCCTTGTTGAGTGTCTGGCCGTCGGCCGAAGTATATGCCTGGGGCCCAATGAGGTCAATGAGCTGCTGCCTGAGTGGCTGCGAGGTTCGCATGAGCCGTTTGGCCGCACTGTCGCAGTCGTAGACCTCGATGCCACGTCTGGCCAGCAGTCTGCACACATAGCTTTTTCCGCTGCCTATTCCGCCTGTGATGCCAGTTTTCATTTTGCAGTATTCTCGATGAGATAGTCCACTTCCTTGACTTTAAGTTTTGCGTTTGACACGCCCTGCGGCACTCGCCTGATCCAAATGCCGCACTTCGACGATGTGCTCTGCGAGAACTCGTTGTAGTTGGCCACCACCTGGAAATCGTCAGCAGTGATGGACTGGAAGTTCTTCATACCCGTGACGCACTTTACGGTGACTTTTGCCGGGAAGGTGCGCAGCTTCTTGCCTTGAGGCATATTGATGCCTTCAATCGGTATGTCATTGATTTCCACCTCGGTCAGCACGTCGGTGATAAAGCTGATGTTCACGTGTTCAGGCACCGTCTTCGCACCCACGATGGGCTGTATGGCTGCCAGCACTTTTAGTGTGTCGTGCAGGTCGGAATAGTGCAACTCTTCGGTGTAGGCCACAGTGATAGTGTCAAGCATTCTCTTGGTGGCGTAGATGGTGACGCTGTCGGGCGAATACTTGGTCTCCGCAATGTAGTAGAGTTGCTGTGGGGTGACTTTGCCCGTAAACTTCACCGGCACTTTCTTTGACTCACCATAATTATAATAGAACTTGAGTTTCTCCGGTTTCACCGCCACCAGCTTGGCCGATGCTGGCAATGCCGAGATGGCCATCTTCCGCAAATCGGTGGTTCCAACGGTACCCGTCCCGCGGCCGTCGGCATAGCGCTTGAACTCTATGTTGAGCGGACGCTGCACCTGCCCGTAGACAAAGGAGATGATGTTGAACCCCTTGTCGCTGACGGTGACGCGAAGTGTATCGGTCTCGCTCGATGTCAGCACCACGTTCTGAGGTATGCGCGTATAACGCACGGCAATCCTCACCTCCTGCTCATAGACCTCGTTGAGTGTAGTCATGAGCCAGAACACGCCGGCCAGGGCAAAGAAAAGGAGAAAAGTCAGCACTTCCCTGTTAGTTCGGCTGAACAGGAAATCGCTGACTTTACTATATATGTCCCTAAGACTCAACGTCTTGCTTATTTCTGGATGTTAGTGCTGGCCATGTCTTTGAACACATAGCCCTTGTCGACGGTGACCACCACGTCGCGTGCAATCTTCACGTCGACGGTGTTGCGCACCAGGTCAATACTCTTCACCGTGCCATAGATGCCGCCACCGGTGACCACCTGAGTACCCTCGGTCAGTTCGTTTTGAAACTTCTGTATCTCCTTCTGCCGCTTCTGCTGCGGGCGAATCATAAAGAAATACATGATGGCAAAGATGGCCACCATCATCAGGAGCATCATTCCGCTTCCTCCGCCTGCTCCAGCCTGGGCGGCCAATACGATGTTTGTCATAATCAATGGGATGTTTATTCGTTATCGTTGTTTTTTGTCTTCAGTTGCTTCATCATCCTCCCAGTCTCCACCAGATAGTGGGCGATGGCATCGAGCATGCCGTTGACGTAGGCGCTGCTGCGTGGGGTGGAGTAGCACTTGGCCAGTTCGATGTATTCGTTGATGGTCACATTGACGGGGATGCTGGGGAAGGTGAGCATCTCGGCGATGGCTATCTGCATGATGATGATGTCCATAAAGGCCAGGCGGGAGAAGTCCCAGTTGCGCGAGGCCTCGCTCATCAGCCGCTGATATTCGTCGTCGTTCATAATGGTGGCGCGGAACAGCCTGCGGGCGTAGTCCTGCTCCTCCTGCGTGTCGTATTCGGGCAGCAGTTCCTGGTTGGCGCCGTTCCCCTCTTCAAATCGCTTGATGGTCTTCAGCACAAAGGTGTCGACCACCTCTTTGTCGTCGTTCCAGTAGAGGCTCTGCTCTTCGAGGATGGCGTCAATGTCGGCGTTGTCCTGGATGAGGGCCTTGTATAGTTTCCGCCACAGTTCTCTGTCGGCATCGTAGCTGTCGTCGCGGCTCTCCATATAGTCCTTGAATATCTGGCTCTGCTCAATTTGGTTGAGCAGTCGTCCCACGAACTCCGGCTCGTCGGCCCATGTGTGTTTTTGCGTGCTGACAAATTCGTTGAGCTGCTTGTTGTCTTCCAGCTGGAGGGCAAATCTGTTGAAAGCAAACTTTTGCGACGGTTCGGCGGTTCCTTCCCTTCGTGCCCTGGCCACCAGCACGTCGTGGCGGCGGCGTGCCTCCTTTGTTACTGCCACGATGAGTGCCAGCAGCTGATTATAAAGGTCGTAAGCCTTCGAAAGGCTGAAGAAAAGTTCCTTTTCGGCTGTTTCAATGTTCTTGTTGCCGTTCTGGTAGTAGGCGTATGTCAGTTGAACAATCTTAATCCTGATGATTTCCCTGTTAATCATTTTATGCCAGTCTCCTTAAATAAATAACTCGTTTGCGCTGCAAAATTATGAAAAATCCCCTAACTACACAAGAAAAATGCACTTTTTTTGAAAATTTATCATTTATATTTTACGCTTTATCATTAATATTTTGTACCTTTGCACCCGCTTTTTTCGTGTGATGGCGAATTAAGTATAGTAATAATCACAAAACAACAACTTAATTTAGAGTAACACAAACGTTATGAAAGAAATTGAAATCAATGGCCAGAAGCGCGAGCTGACAGGCAAGAAAGCATCTCGTCAGGTGCGCAAAGAGGGTCTCGTGCCCTGCAATCTCTATGGTGAAAAGAAAGACGCCAACGGACTGCCTGAGGCTCTGTCGTTCACTGTTCCTTTTGCCGAGCTGCGCAAGGCCGTGTATACACCTCATGTCTATGTGGTGGTCATCAACATCGATGGCAAGGCCCACAAGTCTATCATCAAGGAGCTGCAGTTCCATCCCACAACCGACGCTCTGCTGCACGCCGACTTCTTTGAAGTGACCGACACGAAACCCATCACTGTGGGTATCCCCGTGAAGCTGAACGGTCTGGCACAGGGTGTGCGCGAAGGTGGTAAGCTGAACTTGAGCATCCGCAAGATTGAAGTGACCGCTCCGTACAAGCAGATTCCCGAAATCCTCGAAATCGACGTCACCAACCTGGGACTTGGCAAGGCCATCAAGGTGGGCGACCTGAAGTTTGAGGGCCTTGAACTGGCCACTCCCGCACAGGTGGTGGTTTGCTCGGTGAAGGAGACGCGTGCTTCGAAAGCCGCTGCTGCCGCTACAGAATAATGACCCCTGATTATGGACAAGTATCTCATTGTTGGCTTGGGTAACGTCGGGCCAGACTACGAGGGTACCCGCCACAATACAGGATTCATGGTGTTGGACGCCTTCTCGAAGGCGTCCAATGCTGTTTTCAGCGACCGCCGTTACGGCTTTGTGGCCGAGACATCACTGAAGGGCCGTAAGGTGCTGCTGCTGAAGCCTTCGACGTTTATGAACCTCAGTGGCAATGCCGTGCGCTACTGGCTGCAGAAAGAAAATATAGCCCAGGAGCGGCTGCTCGTCATCAGCGACGATGTGGCCCTGCCGCTTGGCGCCTTTCGTCTGAAGGCCAACGGCTCCAATGGCGGGCACAACGGGTTGGGGCATATCCAGCAGCTCATCGGCCAGCAATATGCTCGGCTGCGCATGGGCATAGGCAACGACTTCCCACAAGGGGGGCAGATAGACTGGGTGCTGGGCCGATTCTCTGACGAGGAGCTGAAGATTCTGAACCCACGGCTGGAACTGGCTGCCGAGGTGGTCAAGAGCTTCATCCTCGCCGGCATCGACTTCACCATGAACCAATACAACAGGCTCGGCAAAGCCCCTGCCGTACAGCCGGCACCAACCACACCAACCGACGTATGAACGAGGAAGCAAGAATAGACAAATGGCTCTGGGCGGCACGTATCTTCAAGACGCGCACCATTGCCGCCGATGCCTGCAAAAACGGACGGGTGGCCGTCAACGGAACCAACGTGAAGCCGTCGCGAATGGTGAAAGTGGGCGATGAGGTGAGCGTAAGGAAACCGCCCGTCACCTTCACTTTCCGCATCCTCAAAGCCATAGAGCAGCGCGTGGGGGCCAAGCTGCTGCCAGAAATTTATGAGAACATCACGCCCCAGGACCAATACGAACTGTTGGAGATGAACCGCATCAGCGGATTCGTAGACCGTGCCCGCGGCACCGGACGGCCCACCAAGAAAGACCGCCGCGCCATGGACGACTTTGTAGGGGCGTCGATGGAATATTTCGGCGACTTTGACTTTGACAGTTGGGACGACGATGATGACAAATAACCAAACAACGAGTGTACAATGAATGACAGAAAAGACGAGGGGCTTCATAGCTTGGGTAAGAAAGTGGAGTACTCGACCAATTATGCCCCCGAAGTGCTTGAAACCTTTGAAAACCGCCACAAGGAGAATGACTACTGGGTGCAGTTCAACTGCCCGGAGTTCACGTCGCTGTGCCCTATTACCGGCCAGCCCGACTTCGCCGAAATCAAGATTCTCTATTTGCCGGGAGAGCGGATGGTGGAAAGCAAGAGCCTGAAGCTCTACCTGTTCTCATTCCGCAACCACGGCGATTTCCATGAGGACTGCGTGAACACCATCATGAAAGACCTGGTGAGGCTGATGGACCCTAAATATATAGAAGTGGTGGGATATTTCACACCACGGGGCGGCATCAGTATCTATCCATACGCCAACTATGGACGTCCCGGCACCAAATACGAGCAGATGGCGCAGCAACGTCTGATGAACCACCAGATGCTCTCCAAATAGACAATAAATACTAAGTTCAATTTCTATAAAAAAACGAAAACATGAATAAGAGTGAACTAAAGCCTGCATCGGTATTTAATCTTTTTGCCGAGATTAACAAGATTCCACGCCCGTCGAAGCACGAGGAGAAAATGATAGACTATCTGCGCAAGTGGGGCGAGAGCCATCATCTGGACACACAAGTCGACGAGACGGGAAATGTGATAATACGCAAACCGGCCACCGCTGGCTATGAGAACCGCAAAACGGTCATCCTGCAGAGCCACATGGACATGGTGTGCGACAAATTGGTGGACAGGGAATTCAATTTCGACACCGATGCCATCGAGACCTACGTAGACGGCGAATGGTTACGCGCACGTGGCACCACGCTGGGAGCTGACGACGGTATCGGCTGTGCCATCGAACTGGCCATCCTTGAGGCCAACGACATTGAGCATGGCCCGCTGGAGTGCGTGTTCACTCGCGATGAAGAGACCGGCCTGAGCGGCGCCGAGGGCATGAAGCCGGGATTCATGACCGGCGACTACCTCATCAACCTTGACTCTGAAGACGAGGGTGAAATCTTCGTGTCGTGTGCTGGAGGCCGCAACACGCAGGCACGCTTCACCTTCAACCGCCAGCCGGCGGGAGCCGGATTCGTATTCATGCGCGGTCAGTTGAAGGGTCTGACGGGTGGCCACTCTGGCGACGACATCAACAAGAAGCGCGCCAACGCCATCAAGGTGCTCGGAAGGTTCCTCTTCCAGGAGTTCAACAAATACGGCGATTCCGGCATTGCCCTGGCAGAGTTCAATTCCGGAAAACTGCACAATGCCATTCCCCGCGACGGTTCTTTCGTCATTGCTGTCCCGAACGGACTGAAAGAGCACGTGATGGTAGATTGGAATATGTTCGCCACTCAGGTCGAGGACGAGTTCCACGTCACCGACAAGCAGATGGTGTGGTCGATGGAAACTGCCGATGCCCAGCCTGTCATAGAGAATGGCGTGGCACGCAATTTCATTTGGGCACTCCAGGCTGTCGACAACGGCATCTATGCCATTTGCCAGGATCCCGAACTCAACGGGATGGTGGAGACTTCTTCAAATATCGCCGCTATCCACACCACTGAACAGGAAATCAACATTCTCTCTTCGCAGCGCTCCAACGTGATGTCGAACCTCGACAATATGTGCGCCACCATCGTTGCAACCTTCCAGCTGGCAGGTGCCGAGGCTAATAGCAGCGACGGCTATCCGGCATGGAAGATGAAGGCAGAGAGCCATCTGCGCGACACGGTGGTTAGCTGCTACAAGAAACTGTTTGGCAAGGAGCCCATTGTCCGCGGCATCCACGCCGGACTTGAGTGCGGCCTCTTCTCAGAGCGTTACCCCAATCTGGACATGGTCTCCTTCGGTCCCACGCTGCGCGATGTGCACACCCCCGAAGAGCGGCTGCTCATTCCCACGGTGGACATGGTGTGGAGACACCTGCTCCTTGTCTTGAAGACCCTGTAATGTAGCACCAATCAGGCACACCGGAATATGAAAAAGACCTTGACTGCCTCGATGCTGCTGCTTGCCCTGACAGCATCGTCACAAGTGAAAACTGCAATTCATGAGTTTAACCAGGCTGGCCCATTCGCTGTGAGCCAGCCTTTCCAAGCCGACACGGTGAATGTTAGTGGCAAGAAGTTTGATGTAGAGGCAATGCTCAATGCCATCAATGTCGACGTCAAGCCCACACAGCACTTTGCTGGCGAAATCATTCCCTCGCTGAAGGGACAGAAAAGTGTGGGCGTGCTGAGTTTCTACCTGAACAACAGCAACTTCCTGAAAGGAAAGGTCGTGGTGAAAGGCCCCAAGAACTACAGACTGTTTGTCGATGGGGTAGGGGCTGGCCAGGATTTGAAGTTGGCACCCGAACATCATACCATCGCCATCAAGTATCTGGCCGAACCCAGTGATACTGACAGCATCAGTGTCTGCATTGAGGCCGACAAGCAGGTGGTCACCACCCTGGACAAACGCCATCCCTATATGGTCCACGACCTGACAGACGGGCGGCGTGTGCGCGACGTGTCGCTCTCGGCCGATGGCGCCTTCGCTGTGGTCACTTACCAGACCACGAGCAGGGGAGGGGAGAGCCGATGGAACTATGAGTTGCTGGAGGTGAAGACCTTGAAGCTGAAAAGCCGACTGGCAGGCGGAGTGAAATGGATGCCGAAATCGTGCGCCTACATAGAGGAAGCATACGAGGGCGGCAAGCGGACTCTTTACCGCGTAGACCCCCTGACGGGCGAGCGCACCTGCTGGGCTGTCAATGTGCCCAAAGGCGGCTATACCATCAGCCCCTCTGAAGACTACCTCATCATTACCGTTGAGGAAGACGGTCCAAAGGAAGATGCCGACGTGTTTGAGATTGTGGAAATGGACGACCGCCAGCCAGGCTGGCGCAATCGCAGCTACCTGACAAAATACGACTTGGCCACTGGCATGAGCCAGCGCATCATCCTCTCGTCTAAGGATGCTTATTTGGAAGACATTTCCCAGGATGGCAAAAAACTGCTAATCGGCATTTCTTATTCCCGTCTGTCCAAACGCCCTACAGAAGTGCAGGATGCGTATATTGTTGATGCTCAGACACTCAAGGTCGACACGCTCTTTAAATGTTATGGGTTCGTAGGTGGTGGTTCTTTCTCGCCAGACGCCAGCAAAATTCTCTTTACTGGCACTCCCGAGGCCTTTGGCCGCATCGGCTGCCAATTGCCCCTGAGCGTGACCCCCAGTATGACGGAGACCGAACTGTTCCTCTACGACATCGCAACCAGCAAAGTGACACCTCTGACCAAAGATTTTGACCCATCAGTCCAGAATGCGGTCTGGTCGATGGCCGACGAACAGATTTATATCTCAGCTGAAGACCGCGACTACGTGAACTTGTTTGCAATCGATTCAAAGACATTCAATATCAACAAGTTGCCTGTCAATGGCGACTATGCCTACCGTTGGACTTTGGCTTCCAATGCCCCAGTTCTGGCATACGTCAGCTACAAGACGTTGGAGCCTGCCTCGGCTTATGTGGCGAACCTGAAATCGCTGAATGTCAAGCGAAACACGCTTCTCAGTCAAATTGTTTTTGACGGCAATGAAGCGCTCGGCGATGCCTCAGTCGGCACATGCCAGGACTGGAACTTCACCAACTCCAGAGGTGATACCGTCTATGGCCGCCTGTATTTGCCGGAGAATTTTGACGTGAGCAAGAAATATCCAATGATTGTCTATTACTATGGTGGCTGTTCGCCCGTGTCACGTTATTTTGAGTCGCCATACGCTCCCCAGTATTGGAATTCGCTCGGCTATGTGGCTTATATCCTGCAGCCAAGTGGTGCCACAGGCTTCGGCCAGGATTGGGCGTCCCGCCATGTGAACACGGCTGGCAAAGGTCCTGCTGAAGACATCATTGAGGGAACGAAGAAAATTTGCGAGGCGCATCCATTCATCGACAAGTCCAAGATTGGCTGTATGGGCGCCAGTTATGGTGGATTCATGACTCAGTATCTTCAGACGCAGACCGACATTTTTGCCGCTGCAGTCAGCCATGCCGGTATATCGAACCATACAAGTTACTGGGGCGAAGGCTACTGGGGCTACAACTACAGCGAGGTGTCGATGGCCAACAGTTATCCGTGGAGTCATCGCGAACTCTATGTGGACCAGAGTCCGCTTTTCAACGCCGACAAAATTCACACGCCGTTGCTGTTGCTGCATGGCGATGCCGACACAAATGTTCCGCTCATCGAGAGCCTTCAGATGTTCACGGCTCTGAAATTGTTGGGGCGTGAAGTCGCGCTTGTTGAGGTGAAAGGCGAAAACCACCATATTCTTGACTACAAGAAGCGAGAGAAATGGCTCGCCACACAAATGGCCTGGTTCCAGCGTTGGCTGAAAGACGACCCGACTTGGTGGAACGAACTGTATCCGCAGAAACATCTCTAATACTAATTATCATCAATTGAAGTTTGGACGAACCAATCATTTCGTTTGGTTCGTCCAAACACATTAAAAGGATTGTACTTTTGCATCAAATGGTTCGTCCAAACTTCAGAAAAATATAAACCATTGATTTTAAAAGCCCTAACCACGAGGAATCGACATTATGATAAATAAAGAACTTTATAAACGCATCAATGAGAAATTCGTGAAGGCATTTGCCACCTATCGCCTTTTGGAGGATGACGACAAAGTTCTTGTGGGTCTTTCGGGGGGCAAAGATTCGTTGTGCCTTTTAGAACTGTTGGCCAAACGCGCAGCCATCTCTCATCCGAATTTTAAGGTGGAAGCCATACACGTGCGTATGGCCAACATCAGTTACGAGACGTCGACCGACTATTTGAGGCGTTTTTGTGACGAACTGAACGTGCCAATTCATGTGGTGACAACAAGTTTCGATGCATCGACCGACACACGCAAACATCCATGCTTCCTCTGTTCGTGGAACCGCAGGAAAAAGATGTTTGAGTTGGCGCAACAGCTGGGATGCAACAAGATTGCTCTTGGGCATCACCAGGACGACTTGTTGCACACCAGTTTGATGAACTTGCTCTTTCAGGGACGCTTCGGAACCATGCCCGCCAGACTCTCTTTCCGCAAGATGCCGCTCACCATCATCAGGCCGCTATGTATGGTGCCAGAAGCCGACATCAAGCTATATGCTGAGATGCGTGGCTATGAGCAGCAAATAAAATGCTGTCCGTACGACAAAGCGACCAACCGCACAGAAATAAGACATCTGATGGAACAGGTGGAACAAATGAACCCGGAAGCCAGACATTCGCTTTGGAACGCCTTGGTGCGTGAGGGCAAACTTATTGAAGAATAAAGACTGCCAAAAAATGTAAATCTTATTGGAGGTTAGAATTATTCTTTGTAACTTTGCCGCATCGTTTATTCAAATATATCTGTATATGAAACAATTGATGTTAGCAATGCTGATGATGCTGCCAGTGGCAGCCATCGCCCAAGACAACACATGGGAACAAACCGTCAATGCCGCTGGTGTGCAGACTAATCCCGATGCCAAATACCTGGCAGGCGCAGTACCCTTGGTAGATGGCCGAGTAGTATTCGAGACAACCATCAAGGCTCCCGGCAAGAGTGGCGCACAGATATTTGAGATTCTGAAAAAAGACTTTGAGAGCATTGTCAAAGAGAGCAACCAGTTTGAGCAAAGCAGAATAAGTATTGCCGACAAAGAGAAGCTGCAACTTGTTGGCAATTACCAGGAATGGCTCGTTTTCAAGAACAAACCATTGAATTTGGACCGCACCCGACTCTTGTACCATCTGATTGCCGACTGTCGAGACGGCGAAGCAACCATCAAAATGACGCGCATACACTACATCTATGACGAGGAGCGCGATATGCAGACCTACAAGGCCGAAGAATGGATTACCGACAAATGGGGGCTCAACAAGAAACAAACCAAGCTGGCAAGGGTTAGCGGAAAATTCCGCAGAAAGACAATTGACAGGAAGGATTATCTATTTAATCGCTTCGCGAACTTGTTGCAGAAATAAACTATGAATCAAGATATTAACGAGAACAGAGAACTGACGGAAGGCCATCAAGTCCCCCACCCTAAACGTCATAATCTGGAGCCCTTCACCGACAGCAGCCGCACCCGAAAGTTGCGGCTGTGGCTCAACATTATTTTTATGATTGGTGCCGTGCTGGGCCTTCTTGTTTATTTCTACACAGAAGAAAAAGAAATGGCCAAATGGATACTCCTGGTTGCGTCGGTCTTTAAGTTTATTGAGTTAGCTTTGCGTATTCTGAAAATATGAGATTCCCATCACTAATTATTGCATTTCTGCTGTCATTGCTGACAGCCCATGCACAGGTGCATGATGGGCAGAATGGCAATATCGACGAAAACTGGAACGGCGAGCAGAACAGAAACTTCAACCCCCACAACAGTGACACTACAAAAAAGAACAAAGAGGTGCCAAAGGGGGTCTATGTCTGGACAGTAGACCGAAAGTTTGGAGAAATCACCAAGGCCGAGGTTGACACACTGCCTCACCTTTATCCACAGTCTACTCTGGGTATGGGTCGCTATGGGCAGTATAACACCATCGGCTCAAACTATTCGGCCCGCCAGAACCGCATTTTTATTGACCGCAAGGAGAAAGGGGAATTTCTGTTTACTGACGCTTATGACCAGACTATGAAACAGCCTGACCAATTGCATTTCACCAATACTCTGTCGCCAATCACCAATCTGTCATACGACAACTGTGGTGACAAGACAGATGGTGAAGACCATTTTGACGCTCGCTTCGCTGCCAATTTCAACAAGCGTATCGGCATAGGGCTTGATTTGGACTATTCCTATGCAAGAGGTTATTTCCAGAACCAGAGCACCTCCGATTTCGGAGCCACCCTGTTCGGCTCTTATCTGGGCGACAAGTACCAGATGCATGTCATCTTCAACACGCACCACCAGAAAGCTGCTGAAAACGGAGGCATTGCATCAGATGCCTACATCACTCATCCAGAGCAGTTCTCAGAGACATACGCCGACAACGAAATACCAACATATCTCGTTCTCAACTGGAATCGCAACGACATCATGCGCCTTTTCCTTACACACCGCTACTCTCTCGGATTCTACAAGAAGGTAAAGATGACCGAAGAGGAAATCAAAGCCCGCAAATTTGCCGAACAGGCAAAGGCTGAAAAGGAGAAGGCTGAAAATGCCGGCAAAGATGAGGCTGACACCAGCCTACCGGCAAAAGAGGCACCTAAGGGCCGGCCCGACGGGGCCAAAATCATGGGCGACGCCCCTACCCTGCCCTCTGACTCTCTTTCGACCGCAAGCACCCGTATCAAGGTTGACTCCAAGGAAATGGCCGACTCGCTGCTTGCAGAGCAGGCAAAAGCCGATTCGATAGAGGCCACGATGAAGAAAGTTTTTGTTCCCGTGACTAGTTTCATACATACCATAGAAGTAAACAGCTACAAGCATATCTACCAGGCTTACTCAGCGGGCAGCGTCAATTACCTCGACTATTTCTACGACAATATGAATGATGCCTATACTGGAGACTCCATATACGACCAGACCAAGCTGTTCAATGTCAGGAATACCGTTGCCTTGGCTTTGCTTGAGGGATTCAACAAGTATGTGCCTGCGGGACTGAAGGCATTTCTCACCCACGACCTGCGGCGGTACGACATGCCTGACGTTGACGATGCCGGAGTGGCTTCACTCAAGCGGTGGAAAGAACACAATGTGAGCATCGGAGGACAGCTGCTTCGCACCCAAGGCAAAACATTCCACTATAACGTTATGGCCGAGACGTGGCTTGTCGGCGAAGACGCAGGCCAGCTGAAAGTGCAAGGTGAATCGAACCTCAACTTCCCGCTGTTCAAGGACACCGTGCGACTGGAAGCCAAGGCGCATTTCTATAGGCTGAACCCCGACTTTGCTTATCGCCACTACCACTCCAAGCACTTGTGGTGGGACAACGACCTCAGCAAGGAGATGCGAACACGCATTGAGGGAACTTTTTCGTATGACAAGACAAAAACGTCACTTCGGATTGCCATCGAAGAAATACAGAACTACACATATTTAGGTCTTGATTACACTTATCAGGGTATGGGCAAGTCGCTATACACAGCAGCTGTCAAACAGCAGTCGTCCAACATCAATGTGCTTACCGCCCAATTGAAGCAAGACTTCAAGTTAGGCCCGCTGAACTGGGACAACATTCTTACCTATCAGTCGTCGAGCGACCAAGGGGCGCTGCCGTTGCCAAAGTTAAACGTTTTCACCAATCTCTATCTGAAGTTCCATATCGCCCGTGTACTGCGTGTTGAACTGGGCGCCTCGGCCACTTGGTTCACCAAGTACAAAGCCCCCGACTTCTGTTTCTTGCTCAACCAGTTTGCCGTCCAGGAAAACGAGGCCAGCCAACTGGAGTTGGGCAATTTCCCTTTTGTGGATGTCTATGCCAATCTGCATCTGAAGCACGCCCGCTTTTTCATTATGATGACAAATGCGTTCGGCAAGAGTCTTAACCGCCAAGTTTTCTTGGCTCCTCACTATCCACAGAACCGCTCAGTATTGCACTTGGGTGTTTCGTGGAATTTCTTCAATTAAAGATTAACTAATTCTATCATTCCAATGAAAAAATCATTATTGACTATTATTGCCCTGACTTTCAGTTTCTTGGTGAGTGCACAGACAGCAAAGGAAGTGCTCGACAAGTGTGCTGCTGTGGTCAGCTCGAAGGATGGCATCCAAGCCAATTTCACCATGACCAGTGCACAATATGGAAATGCCAGCGGCTCCATTTCCGTGAAAGGGCAGATGTTTTGTGCCACTACTGCCGCAGCCTCCCTATGGTTCGATGGGAAAACACTTTGGACCTATATGTCAAAGAACGACGAGGTGAGCGTCACCACACCAGGAGAATCGCGCCTGCAATCACTCAACCCCTACAACTTTATCAACCTTTACAAACAGGGCTACAAGTATGCATTGACTAAAGGAAACAAAACTTTTGTCGTCCATCTGACCGCAAAAGAAGCCAAGCGGAACGTCCAAGAAATGTTCATCACTGTGGACAAAATCAACTACAATCCCATAGAAGTAAAACTGCTGCAGAAGCAGAAGTGGACAACCTTCACCATCTCCGGGCTTAAGACCGTCAAACTTGCTGACAGCACTTTCCGGTTCAACTCAAAAGACTTCCCTACTGCTGAAGTTATCGACCTCAGATGAACAAATTCCAATTGTTCCGCCTACTGCGTCGGCAAAACAAGTTGGCCTTCCGGCGCAATCCAGCCTACGACCAAAGTGTCGTGGCCAAGGTGCTGATGGCCATCGGTGCCGGCATCACCATCATCTATATGATTTGTGCAGGAACGATGTTTGGCAGTTTGGCCAACGACTCCGGTACTCCTGCTTTCATCCTGTTCTTGCTGCCTACATTTCTGCTTGAGATTGACTTCCTTGCCAGGTTCATGGTGCAGAAGACGCCAGCCATGCTCATCAAGCCCTATATGCTGCTCCCCCTACCCCGCCGGACAGTGGTGGAGACATTTCTGCTGACATCTCTTGCCGGCAGTTACAACTGGTTATGGCTGACGCTCTTTTTGCCCTACTCATTCATCATCTATTGTGGTGGAACTGAGCTGTCTACCGTCGGCTTGATACTGGTCAGTTGTATCGTGCTCATCTTGGCCAACAGCCAGTTCTATCTTTTGGTGCGCACGCTAATAGCCCGCTCATTGCTGTGGTGGATTGTTCCCATCGTTATCTATGGTTCGTTCATCGCCTGCCTGTTTTTAGCTGCCGACGACAACCAGGTATTCGAGGATATGTTAGACGGCTATCTTGATGTGGCAGCCGCTCCATGGTTCACGCTGGTGTGCGTGGCGTTGCTGGTCTGCTTGCTTTTGGTGAACCGTGCCACACAGTATAGGTTCGCCTTCGAAGAGGTTTCACGCGAAAGTAAGAAGCCGGCAGCACTAAAGAGCGTGTCGCAGTTTTCTTTCCTGGAGAGGTTCGGCCAAACGGGCGACTATCTGAAATTAGAGCTGAAAAGCATTATGCGCAACAAGGCTATCCGTGCCCGCGTGTTTATGAGCCTGGGGCTGATAGTGGTGCTGACATTGCTTATTGCCTACACCGATGTTTACGATGGCCAGATGATGCTCAACTTCTGGTGCTTCTACTGTTTCTCCATTTACGGCATCACCGCTTTGATCAAGATCATGGGGCCGGAGGGCAACTACATTGACTTTCTGATGATTCACCGTGAGAATATACTTCAGCTGTTGCGTGCAAAATACTATTTCCATGTAGCCATACTGATGGTGCCCCTGCTACTGATGCTTCCCGCCATTATTGCCGGGAAATTCCCATTGCTCATGGTTGCCGCCTATATGCTGCTGTCCAGTGGTTATCTGTACTTCTTGCTTTTCCAAATGGCAGTCTACAACAAGCAGACTTTACCCCTCGAAGCGAAAGTTACAGGAAAGAACAATGTGGAGAACGGGCTTCAGCTGGCTGTGGAATTGCTGGCCATGCTGTCGCCGCTGGCCATTGTCGCCATGCTTATTCTGCTTTTCAGCGAGCAGACTGCCTACTGGGTGCTTTTGATTGTAGGTCTTGCCTTCACATTGTCCCATCCCTATTGGCTCCGCAACATTTACCATCGTATGATGCTCCGCAAATACGAGAATCTGGAAGGTTTCCACGCCAGCAGATAATCCTCCGCCAAGAATATGGCATGATAAAGAAAACCGCCGTTTATCTCCGAGATATCCGGCGGTTATCTGTTTAAGAAAACGTCCTGGACTCCCATTAAAGAAATCCAGGACGTTCTTCTTATTAGTATGTTATGCGCGGGCCTTCTCTACATAGCCGAGGGCTTCGCGGCACTTGTCGGTTATGTACTGCCAATCGCCAGCCTTCACCTTATCGCTGGGGAACAGCTTTGAGCCCATTCCAACGCAGTAAACACCAGCCTTGAACCAAGCCTTCAGGTTCTCCTCTTCGGGAGCCACGCCACCAGTCACCATGATTTTCGACCAGGGCATTGGAGCCTTCAGGCCCTTCACCATATTAGGACCAACCACGTCGCCGGGGAACACTTTGGTCAGGTCACAGCCAAGCTCCTGGGCCTTCCCAATCTCGCTGACGGTCATGCAGCCAGGGCAATAGGGCACCAGACGGCGGTTGCACACAGGAGCAATCTCGGGGTTGAACAGGGGACCGACCACAAAGTTGGCACCCAGCTGAATGTAGAGGGCTGCAGTAGGAGCATCGACCACTGAGCCAATGCCAAGTGCCAGTTCAGGACACTCTTTGTCGGCCCACTTTACCAGTTCGCCAAACACTTCCTGGGCAAAATCGCCACGGTTTGTAAACTCGAATGCGCGGACACCACCTTCATAGCAGGCCTTCACCACATTCTTACAGGTCTCAAGGTCTTTGTGATAGAACACGGGAACCATGCCCGTCTCGCCTATCTTGGCCATTACGGCCAGTTTATCAAACTTTGCCATAGTGTTTCATTAACGTTGTACGCGGCCATTGGCATTGCCACCAGCCAGTGATTCTACTTCATCTGTGCTGACCAAGTTGAAGTCACCATTGATGGTGTGCTTCAGAGCGCTGGCAGCCACAGCAAACTCAAGGGCCTCGCCCTGGTTGGGCTTGGTGAGCAGACCGTGAATCAGGCCGCCAGAGAACGAGTCGCCACCACCAACGCGGTCGATGATGGGATTGATTTCGTAGCGCTTCGACTGATAGAACTCCTTGCCATTGTAAATCAGGGCCTTCCAGCCGTTGAATGTGGCGCTGTAGCTTTCACGGAGCGTGGAGACGACATACTTGAAGCCGAACTCCTTCATCATCTGCTTGAAGATGCCTTCGTAGCCGGCAGCGTCGGTCTGTCCTCCTTCAACGTCTGCATCGGGCTTGAAGCCGAGACAGAGTTCTGCATCTTCCTCATTGCCAATGCATACGTCGACATACTTCATCAAGGGGCGCATGATGCTGATGGCCTTCTCGGAAGTCCAAAGCTTCTTACGGAAATTGAGGTCGACCGAAACGGTAACGCCATGACGTTTTGCGGCTTCGCAAGCCAAACGGGTCAGTTCGGCAGCCTTGTCACTGATGGCAGGTGTGATGCCGCTCCAGTGGAACCATGCGGCTCCCTCCATGATGGCATCGAAGTCGAAATCTTTGGGATCAGCCTCGGCTATTGAGCTGTGAGCACGGTCGTAGATGACCTTTGAGGGGCGCATCGAAGCACCTGTCTCGGCATAGTAGAGACCTACGCGGTCGCCACCACGGGCGATGAAACGGGTGTCCACACCATAGCGGCGCAGTGCGTTGACGGCAATTTGTCCAATCTCGTGTTTAGGCAGTTTGGAAACGAAGTAAGCCTCATGGCCATAGTTAGCCACAGAAATGGCGACGTTAGCTTCGCCACCGCCAGGGATGATGCGGAAAGACTCACTCTGAATGAAACGGTCGTTGCCTTGTGGCGACAGGCGAAGCATAATCTCGCCTAATGTTACAATCTTTGCCATTGTTCTAAAAGAATTAGTTATATGAGTTAGTAATATGTTAGCTTTATCAGCGCGGCAGGTTGAATGCGCGGGTCATTTCCTTCATCTGCTCGTCGCTCATTCCTTCAGGCTCGAAGCCCATACACTTGGAATTGATGTAGATCTTGGCACTCTTGGAGAGAACGTCGATCTGGTCGAAAGCATCCATCACATCCTTGCCTTTGGCAAACACGCCATGCTTCTCCCACATCACCACATCGTAATCCTCCAACTCCTTGAGGGTAGCTTCGGCCAGTTCATTGGATCCGGGCAAGGTGTAGGGAACAATGCCCAGGCCTAACGGGCAGAAAGCCTTTGTCTCTGGAATCATTGACCAGAGTATGCGTGTAAGCACATCTTTCCCGAGAAATTCTTTCTTATGGCTCATTGCCACCAGTTCAATGGGGTGAGTGTGAACGGTTGCCTTATAGCCACTTCCCGTCTCAATCTGACGGGCATGCACAATCAGGTGGCTAGGCAGTTCACTTGTGGGCAGCACAGGATTGTCAGCAATAATCACATAGCTTGCGCAGTCGTCCAGTATGCGGATGATGGAGCCATTGTCCATCGGCCAGCGTGCCAAGTCGCGCATACGCTTGCCAGTGCCTTTGCAGTAAAAATAGCATCCTTTCAGCATCGGGAGCGTAATGCCAATCTGTTTCACATCGCTGATGGCAGGCATTTTCCTAATCTCGTCATCAAGGAATTCAGTAATATTCACAGTAATGTTGCCGCCATTGCGTTCAGCCCAGCCGTTTTGCCAGAGATAACCTGCCACTTCAGCAATCTTTTCTACCTCGGCCTTCAAAGCAGTACGTCCTTCCAAAATACTCTTCATAGTCTTTTTTAATTTAGGTTTATTGGATAATCAAATGCAAAGATAACCCATTTCTTGAGCTTCCCGACTCTCCAATTCTTTTATTTATGTTTTTTTAACCTCTTAGAGGGCTGTGCGCCAAAATCTATGTGTGATGTCCTCAAAGCTGCCGTCGTCACGTTTCCTGTAAAGCCTCTGGTTGGTAGTTGGGCGATTGAGCGGCCCTAAATGGTGGATATAAGGCCCAATCTTTATGTAGTCGAAATCGGTTTTGCAGACTACTGACGGCACACGAATCCTACCGCTATACCATCCTACGCGAAATTCCGGATGCTCTTCGTGCAGATATTGGGCAAGCATGTTCACGCCCTTAGGGTCGGCATCACCCCCCATGAAGGCAATGCAGGTGATGTCCTGTCCATACTCATTGACGAAATCATCCAGCGCAGCAGCATTCAACGGAAGCCCGACATCCTCCCAAAGATAGCGGCTATGACATCCCGGGCAGCGACAAGGGCAGCCCGAGATGTTGATAGCCAGCGTCACTTCATCTGGAATCTCCTGGAAGACGATACCAGTATTGACATATTTCAGCATATCATGCAATCGCGTAGTATCGGCGTGCAGCTTCTTCCTGACGAGCTTGCGAGAAGTTGCTGACACGCTTCAGGTAGCCTATGATGCGGGTCATATAGTCAATGTTGTGCGAATGGCACTTCGGGCATTCCTTGAGATAGCGCTTATCAATGTGACCGCAGTCGTTGCAAACGGTATTGGGGATGTTGAAGGTGAAATAGTTGCACCCTTCCTTGGCAGCCACTTGCAGCAGTTTCAGATACTGCTCCTTCGACAGGTGCTCTTCCAAATTCATGTGCAGGGCGGAACCGCCGGTGAGGTGCTCGATGTATGGAGCGCCATGCAGTTTGAACTTGTCGAGTATGGTCAGAGAGTCGTCCTCCACCACATAGAAGTAAGAGTTGTAACAGTCGCGTGGCACAAAATAACCGTCCTCACGGTCCCACTTGGCGTGTTTCACCCCCACATTCTCGGCAGGAATCATTTCGCAGTTGAACATCACATCCTTGGTGCGATACTGCTTGTTGTACTTCTCTACCAATCCGAGGATACCCTGAACGAAGTGCAGATAGTCGTCGTTGGGCGTAATCTTAAGGCCCATAAACTCGGCGGCCTCCACCAGTCCGTTGATGCCAATGGTGAGGTATTGACGTCCGATGTTGATGTAACCTGCATCAAAGAGCGGCAACATGCCATGCTGCTGCAGTTCTTTCAGGTTCTCGTTGTAGGCCAACTGAACTTTGTGGCACAAGTCGATGACGCCGGCCAAGTATTGCAGATAGGGCATTTTGTGATTGACGGCATACTGGATGCAGCGGTTCAGGTTGATGGTGAGCACACTCTTCGAGCCTGTACTGACGCCACCGGCACCCAGGGTGTATGAGAATCCGTTGTCGGTGATTTCGTTGCGCAGACGGCAGCATGACGAGAGCGAGTCGGCATTGTCGCTCATGTAGGTGAAGAACGAGTGGCCTTCGCTGTACATCTCGGCCGTAAAGTCGCCCCACTCCTTGTCAAGGCAGTTGCCGTCTTTGTCGGTTAGCAGCGCCATGGTCTCTACGGGGAAAGTGAGAAGTGTCTTTGTGCGCTCCTGGTTGAACCATTTCATAAAGCGTTTCTGCAGCCACGAAAGGCCATTCCAGTCTGGCTTTTCGCCATTGGGGAAGTAGAACTCGCCGAAGATGCTCTCAAAATAATACTTGTCGTAGTAGGCCACATTCCAGAACACGGCTTGGTAATTGCGTGCGCCAGTAGGCTGGTTGAGGGTGTACACAATTTGCTCGAAGCAGTCGGTGATGACCTTGTCGAGTGTACGTTTCTTCAGTGAGAGGTCAACCTGCTCGTCGGCTCGCTTCCAGTAATCCTTGCCATACTCCAGTCCGAGGAAATAGTTCATGTACATGAGGAACTCCGGCGTGGCGCATGCCCCTGAGAGCATCGACGACACCATAAAGACCATATTGACGAAACCGCCACAGAACGACTTCAAGTTTGTGGGAGCTGTCGAGTTGCCGCCGATACTCTTGGTGCCGCCAATGAGCCAAGGGTACATTGTGATGGAAGCGCAATAGTTGGCAAGCGAAGTCTCGTCGTTTTTATATATAAAGTGGTGTGTCAGCTTGTCAATGTATTCGTCGGCCAACTGCTTTCCGTACATCTTCTTGATGCGGTCCACCAAGAGGCGACGGTTCAGGCGGATAAAATTGCTTTTTGGCAATTCGCCAATCAGGGTGGCTATGTTTTTATGTTCAACGTTGGCATTGGCATCGTACTTCGAGCCGGTCGCCGCATTCACGCTCTCCATATACTCTGAGAGGAACATCATCTTCTCCAAAGTCTCGCGGTCTTCGCTGTGTTCCTGACGGTATAGGATGAAAGATTTTGCCACACGGTAGAAGCCTTCGCGCATCAAGGCTTCCTCCACCTGGTTCTGGATGTCCTCCACCTTGATGTCGTCGTGCATATCGAGATGGCTGATGATCTTAGAGATGGTGCCCAGATCAGAGGGTTCATCCACGCTTTCGAATGCCTTGACGATTGCATTCATGATTTTGTCCAGCGAAAAACGGTCTTTTGAGCCGTCTCGTTTCGTGATAGTAAAGTTTTTTATTTCCATTTTATTATTCTGATTTTAAGTAACTTGTTCAGCGTTTGTTTAGCAGACGGTTGCACGTTTTGGAAAACTTTTTCCATTTCTTCGAGCAAAAAGTTCTCCGTTTTGGTCAACCTTCCAGCGTGCAAAGTTACAAAAATATTTCCAAACGCTCTAAACAAAACGTATGTTTTTTTCGTTAAAATCCGTCAATGCGCAAAAAAAAATTAAATATGCACCTTGCCATATTGCTATGACAGTAAAAATTAGTAATTTTGCAACGAGAAAGCACACATCTTTATATTTATATAATCATTAAACAATTTAAGTTATGACAATCAATGAAATGAACTTTGCCGGCAAAAAGGCAATTGTGCGTGTAGACTTCAATGTGCCCCTCGATGAGAATGGCAAGATTACCGACGACACCCGCATCCGTGGTGCTCTTCCCACTCTGAAGAAAATTCTGGCTGACGGTGGTGCCGTCATCATTATGAGTCACATGGGCAAGCCCAAAGGCAAAGTGAACCCGAAACTTTCGCTTGGCCAGATCCGTGAGGCTGTTGAAAAGGCCCTGGGTGTTCCTGTGGCATTTGCCCCCGACTGTGCTAAAGCTGCCGATGCCGCCAAGGCCCTGAAGATGGGCGAGGCCCTGCTGCTTGAGAATCTGCGCTACTATCCCGAAGAGGAAGGCAAGCCCGTTGGAATTGAGAAGACCGATCCCGCCTACGATGCTGCGAAGAAGGAGATGAAGGCCCGCCAGAAGGAGTTCGCCAAGACCCTCGCTTCGTATGCCGACTGCTACGTGATGGACGCTTTCGGAACCGCTCACCGCAAGCACGCTTCCACCGCCGTCATCGCCGACTATTTCGATGCCGACTCGAAGATGCTGGGCCTGCTTATGGAGAAAGAGGTGACCGCCGTTGACAACGTGCTCTCGAACATCAAGCGCCCCTTCGTGGCTATTATGGGTGGTTCGAAGGTGTCATCAAAGATTGGCATCATCGAGAATCTGCTGGGCAAGGTGGACAAGCTCATCCTCTGCGGTGGTATGACCTACACGTTTGCCAAGGCACACAATGGCGAAATCGGACAGTCCATCGTTGAGCTCGACAAGCTCGATGTGGCACTTGGCGTTGAGGAACTGGCCAAGAAGAATGGTGTCGAGCTGGTGCTGGGCACTGACTGCACAGCCACCAACGGCCTCGACTTCGGCACTATGACCGTGAAGCCCGGTGCAGAGATTATCACCTGCCCCGCCAATAAAGTACCCGAGGGCTTCGAGGGTGTCGATGCCGGTCCTGAGAGCCAGAAGGCATTTGCCAAGGCAATCGAAGGTGCCAAGACCATTCTGTGGAACGGTCCTGCCGGTGTGTTCGAGTGCGATGAATTTACCGCTGGCAGCCGTGCCATTGGCGATGCCATTGCCAAGGCCACTAAGGAAGGAGCCTTCTCACTCATCGGTGGTGGCGACTCCGTGGCTTGTGTCAACAAGTTCGGCCTTGCCGACCAGGTGAGCTACATTTCCACCGGCGGCGGTGCTCTGCTTGAGGCTATTGAGGGTAAAGTGCTGCCCGGCGTGGCTGCCATCAAGGGAGAGTAATCCCCCCTACCCTTTCCTGCAAATGAAATCCCGGTCATACCAGAAGCGTGACCGGGATTTCATTTGGTATGCTGTTGAGGGTCTTAGACCTCAACCAATGGTGTAAGCCAGTGCTACAAGGATGGCCATGATAACAGCCATGCAGCACAAAGCTCTAAATGCCCATTTCTTGATTATCTTACGCCGTTTAATGGATAGCAAGCTCAACCGTTTAAAACGTGATGCGTCATCTTCCTTGTGATGATGGTGATGATGATGTTTGATTTCTGTCATAATAATCCTATTTAGTGTTTCTTGTTAATTTGACTGTTGAGTTCAGACCGCTGGGCACTGGTTCCCACTGGTCGTAGAGAGTCTTTTTGTAGTTGATGTCAACCACATTGATTTCCTCCATCTTGCGCCATTTCACGCCCTTTCTGTCGAGGTCGGCGATACGGTTGGCAGGCAGGTTTGTGACCTCGATGCGCACCTCGTTGTCGCCAACTTTCAGCGCTCCTTTCGTGTCAAGGACAAAGGGCACGCTCCAGGCGCAACCGACGAACTGACCGTTGATGTAGACACGGGCCGACTCGCGCACGTCGCCAAGGTCGATGAGCCAGGCACCCGAGGGGTCTTCTTTCTTCGACATTTTGAAGTGGATGGTATAGACACCTGTGCCCATTGTCACACGGGTTTGGTCGTCGAGCGTCTCCCAAGATGTGAGTGTGCCAAGTGTGAAGCTTTTGTCCACTTTGGGAGATTCGTTGATGAAGGAGAGAGTCCACGGGCCTTCAAGCACGATGTCGTTCCGACGTGCCTCGCCCTTTGCCGTCTCTCCCATACCATACAGAGGCGAAACGTCGTTGCTGGTCTGCAGAATCATCGACTCGCCACTACGCAGGCTGACGGCCACACCCTCGCGGGTAATGTTGGCGGGATAGATGTCGCCATTCAGCGGATTGAACCACGTGGCGCTTTTGCAGTCTACGGCCAGCGGTATGCGTTTGTTGATGTCTTGCGGTGTGAGGTTGGCCATAAAGTAGTGGTAGCCATTGGCATTCTTACGCCTGATGGCCTTCAGGCCCAGTTGGGTCTTCAAGGGCTCCGGCTTGGCAGCCTTTGCCATTTCTGTCTTGTCGATTCCGTACATGATGTGAGCCCCTTGTGCCTTCAGGCGGTCGATATGCTCTTTCACATTCTGAGGCATTTCGCCGCTACCGGGAATAATCAGGCCCTTGTAGGCTGTTCCCCCATTGGTAACGAGCAGTCCGTTCTTGCAAGTGGTCTGCATCAGCAATCGCTCTGAAATGTAATCGCAGTCGAAGCCTGCCTTGTCAATTTCGAGGATGGCATCGCGGAACTCAGGCATCAGCTTGCCCATGGCGTGGATTGAGAATTGCATCAGCAGCTTGCCCGTCTGCTTCTTCCAGGCATCGCGCACTGGCAGCAACACCAGGAAGTCATTGTCGGGCTGGCCCCACTGCAGGAAACTCTGGCAACGCTCCACATACTGCATAAAGTAAGGGGCATCGCGCCAGATGCTGTTGGTAGGGCTCATGTCGATAGAGGCATAGAACTTCCATCCGGGCCACTCATCGTCCTTGGGCGAATAGCAAGTGCCGTGAAAGAACATGTGGTTCACGCCGGCACAGAACATCAGGTCGAGGTCGGGCTTCAGTTGTGAGAGCGAGGTGCGGAAATGCTCCGTCAGCCAGGTAAACGTCTCGCTCGAGGTATAAGGCTTGCCGCAGACATGCGCTGCCGACGGGGCATACTTGAACATCGAGTAGTCCGAATCGTTCTTGCGCGTCTTGCCGGGGTCGGTGCGCAGCCCCTTGATGCCGAGTTCGGAAAGGCCGAAACCCTCAATCTCTGGAATATCCACGGCAGCATAGCAGTCGATGAGGTTGGCGGGAGAGCCATGTGCCTGGTTGCGAGTGACGGCCCCGTGGCTGTGCGCCCACGCCGTCCACTGGTTGGTGAAGTTCTCCAGCAGCAGGTCGCCGAGCGTCTCGCGGTAATCGGAGAGCACTTTCGGGTCGTAGGCAATCAGTTCCGGCAGATGTTCCTCCAGCTTGTAGCCCCGTCGCTTCTCAAACTCAGCAAAGAGTGTGGGTGTCCATGTGGCGGCCTCCACCTCGTAGGAGTCGTTGAAGAATGTATGCGGATAGGGTGTCTTGGTGCGCTCGAAGGCAGCCTCAATGTGGCGAAGGTAATGAGCCACGGCATGGCGGTCGAAATGGTCGATGACGAGTCCCTCGCCACCGGGGGCGGCCCGCTTCACCTTCATTACACCATATTTAATATATAGGGCAATGACTTTTGATGAGGGGGCGGGGCTGCGACGGAGCCGCAGCTTACACGCAACCACATCAGGGGTTACATCGGTGGGGGTGCCATTGGGGGAGTAGAGCATCACCTTGTGGAGTACGGCGTTCTTTGCGTCCTTCTCAGAGAGGGAGAGGTCGATGATGCTGGCGTCCTTACTGTCAATCGTCTTTTCCACGAAGATGGCGCGGCAGGCGCTCTCTTCCAGCGGCACCCACGGTCCGCCGAAGGGCCAGCCCGTACCCGTAGCCATGTCCAGCTCGATGCCGTTCTGCTGGCACTGCTCCTGCGTGTATCGCAGCATCTCCATCCACTTGTCGCTCAAGTAGGGAATGTTGTTTTTGTCGTTTCCCTGCACGCCATAGATTGGCGTTATCTCCACAGCGCCAATGCCGTGGTCGGCATACTGCCGCAGGTTCCACTGCAGGTTTTCCTTATCCACGGCCGAGCCGAGCCACCACCACCGTGCACCGGGTTTTGACTCAGTTGTCGGAGTTGGCCAGCTCTGCGCCCCTGCGGGGCAAAATGGAAAACTAAAAATGAGAAATGAGAAACTCAGGCACATTAAGTTTCTCACTGATTTATTTGATTTACGTTGCTTGTCAGAAAGATTCATAGTCCATTCTTTTTCTCATTTAGGCCGCAGGCCGCTAATTTCCGGCTGGTTTAGCATTGTTCGTCATTCTTGAGGGTGCCCACTTGAAGGTTTTCCAGTCGTCGGGCTGGGCGGGGTCGAAGTCCTGCCAGTCAGAGCGGAGATACTTGACGATGGGGAGGCCGAGCTGCTTCATGCCCATGACCACGCACTTAGCCACCTCGTAGGCCCCGTAGGGATTGAAGTGGGTGTTGTCCTCCAGTTTCTTGCCGTAAGCCTCAGCCGGATAGTGCACCAGCGCCCGTTTGGAGTCCTCGAATCCCAAGGTCTCGAAGAATGTCTTCGTCATCTGGTTCAGGTCTATGAGGGGCACATTCTCCTTTTCGGCCACCATCTTCATGGCAGCGGGGAAGTCGCCGTGCGTATTTTTGATGGTCTTCTTGTCGTCGGCGAACTGGCGGCGCTGTGTGGGCGTGCAGAAGACAATCTCGGCACCTTTCTTACGCACTTCGTCAACGAAAATCTTCAGCTGATACTGATAGTGATACCACGCGCCGTCGCCAGACCGCTTCTCCTTCTCGTCGTTATGGCCGAACTCCACAAACACATAGTCGCCCTTCTTCAGCGTGGTCAGAATCTTGTCCAACCGGAATGAGCCGATGAACGTGCGGGCCGTCAGTCCGCTCTCGGCGTGGTTGCTGACGGCTACCTCCGGGCCGAACCAGCGGGTAACCATCTGTCCCCACGAGGCCCACGGCTCGTAGTTCTGGTCTACCACGGTGCTGTTGCCACAGAGGTAGATGGTGGGCACGTCGGTCCTCTCCACGTGAATCGACTTCACAGCGGGCAGAGGGCCATTGAACTCCAGCGTAAGACGGTCGTCCCAGGCCAGATAGTTCTTCTCACGATCATTGATTTTCACCCACTTCCCCTCCTCGATGAAGGTCGAGCGCTTGTTCACGGAGAACTCGAATGTCTGCGTATCTTTGGCTTTAGCTGTCAGCACGTTATCAATCAGCTGCCTACGGTCCTCGGCACGCACGGTGGTGTTGCTGCCTTTCTTTCCGCCCAACACCACACGCACCCGATAGTTGCCGTCGGGCACCTTCACCGAGAAGTAGAATGGCTCTGCGGGCTTCTTCTTGTCGGGGGCGGGCAAAACGTCGTAGCCATAGCCGTCAGCATCGTTATAGACGGGCTGTGGTTTGGTCAAATCGAAGTCAAACGACTGTGCAACGACACAGTTCGGTGCCAACATCAGGCAGGCAAATAAGATTCCTTTTTTCATATATAATAGTCAATAATGATGCAAAAGTACTACTTTTTGCCGATATGACCAAATAAAAAGTATAAAAAATAAGAATTGCAAGTCTCTCAATTGTATACTCTAATTGAAAAGTGTACCACTTTCTAATTGAAAAGTGATCCACCTAAGCGTGTGCAAATATATCACAAAAATCCCGTCTTCGCAAGGAAA